>JAVBKX010000055.1:0-84647 GCA_031553835.1 Bacteroidales bacterium
TTCAAAGATGCTTCCGGCCGCCCTTTTTCTTATTATATTACTGATATCACGATAAATACAATGTATTGACTGTTTGAAAACAATCATACTCTAATACATCACTCCCTTATTCACTCGTTGCGTTGAAAAACATTCAGATAATCTATGGCCTCCCGACCAATCTATCTGCAAGAATAGTTACTGTTGTGTTATTTGTGTTGGAAGTATTACTTCATGGTGCACCTTTCTTTTGTCTTTATTTTTTAGTTCAAAAAAATCTTTGCGTCTTTGTGTTAAATATAATTTGAGAAGAACGGGCGAGGTGCTAATTAATAAGAAAGGTAACACGATTCGTTATGCGCCAGGATCACCTGTTTAGATGTGGAAACCGAGAAACAACCATACCCTCCCTTAATATTGGAAATAATATCAACCGGTTCTGTGAAAAAGCCTAAGTTTTCGTCTTGTAATACAAAAGTCCGGTAGAAATCATAACCTTCACGACAAACATGCTTTACAGTTGCTATGAGATAATGATCTTCGTGTATGATGCGCGATTCGGGATAATACCGCCGAAGACGTTCGCAGGAGGTATCATTATTCCGGAAACTGTTGCAGGTCGCCACCAATAAATTCAATGTCTGCTTCTTTCCCTGGAAAGTTAGGTCAGTTAACAGCATTTGACCAAAAATAAATGTGTTAATTTCCGGATCATTCAGCCATTGATTGGCCATAACGTCGGGATTATCCTGTATTAAAATCCGGTCGGTAGTACCAACAGCCTGCCGATACATGTTCGTATATATCTCCAGGGTAGAAGGGTTGGGCTGATAAGTTTCACAGACTTCGATCAAATAATAATTTTTTTGAAACGGATCATCCTGAATAGTCAATGCTAAAGGAAAAAACTTGTCACAATGGGGATAACCATCCTGTAATTTTTCTGCGTATGCAATCCGGTCGTTGTCCCGTTCCAATATGTTATTACTATCCATATATGTATTCAAAATCAGAGGTTCGTCGGGCGCTATGACAGTAGAGAAAACCGGAGGATAATTTTCATACGAAACTTCCAACCGGTATGATTTTCCAGGTGTTACCCGTACATTCTGTCTTACGGCATAGGGCAGGTAGTATTGATCATACGGGCTGTATATCGGTTCGGCATAATCGTCCTGTTGAGTAATTTCCAATAGTAGTTGGTCGTCTTCATAGAGTTTTACTATTGCATTTTTAATGGTGATAGTTTGTGAAAGTGTTTCTTTCGTAGTGATGGGATTACTTAAACTCAGATAGATATAAAATAAACCATTTTCCAATCCGGCCGAAACCACTATTTTGGGAACGTCATCCGCCGATTCTATTTCAATGCTCTTCTTGAAAAAATCTTCGCAGGAAATCAATGTTAAACACAAAGACAGAAAGATACAAAAGAATTTTATTTGTTTCATTTGCTTTAGAATTTAAAGTGATAACTGACAGATGGTATGACAGGAAATAAACTGTATTGGACAAATTTATGTTTTTTTATTTCCTGTCCGGTTGACGGATTATATACCGATTTGGTATCGACATCAATATAGAAAGGATTTTGTCGGTTATAAGTATTATAAAGGCCAAGAATCCAACGACTTTCTCCCCAGCGCGTTTGCCGGATAAAACTAATGCCAAGATCTAACCGGTGATAAGGAGCCATCCGGTAATCGTTTCTTCCGACATACGATTTGGCTTCAGTAAATACATTGACAGGCATAAACGGATTTCGCCCCCAGAATGTTGCCGTAGGAATTGTGATGGCATTCCCTGTCCCAAATACCCACGTACCAGATAATTCAATTTTTTTGCCGGGTTGGTAAATAGCCACCACACTTACATCGTGTCGCCTGTCGTATTTGTAGGGAAATGTTTTTCCGCCATTCAACAAATCAAATTTCCGGTTGGTCCACGACAGGGTGTATCCTATCCATCCGGTTAGTTTTCCCATCTTTTTTTGTCCGAATAATTCAATACCGTAGCTTTCGCCTTTTCCTTGCAGGATTTTATTTTCCCAATGACCGTCCAAATTAAAAAAAGAAGCTCCTTCACGATATTCTAATACATTATCCATTGTTTTATAATAGGCCTCAATACTCGCTTCATAAGTTGCATTGAAATTATGCACCAATCCGAAGGCAATCTGGTCTGATAATTGAGGTTTTAAAACATCGGTGGTAGGAACCCATAAATCGGTTGGCAGGCTTACTCCTGAATTGGTCAGCAAATGTACATATTGAGCCATCCGGGAATAGGAGGCTTTTGCCGATAATTTATTGTTAATTAAGTAACGTGCGGCAATACGTGGTTGCAGGTATTGATAAAAATCATTGCGGACAGAAAATCCCGACCAATGTAAACCGGCATTTATTTTCAACCGGTCGGTAATCAGAAAATCATCTTCGGCATACATGTCAAATTCGTTGGTGTAGAGACGGGAAGCCCCCAAGGTGGTATCGATGACCATGGTTGTTTCTGAAAATGTAGTGACGCCGGGTTCAAAAAGATGGTTAATGACAGATCCGCCAAAACGTATGTAGTGATCGGGGGAGGGGACGTAGTCGAATGCAATTTTTCCGCTCCAGTCTTCTATGCTTGAATTATAATCCATTTGATAGGCGCCGGAAGTTTTTTGCTGATTATTATACTGGTTTTCTAACCAGGAGTAACCTGTATTGAACCGGAAACGGCTGTACGTTGCTGTCGTATTTCCGAATAGTTGCTTGGTGAAGACATGATTCCATCTTAATGCAGAAGTAATATTTCCCCATTCGATGCGGGATTTGGAATGGGTGTCATACATATAAAATTGGGAAGAAGAAGATTGATAATCGTCTTCAAGATGAAATTTGTCGGCTCCCATATAAGCGCTCAGGTAAATCCGGTCCCGGTCTGAAAAGCGATGATTGATTTTAGCAGTCAGGTCATAAAAAAAATAACCGGTATTTACTTGTTCATCCTGATCTTCATTCATTTGTTTGATAAAAGGTTGAGCCAGCACATCGATATATGTACGGCGAGCAGAAACAATGAAAGATGTTTTATCCTTGATAATCGGCCCTTCCAATGTTAGTTTGGCAGAAATAAGACCGATAGCGCCTTCTCCATGAAATTTATTTGCATTTCCTTCTTTCATATTGATATCGACGACCGAAGAAGTACGTCCTCCATAACGCGCCGGAAATCCTCCTTTCATTAATTCCACGTTATTGATGGCGTCAGCATTGAACACGGAAAAAAATCCAAACAGATGGGATGCATTATATACCGGTACTCCATCCAATAAAATCAGGTTTTGATCGGGTCCTCCGCCTCTTACATACAAACCGCTGGAGCCTTCGCTTCCCGATTGGACACCCGGCATTAATTGCAACACTTTCATCAGATCGACTTCTCCCAAAAAGGCCGGCAACGCTTTTATCTGAGTAATGGGAACATTGAACGTGCTCATTTGTGTCTTATCCTGAATTCCTTCCGATATTTTGGCGGTAACAACTGCTTCCTGCAGCATGGTGATGCCCGATAAACCGATATTGATAACGGTGTCTTTCGACAAC
Organism: Bacteroidales bacterium; assembly: GCA_031553835.1. Lineage (GTDB taxonomy): Bacteria > Bacteroidota > Bacteroidia > Bacteroidales > Azobacteroidaceae > JAVBKX01. Next base: position 3,570 of record JAVBKX010000055.1, read on the forward strand.
TGGAATGTTTTTACCTGCGGAACATAGCCAACATAGGCATAGATAATGTCAACAGTACCTCCGGTTAATGTAAGGCTGTAAAAGCCAAAATCATTGGTAGCTGTCCCAGCCTGGTTGATACGATTATAAATCGAAGCGGCGATGAGGTTTTCAGAGGTTAAGCTATCCCTTACAAAACCGCTAATGGTATATCTGTTTTGAGCAAAAAGCGTTGGAATAATGCAAAATAGCAGACAGTATATCAGAATTGGTTTTCTCATGGATTAATTCAGCCAACTGAGCGGATTTAAAGTAGTCCGTTCTTTCCAAAGTTCAAAATGCAGGATTGTTCCATTCTCCGGATCCGTATCGATTTTGCCTATACTTTGACTGGTTTTCACAACATCGCCTTTTTTTACATATATTTCGGATAAATTGGAATACACGGTGATGTAATTTCCATGGCGAACCATGATCGCATTATTTCCGGGAACAGCAAAAATTGCAGAAACAGTGCCATTGAATACCGCTCGGGCTTCGTTGCCGGAAGAGGTTTGAATATCAATGCCATTGTTTTGCTGTTTTACGTATTTCAATTCTGCATGTTGGTGAACACCATACGAACTGACAATCCGGTAATTTCCTTTTAACGGGTATGGTAATTTTCCTTTATTGCCGGCAAAATTGGTGGAAAGCACGCGTTCTTCTTTTGTCATAGCATAGCCGCCTTTATTTTCAGCTATACGCTCCGGCGTTTTGGATCCCGATTTTTTAGCTTGCGCCTGCGATTCTTTTTCTGCACGGGCGACTTCTTCGGCAATGGCTTTTTCGATCAAACGGTTGAGTTCGTTGGCACGTTGTTGTTTTTTCTTTAGATCTGCCTGTAATTTTTTTTCCTGTTTTTTTAAATCCTGAACTTCCACCTGTTTGTTTTGTTCCTCCTTATTCAACTGCTGTTGTTCTTTTTCTTTTTCTTGCAAAAAAACTAACTTTTCACCTTTTGTAATGAGTAGTTTTTCTTTTTTTTCCTGTAGTTCAACTTGTTTTCTTGAGACATCAATAGCTTGCTGATGTTGCCATTGAGAGTAATTTTTCAGATAAAGCAGTCGTCTGTACGATTGGGCTAAATTATCAGCAGAGAGGATGAACATAAGTTTTTCCTGCGAATTCCGGTGAAGATACATTTTGCGTATCGACATGGCATAATGGTCTTGTTTCAATTTCAAATCACGCTCCAACGTTTTCACTTCCACTTCCATGATAGCGATTTCATTTTCGATGGAAGATATTTCTGAATTGATAGCAGCGATAATTTGCTTTCTTGCAACGATTTGCCGGGTGAGCAGCTGAAGTCGATTCAATGCGTTGGCATGTGTTTTTTGTGTTTCTTTCAATAAATCGTTTGTGATTGCGATTTCAGTATCGGCAGCTTTCCGTTGGGATTCCAGATCTCTGATTTTTTTTGAAGTCTGGGAATGTACCGCACCGGAAATGAGCATCAAACAGGTAATAATCAACAGCCTGAATTTCATGAGAACGATTGTATAAGATGGATGACCTGAGCTAATGTAATCCGCTGATATTTAACGGGAATGCTAAAATCAACCGATATTTGTTTGTCGATTTCCACACTGGAAAAAGAAAAATCGCCGGATAGCTGATCGTCCGGCAACTTGAGCAAAAATTTCATTTCCATTGGAAACAATTGATTGTCGGATGCTTTGGCATACCGGTCGTATGAACACGATAAAGTGGTAGTTCTGGCGGTATTCGACATTTCAATGGATCGGATTTTATAATGTATCGCTGTAAAATTGTAATGGATCTTCTGCTTGTCAACAGTGTAAATAAATGCATGATCCTGAGACTGCTCTACACGGAATTGAGGCCAATCTTTTTCAGTCAGGTCCGCAATTCCCGGCAAAAACAACTGGCTTGACAATAAGGCTTGCAAATTAGACAATTCATAAGCAAAGTTGGTTTTTTCTTTCATGGAACCCAAACTTTCGGCCACATAAGCCTTGTTAAGGCGATCAATGAGCAACAGGCTATCGGCAGATATGATTAATCGATAGGCTTCGACTCCTAATAATGGAATTTGAAAAGACAATTGCAGCTTCTCGTTTTTTATCATGCGCAAGGTAGCAGGCACCGTCATTTTTTTATTATTTTTTCCAAAACGGATTTGTGCTTTAAAATTAGCAGACAAAGTATTGTAATGAACCATATTGGCAGAAACAGCCTCCAATACGTTGGTCGTTTGGACAGCAGTGGCAGAGGCAGCTTCTTTTTTGCTTTTGCAGGACATAAGAAGCGTCAAAGAGAATACTAATATTCCGGCTACTGGAAAGCAAACCCTGATAATGTTATTCCGCATTTTTATCTTCATAATACATTTTGTCTGCAATTTTTTTTCTGATAATGGCCGTATCTTTTCCTAATAACAATGCTTTTTGCCACTGTTCTACCGCTTTTTCGACATCCCCGTTTGCAAACAAAATGTCGCCATAATGATCGATAATTTCGGCGCTGGAACCACCTCCTTTGGAAATTGCATTTTCAATGTAAAATTTGGCTAAGGTGTAATTTCCTTTCACAAAAAATATCCAGGCATAAGTGTCGATATAAGTGGCGTTGTCGGGCTGTAGTTTGATACACAGATTGCTCATCCGCTCCGCTCTGTCTAAATCAATTTTTGCCAACGACAGAAAATAAGCATAATTATTTAACACTACAACATTTTTATCATTGTATTCCAGTGCTTTATCATATGCCTGATAGGCTTTTTCAGCTTGTTTCATGCTGTGATATACATCTCCGATTTGTCCAAAAAATTCGGAGCGTAAAATAAAATCTTCCTCCGGAATAATTTTTAGACCCTCCTGGTATGCTTTAAGCGATTCCGGATATTGTTGCAGCAGCGCATAGGCAATTCCTTTGTAGAAATAGAAATCCGGTTCATCCGGAAATAATTCGGAAGCCGCATTGCATACCTTGATGCTTTCTTCGGGCTTATGTTCAATTAATGATACACGCAACAATTGTTTCCATGCAGTAAGCTCGTTCGGCGTAGCTTCTGTAACCAATTGAAATTGATATTTTGCTTCTTCGTTTTTTTCCTGCATCAGTAATAATTGTCCATACATCAGGTTTAATTCCCTTTCTTGCGGATGTTGTTCCAATAATGTTTCAAAAAGGGCATTGGCAGCATCTAATTCTTTTTTGTTCTGCTGCAAATTTTGAATATAGCGGGTCAGGATTTCCAATTTTATATCCACATCCAGCAACGGGCTTCGCAACGCAGAATCTATTTCTTTAGCCGCCGCCTCATTATCTTGCATATATTCGTAATAATTGGACATGGATATGATATAGTAGGGGTTTTGCGGATCCAATTGGTAGGCCTGTTGATAATAACTTAATGCTTTTTCAGGATTTTGTTGCTCCAAATATAAATCTCCGATTAAAATGGGGTACTTGGGATCTGAAGGATATTTTGTCGCTAACTTTTCGATTTCCAAAAACCCCTTCTCTTGTTCACCCAATATAGTGTATAAGCGATATTTTTGAATGGATAATCGTTCGTTTACTCCTAAATCATTTTCTAACTTGTCTAATGCTGCAATTGCTTCTTTCACCTGGTCGTTGCGTGCATACAAATCGCTCAGATAAAAATTGAGTTCCGGTTTTTCCGGATATTCTTTAGCTAATTCTTCGAATATGGTAATGGCTTCCTTGGTTTTTCCCTGCGAACGTAATACATTGGCTAATGCCATTTTATAATCAAATTGATCGCTATTGTATTGTACGGCTTTTTGCAATGCATCTACACCTAACTCTTTTTTTCCAAGGAAAAGATAGAAATTGGAAATTTCGTACAACGCCGCAGATGAAGTAGAATCAATAGACAAGGCATACCGGAATAAATTGTATGCATTACTGTAATTTCCTTGTTGTTTTTGGTTGACGGCTTCGAGAAAGAAGTAGTCGAATTTTCGTTTGTCGGTATCTGATAAGTGTTTGGAATTCAAATGATTGTTAGCGAAGATAGACAACGGGAAACCCAGAAACAATATAAACACGAAGAGAGCAAGACGAAAAGTTTTTTTATTTTTTTTGCGTCTTTGTGTCTTTGCATTGAGTGAAATGTATTTCATTAAAATAAGTATTAATGTTTTCCGGAATGTCCAAAACCGCCTTCACCTCTTTCCGTTGCACTTAAATCTGTTGTTGATTCCCATTCTACGCGGGCGTGTTGAGCAATTACCATTTGGCAAATGCGTTCGCCGTCGTTGATTACAAATGAAGTATCCGACAAATTGACTAAGATGACTTTGATTTCGCCACGATAATCGGCATCGATAGTTCCCGGCGTATTCACCAATGAAATACCATGTTTAATGGCTAATCCGCTCCGGGGGCGAATTTGCGCTTCATATCCTTCGGGCAATTCGATAAACAAACCGGTGGGTATCAACTGTCGTTCCAATGGTTTAAGAGTAACAGGCTGATCGATATTGGCCCGTAGATCCATCCCGGCAGAGTAGGGGGTTGCATATTCGGGCAATGTGTGTTTGGATTGATTTACTATTCTTACTTTCATAAATAATTGAGAATTGAAAATTGAGAATTGAGAGTGGAGAATTTTTTATTTGAGCGTAAGCCCATTCTCCATTCTCCACTAAATTGTGCAAATATACATTTTATTTTCAGTAAAACGACCGGTAGAGCGGACTTTTGTCATTCGTCCCAGTCAAAAGAGTCATCGGCTTCTTCCTCTTCATCATAATCCGCGTCTTCCGGAAATTCCATGTCAAAATCATCTTCAATCGCAATGGTTTTGATGTCAATCGGCCGGTGCACAATGCTTTCCACATCGTGAAATTCCTGATTATTGAGTTCTTTCCACAATAAATCCTTCAGTGTGATTATGCCTTGTTGGGTAATGGAAGAAATGAAAACGTGGGGAATATCAGGGAGATCGACACTCAAAGCGTCCATGAGTTCTTCATCCAGCATATCCGATTTTGTAATCGCCAATACTCGTTTTTTATCGGTTAACTCCGGATTGTATTTAACCAATTCGCCTAATAAAATTTCGTATTCCTTTTTGATATCATTGGCATCGGCAGGCACCATAAATAATAGTAATGAATTGCGTTCGATATGTCTTAAAAATCGAAGTCCTAAGCCTTTGCCTTCGCTGGCACCTTCAATAATTCCGGGAATATCAGCCATTACGAAAGAAGCATTGTCGCGATAACTGACAATGCCTAAATTAGGCTCTAAGGTTGTGAACGGATAATCTGCAATTTTAGGTTTGGCAGCCGAAACAACTGATAATAAAGTCGATTTTCCGGCATTTGGAAAACCTACCAACCCTACATCCGCTAATAATTTTAATTGAAGAATAACCTTTTGCTCCTGAAAAGGTTCGCCCGGCTGGGCATATCGGGGAGCTTGATTAGTAGCAGTCTTGAAGTGATTATTTCCTAATCCGCCTTTTCCGCCTTTTAAGAGTACTACTTCTTGTTTGTCGCGGGTAACATCGCAGATAAATTCTCCGGTCTCACCATCGAAAACCACAGTTCCGCAAGGTACTTCAATTATTTTGTCGGCGCCATCTTTTCCATGGCACAGCCGTCCGATGCCCCCTTCACCATGACCCGCCAATACATGGCGTTCATATTTTAAATGGAGTAACGTCCAATAATTGCGATTGCCGCGGAGAATGACATGTCCTCCCCGGCCGCCGTCTCCTCCATCGGGGCCACCTCTTGGAATATATTTTTCCCTGCGGAAATGAGCGGAACCCCGTCCTCCTTTTCCCGATCGGCAATATATTTTTACGTAATCAACAAAGTTGGATTCCGCCATATTTTTGTTATTTATTAATGCGGTCTAATGCTTCCGATACTTTTTCGAAAATATCGTCAACCGACCCGTTGCCTTGTATTCCGATGAGTTTTCCCTGCTTTTTGTAATAGGCAAGTAATGGCTCGGTTTGTTTACGATATACTTCCAAACGTGAATGGATTGTGTCGATATTATCATCCGAACGTCCGGCTATTTCTCCGCGTTTCAGCAATCGTTTGGTCAATTCAGCTTCATCAACCGACAAGTTGATGGTAACGGCTATACTGGTAGAATGATCGCGCAATATTTTATCTAACGCTTCGCCCTGGGCCAACGTCCGTGGAAAGCCGTCAAAAATAAAGCCTTTATTATGCGGATGCGTGTCCAGGATAGACGACAACATAGCGATGATCAGTTCATCGGGCACTAAGTGTCCTTTAGCAATGTACTTGTCGGCAATTTTTCCTAATTCAGTTTGGTTTTCAATCTCTCCCCGCAGTATATCCCCTGTTGAAATGTGATCCAGACCATATTTTTTTATGATCAGTTCACTCTGTGTACCTTTCCCCGAACCCGGGGCTCCAAAAATCACAATGTTTAACATTTCTCTATTTCAAAAAATTAGAATGCACTTCAGCTTTTTATTTTGTAGATATCTTTCAGATTACGTCCGTAGCCATCGTAGTCCAATCCGTATCCAACAATAAAATCATTGGGAATTTCTAATGCTACGTAATCCGGTTTTATATCCAATAATAATGCAGCCGGTTTAAATAGAAGCGCTGCCACCCGTACTGATTGCGGCTTCTTTTCTTGTATTTGTTTGAGTAAATAAGCTATTGTATATCCTGTATCAATAATATCTTCAACGATGACAACATCTCTCCCTTCAATGTTGTCAACCAAACCGTGTATTTCTTTAATTTTGGCAGATGTGCAAGTCCCTTCATAAGATTTCAGACGAATGAAAGATACATTGCACGGAAGATTTACATTTTTCAACAAATCGGCAGCAAACATGAAAGAACCATTGAGTACACAAATGAAAACAGGTTCTTTTCCCTGCATGTCACTGGTAATCTGCTTAGCTAAACGTTCTATGGCACTTACAATTTCCTGCTCCGGAATGAAAAGCTCAAATAATTTATCTTTTACTTGGATAATAGGCATTTAAATGCTTTTGATTCGTTTTTTCGAAGCGCAAAATTACAAAAAATATATGGAACTCAAAAAAACTCCGTACCTTTGTGATCATTTTAATAAGAAATAATATGAAACGAATTCAATTGTTTTTCCTCGCATTACTTTCTGTAAGTTGCACTCTGAATGCTCAAAATGGGGGAAAACCTGTTAGTCTGACTAAATCTACTTTTTTAGAATATGTATATAATTACGAGAAAAATCCTTCACAATTTATTTATGAAGGAAATAAACCCTGTATTGTAGATTTTTATGCCGATTGGTGTGGTCCTTGTAAAAAAATAGCCCCGATTTTGAATGAATTGGCTGATGAATACAAGGATCAGATTATTATTTATAAAATCAATACCGACCAGGAACGCGAATTAGCGCGGGCTTTTGGTATTTCCAGTATTCCTACATTATTGTTTATTCCCTTGCAGGGAGATGTACGCTTTGCCCGGGGCGCATTGGATAAAGAGGATTTTGAAAAGGCTATCAGGGATATTTTGTTGAAAGATTGAGATAAAATTACTCTCCATACATTGCATTCCACCAATCCGGTTCTCCTTTCAACCATTTGGCAAACCACGCAAAAATGGTTTTGTTCCAATCAAGACGTTTTTTATAGGCGCTGATGGCATGGTTTTCTCCGTTGACTTCGATAAATTCGACTTCTTTTCCCAACAGTTTTAAGGCATTATACATCTGGATGCTTTCACCGACAGGAACATTGGTGTCGGCGTTTCCATGTAATAATAACAACGGAGTATTTATTTTATCCGCATGAAATAACGGGCTTTGATCTATGTATAGTTGCGGATTATTCCAGGGATAACTGCCTGCACTGGCTACCTGGCTATAGGAATAGCCCCAATAGCCTTCGCCCCAATAACTGGATAATGCACTGATGCCTGCGTGAGAAATCGCGGCTGCAAAAATATTAGTCTGCGTGAGCAGATATTGTGTCATGAATCCTCCATACGAGGCGCCGATACATGCAATTTTATCTGCATTGACATAAGGATGTGACCGGCAAAATTGCTGTGTTCCTTCAATAATTTCATCAGCGGTATATTTTCCCCAGGCATTGACATGACGGGCCGAGAATTCTTGTCCGTATCCGGTGGTACCACTGGGTTGTAACGTATAAACGACATATCCCAATGCGGCATATACCTGAAGCGGATAACGGCTTTCAAACGTCCGTGAAGTAGGGGAGGTGCCTCCGTAATAATAAACGATCATGGGATATTTTTGTGTGGCATCAAAATGAGGCGGAAGGTAATATCTGCCTTGAATGACAGATCCATTGGATGCTGTAAAATTCCAATCTTCGACACTTCCTAATTGAATTTCCTCCAACCGTTGTTTATAAGGATCGCTGATCAAGGAAGATGATTTTGAGCGAATATCATAACTATATACTCTATAGGAATTCGAGATACTGGATCCTCGGTACATGGCATGTGAAGAAGATTTGGACAAACTGAAATTTTGAATTATATCTTCTTTGAGATTGAGTTTTTCAAAGGTGCCGGAAGAAGGATTGTATGCATATACGGTAACCCGATCTTCATCTTCAGCTGCAATGTAGATATGATTATCATTTTCTGACCATTGCATTCCGGAGATGGAAGGATGGAAGTCTTTAGTAACGGCGGTTATTTTTTTCGATGATAAATCCATGATAAACGCTTGATTATCGTAGGAATTGGAAATTTGTCCGGCGGCAATATTCAAGCCGATTTGTCCAAAAGCATTTCCACCTCCTGTAATCAGGATTTGTTTTCCATCCGGAGAATAGGAAGCATTCGATATAAACGGATCGTTGGTTAATGTGTCCACTGCCCATGTTTCCATATCCAATTGAAACAAATACTGATCGCAGAGAGAAGGAGTGCGCAGGAGATTTTCTTTTTGAGTAAAAAATAACAATTTTTTCCCGTCATTGCGAATGTCGGTCAAATATGTATTCGTACTGCCATAAGACAAACGCTCCAACGTTTTTGTTTCAAACGAATAAATAAACATCGCATTGCGCATACGGAAACTGCCGGTTCGATCGGATGGCGAAAGATATCGTTTCAGGTCTTTTTTATCTTCCTGGACATCTTCCCGTTGATGGACAATCATATATTTTTCATCTGGCGAAAGCTGCGCTGCACTGACTTTAAATCCGCCGGCCATCTTTTTTTCTTCCCAGGTGGTTACATCCATCACGAAAAAATCCTGCTCTATCTGTCCCTTTTTCCAATAATACACCCGATCGGAAGATGGCATCCAGAATGGTCTGATGGAGGAGGGGAAACGATAAACCACCTGATGATCTTTCCATGTGCACATTTCGCACGATTCATTCCGTTCTCCTCCATTAAAAACTTCTTCATAAGTGATCAAATAATAATTTCCGGAGGGAGAGATACTTGTTCCGATTACACGCCGTCCTTCAATGATGTCGTTGATCACAATATTCCGTTTTTTTCCAATCGAAACCTGTAAGGGAGTCACCGTTTTAGTTTCAGGCAACAGGGTGGCTTTGAGTTCCGATTGATTGAAATTTTTGTATAGAGCAAACCGTTTGATTATTATCTCATGGCGTCCGGGTTCCAATTTTAAATCTAAAGTGATGGCACTTACTTTTGACAAGCTATCTTCTTTTGTTTCTTTTGTTTTTTCTTTGTTGCCGTTGATATACAATTCAAACATTTCCGTGCAAGCCAGTTTCAACTTCGCCTGGGTATAATCTGCAGCATCTATATTGAACATCAGTAATTGAACGGCTTTGTCTTTTGCAAATTCCAATGATGCAATTCCTTCCTGAGCCGTCAATGTCTTAGGACTATTTCTCACCAAGTCGAAATCAATGATGGTTTGCAAAAAATCTTTACGTTCAAACGTGCTCTTTTTCAGATTAGTACTGTCCACCAATACCGGATTTTTAATTGGAATCAATTCTGAACATTGATATTGTTCCACTTTTATTTCTTCCTGGGAAAAAACAGAAACGATGCAACTAAATAGGAGGATGCATGCGCAACATGTGACTTTTTGTATCATAATTATCATTGTAAATCTTCTTGTGTAGCCAAATTATTAAATATAGCATATAAAGTTAATCCCGATACCGTTTTAATGCCGGTTTTTCGGGTAATATTTTTTCGATGAGAAATGACGGTGTGAACAGATATAAAATGCTTATCTGCAATCTCTTTATTGGTCCATCCTTTAGCAATGGAAACTAAAATTTCTTTTTCCCGGTCAGATAAATCGACGTTGTCTTTATTATTGTTGTCGTGTTGCAAGTTGTTGTTGTGAACAATTTTCTGAAGTTTTTTGATCATTTTAGAACCTTCGTCATAAATATCCAGGGTGCCGTCAAAACTATTCACTGTTTCGCTGTCAACATATCCGTAAAGAAGAGCAACAATAACCGTATTGGCATGTTCCGGAAATAAACTCCTGATAGTAAATTGTTTGTAAAAATTGACAATGGCCGGATTCAGTATAATAATGTCACATAAAAGATGTTGCTTGTTTTCCTGAAACGCTCGTAAATCCGAAAATACTTCCATCACCTTAAATTCCGGCATTTGTTCCAGTACTATTTTCATTCCCTCTTGAATGACAGGAGACGGCTCTATGATAATTATTTTGTATTTTTCGCGATTGCTCATTGAATACTATTTTCTATTCGTTCCACTAATGAGACTAATATTTGGTCTTCCAGGATGGTATGTTTATTCAAATCCGCTTCAAATAAAAATAAATCGATCAGTACGTCCCTGCATTGAGTGATATCACATTCTTCGGGCAAATATTTTATCAGTATGTTTTTTAAGTCACTGAGGGCGGCGTCCAGATCGCTATGGTTTCTTTCGTATTCTTCAATGTTGTAATTACTGATTTTTTCGCCCTTTAATAATGCTGTAATATAAGGAAAAACCACTTCTTCTTCGTATTCAAAATGAACCACGACTTCCTGACGGTATTTTTCGCAAAATTTTGTCAGGATTTCGCCATGTTTTACATGACACAAATCTATCAGATTCATGATTTGCGTAATAATGTGAGGCATCCTGTTTTTCAAATAATCCTTATGTGAATTTTGCAAATACCTCATCAGATCGTTTAAAGGAATCTGAGTCAGCGTATTGATCTCCGGAACATAATCGTCGAAAGTATAAACATTACACACAAGCAGAAAAAGGGCAGGAGAGATGCCCCGCTTTTCACATACCTGTTTTACTGTGTTTTCACCCATTCCAAGGCCAATATTAAAACAAGGGAAAACATAGAGCAACCTGTAATTGGTAAGAACCAAATCGGCCAACTTCATTTTTTCAGAAAACAAATAATGATTCATACTTCAATAATTTTTAATGCCATTGTTTTTTTCTTGATAATTCATGATGCTCCGGCTAATCATTCGGTATAATTCTCTGGTATCCGTATTTTTCAATAAATCCGATTGTTTTTGAATAATCGTTTGATCTTTTCTGGTGGCCGGGCCGGTTTGTGCCTCATGTGGATGCATCTCTGTCACTTTATCGGCTGTTTCCCTGATTAAAGGTAACAAAAATTGCCAGGGTAAATCTTGTTCTTCAACAATAGAAGAGGCCAAAGCATACATGTGATTCGTAAAATTACAGGCAAATACAGCGGATAAATGCAAATATTTGCGTTTTTCAGAAGATAATACGGTTACTTGTCCGGATAAATCCTGAGCCATTTTCAATACTTTGTTTTCAACATCCGGATTTGAGCCTTCAACGAATAAAGGAATGTCCGCAAAATTGATGATCCGGTTTTTGCTAAATGTCTGCAAAGGGTAGCATACTCCGGAATTTACGGTGTAGGCTTGAAAAACCCGGATGTCAACACTACCTGAAGTATGAATGCAAATACCATTCACCGGAGGCATTTCCGCAAGGACTGCCGGTAACGCATCATCTTTTAATGCAAAAATATAAAAACCGGAATGGGCGTCAATTTCTTCCAAAGACCAAACAGGAGAGGAATGCAACTCGGATGCTAATGCCCGTGCGGCGTTTTCAGTGCGACTATACACCTTTTTAATCGAATAACCTGCCTTTTGCAAAGCTCTTCCTAAGTGTACAGCCACATTCCCTGCTCCGATCAATGTGACCGTTTGATCAGACATGTTGAGAAAAATTGTATTTTCCTATGTGCAGTTTTTCCCATTGTAAACGACTTTCATCAAATGGTTTTCCTTCTTTTTCTTTCCATCCGATAGCGATAATACATCCCACTACCAATGGCATTGGAATGTCGAGCAATTGACGGACATATTCTTCCGAATCCTGGCCGCTGTCGGTCTGCCTTCCTCTGATTTGTACCCAACAACTGCCCAGCCCGAGGTCTTCTGCTTGCAACTGGATATAGGTAGCGGCAATGGCAGCATCTTCGATATAAGCGCCGCTTTGTTCCGGATCGGTCAATACCACTACCGCCAAAGCGGCATCAGTAATAAAATTAGCGCCACTGCTTTTGCATTGTGAAAGCTGTTGCAACACTGTTTTATCTTCAATCAAAACAAATTGCCAGGGAGTGCTTCGTTTAGAAGATGGCGACATCAGCGCTGCTTTCATGATTTGCTCTACATCTTCAGCCGTCAATTTTTCCTGAGTATATTGCCGGATACTTCTCCGGTTTTTTACAAGTGATGCGAAATTTTCCATATTGAAACATTAATTGATTATATTATTCAGACCCCGCTAAAAGCGCTAAAACCTCCATCTATAGGGAGAATGGCTCCAGTGATAAAACCAGCGGCATCAGAACATAAAAATTGTACGGCTCCATTGAGTTCCGAAATATCGCCAAACCGGCCCATCGGAGTTTTTGCCAATACTTTTTGACTTCTTTCTGTTAACGAACCGTCGGGATTAATCAAAATAGCCCGATTTTGGTCTCCAATGAAAAATCCGGGCGCAATGGCATTAACCCGAACGCCTTCTCCGAATTTTTGCGCCATTTCCGTAGCCATCCATTGGGTAAATATATTGATGCCCGATTTTGCAACAGAATATCCGGGGACACGTGTAATCGCCGAATAAGTGGCCATGGATGATATATTCACAATGCTGCCTTTTCCTTGCCTGGCCATGATTTCGCCAAATGCAAGGCAGGGATATACAGAACCATTCAGGTTGAGATTGGTTACTTTTTCCCAATCTGCAATTTTCATATCGAATATAGTTTGATCGGTAGTCAGTGTAGCTCCCGGAATATTTCCTCCGGCGCAATTGACTAAAATATCGATCTTACCCCATTTTTCTACAATCAACTTGGCGGTGAGTTTCAAACTGTCCATATCCAGGACATTGCCAATTAATCCAAGCGCTTCTCCTCCCAGATCTGTCAATTCTTTTACCCGATTGTCGAGATTTTCCTGACGGATATCTAATGCGGCGACTCTTGCTCCAGCCTTAATGAGACTGCGGGAAATGCTTCCGCCTAAGACTCCTCCGGCGCCGGTTACAACGGCCACTCGTCCTTTTATATCAAACAAATGTTCCATAATTATTTTTTTTTTAGTTTTACCAACATATTCATATTCATTTGTTGCAATCGTGGAATATTATTTTTATCAATATAGCCTTCTAAATTGGTAACATGAAATTTGAGATGAACTGTTGGTGTTTCTATGTTAAAATCCAGTTCAGAATCAGTGACCGAACGAGATTCATGTTCGATAACAGATATTTGCCTTTCTTTCAATTGATTGAAATAGTCGGAAAGATACATTACCGCAACTTGTTTTCCATCTTCTTTGAACGTTAATGTTTTTCCCTGATCGGCCAAGACTACACACAAACTGTAATTGTCATTTTCCCATACAATAGAATCCTCCTGATCGTTGCTATTTTCACGAGAATAATGCACATAACCAGATGAATAATAATAATCATAACCGCTCACAACAATACCATCATTGTCGTTGACCCAATAATTGAAATCAGGTAAATCACTATAATCACTATGATATGTAGATTGTGTGGGAATATTCAATCTTCTGGATACATCATCCCAACTTAATTCGCTAACCGTTTGAGAATCCAATTGTAAATTCCAACGTTTGTTTAATACTGCCACGTCTCCATTTATATCCTCCAATTCGCTGAGTATCTTATTTATTTCAACGCCAATACTGTCACTGATCTGTACATGGGTTGTGTCAACTGCTCCATCCACCCACAAACCATTTTCTTTCATCATTTTTTCCAATCGTTTGATCTGGCTTTCCGTTGAAACCGAATACATGCTCCAAGGGCCTATAATGACGGCGATGGTTAATATAGACAAACTAACAGGTAAAATGCGAATGTCTTTCTTTTTGCTAAGTAAAAAGTACAAACTTATCGCTAATAACCAGCAGGCTAATATCAGTACGATGTAACGGTTGGGTGTAATTCCATAATCAGAAATTCTTCGAAGAATTCCTGTATAAAGCAATGCTAATAAGGGAAGTAAAGCATAAAAAAAGTAACGCGAATACGATTTGATCCACGATTTGGTATGAGCATCATTTAATGGCCAAACAAAAAGACAGGCTATAATTCCTATTCCGGCTAAAGTCAGTACCAAATAGCTGACCCAGCCTTGTGGTAATTCCCACAAAATAAGGATCCGAATGGTATAAGCGTAAAGGATAATGAGATACAGATACACCAAAGGGAGTAAAATATATTTAGTAAAAACAGATAATCCTTTGGGGTAGGTCTTATCGTGTTCTAATTCTTCTAATTGATTGGGAATTCCGGCCGCCCAATGCCAGGTTCCAAATAAGCAAAAAATCAGGAAAAATAACTGTCCGTACCGTTCTTCATCAATTTCTATCTGAAATAAATAATGAACAGCCAGCATAGCCAAAGCTAATCCACCGAATAAAGAGCCGCTATACAACAAACTGACAAAAAAACGGGAGATAACTTTTCGGTTAAATTGCCAAAAGGCCTGATGAACCTTTCTTTTAGAAATGACAAATGCAAAAGAAATAGACAATAGACCGGCAAATATCAATAATCCGAGAGTAGATCCATCTTTCACAGAAAAATCATCTAACTCCGGCGTGAAAAAATAGTATAATACTACAAGTAACAAACAGCTGATTTGCAGCAAAATACTTGTAATTTTGTTTTTTCGGGATTCTCCATATAATACAGACGATATAAAATAAACAAACGCAAGGGCACAGAAAAAGAAAATTTTCATAAACCACTCTTCAACATTATAATCCAATGTGTTAAGCGATGGATCTATGGCACAAATCGTCGCTGCTGTTCCGATCAGCATGCTAAGCAACATAAATGGAAACCGTTGTGCGGTTTTACCGGCTATGTTCAGGATGTTTTTGACAGAAGGTAATTTCATACATAAATCATTTTAAATACGAAGACACCAAAGATATTTAGTTGTGTTTATTTTACACGTTCTTCAATTGATCATTCATGGCTGCTGCTGCTTTGCGACCGTCTCCCATAGCAAGGATAACTGTCGCTCCGCCGCGGACAATATCGCCACCGGCATAAACATCGGGTAAATCAGACTGCATAGTATCCTGGTTGACGATAATGGTACCCCATTTGCTAACATTCAATCCTTTAAATTCATTCGGAATCAACGGATTAGGAGATACTCCAATGCTTACGATGACCAAATCGACTTCGATGTCTTCAATGGCTCCTTCCACAGGTACCGGTTTTCGACGACCGGAAGTATCTGGTTCGCCCAATTCCATTTTTTGCAACCGCATGGAGTGTACCCGCCCTTTTTCATCACCCAAATATTCATTCGGGTTATGAAGCGTCATAAATTCCACGCCTTCTTCCCTGGCATGTTTGATTTCTTCGACGCGGGCGGGCATTTCTTCTTCCGAACGGCGATAGACAATAATGGCCCGGTCTGCGCCAAGACGCCGGGCTGTGCGAACGGAATCCATAGCTGTATTCCCGCCTCCGATTACAGCGACTCGTTTTCCTTTAAATACCGGTGTATCCGATTCTTGTCTGTATGCAGCCATCAGATTGACTCGAGTCAGGTATTCGTTGGAGGAAAGGACGCCGACCAGATTTTCTCCCGGAATATTCATAAAGTTGGGTAATCCGGCTCCGCTGGCAATAAAAATACCTTTGAATCCGTCCTGATGCAATTGTTCATAACTAATTGTTTTGCCGATAATACAATTGGTTATGAATTTTACGCCCATTTTTTTCAGAATATCAATTTCAACGTCCACAATTTCATTGGGCAGACGAAATTCGGGGATGCCATATTTTAAAACGCCACCGATTTCATGTAATGCTTCAAAAACAGTAATATCATATCCGAATTTGGCCATATCGCCGGCAAAAGACAAACCGGCCGGTCCGGATCCAACCACAGCGATTTTAATTCCATTGGGCGCAGCTACTTCCGGAACAGAAATTTGACCGCTTTCTCGCTCATAATCAGAAGCAAAGCGTTCCAAATAACCGATGGCAACCGCTTCTTTACCCATTTTTAAATGGATGCATTGGCTTTCGCATTGTTTTTCCTGCGGACAAACGCGGCCGCAAACGGCGGGAAGGGCGGAAGTTTCTTTCAAAACGCGGGCGGCTTCCAAAAATTCTCCACGCTCTATATTTTTAATAAAGGCAGGGATATTGATTTCTACAGGACAGCCATCGATACAGTTTGGAGTGGGGCAGTCTAAGCAACGTTTGGATTCGAGCATGGCTTGCTCTTTTGTTAATCCCAGGTTGACTTCTTCATAGTTATGACTGCGGTATTCTGCATCCAATTCATTCATGTGGACGCGGGCAATCTCTGCCCGTTCTTTATTTTTAAGATTTTTACGTAGTTCTTCCCTCCAGGGTTCACTGCGCATTGCTTTGATATATTCTATATTTGCCATTGTTTTATTATTCTATTCCTCTATATGCACTTAAACGCATCAACATTTCATCAAAATCAACTTGATGAGCATCAAATTCCGGGCCATCGACACAGACAAACTTGGTGTTGCCTCCCACAGTAACACGGCAGGCTCCACACATTCCGGTGCCATCAACCATAATTGTATTTAAAGAGGCAACAGTCGGAATATTGTATTTTTGAGTCAGTAGCGATACAAATTTCATCATCACCGCCGGCCCGATGGTAACGCATAAATCAACTTTTTCCCGATTGATAATAGATTCTACACCATTGGTAACCAATCCTTTTGTACCATAAGAACCATCATCGGTCATGATCACCACTTCGTCAGAGTATTGTCGCATTTCTTTTTCAAGAATAATTAATTCTTTGGTACGGGCGGCAAGTACAGTAATTACTTTATTACCGGCGTTTTTCATCGCTTCCACGATCGGAAGCATAGGCGCTGTGCCCACTCCGCCACAAGCACACACTACTGTCCCGAATTTTTCAATATGGGTAGCTTTTCCTAAAGGGCCTACTAAATCGGTTATTTCATCACCTTCATTCAATGCGCAGATTTTTTTGGAGGAGCCGCCCACTGCCTGTATTACTAAGGTGATGGTGCCTCTTTCAGTATCAGCAGCCGCAATCGTAAGTGGAATACGTTCTCCGAATTTTCCTACTTTCACGATTACAAAATGTCCGGCTTTTCGAGCTTTAGCGATTAACGGAGCTTCGACCTCGAATTTAAATACGTTGTCAGAAAGTTGTTCTTTTTTTACAATTTTATTCATTGTGTTGGTTTTTTGCATTAGAAACCATCCTCTCAAAGGATGCAAAGTTATGGATTTTTTTCTCTTTTAACACTGTCAACCGGCAAAATGTAAAGTCCCGGCAATAAGTCGGAAGGCAGCTTTCGTTTGGAAAACAATTCACCAATTTGATTGAAATCTTTCTTGAACATGATACCCAATCCTTGTATGGAACGAGGTTGGCGAAGTATATAAAACCGGTCGTCATAATGATTGTAAAATTTCAGCCTTACTTCTCCGCTACGGGTCAATTTATATTCCAAATCAAAATCGCCAATAAAGGCAGACTGCACATAGGGATTATCGCGATATCCAAAATTTCCATTAAATAGTAAACGATTATCCAGCAATTGACTGGATAATAATAATGCCACTTCTCTATCTGTATATTCCCCCTCATTGGATGTTTTGAAAACCGTACCTATTTGTATATTGTCGGTCACAGAACCTAATATGTTGGAAAGTTGCGAAGAAAACGCAGAAGAAGCTAATGAAGTCAGGTCATTCGTTCGCGAGCGATTGGGCTCAGATCCATTTTCAATGGTGAAAAATTTGTTGAGTACCAGCAGATATACAATCTGTCGGTTCATCATGTCTTCTGTATTAACGATACTTTTTACCTGGCGAGTCAAATCGTCTGTAGATCCGGGAAATTCCATGTCAAACCGGATGTCGGGATGTGCAATGGCTCCGGAAATATCCAGCAAGCAATTTACCTGAACATTGGATCGCGATGTTTCGGCCATCAATGCGCTGGACAGGTCGCCCAAATTAGCGGTCAGATTATAGCTGGCATTAATGTCCAGATTAGCGGAGTAAGGGTCTCCATGAAATGTTACCGCGCTTCCTTCGCGGATATCAAAGGTACGATGGATCACTTGTTGGAAGCTGAAATTATATTTTCCATCGTCTATGATATATTTTCCAAACATGTTCAAAGGCGAACGTGTTCCGTATTGAATTTGAATGTTTCCATGTCCATTTCCTTTGATTTTATCTCCGGAAACAGGATCCATAATCATTTCCAGATTAGCATCCGGAGTGGCTTCAAATATCAGATTCAGCTTCAATTCGGTATGATTATTTGTTTTTTGCAATACCGGACGGTAGGAGAGTAATGACAAATAATTTTCTATGGGAATGGTATCCCGTTTATTATTGTTTGTTACAAAGTTGATAAAATCATATTCATTGACATGCCGATCTCCCATAAAGTTGAGTCCCAAACGAGTATTTCGATTACTTTGCATGGAAACATCGATATTTACCAGGCTTTCATCTCCTTTTATGGAGGCGGTTCCTGTTCCGAATACGGTTCCGTAAAAAGCCGGATTTAACTTTTCGGTAGCATTAAATACAAGGAAATTATTGGTTTGTAAAGCTGCCTGAAATTTAAAATCTGTAAAATATCTATGCTTTACATTTCCATTCACTAAAGCAGAGTGTCCATATTTGTCATACAAGCGCACATTGCGTAGCGAAATTTCATCCGGTTTCAATCGGATGGTATCGGAAAAAGTATAGATTGTATTCAAAAATTCGATTCCGAATGTAGCATCTTTAACATACGCTTGTCCTTCCACCGTTAAATCTTTGAAGTCGCCGAATAGATGCACTTTTCCGGTCATGTCGCCGGATAAATTTTTCATTACATTATTAGTATAGCGCCTTAAAAAAGAAATGTCGGTATGGGCAGCATCAAATGCTATCGATAATTTTTCTGTGGCGGGATAAATGATTCCATCTACATGTACAGATCCGGTATCGCCTTTATTTACAAATCCCAACATGGATATGCCTTTTTCCTGATCATCCCAAGTGCCTTTTAAATCCAAATCTCCAAAAACAACTTTATTGAACGAGAAATTTTTTACATCTAAACGAGTGGAAAGCTGTCGGGTTTTATATAAATCCTGAGCTTTGACATATCCGGTTGCAACTCCGCCAAACTCAATGGTTGGCAATGACAAGGTATTGAAAATATAATCTAAACTTACTTGGTTGAGAAACACCAGCAATGAGTCTTCCGGATAAGAGGAAACTTCCCCATCAATATTGAGCCGTTGATTACGATGATCGACAAGAAAATCATGCACGGCAATTTTACCCGAATCTATCACGACAGAAGCCGGATGTATAGTCCAGATCGAATCGTTGATCGTAATATAAGATGTGGACATATCAATCGCTGTACGCATGGGCGCCTTATCGGCCGGTTTACTGAAACCTGTTGCAAAGGAAATGTTGCCGTTGTTTTTATATCCTTTACTTTCTGCCCAGGATAAGGACGATTGTATTAAATCGTTTTCAATTTCGAACTTTGAAAATAAGGTATATATGGCATTGTTCTTAGCATACATGGAGGTATTGGCGCTAACTTCCAATTTTTTTCCCGGATTTTTTACAACCACTTTTCCGGCATCGAACTTATTGTTTTTTACATCAAAACGGGGCAGATAAGTTTCTATTTCAAATTTGTTTAATTTACCATTATATGCCGCCGTAATCCGCGTTTGGTTGTACGTTTTAAATGGCAGGTCAAAAATATACGCCAATTCATCCAATGCATTGATCGTAAAAATCGCCTGGATTTCATTGCTGTTGTTCAACTGTTTTTTAGGCTCCGGAATGAGCGTGGGTAAATAAGGATAAACCGTTTGTGTAAATGCCGGAATCAGTTCGGATGGCTGGAAATATCCCTTCATTTGTCCGTATAATAAATCAGACTGGATATTGATGATTTTTTGCTTCATGTAATCTTCGCGAACGTTAACCATCAATGTGTCAAAATAAAAACCGCCTTTTTCAGCATTAAATTTCAAGTCCGTCAGATTCAAATACCCCAATCCGTTATCTATATTACTACCTGTAAAATTAGCGGTGATTAAAAAGGACAGATCAGATTCTTTATATTTGTTGCTGAGATTGAGTTTATCTAATTTAACATGAATGGCTTCTGCCGAAACATTCACGACAGACTCTGCCCCGGCTAATTGGCAAAATCCTTTAGCTGTCAATTTTCCGTCCGGACCCTCAATGTTGATTTGGCCATTAAAACTATTTTGAGTGAAATCACCTGTTAACCGGATATTTTCATGCGGATAATTTTTGAAATCGAACCGGTGAATGATAGCATTAATATTGCCGTTGAGCATCTTTTTTCCTGCCTGGCGAGCATTCAGTGTTATTTCAAAATTGGTAGTGCCATAATCAGGATTATCATTCAATAATTTTTTTATATCCAAGGCATTAGAACTTAATTTTCCGTTAATATATGCATTATTACGTTCTGCGCCAACAATGATGTCGGTCCGAAGATTGCCGATATCGGTAGCAAATAAACCAAAAGCGCTCAAACGGTGTAAATACCCCGACAGTTTTCCTTCAAACCGGACATAGCCCAGATTATATATCTCTGTAGGAATATCCACTTCCGGAAATAAATTTTTATTGAGCCGCCTGATGCCTTCAGGAGAAATATAGGATTGTTCAAAATAGCCGTCAATAAAGGTCTGATCCGGGCGGGAAAGTTTCTTTAGGGTCAAATTAGCCTTGAATTCCAAGTTGTTACCATCTGATAATTGAAATTCTTTCAAGGTAATATCATCGTAAGAGCCGGATAGTTCTCCTGCTATTTTTATTTTATCTTTATACTGAGCAAAAAGGGGTACAAACGGCCTTAAATCTTGTGGTGAAATTTCGGACGGTAAAATAAATACTTGCACTTGGGCATCTTTGATGTATTCATGCAATTCGTCCAGATTGACGTATTCTATCTGCATATTTCTCAAATCCAGCGAGCTGTTGGGCAATTGCAATTGCAAATGATTGATCGTAGCCAATTCTTTATTTCCGATAAAATCCAATTCCAGACGTTTGATCGATACACCCGACTGTTCGGTGCACGAAAGCCGGTCTATATTAGCCCACAATCGCTTCTCGTTCAATTCATAGAGATGTATTTTAGCCGAAATGTCAACAAGTAGTATATGAGCCGGATTAAATACGCCACGGGTTTCAGGTTCACTTTCTATACTATAGGCAAATGTGCCACGCCTGAGATTCAGATTGTTGATTTTCAGATCAATGCGCGACTCCTTTGGAATAGAATCTTTACTGGCAAAAGCATCCAACACAAATTGCAAATTTAAGGGAGTATTTTTGTCCGGTTTACTTAAATGTACTTGAAAACTAAACAATTGGGCGGAACTGAATCGCAATTTCCCTCGCAACATCGGTAAAAAATCAAAACCGGCCGCCACTCTTGCGGCTTGAAACATGGTTTTTCCCGATTGGTCTTCCAGGTATAAATCTTTCAATATAAGTTTATTGAATAATTCAAAATCGACAGAACCGATTTCAACTTCCACACCCAGGATTTCCTTTAATTTTTCAGAGGCAATGGCTGATATTTTTTTCTGAATATAAGGTATATGCAACAGCGTTACAGGGGTAATGTAAAAGACCCATAAAAATACCAATATTCCGATGACAATGTATTTCGCTGTTTTCATTTCCAAAATAACTCACAAAACTATAAAAACTTTCCGTATTTTTGCAGAAAAATCAAGGAAATGAGTGTAACAATTTTAGGCATTGAATCTTCTTGCGATGATACTTCCGCAGCGGTTATCCGCGATGGGGTATTATTATCCAATATAATCGCCGGACAAAAAGTACATGAAGCCTATGGAGGAGTAGTTCCGGAACTGGCTTCCCGGGCGCATCAACAGAATATTATTCCGGTTGTTGACCAGGCTTTGAAGCAAGCCGGTATTGAAAAATCCGGGCTGAGTGCAATCGCTTTTACCCGAGGACCCGGTTTGTTGGGTTCTTTATTGGTCGGAACATCATTTACGAAAGGATTGGCTACCGCCTTAAATATTCCAATGGTAGAAGTTAATCATTTACAAGCGCACATTTTAGCACATTTTATCAAGCAAAATCCGGAAGATTCCAATCAGCCTTCTTTTCCGTTTTTATGTTTATTGGTATCCGGAGGAAATTCTCAAATTATTTTAGTGAAAGCCTGGAATAATATGGAAATTATCGGACAAACAATCGATGATGCTGCCGGAGAAGCTTTTGATAAATGCGCTAAAGTGATGAATTTGCCTTACCCCGGTGGACCGGTGGTAGATCGTTTGGCTAAAGAAGGAAATCCAAATGCATTTAAATTAAACAAACCTCATATCCCTGGATACGATTATAGTTTCAGTGGATTGAAAACATCTTTTTTATACCTGCTTCGCGACCAGTTAAAAGAAAATTCCAATTTCATTGAAGAGTATAAAGCTGACTTGTGTGCATCACTCCAGAAAACGATTATTGAAATTTTAATGGATAAACTTAAAAAGGCAGCTAAGGATTTGAAAATAAAAGAAATAGCTGTAGCAGGAGGGGTGTCTGCGAATTCAGGATTGCGAAATTCATTTAAAGAGCATTCGCAGAAATATGATTGGAAAATTCATATTCCTCCCTTTGCATTTACCACAGATAATGCGGCTATGGTCGCAATGAACGGTTATTTCAAATTTCTCAATCAAGAGTTTTGTCCGATAGATGCGACTCCGTTTTCGAGAGTGGAGGTTTAAAGAATGAAGAAAATGAAAAAAATGAAAAAAATGAAGAAAATGAAAAATTAACCAATAACGTTTATTAAAATGTTTTATATCATTATTGTATTTGTAGTCCTGAATTTTATTTGGGAACAATATTTATCTTATTTGAACCGCAAACGGATGAGTCCGAATATTCCCGATGCGCTTCAAGGTATCTATGATGCCACACAATATGCTACTCAACAGGCTTATCAGAAAGAAAACAGCCGGTTTGGATTATTCTCGGGAACATTTTCTTTCTTTATTATTTTAACGTTACTCCTCCTGGGTGGTTTTGGCTGGTGGGATACATTTCTTCGTCAATATACCGAGCATTTTTTATGGCTACCCTTGTTGTTTTTCGGCACGTTAACGTTTGTAAACCAAGTGATTGATACTCCTTTCGACTGGTATGATACGTTTGTTATTGAAGAAAAATTCGGATTCAATAAGACAACAAAAAAAATATTTATTACCGATTGGATTAAAGGAATTTTGTTGTCTGCTGTAATCGGAGGAATCATATTGTCTGCCATTTTGTGGATTTATCAATATACAGGTTCCTGGTTTTGGTTATTGGCCTGGGGTGTAATCACCGGATTTTCGTTGTTAATGAGTTTGTTTTACTCCGAATGGATTGTGCCTCTATTTAATAAACAAACCCCATTGGAAGCCGGAGAACGACGTGAAGCGATTGAAAATTTTGCCAATAAAGCCGGCTTTAAGTTGACAGATATTTATGTAATGGATGGATCAAAACGTTCTACAAAAGCCAACGCTTATTTTACCGGAATGGGAAAAAAGAAACGGATTGTTCTTTTCGATACATTAATTGCAGAATTGGAAACTGAAGAAATCGTAGCGGTTTTGGCTCATGAAATCGGGCATTACAAGAAAAAACATATTTGGCAATCACTGATTTTATCAACTTTGACAACCGGACTTACTTTATTTATTTTGTCATTATTTCTCAATAATATAGCATTAACAGAAGCTTTGGGAGGAACGATACCATCATTTCATTTGGGATTAATTGGTTTTTCATTCCTCTTTTCACCAATATCTGAACTTACCGGATTATTTTTCAATTATTTATCCCGGAAAAATGAATATGAGGCCGATGCTTATGCCGCGGGATTCGGATTGGGAGATGCTTTGATCAGTTCTCTGAAAAAAATGTCAGTGAAAGCTTTGAGTAATCTGAATCCACATCCCTGGGTGGTGTTTTGTCACTATTCTCATCCGACATTGTTGCAACGGATGGAAGGGATCAATAAAATGAAAGAAATGAAGGAATGATCATAATTATTTTCATTCTTTCATTTTTTTATTCTTTCATTTAGGTACCGGATTCTTTCTTTCGATTTTTCAATTTCCCTGCCTAATTGCACTATATTCAATAAAGCAGTAGCTAAATCGCGGGTAGTCACAAGTGACCGTTTATCAGCATCACTGATGAAAAATGAATAGCGGGATGTTTCATTCATTAATTCTGCTTTCAGTTTCTCTTTGGTTTTACTGTAAATAAAAGCGGCGACACCATTTTCCCTTAATTGTGAATATGTGACAATTTCAGAAACCATTCCACCATCTGAAAATGAATAATTTAAAGCTCCATCTCGAGGTACGATTTGTGTTTCGGCATAACTTCCGTCAGAAGCGACCACTTTCAATTGATTGTGGTTAATAGCTTTCGTTCCATAATAAACACTGGCAATAAACATTTCTCCAAGTTCATTTACTCCGCAACGAATATAGGTTTTCCGAAGATTTTTTTCCAAGATCTGTTGTTTGACAATATATTTTCCAAATTCATCATATTCAGCATCTTTTTCAAAAACAAATTGCGGTTTGAGTATTTCTACCTGTGCTTTAGCTTCGATTAACATACTATCACAGAAAGCGATATTGCGAATTTGTTCGTCCAATTCAATGGTACGCATCAGATGTAAACCCTCTTTTCGAATGGTAATTTCTTTAGGATACGTTTTGTCCAAACTATCTAACAACAACTTAGCGCCGGCATATTG
Source organism: Bacteroidales bacterium (assembly GCA_031553835.1). GTDB lineage: Bacteria > Bacteroidota > Bacteroidia > Bacteroidales > Azobacteroidaceae > JAVBKX01. The sequence continues at coordinate 28,950 of JAVBKX010000055.1, forward strand.
TCGTAAGTCATAATACGATTGCGCCTGAGTTAATAACATATTGGCTTTTTCCTGATTTTGATCGCAAGAAAAAAGCAAGCCTAATAACAGGCCTAAGATTAAATAATGACAATTTATGATTTTCATTTTGTAATTGTTGTATTTCTTCAATAGAAATAAACTGCGTTCGTATTCGTCCACTTCTATTTGAGTTAATTTGGCAACTTCCACCGTTTTAAATAAATTTTCAAATATTTTTTCTTGCAATTCTATAGGACGTTTATCCAAATTAGACAGATTTTTAAGAACATACATCCATTTTTCAAAATGCGTCTCTAATTCGTGAAGCTGTTAATTGTATTTCAACCTGTGGCAAAAATAGCAAAAAAAGACTACTTTTGCAATGCCTAAGACAGTTTTGAATGGAAATAACTCAAGAAGAAATATTAGCTAAATTACAAGGCCCCATATTTGAAATTATCACTAAAGCTGCGGATGAATTATCGCTCGAAACGTACGCCATTGGCGGCTATGTTCGCGATATTTTCCTGAATCGTCCTTCTAAAGATATAGATGTAGTATGTGTAGGCAGCGGAATTCAGTTAGCCCGCCAGGTGGCTGCATTATTAGGAAAAAAAGCCAATTTGGCAGTGTTCAAAACCTATGGGACCGCTCAGGTAAAATATAAAAATATTGAAGTTGAATTTGTTGGCGCCCGCAAAGAATCGTACAACCGGGATTCCCGTAATCCAATTGTGGAAGACGGAACGCTGGAAGACGACCAGAATCGGCGTGATTTTACAATCAATGCCCTGGCGTTATGCCTGAATAAAGGACGATTTGGAGAATTGGCAGATCCTTTCAACGGATTGGAGGATATGGACACTCTGACGATCCGTACCCCTTTAGATCCTGATATTACCTTTAGTGATGATCCGTTGCGCATGATGCGTGCCATTCGTTTTGCTTCCCAATTAGGATTTTTTATCGAACCGAATACGTTCGATGCTATTGTACGGAACAAAGGACGGATTGAAATTATTTCTAAGGAACGGATTGCCGATGAATTAAACAAAATTGTACTTTCTCCAATGCCTTCTGTCGGTTTCGAATTGTTGGATAAAACGGGATTATTGGATGTAATTTTTCCGGAATTATCTGCATTGAAGGGCATTGAAACAAAGGAGGGAGTGGGGCATAAAGATAATTTCAGCCACACGCTGAAAGTGTTGGATAATCTGGCAAAACATACAGGTAATTTGTGGCTCCGTTGGTCAGCTGTTTTTCATGATATAGGTAAACCGGCCACCAAACGGTTTGAACCAAAATTGGGCTGGACATTCCATAATCATAATTTTATCGGTTCTAAACAAATTCCGGGAATTTTCAAAAAAATGAAATTTCCGATGAATGAAAAAATGAAATATGTGCAAAAATTAGTATTGTTGCACATGCGGCCGATTGTTTTGTCGGACGATGAAGTAACAGATTCCGCCATTCGTCGTTTGCTGTTTGAAGCCGGCGATGATATTGATGACCTGATGATGCTTTGCGAAGCGGATATTACTTCGAAAAATGAAGTGAAAGTTCGTCGTTTCCTGCATAATTTCCGGTTGGTTCGCAGAAAACTCAAAGAAATCGAAGAAAAAGACCGTGTTCGTAATTTTCAACCACCAATTGATGGAACTGAAATTATGGAAATTTTTAATCTTCCTGCCTGTGCACTGGTCGGAGAGCTAAAAGCTGCTATCAAAGAGGCGATTTTAGACGGGGTTATTCCGAATGAACGAGAAGCGGCGTATGAGTATTTGATGAGAGTGGCGGAGGAGAAGGGTGTAAAAAAATAAAAAGTTGTCGGTGATTTCGACAACTTTTTATTAAATATTGAAAAATAACTCATTACGGAGTCACACGTTGATATAATGATACTGTATAAGCTGATTTTGCTTTTATGCTGGAAGGCAAATCCAATTCATCATAAAGAATATAGTCAACTTCTTCTTGATTCATAACCTCTGTTATAGATAAGATATCACCCGAAATGACAAAAGTAGCGGTTGAAGAAAACGAAACCCCATCTTCTTTCCCATATGCAGTTAGTTTATTCCCTTCAACATAAGTAGATACACTGTATTCATAATTTGGGGAAGATAATTCTGTAGCAACCAAACTATTAGAAGTAAATGTTATGATCTCATCTGCATCGGGGCCATCATCATAATATTCAGCTAAATATTCTGCAATTTGCTCATTATAAGCTGCATCTCCAACATCAATAGTCGATACATCACCATTATAACTCCATGAAGTATTGGTTAACACGCCATTATTTTTTTCATCCTCTTCATCCTCACATGATGTGAAACTAAAACCTGCCAATAAGGTTACGACAAATAAAAATGCTAAACTTTTTACTGCTTTTTTCATTTTTTCAAATTAATTGTTTAAAAACTATATATATATCCACAAAAGTAATATCAATTTTTACAATTACAAATATTTTTCAGCAAAAAATATTAATATCCAAAAGTAACTCTTTGATATTCAATGAGCAGTTTGATGTTCCGCTCTCAACAAATCATTTACCGTTTTTACCGGATTAAATGTTTCAACAGGCACTTCCACAAAAATAGTATTCCAATCAGACATGGCTCCATTCCATAACCCTGGTAATTCCAATGCTTTCAATGTTTTACCACTTTTTGATTTTGAAGAAATAAATCCTGTATTTTTATCTACATAATCAGGAAGATTGTATTTTTCTCCTTTATAGTTCTTTAATGCACAAACTAAATCTACCGGATTGAAGTGAGTGCCTTGTTCAAACATCGCTTTTTTCTCCGGATCTTTTAAATCTATCTGCGAACTTTCCAAAATTTGTAAAGAAATGGTTCCATCAGGATTAACCGCTAAAAATGGGCCACCGCCCGGTTCTCCCTGGTTTTTCACCATACCACATACACGTAAAGGACGGTCGAATTTGGACTTCAGATACAACACCAATTCCGCATCTTCCAATTGTTTGGTCTCCGGATTTCGAACACATAAATCATGCTGGAGAAAATGAATCATTTCCAATAATTGATCGTGAGTATATTTGCCTGATTCAATAATGGTCAAATAATCAAATATTTTTTGTTGTAAATGAACTAAAATTCCGGCAATCAGTTTTTTGTATTGAACTGTTATCGTTTTAAATGAATCGGGAACTACATTATCGATATTTTTAATAAACACCACATCTGCGTGAATGTCATTCAGGTTTTCAATTAACGCTCCATGTCCGCCGGGACGAAATACCATTTTACCGTTTTCGCGGAATGGTTGATTATCCATATCTACGGCCAAAGTATCGGTACTCGTTTTTTGTTCACTGAAATCAATCTGATATTTTGTTCCAAACCCCGTTGAGTATTGAGGTGATTTTTCTTCAGCCAATTGTTTGAACAATAATTTATGTTCGGGAGAAACGGTAAAATGTAAATTGACCTTTTTTTCTGAATTACAGGCGTATAAAGCCCCTTCAACCAAATGTTCTTCCATCGCCGTGCGAGGTCCTTCGGGATACGAATGGAATAATAAAATACCTTTGGGTAATTGTCCGTAATTCAATCCTTTTTCTTTCAGTAGATTTTCAACAATTGCCTTGTATTGACCATTTTGTTTGAGTTCTTCAATGGATTGTCCCTCATTTTTCAAACAGACATTATTTAATGCTTCATAAAATGCAAATTGTTGAATTTGATCGAAAAACTGTTGCTCAAACCTGGATGTAGGAATGGAGTAGGGTGCATCCAAAAATTCAAATAAATCTTTGAACATACGGCTGGCTGCTCCAGATGCCGGTACAAACTTCACTACATCTTTGTTTCCCTGTAAAAATGTATCCCATGCTTTCAAATACTCTTCCTGCTGTTTTTCGTCTAAACGCAAAATGCCTTTTTCTACCGAAGCGGATGCGGTGATAGAAAGATATGGAAATCCCGTTTTGAAATTAGAAAGTTGTTCTTCTATTTGTTGCGCACTAATGCCTTTGGATTGTAACAGTGCTGAATCTTCGGAGATATGCATAATTATTCTTAATTTATTTCTACAAAAGTAAGTTTTTTTGAATTTCCACCCAAGAAACGATGCCATTTTCGGAGAAAAAAGCTAAATTTGAAGTCTTGTTTTTTTATGGAACACGGATTACACGGATTACATGGATTTTCACTGATAATTTTTTTATTGATTATCGAAAAAGAATATAAAACCGCGACAATCCGCGTAATCCGTGTAATCCGTGCTCCATTCAACTTGTCAACTAAATATTGAAATTATGTTTTCAGGAATTATAGAAGAAGCGGCTACGGTAACTGCCGTTCATCGCGACCAGGGAAATGTGCATTTGTCTTTGAAATGTTCGTTTGTCAATGAGTTAAAAATCGATCAAAGTGTTGCTCACAATGGAGTTTGCCTTACTGTTGTCGATAAAACTAATGACACTTATACGGTTACTGCTATCAAAGAAACGTTGGATCGTTCCAATCTTGGATTGTTGAAAGTAGGGGATAAAGTCAATTTGGAACGTAGTATGTTGATGAACGGACGATTAGATGGTCATATCGTGCAAGGCCATGTTGACCAGACTGCTGTTTGTACTGAAGTGAAAGAAGCTGCCGGAAGTTGGTATTTTACTTTTGAATACTCTTTCGATAAAACAATGGCTAAACAAGGTTACATGACTGTAGAAAAAGGTTCGGTATGTGTGAATGGCGTTAGTCTAACCGTTTGTAATTCAAAAGATAACAGCTTTCAGGTTGCTATTATTCCTTATACGTATGAATTTACCAATTTTCATCAAATTCAAAAAGGAACGGTAGTGAATTTGGAATTTGACATTATTGGGAAGTATATCAGCAAGTTGAATACTTATTGAATGGAGAATGGAGAGTGGAAAATTGAGAGTTGAGAATTATGGGAAATTTTTCTGATTTAGTAAAATACAGGCAGAGTGACCGGTCTTTTGAATCGCGTCCGGTAGAGAAAGAAAAACTGATGCGGATATTGGAAGCCGCCCGTTTGGCTCCTTCTGCCTGCAATGCACAACCGTGGCACTTTATTGTTGTAGATGATCCTGAATTGAAAAATGAAGTGGCTGATGCAACTTCCACTAAAATTTTGGGATTGAATCATTTTACCAAACAAGCCCCGGTACATATTATCATTGTCGAAGAACCGGTCAATTTTTCATCCGGTTTCGGAGGATGGGTCAAAGATAAAAACTTCGCGCATGTCGATATTGGTATTGTTGCCGCTCATATTTGCCTTGCAACCGAAGATGAAGGTTTAGGTTCTTGTATTCTTGGTTGGTTTGATGAAACGAAGATGAAAAAATTGTTGAAAATACCGACTCGTCGCAGGGTATTGCTCGACATTATTATTGGTTATTCCAAGCAGGATAAACGTGATAAGAAACGGAAAACGATAGAGGAAATAGTTTCATTTAATTCGTATCGAATTATTGATTAAACAAAAAAGCTAATAAGGAACATTTTTCACATTTCCTTATTAGCTTTTTTATTAAGATTGTACTCTTTATTTTGCCATTTTTACAGTATTAATACTACCATCCATTCCGATAATACGGATGAAATAGATTCCCTTAGGCCAAGTGGAAGCCTCAATCAGAGTCGGATTAATCACAGAAAGAAATTTTATACCTGCTGCATTAAAAATTTCTACTTTGTTGACTTCTTTCTTCAAGAAAATAGTTTCATTAAAAGGATTAGGATACAGTAGGATATCTTCATTATTGACAGCCGGAAATGCAATAGAAGATTGTTCGTCGGGATCATATTCAAATACGCCGACATCTTTTCGGTCTCCAACAATAGCTTTTCCCCTGACATCTTTTTGCGGCACAATGTTTTTTCCGCTGATAGTCACTTCATTATGTCCTTTATCAATAGCAATCGAACCCGTTTGTAGTTCAAAATAAGGAGCGCCGACAGATGGATATGTCAATTCGGTTTTCAATTTTAGAGTAGCATTAGGCTCCACATATACCAGTTCTCCGTCATTATTAAGCTCTTCTCCACCCACTATCGTATTTTTCATCGGATCCTTAAAGTCGGCAATTTGGGAATCTGCTCCGCCTACCTTATCTACAAAATTTCCCTGTGCTACGACTGTACGGTAAGCTCCACCGGAAGGATTGGCTTCATCCCATAAAACAAAAGAAATATTACCGGGAAGAGCAGAAAAAGCAATATTATTCACAAATACCATGTTCAAAGTAATATCCGGAATTGCAATTGCAGTCGCTTCATGTTCAGGTTCGAAGTTGCCATTATCTACCAACGTATTATTGACAAAAATAAGATTTCCTGTCATTGTATCATTCCACATGCCATTGATAGTAAATACTGTACTGTGGTATCCTGTGATAAGATTTTTATAAAAAGTGCAATTGGATACATTAAAATCAACCGTTCGCTGTTTTTCAGTATCAGTATATATAGCCATACATCCTGCTTGTTCACCGGAATTTTCGATAAATGCTGAATTAGTGATGTTGGCATTTGCATACATTCCATCAGTGTAAACTCCAAAGCGAAGAATTACGCCATAGCTGGCTGTTTTATTCTTTAGAAAAAGACAATTGTTATAACCTACGTCAATGCCTTTGGTTGCCTCCATATTGATAAGCTCATTATAACTCTCATTTTCAATGAAACGGGTATTTTCAAAGTTGGCTCTTACTGTTCCATCATCACTCCGTTCATCATTTGTAAATAAACTGATTACACTTGACGGGCCAAAACATCCTTGAAATAATACATTGGTACAATTCAATGTGCCATCACAATCTACAGCGCCACCTCCTCCGGCTAATACAATTGAATTCAGAAAATCTACATTTTCGAGGTTTAATGTGGCTCCCCATTCCACTTTAATGGATCCGCCCCAGGCGTCTGCTCGTCTTTGATTTTTTAAAGTCAGATTTTTAATAGTTAAAGTGGAACCTTCGGGAACAAGGAAAGCGCCTTCTGTCGTAGGATATTCCCCACGGGAATCGTCCCAGAAATCTTCATCTCCTTCACCCATCAGGATGACTTCATCCTGGGATGTTCCAAGAATTTGAGCATTCACTTCTACCCGGGCTGCACCATTAATGAAATATTCTCCGGGTGCGACATTAATAATACAATCATCGGTTCCGGCAGCCCATTTTTCCGGATTTAAAGTAGCCCATGGCGTAGCTTCGCTTCCATCATTATCGTCATTACCGGTAGCGCCGTTTACGTAATACGTTGTTTGAGCCTGTAGCGAAGCCATTAACAGAATAAAAAGTAAAAACATTCTTGCTCTCATGATACATCAATTTACTGATTAATAATTATTTTGGTACAAACACTCACTGATATATTGCGGTTTTAATATGTGGATATTTTGGTTACATAGATATTCTCATTGTAGCGAACTGTTACTATATATATTCCTTTATCAAGATTACCGATAGACGCCCCTTCACTCAATGCAAATAATCGGGAGAATTTTTTTTTGCCTGTGAGATCACAAACTTCAACCAGAGCTACAGAATCGACAAATTCTCCGGTTATAAAAATCCGATTATTTTTGATTGAAATCTGATTTTCGTTTTTTTCTACAGTACAAATGGTGGTCGGTTCGGTAAAAACATTGCGACAGGCGATCACCACAATTTCATCCAGTTTGCGAAATCCACGGTTATACCCGTGCTGCCGGCTCCATGTTGCCGGATGAATTTCATTTCCATATATATGCAGGCCATCTGTCGATGTGACGCCAATGCAGGGAAGCGGACAATCTGTTATTGTATTATTATAAATGGAGATATGATTAGATGCTCCGGCGGGAGCAACTCCGCCATTAGGAGCTTCCGATACGACTACCAATGGTGCGAATTGATAAGTGCCCCACATGGTAGATTCAAACATACAATTAGTAATCGTATTATTCCTGACGATGATATTACCCGGACATCCGGCTTCCATCCAATAATATTCAGGAGCTAAGGCAATTCCGCTCATAGCGCTGTTTTCAATAGTATTGCCTTCAATTATTCCATCAGAAGATTTGATGAGAATGGCCCGCGAACGATTATGTCCTACTGTGTTGTTAATTACCTTAAATCCACTGCCGACACGATCTTTTGAATAAACGACATCACCGATATCCGAATCTTCAATCCATTGTTCAAGAGTTATTTTTACTCCCCAGGTGTAATTTTCAGAAGAAACGACATTCGTCAATTTTTGAAAGGTCGCTTCTCGTTCCGCAGTCGTCGGATTGAATGCTCTTACCCTGGTCACCATTGCTTTGCCTCGAATCACCCCGTTGTTAGCTACGCATACCAATGTATCTCCGGCTTTTACTCTTACATCACTCGTACTTCCCGAAGTCAAAACAGAAATGGATGGATCGGCGTCTTTAGTTAAAAACACGGGATAAAAATTGCCATTAATAGCAATACAATCATCACCTGTATGAGTGAAAGTACATTCTTCTATAGTTGGACCCACTTTAGCAAACTTGCTGTGGAATGCGTCGGCGATTCCCGCCCGAAGCCTGTCTTGCGGATATTTAGGATCATTGATTTTGCGCGTTGCCGCACAACGGTAATAGTGATTGGCTTCTCCATCATATTCCAGAAAAGAAAAACAATTGGAATCATAGACAACGATGTTCTCAAATTTCATACGCTTACAGGATGAAATTTCAATGGTATGAGCATGAGAAGGATTGGAAATCACATCCAGCGCCACAAAATCGCCTACTTGTACCGGATTATTATTCCAATTGATGGTAAACAGAATGGTACGGTCGTCTATTTTTGTATAATTTGGAGCACTGACTGTTCCAAAGTTGGGAATCAATTCCCGGGTATCTTTTCCATACGCCTGAATGCGACCTAACCCTAATCCTTCTGTGGGATATCCGTCATGAATCTGTACAGTCCAGGTATTTTTATTATTAGTGATTTCGGTAATAGTTCCCTGAGTGGAACAAGGGGGATCGTATTCAATGATGAAATTCCGAAAAGTCACATTTTCACAATTGGCAAATACCAAGGCCTGTGTCTGTCGATTGCAAATGATAGTGGATCCATTTCCTTCGATCACCACATTTTGCTTATTCCTTATATTATATGCCCATTGGTTGTTGGTTAAATCCAACAGGTAAGTTCCTTTTGGAAAATTGATTTCACTATTATTAATCTGACTATCAAATGTTGTTCTGAAATCAAATTCCCCGTCAGCTTTAGCAAATCCTGATATTAACAGGAAGAAAAGAATGTATAAGTTTTTCATGTGATAAGATTCTTTATTGAGACAAATTTATATAAGGTTCATGGTTCGCATAATGTCAAAATTCCCGAATAACATTCCAAATGTAACATTCTTCGCAAATGGCTTAAAAATGAGGACAAAAAGCCGGAATCTTACTTGCAAAATTTCGAAATGAAATGTAACTTCGTAGAGATTTAACTTTTTAATACTATGAAGCACAATGCTTTTCTCCATTTTTCATTTGTCATTTTGTTATTAATATCCAATATTCATAACATAAATTCAATCAATTATCAACTGACTCGTCTTTCAAGTGATGACGGACTTTCGCAACAGGATGTGGAATGCCTGATCCAAGACAAAGCTGGCCTGATCTGGTTAGCTTCTTATGATGGTTTAAACCGGTATGACGGAAATTCAATTACCATATTTAAGCATATACCGAACGACAGTAATTCTATTAGCGATAATCGTATTGTTGCACTCAAAGAATGGTCTTCCAGGGATGAGATCTGGATCGGTACGGATGGAGGCGGCTTGAATTGTTATGACATGAAAACCGAAAAATTTCTGCATGTTTTTAATGAAGCCAAAAGAAACCAGGATATAAAATGCCTTGATTTGTATAATGAAACATTATGGGTGGGAAGCGTTGATGGTCTTTCAAAAATTATATTTGCATATGAAAACCAAATTGTCATTACTCCATTTATTTTAAAAGGGATCGGAACAGGCAAAAAATCGCAACTTATTTTAAGTATAAACCATGACAGTCAGGGGAATACCATAGTGGGTACCAACGATGCCCTTTATTACAAATCTCCGGAAGAAAATGAATTTACATTGATTATGGAAAATATACGGATAAAGCATGTGGTGAGAGATAAAGGCGATAATATCTGGATTATCGCCAATAACCAGCTTTTCTTTTATCCTATGGTTCAACAACAAACCAAAGGATATCTTTCATCGCCTACTATCATTCCCTTTGATACGGAAGTTTGTGGTGAACTTATTAATATACTTTCCATTAATGAAAAAACAGCTGTCGTCATTACTACTGCCAATAAATTATTTTTTCTCAATTCATACAATAATCGATTTTCTTTCGATGAAATTCATTTTGCAAATAATGATTTTTTTGAAAATAATATTTTAAAAGCATTGATGATGGATCGTTCCATGAATATTTGGATCAGTTCGGCAATGGATGGAGTTGCCCGTTTTGACCTGAATGAAAAAAAAATTTATCATTACCCTCTCGGTCTGCGAAATGAACCGGAAAAATTATTTGTACAAGCCATTACTAAAGATCATAAAGGAAGGTTATGGGTAGGAACAGGCAACGGCTATTATATTTCTGATTTACAAAAAGGAAACTCAAAAAAAATTGAAGGAATCAATGAGGCTGTGTTCGGATTATTAGCTGATCATAAAGGAAATGTGTGGGGTGCCAGTTTAACGGATATTGTATTTTTTCCGAAAGGAGATGAAACCCAAAGAATTTCGATCGTGCGCCGCCCCGAATTACTGAACATGATCAATCATATAGAAGGTCCGTATGGACTGTGTGAAGATGTGAATAACAATATTATCTGGGTAGGAACAAGAAGCGGATTATTACAAATAAAGGAACAAAATGCAACATTTTCATTCCAGTTATATGGGAAAGATGTGTTTAATAAACCATACCTTTCCAATTTAACTCAATTTTATCTCAATCCGGTAAATAAGACCTTGATTATCGGCACAGCAACAGATGGATTATTTGAGGCAAAACTATCAGAACAAGGAGATATTGTTCGCGCACAACTCATCCGGAAAATAAGTAATAGTGAAAAAGAACATATTTGGACGATTTTTCATACTTCTAATGATATGCTATATGTTGGAACTGATTGTGGCTTAAAACAATTGATTATCGACAAAAAGGGAATGTATAATTTTATACCGGTGGTAAGTAACGATCAACGCCTTCACACTTATAAAATTACGGCTATTATGGAAGATGACGAAAAAAAATTGTGGCTAAGTACGGGATTCGGACTCCTTTCGTATCATCCGGAAACAAATGAAATCAAACAATATGATAATACGGATGGTTTATCTTCGAAAATTCTGACGGAAGGTTCTTTTTATGACCAAGAGGCAAAAAAACTCTACGTGGGGAGTATCAGAGGCGTTAATATTGTCGAATTATCTTCGCTTTATACCAACACCATTCCGCCATCCACCATCATGACTGATGTCAAAATCAATAATACATCCATTCATCCGGGCATTTTGTTTAACAAAAGGATGATTTTATCGGAATCCTTATTATATACAAAATCACTCCGGTTGAAATATTTTGAAAATAATATTACCATTAGTTTTGCTGCGTTGCATTACAGTAATCCGCTGAAAAATAGATTTTTGTATAAACTGGAAGGATTTAATGAAGAGTGGATTGATACCTACGGCGGACATTTGGCAACTTTTACCAATTTACCTTCCGGAACTTATAAATTTTTAGTAAAAAGTTCGAATTGCGATGGTATTTGGGAAGAAAAACCTGTTGAATTATCGATTCATCTTGCTACTGCTCCATGGAATACAGCATGGGCTTACTTAATCTATTTTTTTCTTGTATCCATTATTTTGTTTTTTATATACAAATACCAGCACGACAGGCGAATGCATAAACAGCAACTTTTGCTGGAACAATTCGAACATCAGAAACAATTAGAGATTGCCGAGATCAAACTTAAATATCATACCAATGTTACACACGAATTGAGAACGCCATTATCCCTTATCCTGGCTCCTATTGATGAATTGATCGGTATGTCGTACAAAGACCAGTTTTTAAATTCTCGTTTACAAATCATCAAGAATAATGCAGACAGACTTATTCATTTGGTCAGTCAATTTCTTGATTTTCGTAAAGTGATCAATGATAAATATAAATTGCGAGTCAAAAGGGAAAATTTATATGAAATATTATTGGCTGTTAAAAACAGTTTCTCCGCTTCTGCTGCACAAAAAGGAATTTCCCTTGAATTATTTTATGATATGAATATTGAAGTTTGCTGGTGTGATATGGAAATCATCAATAAAATAGTGTACAATTTGCTTTCCAATGCCATCAAATATACTCCGGAAAATGGTAAAGTATCTATATATGCTTCAACCAGCGCCGACAACTCGTTATTGTACTTATCAGTGGAAGATACCGGAATCGGAATAGAAGAGAATGAATTGGATAAAATTTTCCATCGTTTTTATCAGGCTCCGGGTACTGTAGGCGGCACAGGTATTGGTTTAGACCTGTGCAAGCAATTGACTACCATTCACCACAGTACGCTTAGTGTGAAAAGCCGGGTAGGGGAAGGAACTATCTTCACCTTGGAACTTCCGATTACCAGAGATGCTTATAATGAAAATGAGATTTATGAGCATGATGTGGTAGAACTTAATTCTCTTGTTACTGCAGATGAAGATACACAAAAAACACAGCACAAACCATTGATTTTATTAGTAGAAGATAATTCGGAATTACGCTCTTATGTGACTTCTTTACTTTCGGAGGATGCTAAAATTATTATGGCCGGAAATGGTAAAGAGGGTTACCGGATGGCATTAAATTATATGCCCGATATTATTATTAGCGATATTATGATGCCAATTATGGATGGCATTGAGCTTACTCAAAAATGTAAAGAGAACCACATTACCAGCCATATACCGATTATTTTACTAACGGCAAAAGATGGGATAGATAGTGAAATAGAAGCCTTGACGTATGGGGCGGACGACTACATCAGAAAACCATTTAATCCGACTACGTTGAAATTGAAAATCGGTAACATGCTGACAAGAATCTGTAAAAGTATATCTGATGTCGAAGAAAATGGAATTAAAACGCTGAATGAAAGAGAGCAGGCTTTTTTGAATACATTCGAAAAATTGGTAACAGATAATCTTTCAACTACTGAATTTGGAGTGGATGATATTTGCCGGACTATGTATATTTCCCGAATGCAACTTTATAGGAAAATGACTGCTCTTTTAAATAAGAAACCATCTCAATATATCAAAGAAATAAAAATGAAAAAAGCGTATGAATTGATCAAAAATAAAGGGTATAACATCACCGAAACCATGTATGCAATCGGTTATACCAGTTATACCCATTTTTCAAGATTATTTACCTCTGTAAATGGCGATTCTCCCCGTAAATTAATGGGTATGAAAGAGAAAAATAAATCTTGATTCCTACTTGTGAATAAATTTCAGAATATCCAATCCGGTTGCTCTTTTTACCTTTGCTATATACATGCCTGGAGGCAAAGAGATGGAAACCGAAAAAGAAGTTTGATGCACATTGATATCGGAAAATGCCAACTGTCCTTGCAGGTTCAGGATATCCACAGTTTGAATTACCTCTGTTGATGAAGCAATTGTAAGCGTTTGGTCTTGATATTGCAAAGTCAAATCAAATTTGATTGGTAAAGGATTAATTCCGGTACTTTCATCGACCCAATATTCAACGGTTTGCATACCATGAGCAGGATAAGCTTTAAAAACGGTTCCATCGGTATTGATTGGTACAGGATCAATATTTAATTCCGCCCAACCGGGATGATCCCGCCATTCCCCGCGGTACGAAAACCAATCTTTCCCGTCGGGTCCGATAAAAGTACCAATATGTCCTCCGATAAAAATCTGCGGATGGATTTCATAAGGTCCCCAAATATTGTCGGCAATAGCGACATCCACCCAATATCCGTATTCAAAACCAGGAACAGGATCACTTTCCGGTTGCCGGTAATTTGCTGCTGAAAACAGCATATATTTCCCATTACGTTTGATCATCCAAGGGCCTTCCAGATAGGCAGGACTTACCTTTCCGATACTACTATAATCATGGGATACCACTTTTTCCCTCTTTCCCGTCAGGAAAATTTTCCGTTGATCAATGCCGCTAAGATTTACTTCCTGAAGGTATTGATCCCCGCCAAAAGGCATTATAGCATACGTTTTTCCATCTTCATCCTGAAAAATGCTTGTATCACAAGCTCCGCCTTCCAACCACGAAAAATTTGTATAAGGTCCGGTTATCCGGTCTGCAACGCCAATAAATACTTCATATCCCATGCGCCCGGATAAATTGTACTCCTCCTTGATCCAATTATCCGCATAAAAAACTAAATAAAACCGTTCGTTGATTTTATGTATCTCCGGCGCCCAAAATCGATGTTTGTAAACACATTTTTCAGGTAATTCACTCGATTTAATAAGCCAGTCAACAAATTCCCAGTTTTGTAAATCGTTGGATTTATAGATTTTAAGACCGGGAGAAGAGTTATAATCAGGTTTATCCGGATCGCGATCCAGGTGATGAGTAAAAGGATAATGATTGTATGTGAGGTAATAAGTATCGCCTTCCCGGATGATTACCGGGTCGCGCACTTCTTTTACAGTCACTTCCCTTCTTCCATTAAAATATTGATAAGAAAAATCAGCCGGGTTGGAATAAGTAAATGTTTTCTTTATCAAACCATTGGTATTGTCATTATTTTCAGCGAAATACGCTCCTGCATGCACCGCAATTCCCATCAACTGAAATATTATCAGAAAACCTGCTTTTTTCATACGATTGCAGTTTAATTCGTTTTACGATCTATGATGCCGACATCAATGTATTGATTCCGGTTTTTTTTTGTCATATAAATGGCGATTGTATTTTCACCAGTTTTCATTTTGTCTGCCGGAATGGACAAAGTTGTATAATCCAAAAGGGCATCATTTCCGGCATATATTTCCGTACCATTCATCCATATCCTGATTCTACCGTCAAACCGGAGAAATAAATGTGGATTGTTTGGTATATTATCTAAATGGAATTTTTTTCTCATCCAAATACCGGTGTCAGTCCAACCGGTTCCGACATCCGAAACAGAGCCAACATGCTGAACTTCCGGATTGCCAAAACCACCACGACCTTCCAACCATTCATCATCCTCATAGTCAGGAATTATCCAATCGCCTTCCGGCTCTTCTGTGGTATATTTCCATACCGGCCTTGGGTACGACCGCTTCATACTAATAATGCCGTTTTCATCAATTTCGACAGGAATAACGGCCGGTTCCAATGCTTTATTCATAAAAGGTTGCGGATGAAATTGGGTTGACCACCAGTTTCCTTCATGATCCTTAAAAATGTCATTGTGACCCGCATAAGGTATGGCTCGATAACGATTCTCATAAGGGCCGTATATCGATTTGGATGTCGCCGAAAAACAGTCGTATGTACGTTCTTCTTTCCCATTAATAGTGACGATGGAATTTGCAGCGCCATACCACACATACGTGTCTTTTATTTTCATCATGGTAATTCCTTCGGCCCAGGGAGGCGACGGGTTGAATTCAAGGGTACGGGGACTTTCTGCTAAACCGCTCATATCGTTTTTCATGCGGGCAATCTTATAACCATCCGATAAAAAATATACTGTACCATCCGTGTCTTCAAAAAGAGAGCCGTCGATTTCTCCCGGTAACGGGCCTTCCGGATTTATATCCGTATAAGGTCCTTCCGGTCGGCCGGTAGCGCTTTTCAGAATTCCTAATCCATCGTAATTCATGGAATAAACAATCCAGTAATTTCCTTTGAGATAGTGGATTTCCGGCGCCCATATTGCCCTTATCGGTGCATTATCGCCGGTTTGTGTATGTGGAGACAGCTTATATTCTTTAGACCAGATAGCATCCTTTTCAAATGTCCAGACATATCCCATGGTTTCCCACGAAACCAAATCTTTTGAACGCCACAAAGGAATCCCATCATTATACCACCAGCCATTGGAATTGTCGCTGGATACTATCGGAGCGGGTAATGTGGATTTTTCGGCAGTGCCTACCATATAAAAATAACTGTCAGGCGCATTTAAGATATAAGGATCCCGTACCCAATGGTTGAATAATACACGTAAAGGAACTCCGTTTGTAGCATGATAATCACGTGATGCAGGAAGCAAAACGACAGCATTATCCCTGGCTACCGATTTTGGAGGTGCGACAGGATACCAGGTAACTACATCTGGTTCTGGGTCGGGCGTTGGATCAGGATCGGGTAGGGGTTGTTCTTTTTTTCCAGGCTTCGACGGCTCTGCTGTGCACGAAACCGTTATGTTGAAACATAAACTTACAATAATGAAGAAATACATTAATCTAAACTTTTTCATATCCCCTGAATTTAGTTATCAATATTGTTAGATTGACTCCATAATATCTTTTGCACTCAGTTGTGTTGACGGCTGGAACTGATCGGAATTCATGTAATTAACAATGCTCGCATATAATTGGCGGGCTTCCGGATATATTGTTAATTTTTCCAGATCCGACATACAAATCAATAATTTACCTTTTCCGACAGCAAATTCCATAATCAGACCCAATTTGTGATTGCGCTCAATATTATCAATTACCTGAACGATTGGTCGGTAATTTTTCGGTAAACGATCAATAATCAATGGTTTACCGGCTTTCACCATAGCAAACCATTGCCAATTCGTATGAAAATCCGTTGGAAAATCATTAAAAAGAGGATGTTTAGGATCCATTAATAAGCCCAGAGTTCCGGGCGATACCGGTTTTTTAACCCATTCACAAATAGACTTAAACATCCGGTAATTCCAATAATCGGTTTGAAATAGTCCACCTGTCGTTACATCCGGATATTGCTCTACCTGCGGAAACCACAGCATATTTCTTCCACTTTCCAATTGTTTAAGGGTTGGCGTATCCATTGTATGTACAACTTCAAATCGATCTGAATTTTTGATTTCTACTTTTTCAGGATAAATCCATAACGGATAACTGTTTTGATAAGATGTCCCCGGAATAGATAACTCCAAGGTCACTTTTGTTGCTTTATCTATCGACATCAGACCGGATGTGATTGTGCCTGCTTCTGTTAATTCTCCCTGATGGCTGTTTAATTCGAATTTTCCGCTGTGCATTATTTTTTCATCTGCTTTCAATGTCCAATTCAAGAATTTTTCTGTAAAAGCAGTTGCTCCATAATTAGCCAATTTTACTTTTCCTGTAAGACTTTCATTATTGGTCCAGCAAAATTTTTCCGTTTCAAATAATGGCACCACTTCGCAACAGAAATGACGCCATTCTTCCGCCGAGATCAAACCTTTGCTATCCATAAAAGCATCTAAGATTCCAACATAAGCAGAACCTTGTCCGGGATAATCCTGTAAGTCAAGCAATTGAAATCCGGCTAAATCGGATGTTCGTAAATCCATCTCAATATCAGCACGATAGAGAAGTGTAGCCCATTTTCCTGAAGCTAAGAAAAAATCATGCGCCTGATTTTCCATCCCTGCTTCTTTCAACCGTTGACGGAAAATTTCCAGATTCCAGGGTTGTAATACACCGGTATATTTAGTGATTTGGCTGTAATCGGGATAAATCTGGAATTGCCCGGTTTCATGACTGATAACAGGCACTTTGGATAATGCAACACCGGATGAAAAATCCATTTGGCTATTGGGATAGGTATGATTGATATACCCTCCGTCATCGGCGTCGGCGAAAGAAAATGACCCGCGAACATGCGAGGCATAAGGATTTGCATCATCGTGTCGTACACGGCAGGAAGTATAATAATCTTCTTCCGGTTGCGGACCTTCAAATCCCAGAAAATTATTTGAACCGCAAGCAAATAAGGGACGACTTTCCTTTTCCTTGAAATACCGGACAAAATCGGAAATCATTTCCTGATCGCCTGAAATCTCATTGCCTAATGCAAACATTACAAATGATGCATGATTACTGTATGCCTCGAAGATATTCCGACTTTCTTTCCGTAAAAAAGTAATTAATTCGTCGTCCCTTGTAGTCAATTGACCCCAAACAGGTAATTCGGGTTGTAAATAGATTCCTTCTATGTCGGCAGCCTCAAAACAGGCATTGGGCGGACACCAGGAATGAAACCGGTAGTGATTGATTCCATACGCTTTGGCTACCTGAAAATAATGACGCCAGGTTTCCACATCCATCGCTGTGTGTCCCGTCAATGGAAATACACAGGCATCATGTTTTCCACGCAAAAAGGTAACCTGGTTATTAATGGTAAAATGCTTTCCCTTAGTGCTAAAATCCCGCATTCCAAAAGAAACAGATTTGAAATCCGTTCCTTTAGATGTAGTCAAAGAGACTGACAATCTATATAAGGCAGGCGAAAATTCACTCCACAATTGCATATCATCACCTAATGACAATTCAAAACTATAGTTTCCGGATGCTAAATCAACCGACTGTTTTTCTATTTGAGTAGTGCGTTTTTCCGCTGTATTCCATGTTTTTGCCTGAAAAGAAAGGGTCGCTGTTTTCAATTCCGGATCACTATTTTTCCAGATTACTTTTATCGTGGCTGATTGAGTGTCAATGTGAGGATAAACCTGGATGTCCTGGATATAGCAATTTTCCGAACATTCCAGAAAAAAATCCCCGATAATACCATTCCAATTGGTTTGGGTATCTTTTACATACGCATGTGAACTTTGCATTACTTTTTCTGGCACCCCATCACTATTATTCACTTCAATTTTCAATGTATGCTGTCCCGGTGTAAGGTAATCGGTAAGATCATACCATTGCGCCGTGGAAATATCGTTACATTGTCCGGCTTGCTGATTATCGACCCAAACTACTGTCGGTTTTGTCCGTTCCATGCAAAGCCTGATTGGCTTGCCTTTCCAATCCGATGGAATTTCGATTTGTTTTGTATAAAAAGCTTTTCCCACAAACTGATATGCTTGAGACAAGAAACCTGTTTCATCTCTTTTCTCGTTTTTCAACCCTTTCTTATTTGTAGAAGTTGTTCCGGGCAAATACAATGAATCGTTTGCCGGAACAATGGAATCAAACGAATAAGCCCAATTTCCGCTCAAATCCATGCGATCCCGTTGTTGCTCCTGAATGGTTCCGCGGCAAGCGGAAATCAGAACAATAAAAATTAATAACAAGGCAATTGATAGCTTTTTATACATAATACTTAAAGTTTAAAATGAACTAATCCTGCTCAATATTGATATTGTCGCAGTTTTCAATTTTAAAGTATGAAGTATTGGTACGGGTAGCTGGATAGTCATGGGTACGTTCCACTTTATTGTTTTTCCAAACCAAGTCTTTCATACCGTAAGCATGCAAAAGTAATACATCATCAAAGATTTTAAATAGATTATCGTATATTTTAATGTTTTGGTTGTAACGGCTTTGTTCCCTGTTTTCAAGGATGCCTGCCTGTACATCAATAACAGCTTCTCCCCAAACGCCAAACAAACAATTCTCAAAAATATTATTGCGAATGGTACAATCTTTCACTCCACCTTGTTCAAACCAATAGCTCGCATCTCCTTCAAAAAGAATAGCTGCACCCGGCGAATGGAAAATATTCCTTTCTACTACGGTTTTGCCCCGGCAATTCAGTAACATTCCCCGGGCGCGGTTTTTACCAATATAATTATCATGAATATGAATTTCTGCAAATTCAGCATTTTCACCGATCGCATCTCCCTCCGATATACCTTCCGGTAATTTTTCTGAAAATTTAATGTAGGTCAACTCTTTGTTAATTCGTTTATATTCAACGATTTTCGCTGTTCCTTTGGTGATTAGACTTTTTCCTTGGACAAATTCAACCGGAGTTCCTTTTTTTAGAAAATCGAATCCCAATTGCTGTCCATGTTTCAATTTGACCATGGCTTCGTAAGGATTTATTATTTTGCTGATTTGTACATAAATACCATGAATGTTGGTCGCATCGTCTTTCTGATTGCGAAACTCACAATGACTGAGTTCTATTTTTCCCGTACAATTGGTGAAGTGGGTGGCATCGGCAGTAGCGCTTACCATTCTTCCTTCAGATGGAATTACGTTGCACGATTCAACGGTGATATTATGAGTACGTTGTCCTACAATCCCCATTCCGCCACAATGATGAATCGTTATATTATCAAACCGTATATCTTTGGAATCTGACAATACAAAACCGGGATAATTCCTATTTGCAGCGCCAAAAACAAGTGTATTGCCAACCGTTCCCTGTAATCCTTTCAGAAAAATTCGAACTTTGTTGTCTTCAAGACTTTCAGCTACCAAAGGCATATTGTTTAAATAGTAATCCTTAGCCATATATGCTGTTTCCCGTTTTTGGGTGTCAAACTCCAAAAGTGAACCATAAGGATATGTAATTTCTCTACTTACAGTAGTTTGCCTTTCATCTTTTTGATTTCGATTTGTGAAAAGCAATAAATTGTTATGGATACGAAAAGGAAAAGAAGGTGAAATTTCAATATCAACGCCATCGGGATGATTGCCTACAATAACCCCTTCGCTGTGAAACGGCCTGTCAACATCAATAGAAAAATTCTTGAAAACAATCTGAGTGGAATGGTCAATAACAAACGGATTCACAAAACCATGAAAAATAAATTTCGATCCGTTTCCGTTGATAGTCAATTGATCGAAGCCTTCTATCAGAAAAATAACTCGTTTTAATCCTTCATCATTATTACTGATAAAACAATATTTATCCGTACCTTGCTCCGGGTAAAAATGATAAATTCCTTTATTGAAACTAAGTTCACCGCCTCCATCGTTTTTACAATGTTCTAAAGCTGCGATTATTCCCGGGGTTGCATCCATGTTTTCTCCGACTCCAAAATCATGGACAGAAATGTTTTCTTGGGCATCAATCGCCATTACCGCAGTTATACAGGACAATGATAGAAAAAATTTTATATATTCCATTTTTTCAATAAGATTTGTTAAGACATACTCAATTGACCAGATCACAAATATTTTTTACAAAAATAATTTGACTCTGTCATTGAGTTGCCAACAGAATGTAACGCTTTACTGATCAAATGTAACTTTTTAAGTACAGGTATTATAAAAATTTACATAACGTTTGATTCTTGTTACATTACAAACTGTCGAAAGTTGCATTTTCACATAAATTTGTCAATAGTTAAGCTGATCTGTGTTATTCGTAGGCTCAATGCTATTGAATTCTGAATAAAATTGTAATATCATGAAAATTCAATCTGAACGATTTTCTCCTTCATAGGAAAAAAACTCTTATTACGGGAATAAGAATTCTCTTTTTTTACGATCAATCTATTATTATTTAAATTCTCAAACCGATTATGCAAAAAACAATCACTATTCATTTGCTAAAAGTATGTAATGAAGTGCGGAGCTGTTTAGCATTCATCTGCATGACGATCGTTTTTCTTACGATCAGCCCTCATTTGTTTGCACAACAAAATAATGCTCCGAATTCTTCTCAAAAAAATGTAACCGGTCGTGTTGTGGACAGTTCCGGCGAAGCACTTGTGGGAGTCTCTGTTACTGTCAACAATACTAATATTGGCACCATAACAGACATCAACGGTCAATTTTCTTTAAATATTCCGGGTAATCTCACTACTTTGACTTTTTCGTATTTAGGGTATCAAACACAAGATGTGTCTTTTGCTCAAAGCAATAATATTCAAGTCATTCTATTGGAAGATAATGTGAGTTTGGAAGAGATTGTTGTTGTAGGATATGGAGTACAGAAAAAAGCAACAGTAACCGGTGCAATATCTTCTGTTCCGACGGCCGAATTGTTACAATCTCCACAAGCGAATGTAAGCAACGCTTTAGTAGGACGTCTATCAGGACTTACGGCAGTACAAAAGAGTGGAGAACCAGGAAAAGACCAGGCAACACTCCGAATCCGGGGGATCGGATCATTTGCTGACGGTGGAGCCGTAGATTTACAAGCGCCATTAATTATGGTCGATGGCATTGAAACACCTAATTATAATGCGATCGATCCCAACGAAATCGAAAATGTTACGATACTGAAAGATGCTTCTTCTACTGCAGTATATGGGGTGCGTGGCGCTAATGGAGTGATTCTGATTACTACGAAACGGGGCACCTTATCCAAACCTAAAATAAGCGCTTCGGCCAATTATGCGATGCAAAATTTTACCAACCTGCGTAAACCGATGAACAGTTACGATTGGGCGCGGTCATTTAATGAAGCCATTTTTTACGATGGATATATTACAGGAAATTATACACCAAAATTTACGGATGAAGAATTGCAAAAATTTCAAGATCATTCAGATCCAGTCTTCTATCCGGATACCGACTGGACAAAATTAATCTTCAAAGACTATACACATCAAGCGCAATTTAATGTGAATATCGCAGGAGGAAATGAAAAAGTGAAATACTTCACATCATTGGGTTATTTTACTCAGGATGGTATGTATAATAATACCGATTTATTGGAAGGTTATAATACGCAGGTTAATTATAACCGGTATAATATCCGGACTAATTTCGACTTTCAGGTGACAAAAGCATTGAGTGTCGTTCTAAATTTATCGGACCAGATCGAAAACAGGAAAGCGCCCCATGACGATACGGAATATGTCCTGGCTAATACATTTGCACATCCGCCGACCTCTGGTCCGGGCATCGTTGACGGGAAAATTATCAATAACCTGCCCGGCCGTTACACATTTGTGCCAAATCCGATTTATGGACTGGTAGTCGGACATGGAAATGTACAGGAATATCGAAATCAACTCAACGGATCAGCCCGGGTGAATTTAAAATTAGACCTTATTACCAAAGGACTTTCCACTCATGCTACTATTTCTTATCAATCATACAATATGCATACAATACGATATGTAAAAAATTCAGTTACATATGATGCCCGCGAAACTCCTGAAGGCGCGGTATTTATACCCAGAGGATCTGACGGGGCATTTCAGGTAAATGACTGGTTTGGCAAAAATCGGAAAGTTTATCTTGAAGGTGGATTTGATTATGCCCGCACCTTCGGAAACCACGATGTCACCGGATTATTCCTTTACAATCAGAGTAAATTTTTTGATCCGGGACTGGCATATTTAATTCCCAACGGATATCAGGGACTTGTTGGTCGTGTTACTTATGCATTCAAAAGCCGGTATTTAGCTGAAGTTAATATGGGCTGGAATGGTACTGAAAATTTTGCCCAGGGCAGTCGTTTTGGTTTTTTTCCGGCTTATTCTTTAGGTTGGATTGCATCCGAAGAAAGTTTTTTTCCTAAAACCGATGTGATTACTTTTCTCAAAATCCGGGGCTCTTACGGACAGGTAGGTAATGATAAAATCGGTGGAAATCGATTCCTGTACATCCCTACACCTTATTTATACGGCAGTAGCGGCGATGCAATGGAAGGCACTCAATACAACTTCGGTACAGTGGGTACCAACTATACACATTATATCGCTTCGTCAGAAGGAATAATAGGAAACCCCGATCTTACCTGGGAACGATCAACTAAAATGAATATTGGAGCAGACATTAATTTCTGGAGTGATAAAATCAGACTGACATTTGATTTTTTCAAAGAAAATCGCGATAATATTCTTACAAAAAAGACTTCTACTCCAATCATTGTGGGAGCCAATATGCCTGCTTATAATATGGGAAAGATGAAAAACGGAGGATTTGACGGCGAAATTAATTTCAGGGATAAAATACAAAATTTCAACTACTGGTTGAAAGGTGTATATACTTATGCCCATAATGAAATCGAATTTATGGATGAAGTCAATCCTTCTTATCCATATATGAGACGAACCGGTCAACGGTACAATCAATATTTCGGATTTATTGCCGAAGGATTTTATAATACATGGGAAGAAGTGAATGATCCGAACAGGCCGGTATCTTCATTCCAAAATAATAGAATCCAGCCGGGAGATGTAAAATATAAAGATGTGAATGGCGATGGTGTGATCGATTCTTTTGACATGGTGCCAATCGGCTATTCCGATTTTCCGGAAGTAACTTATGGATTTTCACTGGGAGGAGAATGGAAAGGATTTGATTTTTCGGTTTTATTCCAAGGCTCAAGTAATGTTTCCTTCAGGGCATCCAAGAAAAGTAACAGAGGATTCCAGGAAGACGGATCTGCCATTGACTATCTGAAAGATTATAGTTGGACACCCGAACGGTATGCTAATGGAGAGGAAATCCGGTTCCCGCATCTTTCGGCCAGTGCATCCCAAATACATAATTACCAGGCTTCCACGCTTTGGATCAGGGATGCCAGCTATATCCGGTTGAAAAATGCGGAAATCGGATATTCTTTTACAGGAAAACTAATTAAAAAATTAGGATTGGCAAAAGCACGTATTTATGCCAACGGAAACAATCTGATCACCTGGGATAATTTATTTCCCGGAGAAGATCCGGAAATTCCTACCTATAATGATGGGAATTATGAACCATATCCTATTGTCAGAACAATCAATTTTGGTCTCAATCTTAATTTCTAAAAACAAAAGCAATGAAAAAATTGATATATATAGTATGCAGCATAATGTTTTTACCCGGATTATTTACATCCTGTGAAGATATAACCGATTTTCTGGAAAAGCCGCCCGGCGTGGATGTGACGGAAGATACCATTTTTTCTTCGAAAAATCAGGTGGAAACATTCGTAGCCGGTGCGTATTACTGGAATGTAATGTGCGATATCCCGCATTGGGACGACCGGGACCAAAGTGACTGTTCGACAGCTCCTGCCACCGACGAATGCGAAATGTTTCCCTCCTGGTTTTGGATACAAGGGGCATGGAACACGGCCGGTATGCGACCCGGAGATACCGGTGACCGGCGGTTTGGCGCACATTGGAATGGATTGCGTCGTGCCAATATTCTGATAGAAAGAATAGATGATGCTCCCTTTAATGATCCGGCTTATAAACAGCAGGTGCGGGGAGAAGCAAAATGTATGCGTGCCTACACGACGTTTGAACTTTTCCGTAAATATGGTGGCGTGCCTCTGTTGAAAAAAAGACTCAATCCTTCCGACGATTTGATGATACCCAGAAGTACAGTAAAAGAGGTAGTCGATTTTATTGTACAGGATTGCAATGATGCAATAGCCGATTTACCTTCCACTTATCCATCCGAACTAAGGGGAAGGATCACCAAAACAGCTGCTTCTGCTTTGAAAGCCAGAACATTACTGTATGCCGCCAGTGAAACATTCAATGCCGATAAACCCTATTTAAGTTTGGGCGAACATAACGATCTTATTGTTTATGGCAATTATGATCGTGAACGTTGGAAATTGGCTGCTGATGCTGCTTCTGCTGCGATTGAAGAAGCTAAGAAAGGAGGATTCCGTTTGATTGATGAATATGGAGCCGATAAAAACTATCAATATGTATGGGAAACGCCGGATAATGCTGAAATTATTCTTGCCGAGAAATCAAAAGGAATAAGGCATGATGGGCATTTCCCCTGGGGATACTTCTTTCCGATACAAGGATATTGGATGACTCATAATTTCGCCAAATTGTATGAAACCAAACAAGGTACGCCACAACCCTGGAATGATGAAGGAGGGGATGATCTGATGGAAATATACGAAAATATGGATCCTCGTTTCAAGCAAACTGTCGTTTATCAAGGTGGGTTTTTTAATAATGATTATCCTAAATTAGATTTATCCACAACAGGGCAGGACCGGCCAAAAGGAGGTGGTTGTGAAGGCGCCATTGTACATAAACCGCTGCCGTATATTGTACAGTCAACAGGATATGTGGGAGCTGTACCCAATGGTATCATATTCAGAATGGCCGAATTATACCTGAATTATGCAGAAGCCTTAAATGAATATGCTTCCACGCCTCCCGATGCAGCTTACGACGCTGTCGATTTAATCAGGCTTCGTTCCGGCATGCCAAAGTTACCACGAGGTTTAACGCAAGACCAGTTCCGCGAAAAAGTAAGGCATGAAAGAGCTATAGAATTAGCTTTTGAAGGACATCGCCTTTTCGACATCCGGCGCTGGGAAATTGCTGATGAAGGAATTATGAAAGGAGCCATGTATGGAATTCATATCTATAAAGCCGGTGAAAGTTGCAGTTACAAACCGTATGTGTTTGAAACTCGGTCTTTCAAACAAGCCATGTACCGGCATCCGTTCCCACAAAGCGAGGTGGATAAAGGGTATTTGATTCAAAATCCCGGTTATTAATTTAATACAAACTGAAAATACTGAATATTATGATAGACAAATGGAAACAAATAACATTATTGGCGGGCATCTTATTTGTTCCGGCTATGGCCTTTTCTCAAACCGAAACAAATAAGGCAGATTCCCTGATAATGAATAAATATGAGATACTGCAGGAAATCGCATTCGGACAACAACCGATCTATAAGACAACCAGCGCTATCTCAAATGTGGAAGGTAACATATTGGAAAAAACTTTTAATCCTAATCTGCACAATACGCTGATCGGTGTATTACCAGGTGTTACCGTTACTCAAAGCAGCAGCGAACCGGGTGTAATTGATAATGCAATCCGCGTCAGAGGTCTCGCTACTTACATGGGAAGTAATGATCCGTTAATTTTGGTAGATGGTTTCAGAAGTTCTTTTTCCGAGCTCGTCACCCAGGAAATTGAGAGTATTACAGTACTGAAAGATGCTTCTGCAACAGCAATTTACGGACTGAGGGGAGCTAATGGAGTATTACTGGTCACCACTAAACGAGGGGTGAAATCTCCTTTGAAAATTTCTTTTAGTTCGCAGGTAGGTTTTCAACAGGCAACACGATTACCCAATTACCTGGATTCATACAATTTTGCCATGTTGTACAACGAAGCGGAACGAAATAATGGAATCACCACACCTGCTTATTCAGAAGATGATTTAAACGCTTACCGTAGTGGAAACGACCCGTATTATCATCCCAATGTGGATTGGTACAACGAAGTACTGAGAAAAGTTGCTCCAATCTATAACATTAATTTGAATTTCAGGGGAGGGGATCACATCGTCCGCTATTTCGTATTGTTGAACTATATCAAAAATGACGGCTTATTGATGCGTTCGGGAAATGAATCCGACAATTCCATCAACGAAACATACGATCGTTATAATGTCCGGACAAATGTGGATGTCAATATCACCAAACGGTTTTCTGCCGGTGTTACTGTAGGTCTTTCTGTTGAGGATAGAGCGAATCCTTATCAGGAAAATACCAGTAATCTCTTTAATACACTAAACTATGTGAATCCGAATTCTTTTCCAGTGTACAATCCAAACGGATCTTTTGGAGGCAATGCCATTTTTACCAATCCGGTGGGAGATCTGCTGGAAACCGGATACTGGAAATCCAATAGCCGGACTATCAATACCGCCCTCAAACTGACCGGACTGTTAGATATGATCACACCCGGATTAAGTATTTCCGGAACAGGCGCTTTTAATAGCTGGTATATAGGATTCTCCAATAAATATAAAACCTATTCCCGGTATTCCATTACCCCGGGAACTGACGGACAACCCATCTATAGTACTCCTTATGGAGAAGATACTCCTTTGACGGGCGATGAAGGACAATCAAACCAGTGGCGTAATACCTCCTTGTTATTTTCGCTTGATTACAGCCGCATTTTCGGATTACATCAAATCGATGCTATGGCTATGTATAATTACGAAGAACATATTATCGGAAGTGAACAATCCTATCAGCATGTTGGCGGAGGAGCGCGGATAACCTACACATTCGATAAAAGATACATCGGCGAAGTATCTTTCGGATATCAAGGTTCGGAAAATTTTGCCAGCGGCGAACGGTTTGGATTTTTTCCGGCAGCTTCCATTGGATGGATCGCTTCGAATGAAGAATTCCTTCAAAATAGTGATGCGGTTAATTTCCTGAAAACAAGGACTTCTTATGGATTGACCGGTAATGACAATATTGGAGGAAGACGTTTTATGTATGATGAAGAATATAATTATACCGCAGACTATTTTTTCGGAAGTATGAACACCACACTCCGGGGGATTGCTTTACAATATCTTGCCAACAAGGATATTACCTGGGAAAAAGAGAAAAAATTCAATATCGGTGTAGATGCCAGCTTATTCCGTGCCTGGGATTTATCATTGGATTATTTCAATAATCACCGTTACGATATTTTATCTTCACCCGATCGTGATATTCCGGGTTATATCGGAGCAGCCCTGCCTTTGATGAATGTAGGTGAAGTAAAAAACCAGGGATTTGAAGCATCCTTAAGATATAATGGAAAAGCAAACCAGGTGGAATATTTTGCAGATCTGAAAGTATGGTATGCAAAAAACAAAATCATTTATAATTCTGAACCTGTACAGGCCAACGATTATGCATACCGTACCGGACGCCAGATCAACCAGCCTTATTACCTCATTGCGCTCGGATTTTATACTCAAGAGGAAATCAACGATCCGAAAATTGCAAAACCAACCTGGTCAACCGTACAACCCGGGGATATTCGTTATCAGGATCAAAACGGTGACAACATCATCGATGGAAATGACTGGTATCCTGTTGGCAACACCGATCTTCCGGCATTGACAGCCGGACTTACTCTGGGGGCTAAATTCCGTGGATTTGATTTTTCAGCTCTTTTCCATGCAGTAACGCAAAGAGATGTGTACTTTAGCAGCCCTTACTACCGGGCATTCCAGGGAAGAGGGAAAGTTTCTGAAGTAGCGTTTGGTCGCTGGACACCCGAGACCGCGGCTTCCGCCACTTATCCCCGTTTGTCCGCTACGGATGACCAAAACAATTTTCAAGGTTCCACTTTTTGGAAATGTGATGGAAGTTTTATCAAATTACGCACCATTGAATTAGGATACACTTTTAAAAATATAATAAAATCCAACAATTCGGATTTGCGTGTTTTTGCTAATGGCAATAATTTGTTTTCAATAGATCATGTCAAAGACAGCGATCCTGAAATGTTGTCCGGAGGTTATCCTGCCGTTAGAACACTGAGTATTGGTGCTAAATTGGATTTTTAACTCAAAAAATAAAGGAAATGAAACGAGTAATATTATATACGATTGCTACCATTGCCATTTTAATAAGCAGTTGCGACCTGGACCGGCAAATGATAACAACGCTTACCAAAGAACAGGTAAATAAGGAATACGATTTTACCAAAAACCAAATGGCATCCCTGTACACTGATTTGATTGAAGGTTATTTTCAAATTGGTAATGCCATGGAGGCTTCTGCTTGCGATGAAGCGGCTTTCACCTATTCCGGTGGCATTACACAAATCAATTCGGGAGGGTGGAGTCCGATTTCCAATCCCGATGACATTATGAATGCTTATTATACTGCCATTCGTAAAACCAACGACTTTCTAAGTCCGCTTGTAGATGTGAACCTGGATGCTTACCGGTTGGATCCGACCGAATCTTCGCAAGAAATCTATAAAGCACGTAAAGCAGAAATCCAACGATGGAAATACGAAGCCCGCTTTTTACGAGCATTCTATTTTTTTGAATTGGTAAAAAGATATGGAGGATTACCTATCCTTACAGAAACGCTGCCATTGGATGCAGACTTTGCAAGTATCGAAAGAAACTCTTTAAGTGAATGCCTACAATTTATTATCAATGAATGTGATACGGTTTGTAAAAATGACAATCTGCCTGTGAAATACGGAGCGGATGACTTAGGGCATGTTACAAAAGGCGCTGCATTGGCGCTCAAAAGCCGGACACTACTTTATATGGCAAGTGATTTGTATAATTCTCCCGATAAATGGGCGCCTGGGTATGAGCATCCCGAATTAATTTCGGTTGGAACAGGCGACAGGAATGCCCGTTGGAAAGCGGCTGCTGATGCTGCTCTTGCTGTCATTAATCTTGCCGGATCGGGTTATGCCATGGCCGCTGATTATTCCCTGCTTGGCAAAACGTTCGATAATCCTGAATTAATTATGGTACGCCGTAGTTGGGCAAGAAATGATTTTGAACGGATTAATTTTCCCATGGGATATCCACAAGGGCAGGGAAGTGTGACCCCATCCCAAAACTTAGTGGATGCTTACGAAATGACAGACGGAACCAAATTCAATTGGAATAATCCGGCGCACACTGCCGACCCTTATGCCAACCGGGATCCTCGGTTATCATATACAGCTTATAAAAATGGAGATAAATTCCGTGAAATATTCCTTGAATGTTATGTAGGAGGCGCCAATGGGCCGGGCGGCGTTCCCAATGCTACCCACACGGGCTATTATTTGAAGAAATTCATAGATGAATCTCTTGATTTACAATTAAATAGAACAAGCGTTCATTCCTGGGTATTCTTCCGGATCAGCGAAATGTACTTAAATTATGCAGAAGCACTCAATGAATATGATCCCGGAAATCCGGATATCCTTGTGTACCTCAATAAAGTACGTGGAAGAGCCGGGGTCAATATGCCTCCTGTTCCTGAAACGGATCAAAATATAGTAAGGGAAAAAATTCGTAATGAACGCCGGGTTGAGTTGGCATTTGAAGGTCATCGTCTTTGGGATACCCGTCGTTGGATGATGGCAACAGATGTACTCAATCAACCATTATACGGAATAGAAATTACATTAAAGGATTTTCAATACTCGTATAAAAAAGTAGAAGTAGAAAAACGGGTGTTTGAACCAAAAATGTATTTCTATCCAATTCCACAAAGTATTTTATTCTCCTCCGGAAATAATTGGCCGCAAAATCCGCTTTGGCAATAATAATAACCTCTAAAACATAAAATTATGAAGCAAAAATATAAAAACCGATTGATAAATGTCCTGGTTGTATGCATTATGGCATTGGTTGTGTGCTCCTGCGAATATCAGGATATTGCCGATGCTGATTATCCAGGACAATCCATCTATCTGCCTGTGGCTTACAATGGAATATATGCTTTAAATGATACGACACCTACCGGTGCCAAAGTGTTCCGCTATGAGTTGGACATTCCCAATAATAAATTTATTGTTCCATTATCTGTCTATCGTTCAGGAACTAATAATGACGGAACGGTTCATGTTGATATAACTGTCAATAACGATACAATCAATACCCTCATTGCCAGTGGAGAAATGATTGACAATGAAGGCCGGAATTTTCAGCTAATTCCTGAAGACAAATATACAATCGATCCCTCTGTTACAATAGGAAACGGAGAAGAATGGAAAGGTTTTCAACTTAAAATAGACTTGCAATATATTTCTACTCAAGCCGATAAGCGGCTTGCCCTGGCTGTGGTAGTGGCTAGTTCTGAAATTCCGGCTTCTCCAACATTAGGAACAGTTATCATTGTCATTGATACCCGGTTTTTGGTGCCGACTCCACATTTTAATTACTCCATTTCTAAAAGTAACGATAAAACTATTCTGTTCGACAATCAATCTTCTTATGCATTGACTTATCTATGGAATTTTGGAGATGGAACCACATCGACTAAAAAAAATCCTGATCCTCATGCATATGCAGACTATACGACATATCCTATTTCACTTACCGTTACCGGAATAACCGGAATACCCGAAACCTATGAGACCAATATCCGCATCTGGGAAAACGTTTCCACATTATATTTAAAAAATCCCGGAAATCCTAATCCGTTTACACGCAGTGATACTCGCACAAGCCGTACCGGTAACCTGGCTGACTGGATCACAACTGATAATCTGAAAGCCTTGTCGGGAGGACAATTGTATGGAGGATTTTATAACGATGCCACATTGGGAACTGTGATGGATTTGTATTCTCGAAACCCTATTATCAATGGTAAAATTTACCAAACTACCAGATTGCCGCAAGGTACCTACCGGATAACATTTGATCCAGTAAAATTTGAAGGAACTAATAATTGTTACTTTGTACTGTGTTATGGTGCTACTATGCCGGATATTGAACAAATTGCAGGAAATAGCAATATCCTGATTGGTTTCAATTGGACTGAACCTATTGAACTACAAGAATTTGAAGTAAATATTCCTGCCGAACAGGACGTGACGATCGGATTTGTTGTTTCCACTCCGGCTCCGGCTACCGGGCGCATCAATGAAATTTTTATCAAATCAGTTGGTTTATACAAATAAGATGAAAAGCAAACATTTTTTTCTATTGGTAGTTGCGATTGCCTGGGTTGTGGAAGCATCCGGCAATCGCAATACCGGAATTGCCTTGGATCTTCAGCAATATATTGATGAAGCGATATCGAAGGGCAATAAAACGATTACTATTCCTCCCGGAACATACCGGGTAACTCCACATGACAAAACACATCTCTCTTTCAATGATTTGAATGATATCACCATCATAGCCGAAGGAGTAGAAATGATTTGTACCGAAACAACGCGTGCTATTACTTTTAATGGTTGTAAAAATATGACGTTGAAAGGATTGATAATTGATTATGATCCGCTCTGTTTCACACAGGGAGTAATTACCAAATTAGGGGCCGATAAAACATTTATAGAATTCAAACTGGATGATGGTTATCCGGATAATCTGGTGGAACGAATTGAAATTTTCGATTCAAAAACACTTCATTTAAAACGTGCAACTCATTATGGATGGGGCAGATTTGAAAAAATCGGAAACCGGCAATACCGTGTCGGAAAAGGAAATAATTACAAATACAATCCGGATATTGATAAAGAAGAAGTAGGGGACATCCTGGTTACAAACAATGATTATACACCGAATGGAAATGAACCTCATGCCATTTACAGTGATCAATGCACCAACCTCAAGTTGGAAGATATTACCTTATATTCCGGAAATTGTTTTGGCTTTTTCGAAACCAATGGTACAAAAAACACCTATATCCGGTGTAAAATCGACCGGCGATCTCCCGAAACCGATCTGTATGAACGCAAAAAACGGATACGATCAAATGATGCAGACGCTTTTCACAGCAAGTTTGCCTACATCGGCCCTCAACTGATTGAATGTTCTGCCAGATATCAGGGAGATGATGGCATTAATATTTGTGGAAAATATTATTTTTCGGTTGGCGGAAAAGGGAAAAACATCCGTCTGGTTATTCCACATTCCTGTTCGTTACAAGTCGGAAACCAATTGGAATTACTAACCATCGAAGGCAAAAGGTTACCGGAATGCACTGTTGTAAATATTGAAGAAGATGGAAAAATATCCCAACAGGAAATTAATTCCATTGCTCAACTAAAACAAAATGAAGGGAATAAACGTGCTTTAACCCGCTCACAGAATAAAATCTTAAAAATAACTGTAGACAAAGAGGTTGACTTTCCTTTAGGGACCATTGTTGGAAATATTGATCAGAAAGGAGATGGATTCTTAATCAAAAATTGCAATTTTTCCTACAATCGTTCACGGGGAATCCTCATTAAAGCAAGCAATGGAAAGGTGATTGGCAATGTATTGGAAGCCAACGCCATGCATTCTGTACTGATTACTCCGGAAGCCTGGTGGCTGGAGTCGGGAAGCTCAGACAATGTGGAAGTACGTGATAATATCATTATCCGCAACGGAGCGGAAAAAGCCATCAGCATTGAAGGCATGGGATTTATCGGGGATGTTCCACCTGCCGGTCTGCACAATAATATTATCATCGAAAACAACAAATTTTCAGATTGTATAATGCCCTGCATATACATGGCTTCTACAAAAGGCGGAACAATCCGGAATAATGATTATTATTTTCCTGTCTTTAAT
The DNA here is from genome assembly GCA_031553835.1 of Bacteroidales bacterium. Classification (GTDB taxonomy): domain Bacteria; phylum Bacteroidota; class Bacteroidia; order Bacteroidales; family Azobacteroidaceae; genus JAVBKX01. Next base: position 62,855 of record JAVBKX010000055.1, read on the forward strand.
AAAATGACTGAACCTGTACTCACTGTAAATTGTGAGGATATCACAATCACTCAGTCACAGCAATCCGATAAAATGATTGTTACTACAGACAATACGTACAATCCGGACTTAGGAAATGGTTACTACATGAATCCTGTTCTGAAAGGAGATTGGGGCGATCCGACTGTGGTTCGTGACGGGAATGATTACTACATGACCAATCATTCGGCCAGTCTGGGGACTCCAAGTATGTTGATCTGGCATTCCAGGGACTTGGTTAACTGGGAACCCATTACTTATGCCCTGAACGAAAATCTCGGACAATCGGTTTGGGCTGCTGATTTTATCAAACACGGCGAGTTATTTTATATTTATCTGCCTGTCCCTTCAAAAAACACCAATTATGTAATTACAGCTCCGCATCCGGCTGGGCCATGGAGTAAAGCCATTGACCTGAAAGTCAGTGGTATCGATCCCGGACACATTGCAACTCCCGAAGGTAAACGCTATCTGCATGTCGATAACGGTTATATGGTGGAACTTGCGCCGGATGGATTGTCTGTTATTTCCGAAAAAAAGAAAGTATATGATGGGTGGCAATATCCTTCCGACTGGATTGTTGAATGTTTTTGCCTGGAATCCCCAAAACTGACTTATCGCAACGGGTGGTATTATCTGACTGTGGCACAAGGTGGAACAGCAGGTCCTCCAACCGGACACATGGTGGCATCTTCACGCTCACGCACACCTTTTGGGCCTTGGGAACATAATCCTTACAATCCGATTGTGAAGACAAAATCACGCACTGAAAAATGGGCGTCTATGGGGCATGGAACATTGGTCGATACTCCTCAGAATGAATGGTTTATTATTTTCCATGCATACGATAACAATGCTCGTCATCTGGGTCGCCAGGTATTAATGTTGCCGGTGGAATGGACAGAAGACGGTTGGTTTAAGATTCCGGAAGGCGCAGATGTAGCAGAGCCTCTTAAGAAAACAGCTAATGGAACTATCATTCATAACAAAATGCAACTGTCTGATAATTTTTCAGGAAGTACAATCGGTTTACAGTGGAAAATGATGGGAGGAGATATTAGGGAAAGAGTCAGTGTGAATAATGGTGCTTTGATGTTGAAAGCAACAGGAACTTCTCCTTCCGATAGCAATCCGGTTGTCATCGATCCTATGAATGATTATTATCAGGTGGAAATAGACGTTATGCCGGGAAAAACGAATAAAACGGGTCTCCTTTTCTATTCACACAATCGATATATGGGGCTCGAACTTGATGGTTCTACTATTTATCGCCTTACAGGAAACGGTTATTCCCGGGAACAAATTAAAGATGTCGAAAACAATAGCCCTGTGCGTTTCCGGTTATCAAACGATCACAATGACCTGTTGTATTGGTACAGCATTGATAATGGAAAAAACTGGACCCGGATCGATTTTGTCAATAATCTTACCAATTGGGGAGGAGGCACTATCCGTCCAGGCGTATATGCAACAGGCACAGGAGAAGCTCTGTTCAAAAATTTCACCTACAAGGGGATTCAATAATTTGATACTTAACACATTTTATCATGAGAACGATTGCACAAACACAAATAGTATGTTTATTACTGCTCCTGTCCATTTGGGCGTATGCTTGTAATAATTCGAAAAAAACAGAAAAAAAAGCGGAAGATAAAACTTTCACATACAGCAATCCATCCAACTTTTCTTATCCATACTGGGATGGAAAAACAGAAGTTACAAAAACAGAATTACGCGATCCGGCCATTATCCGGGATGGAGATACTTATTACCTGGTTTTCACACATTTCCCGTTTACTCACCATACCAGCGCCAATCCGGATAAACCGGACTATAATTCATCTCCCGGCATCCGGTTATACTCATCCAACGATTTACAAAACTGGAAATTTGAAAATTGGCTGGTAAAATCAAGCGAACTGCCGGAAAATTGTCCGTATAAACACCGTTTCTGGGCGCCGGAAATCCATAAATTCGGAGACAAATTTTACTTAATTTTTTATGCTGATAATTGGATTAAAGATGAATACAATGCTGCCGGAGAAAAAGGATATGTTGCGTTTATTGGTATTGCAGACAAGGTGACCGGGCCTTATAATCATATTTCCTGGCTAAAAGGAGCCGGTTGCGATACCAATCTGTTTCAGGATGAGGATGGGAAAATTTACGCTATTATGCCTTATGGCGATGAATTTATTCAGGAAGCAGATTTTTCCAATATAGCAAATGGAGATATCCGTTTGATCGGAGAGCGAAAAGCCATTGTAGCAAGGGATAACAGCGATGTTGGCAAAACATTCAGTCCCGATTATATGGAAGCTCCCTGGATGATTAAAAAGAACGGAAAATATATTCTGTTTACCGGATCACCTTACCGCAAAGCCAGCATCCCCGAAGGCGCTACACCTGATTTGGAATACGGTTACTGGGTAGGAGTAGCCATTGCAGATAGTATTTGGGGACCTTATAAAAAGCAACCCCAAATATTCCTGGGCGGACATATTGCCGTATTTACCGGTCCTGATGGAAAAGATTGGTTTTCCTATCGTGGTGAATCCGGCGATGTAGCGCAAGGATTACTTTGTATAGATCCAATTCTTTATAATGCTGATGGTTCTATTTCCCCTTTTAATCCTACTACAGATACTATTACAATTACTTATAAATACTAAAATTATGTCTATTAAAATTGTTTTTATATTCATTGTATTGGCCGTCATCAATACCTTGCCAACAGTTGGAAATACGCAGATTTCGATAGCTGAATTCGGATTAAAACCGGATACAAGGGAAGATGCACGTCCGGCTATTCTGAAGGCAATCGAATCCTGTAAGGGAAAAACAAATGTTACACTGTATTTTCCGGTCGGAAGATATGATTTCTATCCGGAAAAAGGTACGGAAACAGCTAAAAATATCTTTGAACAAAGAGCTACCATAGGAATTATCCTGGAAGGACTTGAAAATTTCACCTTAGACGGCGGAGGTTCTTCCTTTATCTTTCATGGAAAAATGCAGGTTGCCATGCTGAAACACTGCACTGATATTACGTTGAAGAATTTTTCCGTCGATTGGGACAGACCCTTTATTTCACAGGCCGAAATTATAGATGCACAGGATAATTATCTCGACATTAAAGTAGATAAAAGTGAATATCCATTCAAAGTTGAGGATGGAAAAGCATTATTCATAGGAGAAGGTTGGGAATTGCCTATTACAACAATGTATTCGACGCTTTTCGATAAAAAAACCAAAAATATTGCTTACAATACATGGGATAGTACATTGGGGGATATTTTTGAACAAAAGGCGGAACTGATCGGCAATGATATTATACGTTTCCATGGAAAACCAAAAATCAAACCGGATCCGGGAACTATGGTGGCTCTTTATCATGTCCGTTATTTTGCGCTGGGTATTTTTATGGATTACAGCAAAAATGTTTTATTGAAGGATATAACATTATATCATGTGTTAAGTAACGGATTCCTTGGTCATCGTACCGAAAACATTACATTGGATAATGCATCCACCAAAGTAAATGATGCTAAAGGCCGCTATTTCAGTGTGCTTGCTGATGCCTGCCATTTTACGGAATGTAAAGGATTAATTAAATTGATTAATTGTACACATACCGGACAGGGAGACGATTTTATCAATGTACACGGCAACAGTATAAAAATAACGGATGTGTTGGATTCTCATAGCGTGGAAGTGGCTGCAACAGGTAAAGGATCCGGAGTATTCATGACTGAAGACGATGAATATTGGTTTATTCAACTCAATACTGCACAAAGAGGAACGGTAGGAAAAGTCGTTTCCAAAATTCCCGTAATGAAAAATGGGAAACTGGAAGCCTACAAAATAAGTTTTAAAGAAGCCATCCCTAAAGAAATAAAAAAAGGTGATTTTCTGGAATGTAAAACCTGGTGTGCCGGATTGGAAGTGCGTAATTGTCGCATATTGAAACTCCACCGCGCCAGGGGAATATTGGTTACTACACCAAAAGACGTGATCATTGAAGATAATTATTTTTCTACGGCAGGAACAGCTATACTATTGGAAGGAGATTTTGATTACTGGTATGAGTCCGGAGCAAATAATAATGTCCAAATCAGGAATAATATTTTTGATAACTGCCTGACTTCCGGCAATAAAAACGGTTCGCGGGCAGAGTGGGGGGAAGCCGTAATTACCATCACGCCATCGCATATTCCTCAGGATGTGGATGCGGAACCCTACCACAAAAACATCCATATTACCAATAACACATTCAACGTTTTTGATGCTCCTTTAGTGAGGGCGGTTTCTACCCGCGGACTTTATTTTACCGGTAATCAAATTGTAAAAACATACGATTATAAACCATATACCTGGCAAAAATCAGCCTTTTTATTAGACGGATGCAGGGAGGTTGTAATTAAAGACAATAAAATAGATAATGACTATACCACTCGGGATATTTTTATTGAACACATGCGCATCAGTGATGTAAAAGCCGATGCGAATGAATATTTTGTAGTAAAACCGTTAATTGGTGTCGATACGCACATGCAATGGTAGCTGAATATATGTGATCGGATGGGTCATATTTATGGCCCTTCCGATTATTATGATCCGGTTAAGCGCAGATACGATTTTTTATTCAGTGGTTAATTCCGATTGAATATCATAAATCTTTCAATAAAATCGATTGATTTTCCGAGTCATACATATCTGTTCTGGATTTTAAGACAGCCTCCCATTCCGAGGAAAATTCATCTTCCTTATCCACTTTGAAATTTTCGGAACCATGCAGATCAATTCTCGATAAAAGAAAGCCGATGGTAATTTGGTTAATATCCAACGCCGGTTGATAATTGGTTGAATCATCATCTTCATCATCTTTTATCTCGTTAATGATATGCAATGCACAGAGATAAAACAAAATATCATGCGTCAACCGAATGGGTATTTTATAATCAATAGATATTTCTTCCGGAGTCGGTCCCTTTTCTCCTTTTTCAAATCGCTTTACGATTAATGTTAAAATCAATAAAGTGAGAAAATCTTTATATCGTCTCGAAATACATTTACTATCCGCTTCATATTCATACGAACGAATGTTTTGTGAAGCATACGCAATTTCGGCACCCAATAAACAAATGACCCACGAAAGTTGCATCCAAAGAAATAATAAAGGTAAAACTGCAAAACTTCCATAGATTGCATTATACTTTGAAACCCAGATCTGTCCATTTATATATAAATATTGAAAAATTTGAAATCCGGCGCCTGCTACAATCCCGGCATAAAATGCATGTTTGAATTGAACTTTGGTATTCGGCATAAATATATAAAGGAAAGTAAAGGTAAAGATCGTAATCACCCAGGGTGCAAAGTTCATGATCGATTGAACAACCGGTGTCAACAAATCATAGTCTTTCATTGTATCAAAGATAGTGCTCATAAAAATGGAAAGACCCGCAGAACAGATCATAAAAACCGGAAACAAAAGGAAAAAAGAAAAATAATCGGTAATCTGGCGATAATAGGAACGACCTTTGTTAACCTGCCAGATCATATTGAAAGCGTTCTCAATATTCGAAATCAGATTTAGCACCGTATATAATAATAATACAAGTCCAATTCCAACAAAAATACCGCCCTGAGCCTGCTGTAAATAAGTATCGATATACTCAAAAACAGTAGTAAGTACTTCTTTTTGACCGGGAAAATAATCAAATAATTGACTTTGAATTATATTATTGAAGCCAAAACCTTTAGCGATAGAAAATAACACTGCCAATAAAGGAACGATTGACAATAAACTACTATAGGTAAGGGCAGAAGCTCTGTTTTGCAAACCATCCTCCTGAAATCTCCGGATAGAGAGACTGATTACTTTCAGAAAATTATAACCCCGTAGTTTTTTTGCGCTAATTTCATCGGTCGATGAAATACGCCATAAATCTTCAGTTATAAATTTCCAGGTTTTTGATATTAGCTGCGGAATATCTTTCAACTTAACCATATAAGTGTAATTTACAAATGTTAATCATACAAAAACAATTGTATATCATTAATTCTTTAGTGTCAAACGCTCACTATCAATCAAAAATAATGTAGCCGACCTATAAGCCGGATTCTGTATTTGCATCTGCAAACGTCTGCCATTTATCTAGACCCAATGTCACCATTCGGTTCTGGCGGTCTACCCCCCGGCATCGGACGAGCAGCCCTACGTACGCCGGTGTACATGACCTTGCAACTCATAAGTAGTACTGCATTTTGTATTGCTACAAAACCGGTGAGCTCTTACCTCACCTTCTCACCCTTACCGATTCCGAAGAACAGGCGGTTATTTTCTTCTACTATACTCTGCTTTTACAACAGCTACCTGTTAGGTAATATGATGCTCTGCGTTGTCCGGACTTTCCTCTTATATTACACAGCGACAGACCGGTCGACTACAGGTGCAAAAGTAGGTTTATTTTTCCATTCTACCAACGAGGTGTTAAAAAATAGGAATGTAAATAAACTAAAACGAGAATATATAATTGTTCTTATACACATTTCATAACAGAACACAATTGTAACATCAAGGCAATATACAAATGTTTTGAATCTGAGTATTACAAATGTATCTTATAATTCATTCTTATTACAGATTTTTCACGTGAAAATATTTTATTATAAATTATTAATAACCATATACTTAACAGCATTTATATAAACATATTTATTCGATTAAGTAATCACATTTGTAGTTTTTTATTTGCATATCCATTAAAATTCATTTTTTTATAGTCATAATATACTGAAAACCAGTATTATATTAAAATATATTGAAGTAATTGTTTTAGATAAGATCTGAATATATAGATATTAGGTATATTTTACCATTGTTTTATCTCTGAAAATCAATTGAATATTTAAGCTATTATAGGCATATATGAAATAAGAATGCTTGATATATGCAAAAGGCAATTGGTGCGATGTATAATGATAGAAACATGAAAGGACATGACACAAAAGAAAAAATGAAAAGGCTTTGTTCCTTCGTGTCTTTGTGTTTAAATTTATTTATACAGTACGACAGTATAATACAAATCTATACACATACATTTGTATTGAATTTCCGATAATTTACAAATGTATCTTTTGTTTATTTTTGTAAATTCCGTATCGTGTTGCTTTTGTAAATTATTTATTATACATTTGCAACATGAATTAAACAATTCAAAATTCACAAAAATATGACAGACAGGATAGTTGAAATTATAAAACAAGAAGGCATCACCCCTTCCGCATTTGCTGATAACATTGGAATTAGCAGAGCTTCCATGAATCATATTTTAAATGGTCGGAATAATCCAAGCTTGGATGTAGTCACCCGGATTTTAACAAAATATCCGGAGATTAATAGCGATTGGCTCTTATCGGGAAAATTGCCGAAGTATAAAATGGAAAAATCAATTTTGCAACCGGATTTATTCACTGAGATTCCCGTAGAAACGCCTAAAGTCCCGGAAGAAAAAAAATATGTGAAGGAAATTGGGGTTAAAGCACCCGAAAAAGCAGTTGATCTTCCTTTAAACCAAGAGATTAAAGTCGTTCAAACCACTTCCAAAAAAATTGATAAGATAATGATTTTTTATTCGGATAATACGTTTGAATCTTTTTCTCCGGACAAATGACCGTTTGCGTGTGTTTATGTTTGATTTGGATTTTCCAACTCGCTCCATTTATCTTTAATATTTTCTTCTCCGTCGAAATAATTTAAAGTGGAAGCTTTGTCAAATATTTCATAAGTCGGAACAATAAATAATTTATTCGAGTCAGGATATTCACATATATCGTGTCCTATATATGTCCGTATATCCAAATAAATACAAGGCTCCATGGTATGATTATATAGCTGATGCGCACCGGTTTCGCCTTTCTCAAAAAATATCAGGTCTCCGCTATCAACTATTTCCAATCCTTTCGGGGTTCTCAAGGTAGCAGATCCGGATAATATCATAAACAATTCTTCGGCATATCTATGAAAATGATACGCGGCACAATATTGTCCGGGATTCAATTGCCGTACATCAAAATTTAAATTTTCCGGATTTATACCTTGCTTTATCCGGGAAATATCAGAGCACAATCTAAAATTGTCTATTTTATTGGAATCTTCTTTAAATTCTCTTTCATTCGATTTTATAATGGATGCCATATTTTAAAATGTATTAAAGATAAAATGATATTCTATATACCCAACTGCAAAATTAATAATATAACCCTATATTGAACTTTGCAGACAGTTTTATTTAAATATCAATACTCTCCATTTTTTCATTCTCCATGTTTTTAAATGTGTTATCTTTGTACTCCGAAAAATAAATCATAAAAGTATGAAAAAATACATGGCTGATTTGGTGGTCGCGGAAAACCTCCGGTTGCATCCAAATTATTGCTTATTAAAATTAACTCAGACGGAAACATTGCCTGAAATGTTGCCCGGACAATTTGTTCAAGTCCGGGTCGATGATTCTCCTGCTACTTTTTTACGCCGGCCGATTTCTGTACATTATATCGATCAGTCCAAAAATGAACTTTGGTTGTTGATCCAATTAGTGGGCGCCGGCACGCGAAAATTGGCTGAATTACAGGAGGGGGATATTGTAAATTTATTGTATCCTTTAGGGAACCATTTTTCCCTTCCGGCACAAAATTTTTTACCGGAAAATTCAGGGAAAAAATTTCTGTTGATTGGAGGCGGTGTAGGAGTGGCACCTCTTTTATTTCTCGGTTCATGCTTAAAAAGCCTCGGTTATCGTCCTGCATTTTTATTAGGGGCGCGCTCGGCGGACGATTTACTCCAATTGGAATTTTTTGAACAATTTGGAAATGTATATACTACAACCGAAGATGGATCTCATGGCGAAAAAGGGTTTGTAACTCATCACTCTGTTTTGCAAAATGAAACATTCGATATGATTTTCACCTGTGGACCCAGTCCGATGATGCATGCTGTAGCAGCTTATGCCAAAAAGGTCGGAATCCCATGTGAAGTATCGCTTGAAAACCTGATGGCATGCGGAATCGGAGCGTGTTTATGTTGTGTGGAAAATACCACCGAAGGACATATCTGTATTTGTACAGATGGCCCAGTCGTAAATATAGAAAAGTTGACATGGCACATTTAAATATTAACATAGGTAAATTACATTTGAAAAATCCGGTGATGACTGCATCGGGTACTTTTGGGTACGGATTGGAATTTTCGGACTTTTTCGACCTGTCGCGAATAGGCGGAATATTTATGAAAGGAACTACCATTCGACACAGGGAAGGTAATTTTTATCCAAGAATGGCTGAAACTCCTGCCGGAATGCTCAATGCTGTCGGATTGCAAAATAAAGGCGTAGATTACTTTGTATCAGATATTTATCCTAAAATCAAAGACATTGACACCAATATGATGGTCAATGTAAGCGGCTCTACGATAGAAGATTACATTGATTGTTCTGCTAAAATCAACGATTTGGAGAAAATTCCGGCCATTGAATTGAATATTTCCTGTCCAAATGTGAAGCAAGGAGGGATGGCTTTTGGTACCAGTTGTCAAAGTGCATCGGAAGTTGTAAAGGCAGTGAGACAGGTTTATTCAAAGACCCTTATTGTAAAATTGTCACCTAATGTAACTGACATTGCTGAGATTGCCCGATCGGTAGAAGCGGAGGGTGCTGATGCTGTTTCTCTGATCAACACCGTACTTGGAATGGCTGTCGATGCAGAAAAAAGAAAACCCATATTGTCAACCGTAACAGGAGGACTTTCGGGCCCGTGCATCAAACCGATTGCATTACGGATGGTATGGCAAACGTATAAAGCCGTCAAAATTCCAATCATTGGAATGGGAGGAATTTCCAATTGGAAAGATGCTGTAGAATTTATACTGGCCGGAGCTACCGGAATACAGATCGGAACATATAATTTTATTGATCCGACCATTTCGATCCAAGTCGTTGACGGCATCAATAACTATTTAGATAGACATGGTTTCCAATCGGTTACAGAAATTATTGGAGCATTGGAATTGAGCTAATAAGAGAAAGAAATGAAGAAATGCAACAATGGAGTTAACAAATTTCTTCATTTCTTCATTTCTTCATTTCTTCATTTTTTCATTCTACAACAGATTTGACGCCAACTCCGACAACCGGCTCCGTTCTCCTTTTACCAAATTGATATGGGCGAATAAATCCTGCGATTTCATCCGATCGATCATATAAGCCAATCCATTGGATTGAGCATCTAAGTAAGGAGAGTCAATTTGCTGTATATCACCGGTAAACACCATTTTTGTTCCCTCTCCGGCGCGGGTAATAATTGTTTTGATTTCGTGTGGAGTAAGATTCTGAGCTTCATCAATAATACAGAATGTTTCCGATAAACTACGTCCCCGGATATAAGCTAACGCCTCAATTACCAACTCATTACTTTTTTGCATTTCTTCCACCCGTTTCCAGTCTGCACCACCGTATGTAAATTGTGCTCTAATCACATTCAGATTATCAAATAAAGGCTGCATATAAGGAGCGATTTTCTGTTTTTCATCGCCAGGCAAAAATCCCAACTCTTTGTTTCCCAAGGCTACAATAGGACGTGCCAGGAGGATTTGTTTATATAAGCCGTTTTGCTTCAATGCCGACGCCAATGCAAGCAAAGTCTTTCCCGTTCCTGCCTTTCCGGTGATACCTATCAACTTCACATCCGGATCATTCAACAAATCAAAAGCAAAAGTTTGTTCGGTATTTTTAGGAAGAATACCATAATTTGCTTCTTTGATCACTTTTTTAATTTTTTCATTAAAAGAATGATACCGCGCTAAAACGGAATTTCGTTCACTTTTCAGGATAAAATAATCATTCGGTTCCAGTTTGTCGGCAAAATCAAATTGATTTTTATCCACTCCATCCGCAGAAGAATAAAGCTGATCAATCAAATCGCCATCTACCATGTATGTATCCTGCGTTTTCTTAAACAGATCTACATCAACCACTTTATCATTGATATAATCTTCGACAGGCATGCCCAGCGCCCGGGCTTTCATCCGCAGGTTGATATCTTTGGTAACCAAAATAGTTTGCATCTTAGGATGACGTTCGATCACGTGCATAGTGGCCGACAATACCTGATGATCGGGTGTTCTGACAGGAAATGACTTTGCTATTTTTTCGGAAAAAGTATCGCCTGTCAGAATATATAATTTTCCTAATCCGGGACCTAATGAAACACCGGAAAGAAATAGGGCATTATCCGTCATCAGATCCAGTTCACGGACAAATTCCCGCGCATTAAAGTTGATCTGGTCGTTACCTCGTTTGAATTTGTCCAATTCCTCCAACACGGCAATGGGTATATAGATGTCATTTTCTTCAAAATTGTGCAAACAATTGTAATCATGCAAAATGACATTCGTGTCGAGTACAAAATTTTTCTTTTTTGACATGTTAATTTGTATTCTATTAATATTTAACCAAATAATTCACGGAATGCTTCTTCCACTTTTTTGACAGAAACAATCCTGATCGCTGTTTTTTTCGTATCAAATCCTTTCAAATTATTTTGAGGAATAATGATGGTTTGAAATCCCAACTTATCCGCTTCCAGAATACGTTGTTCGATGCGGTTTACCGGACGTATTTCTCCCGACAAACCAACTTCTCCGCACATACAGACCTCACGTTCAATCACAACATCCAAACTGGACGATAGTACGGCGCTGATTACCGACAAATCAATAGCCGGATCATTGACTTTCATTCCACCGGCAATATTGAGAAAAACATCTTTTTGAATCAATTTAAATCCGGCACGTTTTTCAAGTACTGCCAGCAACATATTCATTCTGCGAATATCAAATCCGGTCGCACTCCGTTGTGGTGTTCCGTAAGCAGCAGTACTTACAAGCGACTGTGTTTCAATCAGAAAAGGGCGAACTCCTTCAATAGCTGCTGCAATGGCAACTCCGCTCAGACCTTCATGATTTTGTGTCAACAACAATTCGGACGGATTACTCACTTCTCTCAATCCGCTTTGTTTCATCTCATAAATACCTAATTCAGAAGCATTTCCAAATCGATTTTTAATATTGCGAAGAATGCGATATAAATAATGCTGATCGCCTTCAAATTGTAACACAGTATCCACAATATGCTCCAGCACTTTAGGGCCGGCAATGCTTCCTTCCTTATTTATATGGCCGATCAACAGGGTAGGGGTACCCGTTTCTTTTGCAAATTTCAACAAGGAGGCGGCACACTCACGCACTTGGGAAACGCTTCCGGGAGAAGATTCAATTCGTTCTGTATAAACCGTTTGTATTGAATCAATTACAATTAAATCCGGTTGTACATTATTAATATGGATGAATATTTGTTCCAATGAAGTTTCACAAACGATATAACAGTTTTCATTTTTCAGTTCTAATCGTTCCGCTCTAATTTTCAACTGCTTAGCGCTTTCTTCCCCGGAAATATAAAGTGTCTTAAACTGGGAGAGTTTCAATACCGTTTGCAGTACTAACGTCGATTTACCAATTCCCGGTTCGCCGCCAATCAAGACCAGCGATCCCGGCACTAAACCGCCGCCCAATACACGGTTCAGTTCCTGATCCTGCATATTCATGCGCACCTCATGGCCAGTATCTATTTCGCTCAATAATAACGGTTTGGATTTAGGCGTTTCAAAATTACTCAATGAAAATGTCCGCTGGGAATTACTATTTTCCTTGGCTACAATTTCTTCCACATAAGTATTCCATTCTCCACACGCCGGACATTTTCCAATCCATTTAGGCGATTCATTTCCACAACTGGAACAAAAATATGCTGTTTTCGTCTTAGCCATTCTTAAGAATTTTGCTTGTAAAGATAAGAGATTATTTGAAATGAAAGGGTGATATTTTAAAGATTCACAAAAAAACAAATATTCTATTAAACATAATGATAATTATATGTAAATTGGTTCGATCTTTGTAACTTTGTACTACACAGTTTAATTAATGTTTTGTTTGTGAGATTTAGCCAACCGGATGCTGTGAAAGAATTTTACGTTTTTATTTTTATGCAAAAAAACTGTTTTTAAACCATGCATACATGAAAAAAATCCGCTACATTTGTATGCATAAGTAAAAAAACAGTATGAAGTCGGAAAGTTTAGTATCCATTTCAGATTATTCAAAGGAAGATATTCTCCGCATTATTGAAAAAGCTTCGATTTTTGAACAGAATCCAAATCGAAAATTACTTGAGGGTAAGGTTTGCGCCACCCTTTTTTTTGAACCTTCCACACGCACCAGGCTTAGTTTTGAAACCGCGGTAAACCGCTTGGGAGGCCGAATTATCGGTTTTTCTGATGCATCTACAACCAGTTCGTCTAAAGGTGAAACATTGAAAGATACGATCTCCATGGTGAGCAACTACGCCGATCTGATCATTATGCGTCATTACCTGGAAGGCGCTGCACGATACGCTTCGGAAGTAACTAAAGTGCCGATTATCAATGCCGGAGATGGCGCTAATCAACATCCGACGCAAACCATGTTGGATATTTATTCGATTTTTAAAACACAAAAAAGGCTTGAAAATCTGCAAATTACGCTGGTTGGCGATTTGAAATACGGCCGTACTGTACATTCCCTGATCGTCGGAATGTCTCATTTTAATCCTACTTTCCATTTTGTTGCTCCCGAAGAATTGAAAATTCCCGATTTATATAAAAATTTCTGTGAGCAACACCACATTAAGTATTATGAATACACTGAATTTTCCAAACAGGTGATTCATTTATCCGATATTATTTATATGACTCGTGTTCAAAGGGAAAGATTTACCGATTTAATGGAATACGAAAAAGTGAAAAACGTGTATATACTGAAAAACAACATGTTAGACAGTAGTAAAAATAACCTGCGGATATTACACCCCCTACCCCGTGTTAATGAAATTGCCTTAGATGTGGACGATAACCCCAAAGCCTATTATATTGAACAGGCTAAAAATGGTGTTTTTGCCCGTCAGGCAATTATATGTGATGTGTTGGGAATTGATATTAAATAATTGAAAAACATGTCTAAGAAAACAGAATTACAGGTGGCAGCCCTCGAAAATGGCACCTCCATAGATCATATCCCGTCTGATTATTTGTTCAAAGTGGTCGGTATTTTAGGTATTGAGAAACTAAAAACAAGAGTAACAATCGGTTACAATCTTGACAGTAAAAAAATGGGAAAAAAGGGAATCATTAAAATTGCCGATAAATTTTTTGAAGAAGATGAAATTAATCGCATTTCCTTAATAGCCCCTTCGGTTAACTTAAACATTATCAGGGATTACGAAGTAGTAGAAAAAAAACAGGTAAGCCTTCCGGACGAATTGAAAGGATTGGTAAAATGCAATAATCCGAAATGCATTACGAATAATGAACCGATGCCTTCTAAATTTCAAGTAATTGATAAAGAAAATGTTACATTGAAATGCAGTTATTGCGAAAACAAAATAAAAAAAGAAGACATTGTGTTAAAATAAAACGGCAAAAATAATGAAAATTGACTGGAAACCCGGAACCATGATATATCCTGTACCTGCGGTCATGGTAAGCGTAGGGAGTACCGAAGAAGAATACAACATAATAACCATTGCCTGGGTGGGAACAATCTGTTCCAATCCCCCACTCTGCTATATCTCCGTTCGCCCTGAACGACATTCTTATTCTATTTTGAAAAAAAACATGGAATTTGTCATCAATCTGACTACCACTAAATTAGCTTATGCTACTGACTGGTGTGGAGTAAAATCGGGACGGGATTTCAATAAGTTTCAGGAAATGAAATTAACTCCGGGCAAAGCGCATGTTATCAATGCCCCGATCATTGAAGAGGCGCCTTTATGTATAGAATGCCGCGTCCGGGACATTATGTCGTTAGGTTCGCATGATATGTTTATAGCTGAAGTAGTTAATATTCAAGCTGACGAACAATTTATCAATCCCGATACCGGAGCTTTTGATATTGCAAAGGCCGATTTATTGGCGTTGGCGCATGGAAAATATTTCGGTTTAGGAGATTTTATCGGTAAATTAGGCTGGAGCGTTAAAAAGAAAAAATAACCGATGCTACAAAAAAAATTCTCCATAGTATTAATAATATTGATCAGTTGTTACTCGATTACATGCTCTCAAACACCTGTAACAACTCATTATATTACTGACAACATATTTAATTGGGGAATACGTGCCGGTTTAAATGCCGTGGTACCTTCTTATTATTCCATTACGTATGAAGGAGTTGCCACTGCTAATCAATCCATGATCAATGAAGTCGGATATTCGGGAGGATTATTGGCCCGCGTCAATATGTCCTTATTTTTCATACAACCCGAAGTTTCTTATTATTATACTCCGGAAAAAATGCACTTTACAATGCAGGAAGATGTCGATATGACTATACAAACGAAAAATCAGTCGCTTTCCGTTGCTGTTTTACCGGGATTCAATATAGTGAAAGAAGGCCCTTTCTTGTTTAATATTTTAATCGGTCCTGCGGTCTATTACAATTTTTTGACTGCTTACGAAGTAAATCGACACGATACATTCAAAAATAAAGAAGATCAATACAGAGTATCCATGATAACGGGCATGTCGGCCAATATTTCCCGTCTCTATTTCGATTTTCGCGTTTCCATCAGCATGAAATCCTCTACTCTCGATTTTAGTGCAGTGGAAACGGCCCCTTCTTATTTGAAAGGAGTGACCGTAAGAGACAATGGAAATACTCTGAATTTTTCCTGTGGAATTATGTTTTAGTTTAATTTAATATTCAAGATGAAGAGAGACGATTTAATTTTTGACGTAATAGCTAAAGAATATCAGCGTCAACTCAAAGGCATCGAATTGATTGCCTCGGAAAACTTTGTCAGCGAGCAGGTAATGCAAGCTGCCGGCTCCTGTTTAACTAACAAATATGCAGAAGGATATCCGGGGAAAAGATATTACGGGGGATGTGAAGTTGTGGATCAGAGCGAACAAATAGCTATAGACCGATTGAAAAAATTATTCGGAGCCGAATGGACAAATGTGCAACCTCACTCGGGAGCGCAAGCCAATATGGCCGTGTTTTTAGCCTGCCTCAATCCCGGAGATAAATTTTTGGGATTAAATCTGTCGCATGGAGGACATTTAAGCCATGGTTCACCGGTAAATTTCTCCGGATTAGTATATAAAGCATTGGAATACAACGTGTCTGAAGCTACCGGACGTGTTGACTACGATCAATTGGAAAAAATTGCTTTAGCGGAAAAACCTAAATTGATCATTGCTGGAGCATCCGCTTATTCCCGCGAATGGGAATATGCACGTATCCGTAAGGTCGCTGATCAAATCGGCGCCATTTTCATGGTCGATATGGCCCACCCCGCCGGATTAATCGCCGCCGGATTATTGGACAATCCTCTGCCCCATGCGCACATTGTCACTTCAACTACCCATAAAACACTCCGCGGAACACGCGGCGGTATCATCCTAATGGGAAAAGATTTTGAAAATCCTTTTGGTAAAACAACTCCTAAAGGTGAAATACGGATGATGTCATCCTTATTGGATTCGGCCGTATTTCCGGGAGTACAAGGAGGCCCGCTTGAACATATAATTGCTGCAAAAGCCGTTGCTTTCGGAGAAGCGTTGGAACCGTCGTACAAAGAATATCAAAATCAGGTAAAGAAAAATGCACAAGCCATGGCCAAGGCTTTCATGGATAAAGGATACAAAATTATCTCGGGAGGAACAGATAATCACTTGATGTTAATTGACTTACGTTCTAAATTCCCGGATCTAACAGGAAAAGTCGCTGAAAAAGCATTGGTATCTGCTGATATTACTACCAATAAAAACATGGTACCTTTTGACAGTCGTAGTCCATTCCTGACTTCAGGTCTTCGTTTTGGAACGCCGGCCATTACCACTCGTGGTGCAAAAGAACCATTGATGGGAGAAATTGTAGAAATGATTGACATGGTGCTTTCAAATGTAGAAAACGAGAGTGTAATAAAATCGGTATGTGAAAAAGTAAACCGAACCATGCAGGATTTACCCTTATTTGCCTGGTAAAATATCTCCGTGATGAATGATTAAAAAAATACCCCCTGTCAAATCATCTTCAAGATTTTTCAGGGGGTAAATTGAATAAATAGGTAATTTTAACTTAAAATTAAACCGGTTATGAGATTAATTATCCAACCAAATTATGATTTGATGTCTAAATGGACTTCAAATTATGTCGCTTCAAAAATTAACGAAGCCAAACCAAGTACACAAAAACCTTTCGTATTGGGACTTCCTACAGGCTCCTCGCCCTTAGGTATGTACAAACAGCTAATCGAACTGTACAAGAAAAAAATGGTTTCTTTCCAACACGTCATCACGTTTAATATGGACGAATATGTTGGTTTGCCAAAAGAACATCCCGAAAGTTATCATTCCTTTATGTGGAATAATTTTTTCAAGCACATCGACATTCTTCCCGAAAATGTAAATATCCTCAATGGTAATGCTTCTGATTTAATAGCAGAATGCGAAACTTATGAAGCTAAAATCAAAGCAATTGGAGGTATTGACTTATTCCTTGGAGGCATTGGTCCCGATGGTCACATTGCGTTTAACGAACCGGGATCTTCATTAACTTCCAGAACTCGTCAGAAAACGTTGACTACCGATACAATCATTGCCAATTCGCGCTTCTTCGAAAATGACGTAAATAAAGTGCCTAAAACTGCTTTAACTGTGGGAGTTGGAACTGTCATGGACGCCAAAGAAGTGGTTATTTTGGTCAACGGTTATAATAAAGCGCGCGCTTTGGCACAAGCCGTGGAAGGCTCTGTCAACCACATGTGGTCGATTACTGCCCTGCAAATGCATCCGAAAGGTATCATTGTTTGCGACGAATTAGCTACTTACGAGCTGAAAGTCGGAACATATAATTATTTCAAGGATATTGAGAAAGATAATTTGGCAGTGTAAAGGCCTTGTAATCAAACTATTCAGCAGATCAATAGAACACGAATGACACAGATGACACAGAAATTCACTGTTTATATATTTTTATCATATACTCCTATTCAGTTGAAAAAAATTAATCCGCGTTTTTCAGTGTATTCCGTGTCATCTGTGTTCTGTTGATCTGCTTTTGAGACAGCCTCACTTTGCTATTTTCCCCGGATTTTTATTAATAAAATCTTTCCAGCTATTGTATTTACCTCCGGTAGCAGGCCGGTTACTTTGATAATGATGACAGAGCGCTGCGGCCAATCCATCTGTAGCATCCAATTGCGGTAACATATTTTCATCCGGAATTTTCAAAATTCGCTGTAACATTCCTGCAACTTGTTCCTTCGATGCATTTCCATTTCCCGTAATCGCCATTTTAATTTTCAACGGAGCATATTCAAAAATTGGAATATCGCGCGACAACGCGGCCGCCATAGCCACTCCCTGCGCCCTACCCAACTTCAACATACTTTGTACATTTTTTCCAAAAAACGGCGCTTCAATCGCCAATTCATCCGGTAAATACTGGTCTATCAGAGACAGTATTCGTTCAAAAATACGTAGTAATCTAAGGTAATGACTATCATATTTATTCAACTGCAACACACCCATTGTTTCCAGAATCGGTTGATTATTGACAATTTTCAAAATGCCATATCCCATCACTGTTGTTCCGGGATCCACTCCCAATATTATTTTTTCTTTTTCCATTGCTTTTTCTAATTTTTCTTTTACCTTTGCGCTGCCTTTGGGGGTTTAGCTCATCTGGCTAGAGCGCGACACTGGCAGTGTCGAGGTGACCGGTTCGAGTCCGGTAATCTCCACCACAGCGGACAAATCAAGATTTTTTATCTGATTTGTCTTTTTTGTTTCACTCCAACTTGCTGATATTCTGCCAAGTAATCCAAAAATTTTATTCTCATTTTGAGTTCGATATTTCCTTGTTTCCTTGTCAAAAATAATATCTTTTGGAAACACTAATTTCTGTATTTTCTTCTTCATATTGCTGTCTGATTTCTCCCATAAATTCCCAATATTTGAGCAAATTAGAGTTGAATCATTAACATACTCTGATAAGTTCGAGGTGATAGTTTTGATTCTTTCTAATTCTTCTACTAAAACCGCTTTATCTCCTTTCAATTTATCAATGGTAATGTTATAGACTTCTGAATTTATATTATTCAATCCAAACCTCAAATTTACGTCTTTTATTTGAGTTTCACACTCAATCAATCTTTTTTCCAATTCAGTTTTTAATTTTAGATTCTCTTTGTTTTGTTCATTGAATGCTTTGGTTAAAATTTTGTTCCATATAGGAATCAATTCACTGGGGATTGAATAAGAGTGCAACAATTCTTGAAACTTACCATGCATGATATTTAAGTTGGTATTACATTTGCATCCTTTTGTATTGCATTTGTAATAGTGATAAATTGCTCCCGATTTCTTTTCTCTTTGATAACCTGAAAAATGGCTATTACATTCAGAACAAAGAATGAAATTATTTAATAAATAGGTAGGGTTGGTTCTGTCTTGTACATAACCATAATTGGTTTTAATGTCGTTTACGATATTGAATATTTCTTCTGGAATTAAAACTGCCTGATTCCCTTTCTTAGGTTCATAATCATTAAATAAATGAACAATCTTACCGCAATAAAAAGGATTGTGAAATATATCAGACAATCTTTGTTTATTTATTACCAACCCTTGCACCTCTAATCTCCTTAATATTTCTGTATCTGTAATATTTTCATAAGCTTTCCACATGAAAGCTTTCCTTATTAGCTCACCGTCTTTATTAACTGTAATTATAAGGTCTTTATCTATTTTTATTCTATTAAATCCTATTGGTAGTTTTTCATGCCAATCTCCCCTCCTAATGCAACCAAGCCTTCCTTTATGAAATTTATCTTTTCTGTCTTGGTTATTCATTTTAGCCATTAATAAAAGAATATTTTCCATAAATCCACCACTACTTGTGTCTGGGTCTACTGGTTCTGTTGCTGAAATAACAAACTTTCCACTTTTTTTGAGCATTTCTTTTGAAACAATACCTTCCGCACCTTCTCTGGAAAATCTATCATACCAAGCAACTAAAACAATATTAATATCTGTTCGTTTCAATGCTTCTTTAATCATTTGGTTAAAGAGTTCCCGATCAGACTCTCCACTTTCATTTGTTTCTCCTCTATAACCTAAAATATTAATGCCTTCTCTTTTTGCAAACTCATTACATAAATTCTTTTGGTTTTCAAGACTGTAATTATTCTTTCTTTGTTCTTCTGTGCTTACCCGGGTCCATATCAAAGCATTCTTATTTTTAAGATTTCCGTATTCTACTTTCTTTTGTAGAATTTTCTTCTTTTTTTTACTTCTCATATAGACACTCTTTTAACTTATTATTATTAAAGTATTCATAAGTAATTAAACTGTATGAATAGAAAAAGTCGAGTATTGACTTTATTTCATTTGGATTGAAATTTGGATTGATTCTTCTAAATTCATTTTGATATTCTTTTAATTCTTCATCACTAAACATTTTTGGAAATTTATTCCTTCATTGTTGAGTTAAGGTACTCATTGAACCTTTTTCAATACCTCAGTCGTCTAAACTTAGAATAATTGAAGTACAGTACAAGTATATATCCCTCCTCTGAAAAATCAAGGGGGTAACGCAAATTATTTTTATAACTAATTGATTTTTAATGAAATATTTTTTGAAATTTTTTTCTGGAATAAAATCAATACATGAAATGATGCCTTACCCTATATACGTGGTACAGTTAAAAAATCTGTGTTCAAACAGGGGATTCCGACCTCCCCCTCCTCTCTAAATTAGTTTCTTTAATTTTTGCAAGGTGTTGAGGCTGGAACCTGTGATTTTATTTATATTTCTTAGACTGTAACCTTTCTTTAATAGCTTTATTTCTTCTATGTATTGTTCTCTCATAGCCTCATCAGGTTTCTTATATCCAACTTTGCGACCGACCGCACCACCATTGGCTCTATAATTTTGATAACCTGATGCAACTCTTTCCCTGATGGTTTTGCGCTCCATCCTTGCTACTTCTGCAAGTATTGTGATTAAGAATTGGCTCATTGGATTGACTTCTTTTTCTGCTGTTAAGGTCTCAATGTTATAATTTTGTATGAACAAAGATATTTTGTGCTGGTTAAGTATTTCAATGGCTTCAAGAACTTGTAAAGTATCTCTTCCGAGCCGACTCAACTCACTAACCAAAACTTTATCTATCTTGTTTTCATTCACGAACTGAATCATGTTTAACAGTTCAACTCTTTCTTTGTTAGCTTTTGCACCTGAAATTTTCTCAGAAAACACTCCTTCGATTAGCATTTTATTACTAACTGCAAATTGTGTTAAGTCATTTACCTGTCTTTGAAATTCTTGTCCTTGTGTCGATACCCTTGTATATATTACTATCCGGTCCATGTCTTTAATTATTAAAAGTGGAGGTGTCTTATTCTGCTAATTTAAACTGCCAAGTTTAGAGGGGAATAAGATTAGCACCTCCACTATGTTTTACATTACGAAAATAGGTGTTATTCTTGTAATAACAAATGATTTGATGTTAAATAGATTTAATTTTAGTAGATATTACAACTATATATCCTTTTTCAAGCTATATTTGCTGGTTGATTCATAAAATAATAAAATTAAAATGAAAGAACAAAGAAA
>JAVBKX010000025.1:0-37401 GCA_031553835.1 Bacteroidales bacterium
ACTCTTCGTTTATTTATCCGCGGCTGGCTCGAATACTTCAAGTTGGCAGATATGAAGAAACGACTTCAAACATTGGATGAATGGTATAGGCGCAGGCTTCGAATGTGTATCTGGAAATGTTGGAAGAAAGTGAAAACTCGTCTTATTAACTTATGCAAGTGTGGGATAGATAAAGGAAAAGCATGGGAATGGGCAAATACCCGAAAGGGTTATTGGCACATATCCGATAGTTTCATCCTTCATCGCGCGTTGAATAACGATAATTTGAGACGAGCCAGCTATCCCTTTCTGATGGACTGTTATCGTAAAGTTGTATCGTAAGTAAGGAACCGCCGGATGCCGAACGGCACGTCCGGTGGTGTGAGAGGTCGAAAACAAAAGTAGGAGAAAACTACTTTTGTTTTCTCCTACTCGATTGTTATATATACGCTTGTTTAGCCTTGCTGTCGCGCAGGAATGCGTCAATCATTTTGAACACACACACTTTATCTTCTTCGGGCAGTTTTTGTA
The DNA here is from genome assembly GCA_031553835.1 of Bacteroidales bacterium. GTDB lineage: Bacteria > Bacteroidota > Bacteroidia > Bacteroidales > Azobacteroidaceae > JAVBKX01. The sequence goes on from JAVBKX010000025.1 coordinate 511, forward strand.
TCTCGTTAATTTTTTTGACCAATGATTTTTCCGGGACAACGTCAGTTGCTCCAACCAGGTAATCGAGTGAAACTTCGAGAATCTCTGCGATTTTAGCGGCCATATCAATGGATGGTTTAATCTCGCCCCGGTTGACCGTAGTCTGTAGCTTTTACGTTCGGCATAGTCGCTGACTATGTCGGGCTAAAAGCAAGGCTCCTGCCTTGCCATGTACAAAATCGTCACAAATTACTGTATGTTAAAATTTGTAGTTACATTTGTTCGGAAATCAATAATTACAACCAAAAGATTAAAACTATGAGTACGGGATATCGCATACAAGAACACGACGAGTTACATTATATCACATTCCAAGTGGTGCAGAGGGTTGATGTTTTTAGCAGGCAAGTTTACCGGGATACTTTTATGGAAAGTCTTCGGTTTAACCAACGGCACAAAGGATTATAAATATATGCCTGCGTCATAATGAGCAATCATGTGCATTTGTTAATCCGGGTCGGCAGAGAGCGATTGAGCGATACGATACGGGAAATCAAGAGTTTTACGGCACGAAAAATATTAGAAACCATTGCTATAGACACAGAGAGCCGTAAGGCATGGATGTTGAATATTTTTGAATTTGCAGCCAAGCAACATAAGCGCAATGAAAAATATCAGTTATTGACACATGAGAATCATGCAGAGATTGTTTATAGCAATGAATTTATGAATCAAAAGATCAATTATATTCACGAGAATCCGGTTCGGGCAGGAATAGTTGTACAAGCAGAAGATTATTTGTATTCCAGTGCCAGAAACTATGCCGGATTGGAAGGCCTGATAGAGATTGAAGAAATAGTGGTGCCAATAGAAAAAGTAAGATTAATGCGTAGTATAAGATGAATGGCAATGTTTGCAAGGCAGGAGCCTTGCTTTTAGCCCGACATAGTCAACGACTATGCCGAGCGTACAAGCTACAGACTACGCCAACGAGGGGCATTGAAAATGGAACTGATTATTTGGATCAACTAATCACACCTTAATGTCATAAGAATAAAAAAATACAGATATTGTATTAATCATCAAAAATTTATGGAAATGAAACAATTAAGAATCATAATTTTATTATTATTGACCAGTTTGCTGTTTGCATCTTCTTGTGACCAAAAATAGAAGGGCATCAATATATTTCTATTGTCAATAAATCAGATAAAGATATCCGTTGCCAAATGAGATGGCAAATCTATACTGCCCCTTCCGATACTACTTATCATTGTCGCGTTTACTCTGCCCTGATTTTATCTGATTCTGTATATTTAGAAAAATGTGGCGAATTCGATGAAGGAAAGAGCTGGGAAGATGATTTCACGGTAATACCTTATGTGCAGTTTTTAATAATGGATGCGGAAATTTTTAATCACTATTTAAATCAGCCATGTGATACGATTCTTAAGAATGTCCCAATATTGTATCGATATCAACTCACTTTGGAAGATTTGCAACGAATGAATTGGACGGTTATCCTCCGTTGGCTATAGACTAATGGCATCGCACGTTGAGCGAAGTCTTTGAGTTCGTTCGACAAGGTAGTAGTTTTCAACTACCAACCATCAATTGCAACAGCCGTTTTTTAAATAAGATGAAAAACGGCTGTTGTTTTTTAGTTTGATAATAAGTAGAATCTGATTTTTATTTTTACATTTGTCAATCATTTTAACTATTGTGTTTTGCAATTGGCATTTTGAATGTTGGCATGATGCGTCAATGACGGAAAACGTATCAAGTGTCGGTAGTTAAAAACTACGACCTTGTCGAACGAAGTCAAAGACTTCGCTCAACGGGGGGCTTATGATAAGCCGACTGAAGATACAGATAGAAAGGAAGTGTTATAAAATATTTTGCACTGAATGAAACAAGGAGATCAATGTTAGTACAACTTAATTAATTTTTTAACTATAAGAATGAAGAATACATTAGTCAATGCGTTTTATTATATATCCGGAATTTTTTTTCTTGTTTTAGCCAAAATAAAAAGTGTGACTTTAGAATATACGCCCCGGCCTTTTTCTGAAAAAGAAATCCAACAATCCGTGAAATATGATATGGAAGTGGTCGATAATTGGTTGAATAGATTGTCCCAATACATCCATGAGGACGGATCGGATTTTATAAAAAACAAAAGCATTTTAGAATTGGGCCCCGGTTCGGATTTAGGAATAGGATTGTATCTGTTGGGTAAAGGAGCTGAAAAATATACGGCAATCGATGTGTACGATATAGCATCCAAGAGTTCGTCTGAATTTTACCAAGCCTTATTCCGGTATTTACGAGAAAAGGACATGAATATTTCATTGTTGCAAGAAGAATTAAATAATACTCAAATGGGACACAGCAATAAATTGAATTTTATTTGTTCCGAAAGTTTTGATATTGTTTCTGCATTAAAGGATGAAAAGATAGATGTTTTTTTTAGTAATGCTGCTTTTGAGCACTTCAATAACATCGAACAAACAATTAAAGATGTGACTGAAGTGGCATCTAAAAATGCTGTTTTTGCTATATCGGTAGACCTTAAAACCCATTCCCGGTGGATACGGGATAAAGACCCGAATAATATATACAAGTATCCCAATTGGTTGTACAAATTGCTGACTCATCTATCCTCTCCCAATAGAAAAAGGCCGGTTGAGTATCGTAAATTGTTGGAAAAATACGGATGGAGTAATATCGTTATTCAACCGGGGAAACAATTGCAGGATGACAAATATGACACTTTGGGTCATCTGAATAAAAGATTCAGGGACCCTGAAAATCAGATGGATTATCTGTCGGTACATATTTACGCGACAAAAAGGTAAGAACTTTCGTTTTTAACGCTTCTTTTCGCCTGAGGGTGCCCGGCTTTCAAGCGAATGCCACGGGAACGTCATTGTGAGCCGTTTTCAGCGAAGCAATCTTAACTAATCCCTGTTGGGAAATACTTTCCAGTGGGACAACCCAAAAATTTGATTATATTTACACGCCTGAAGGCTTGTTGGCGATTGCCATCAAAACCAACGGCACGCGTTCTTTGTAGTTTCTCCGGCGAAAAAAATAATAGGTTATTTTTTTTCTTTCAATTGAATCAGTTGAAAAGAAAAAAATCCTATCTTTGAGCAGCTAATGAGGCTCAAACCACGATATCAAAATGGGGTCATTAAAAGACTGAATACCATCCGGAAACCGGAGGGTTTACTGTATGCTTATTGTATGAATAACCCGATGAAATATACCGGCCCCAAGGGAGAATTTTTGGGTTTGGTGATACGGGGATTGAGTTTTGTTGGAGGTTTCCTTGCTAATGCGTTACGTTAACAATCACAGAAATGGAAAAAATAAACATTTGTTCTTTAAAGGACCCGAAAAACCCTAAAACATGGTCGGGAACGCCTTTCAATTTATACAATGAATTAGAAAAATTAAATTGTCTTGCCGTTACTTTTTCTTCAATGCCAACATCTAATATTGTAAAAAAACTTGTCGAAAAAATTTATTACAATAATTCAAAAAATACGGAACGGGGGATTCTAAGTCGGTATCTGAATTCGGAGCGTGTAAAACGAATGACAAAAAACAGCAGTTCCAACTTGACCTTGCATTTGGGCACTTTAGATTTACCTTTTTTTATTTTTCCTAAAAACCAAAAGCATTATTTGTTCTGCGATATCACTTGGAACTTGTGGTCATTGCATTCAACTCAAATGCAAGGCTATAAGGGTAAATTATTAAAAGATGCGGAAAGATTAGAGCAAAAATCGTATGATCAGATGGAGCATATATTTACGATAAGTGAATACGTAAAGGAGGATCTGATAACTCATTACAAAATAAATCCTGAAAAAATCAGTGTTGTAGGTACGGGATTAGGCGTCATCCAACCGTATTTCGGCAAAAAAGATTATTCTAATGGCAAAATATTATTTGTTGCTAAAGGCAGGTTTGAAGATAAGGGAGGAAATTTAGTTCTTAAAGCATTTGAAATGGCGTCAAAAATTAATCCGAACTTAGAATTAATAATTGTCGGTCAAAATGAATATACCGAACAGCTAAAAGGAAAAAACATAAAAACATTTGGGTTTATTCCCATTGAAGAGTTACAAAATATTTTTAATGAGTGCTCGTTATTTTTAATGCCTGCAATCAACGAGCCTTGGGGTTTGGTTTATTTAGAAGCACTTGCCTGTAAAATGCCAATTGTTGGATTAAATAAAAATAGTTTCCCCGAAATATCCCAACATGGGAAGTATGGTTTTGGCTTAAATGATAAAGATCCGGAAAAATTATGTAAAATATTGATCGAAGCCTTCTCCGACAACAAAAAAATGGAAAAAATGGGGAAAGCCGGACAGGAGTTTTGTTTAGAAAAATTTTCATGGAGTAACACAGGTTCAAAAATAATGAGTGTAATATGCCAACGTTTATAGTCATAACATCTATTTTCAGTCCAACTGAATCTATTATTAAATTCGCGAATAAAACAGATTATCAACTTATTGTTGTAGGAGATAAAAAATCTCCCGAAAATTGGTATTATGAGAATGTTGATTATGTTTCTGTAAAAAAACAAGAGTCTTTTGATTTCAATTTGATTAAAGTATTGCCCTATAATCATTATTGCCGAAAAATGATAGGGTATCTAAAAGCCATTAAAGAAGGGGCGGATTTCATTGTGGATACTGATGATGACAATATCCCTAATGAAAGATGGACATTTCCCGAATTTGAACAAAAATATGATTGTATCTCTGAAAATAACGGTTTCGTAAATATTTACCAACTATATACATCGCAAAAGATTTGGGCTCGAGGTCTCCCTCTACAGTTAATAAATAAGCAGTTCGATTTAGAAAGTTGTTTAACAAAAAAACAATGTCGTGTTGGCATTTGGCAAGGGTTGGCTGATGAAGATCCCGATGTAGATGCGATATATCGTTTAACAAATGATACGCCATGTTATTTTAAAGAACGTGAGCCTGTCGTTTTGGGAAAAGGAACGCTTAGCCCTTTTAATACCCAAAACACTATGGTTAGAAAAGAATTGTTTCCATTGATGTATTTGCCTACTTATGTAACATTTAGATTCACAGATATTTTACGAGGGCTGATTGCTCAACCTATTATGTGGTTATATGATTATCAGTTGGGGTTTACCAATGCGACAGTAGTTCAAAAAAGGAATCCCCATGACTATATGAAAGATTTCATTTCCGAAATACCAATGTATCAATATACTGAAAGAGTTATTGAGTTGGTCTCCGGTTCGATCTCAGGTTCCGAAAGCATTGAAACAAATCTTTATAACGCGTACAAAACATTATATAACGAAAACATCGTTTGTGAAAAAGAATTAATTACGTTAGAAGCATGGCTGGAAGATCTAAAAAACCAATAAACAGGGATTCTTTGTGTTCGGAAGTTTGAGAAACGCACCTGCATCTCATTCAAATGCAAAAGGTTTGTCTGCAGGTGATTTATATTGATTTTCCTCAAAGAAAAATTTCTTTTCGCCGAATGCCGGCTTCAATTGATCAAACCAGGTTGCTTTCGGATTGTATTCGGCAAAAAACGGAATATGCACCCACCGGGGATTACGCCCCTGGATAAAGCGCAGTACAAATACTTTTTCTCCCCGTATTTCCTGCACACCCAATACTTGTATTTTACCGGCATGGTCGCTCATGCTTGGCCCTCGCACAGTACGGCACAATCCACTGACATTCCGGTATGCTTTACGAAATAGTTGCCAGCATTTTTCCAACGGCAGTTCAAAATAGGCTTTGGCCCCCGTATCGCGGGCGATAAACATATAATAAGGAATACATCCCAAGTCCACTTGTTTGCGCCACATTTCTGTCCACAATTCAGGTTTATCATTGATATTGCGCAGCAATGGCGATTGCGTACGAATCTGAGCGCCGGTAGATAAAATTCGTTTGATCGCTTTGGTGACCGCTTCTGTTGACAGTTCTACAGGATGATTAAAATGCGCCTGAATGGACAGATTTTTACCCGAAGCGGTGATATCTTCAAACAGTCGTATCATTTCATCGCTGTCTTCATCTGTCAAAAATCGATAAGGCCAATAAGACAATGATTTCGTTCCGATACGGATCGAATGAATATGGTTAAATCCGGGAGTAAGTAAAGGACGGATATAACCGGCCAGGATTTGGGCATTCATCACCATCGGATCGCCACCGGTAAACAAAATATCGGTTACTTCTCTATGTAAACGCAGATATTTCAGCAACAAATCCACTTCTTTCATCGCGAACTTCAATTCATTCATGCCCGAAAACTGCGGCCAACGGAAACAAAATGTGCAATAAGCGTGACAAGTTTGTCCCTGGCTTGGAAAAAACAATACGGTTTCCGGATATTTATGCTGAATTCCTTTCAATTTGATTTCGCCCAAATAAGGCACATTATGTTCTTGTCCGGCAGGATTCGGATTCAACGACAACCGGATTTGCTGTACCTTTTGCTCTGTCAAAGACGGATCGGCTCTTTCTGCCAACAATTTGGCGACAGCATCATAATGTTTTTTATTCAGCATTTCTTTGCGTGGAAAATTCAACGTAAACATCGGATCGGTGTCCACGTGGTTCCAATTGATCAATTCATCAACGACATAGTTATTGGTTTTAAAAGGGAGTACCCTTCCCACTACCTCGATATCACTTTTTATTTCATCGCTTACAGATTCCATTTGCGGAATTGAAAGGTAGTTACGTAAGGAATATGAGATTATTTTTTTCATAGTACGAATGAAATAACAATAATAGTACTGCGTTCAATCAACTCAAATTAGTCAGGCGGGCAATCATTCCGTCTCCCAATTTCGTCTTTTTTTCAATATGTTCCAGTACTGCTTCAACAAAAGAATTTTTCTCAAAAGCTCCACGGACTTGTTCAAAATCCTTGGTTTGTTCATGACGATCACCATCTGCACCGAATCCGGTGCGCGAGCTCAATGAAAACTCTTTCCTGGCATCTTCATAAATGGCGCGATCCAATCCAATCACGGCTTCTTTCCATTGTTCGATAATGCGAACAATATTTTTAACGGAGATCGTTTCTAAAGAAAGGCCATAATAGGACTGAATCTTATCCCAGGCCCAAGTCCATTCCAACGAATAATAATCAGCATGTAATTTGGCCAATACGGTATTGATTTCTTTAATCATGGTAATATTACCGGATTCAATATTACCCAATAATTCATCAATCGCCGAACGGGGCGCCAACAATCCGGCGATGTCGCTCCATTCGCCTATGCCCACATCCGAATCGGGTTTCAGGCAAGTACGAATGCCTTCAATGGTTTCAAAAGGACATTTTTCCAAACGGGAAATCAACGAGTTACCTAAAAATTTCCGTATGGCCATATCGTACAATACCAATCCTTTGCGCAAGGAAGAACTATTAATTTTACAACTTTGATAGGAGTAAGTTCCGGAGGTTTCACCACAAGTTTGCTGCAAATCTTTCAACACCGATACGGCCTTAAACATTTTTTGAATTGTATAAGGACTCAGCAAATTAAAATTAATCTGGTCTAATTTATGAGGATCTTTACGTTTATCGCGCTTGGGAAATTTTTGAGCGTCGCGAATGGTTCCCACACTACGCAAATTGGCTCCCGGAACCAATATGGATTCATCGTCATTTTCAATCAAGTATGAAAACGGCATATCGGATGTATCCGAATTTTTGTAATGGCGTCCCATAATCAGGGAGAAAGCTCCGATTTTGGCCGGCCAAAGGATATAAGAATCACTGGTAGTTTTCCCTCCCCGTTCGATAATTCCCTGATGGATAGGTCCTAACTTATACATGTGATTGCTTTGATTTGATCCTGAGCCGGCATTCATAAACGAAAACATGCCAGCGATCAACAAGGTGGATTTATGGTGAGTAACGGTATAAGGGCCGGCAAAAATAGCGCAAGCTTCTCCATTTTCACCCTGGCAATTACTAAAGAACAACGAATCGCTGGCCGAATAAGTATGACCCAAATGACAAGCCTGTCCAACAAAACAACGGGTCAGCATGGTTCCATCCACTACATGAGAGCCTGAGCAAATGATAAAATCTTCGGCGATCACATTATAACCGATATGTACCGGATCGGATTCGTTGCTATTGATGCTTCCGTTTTCAAGACGGCAAGCGCCGTCTATCCGGGCTGCATTGCCTATTTTTACATTACGAATCAATCCTGCATTGACAATCTGCACATTATTGCCGATTTCCCCTGTTTCGGAAGCATGCTTATCCGCATAAAACCGGATCATCAGCTGCAATCTTTTAATCAGTTCCGGACGATGCCGGTAAAGCGCCAGGATATAGGCTAAGTGAGCGGTCAGTTTATCGTTGATCATGACTTCCCTTCCACCCATTTCATTTAATACGGCTACTTCCACTCCATTCCCAAAACAGGATTTGCCTTCCACATACATGACATCAAGGTTTCGGATTAAGACATCATCGCCTATGTTATAGTTAGCAATATAATTCTGGACATTTTCTATGAATACATTATCGCCTAACCGGCAATTGTGGAGGTGAACATTCCGCAAACCGGAATGAACTTCCACTCCTCCCGGCAATTCAATTGTTTTCTCAAAAAGGCCCAGTCGAATAGTTCCTGAAAAATGCACTTTGGAAAGATGATCGGGTTGGAACGCCGTATGTACTTCGATTTTACCCCAATCTTCTGCTGTACAGTTATTTGCTTGCAAAAAAGCAATTTCATTTGTAGTTAACGGTCTGTTCATAGTCTTTCATTTTTATGGAACAAAAGTAACATTTTCGTTTAACACTTTCTTTTCTTCTTTCAAAAATCTTACTGTTTTAACATTCTTGAACGTTAAGAATCCCTTCCATTTCAGTAAATAGATAATCGATAATCTGTACAGGTTTGTAATGCCCTGCGTCACTTCGAAGATGCTGAGACAGTACACTGTTACGAATATATTGATACTGACATAAAAAATGAATGCCTTCGGGACAACAGTAGTTCCCGAAGGCATTTAATCAGCTTATTTTCTATTTGTTAGAGGCCATTCATCAAAATCAAATATGTTGTTTCATTTGTTGTATATCTTTCAACCAATCTTCAATATCACGTTCATGCTCCAATTCATCGGATAGGATTTGGACGGCAAGATCGCGTGTTGCAAAATCTTTTCCGTCAGTTAATGCCGCTATCTGTTGATAACGTTCGATAGCACATCTTTCTCCTTCCAGGTTTTGTGCCAAAATAACTTCTACATAAGGATCGGCCGGCGGATAATATTTGCAACGGGCTAACTTTATCCATTCATCCGGAGACAAAACGGGAATTCCGTCCAATTGGATAATCCGGTTTATCAATAGTTGTGCATGTCCAAACTCTTCATTCGCATGTTTCAACAATTCCGCTTCAATGGATGTACGCATCGGGCCTTCCATCAATTGCGCTCCCACCCAATATTGATAATAGGCCAGCCATTCTTCACTTAATGCAGCATTTAGCATTTTGATAAGTTCTTTTACGTCAATACCTTGAATGATTTTTACACCTTCTTTTCCCATGGTAAATATTATTTAATTAAAAAAATAAATGTTCGACAAAATTATTTTTCATGCATATAATTATAACAATGCAACAGGGAAAATGTTGAATATTTTGATTTAACTTTGCAGCCAAATTATAGTGAATCATGGCAAGTTTTATACAGGCAGACGAATTAACCAAAAGCTTTGGTGATTTGCTCCTTTTTTCCTCTATTTCATTTAAAATCAATGAAGGTCAACAAATCGGGCTGATTGCCAAAAATGGAGCAGGAAAAACTACATTACTCAACATTTTAGCAAAGAAAGATTCTTATGATTCCGGAATCATTTCATATCAAAAAGAAATCAGAATCGGATACCTGAATCAAGATCCTCAATACCCTGAAGATCTCACGGTGTTGGAAGCTTGCTTTCATTCGGATAATGAAACTGTAAAATTAATTGCTGAATACGAACAGGCATTAGCATCCGAAAACTACCAGGCGTTGGAAACCTTGCTGGTGCGTATGGATCATCTCAAAGCCTGGGAATATGAGCAACGTATCAAACAAATTCTTTCCCGGTTAAAAATCACACGTTTCGATCAAAAAATCAATACGCTTTCCGGAGGACAGTTGAAACGGGTAGCCCTGGCCAATGTGCTCATTACCGGTGCTGATATGCTCATTTTGGATGAGCCGACCAATCACCTGGATCTTGAAATGACCGAATGGCTCGAAGATTACCTGAAACGATCGGGAATAACATTATTGATGGTAACTCACGACCGGTATTTTCTGGATCGGGTATGTTCCGAAATTTTCGAACTTGACAATCGGCAACTTTATTCATACAAGGGAAATTACAGCTATTTTATCGAAAAGAAACAGGAGCGGTTAGATGCGCTGCAAGCCGAACGGGAACGGGATAAAAATCTCTTCCGGAAAGAATTGGAATGGATGCGGCGACAACCTCAGGCGCGAGCGACAAAAGCCAAAGCCAGAATCGATTCTTTCCACGGTTTAGAAACCAAACTGCAACAAGAACGTAGTGCCGGCAATGTCAACTTAAATGTAAAAGCTTCATATATAGGAAATAAAATTTTTGAAGCTACACATGTTTACAAAAGCTTCGGATCTTTCAAAATCGTTGAAGATTTTAATTACACTTTTGCCCGTTACGAAAAATTAGGCATTGCCGGCAACAACGGTACCGGAAAATCTACATTCATTAAAATGCTGGTCGGAGAGATTAAACCCGACCAGGGAGTATTCGATATCGGGGAAACGGTACAATTCGGATATTACGGTCAGGACGGATTATTGTTTGACGAAAACATGAAAGTGATTGATGTCGTACAGGATATTGCGGAAGTCATAGAAGTCGGCGGAAAACGATTGACAGCTTCCCAATTTCTCCAATATTTCCTGTTTTCTCCGGAAAAACAGCACAGTTTTGTATCTAAATTGAGCGGAGGCGAAAAACGCCGTCTTTATTTATGTACCGTATTGATCCGGAATCCGAATTTTTTAGTCTTGGACGAACCGACCAATGATCTGGATATCATCACATTAAATATATTGGAAGAATATTTGGCTGCTTTCAAAGGTTGCGTAATTGTCGTCTCGCACGACCGGTATTTCATGGATAAAGTGGTGGACCATTTGCTTGTGTTTGAAGGTAATGCCGTAATACGTGATTTTCCGGGTAACTATACACAATATCGTGATTGGAGAAATGCCGCAGAACAGGCGGTCAAAGAAAAAGAACGGGAACAGGAAAAGCTAAAAACACAAAAAACAGGAACGACCGATTCGCCTTCTCCTGAGAAGAAAAAACTTACATTCAACGAAAAACGGGAATTTGAATCCTTGGAACACGAAATTCAATCGCTGGAAGAGGAAAAGAAAAATCTGGAAGAAACTTTATCGACCGGAACATTATCTTCCGGCGAATTGTTACTAAAATCAAATCGCATCAGTACAGTTATCGAATTAATTGACTCCAAAACCATGCGATGGCTTGAGCTTTCAGAAAAAATATGAAAGAAAAACTGTGGAATAAAAATTTTGTAAATGCTTGTATAGCCAATTTTTTAATGGCGTCTTCATTTCACTTATTGATGCCGACTATACCGATTTACCTTACCGAAGAATTAGGTATCGAACATTCTCATATTGGTATTGTACTATCGAGTTATGCTTTAGCAATGCTAATGGTACGTCCGTTTTCGGGATACCTGATCGACGTTTTCGACCGGAAGAAAATACTTTTACTTTGTTTATCCTTGTTTGTCACTACTTTTTCCGGTTATTTATTTGTCGTATCCATCATTGCATTTATGTCGGTCCGTTTTATTCACGGATTATTCTGGGGAGTTTCCACCGTTGCATCCAATACCGTAGCCATCGACATCATCCCTTCCTCGCGCAGGGCTGAGGGCATTGGATATTTCGGAATGAACATGAATTTAGCCATGGCTATCGCCCCTTTTATTGCCATCAATATATACGATGCTTTTGGTTTTCATATACTCATCGGCTGTTCCATTATCATGGGAATTTTAGCCATTATAGCTGTTTCATTCATCAAAACGCCCTGCCGTCCTGTATTGGAAGACAGGCCGTCGTTATCTTTCGACCGGTTCATCCTCATAAAAGGAATTCCCATTTTTCTCAACCAGGTATTAGTAACGATCGGATGGGGCATGCTCATTTCTTACGCCGTCTTGTATGGAAGGGATAATAACATTCCCAATGCCGGTGCATTTTTCCTGTTCCTTGCCGCCGGATTAATATTGTCGCGCATTACTTCCGGACGTTATGTCGATAAAGGACATATACATCCTGTGATCATTATCGCACTATCCCTCATCTGTATATCACTTTTTTCTTTTGCCTGTTTTCATACGGTAATCGCCTATTACACATCCGCTTTCTTTATCGGAACAGGATTTGGCACCATGTTGCCCGCTTTCCAAACCGCTTTTGTCAATATGGCCCCACACGACCGGCGCGGCACGGCCAATTCTACCTATCTCACGGCATTCGATCTGGGTTTGGCCATTGGAATGCTATTGGGCGGTTTCATCTCCGACGCCCACCCGCTTTCCTATTTATACTATACCTCATCGGCCTTCAGTTTTATTGCTCTTTGGATGTATGTATTTATATCTAAAAGAGTGTATAATAAAAATAAGTTAAAATAATATCCATTACAGGCAAACTTCATTCACCCGAATACGACCAAGATTTTAGCGTGCAGGATGCCAAACTGCAACTCTTCAAGGAGCAAAGCAACCCGGCCAAATGCCATCTTTCCCTCGATGGTCAGAATATCCTCGACTGGTTCAAACAGAAATATCAGGAAGAGCAAGTTATAAGACCACATTTCAGACTTGCCATAAAACCGGAAGTCAATAAAAACAAAGGTTTTAAGAAGTAATTCCGGGCTGTTTTTCTAAGATTTAGTATCTTTGGCAAGTGCAAGACGTCGAGTTATTGGAAAGCTGAATGTTTGACGTCATGGAAAAAGCTAATTGCGCTCGGTCGAGTACAGGTATGCCCTTCGTACGAAAATGGTTACCAGCCATATTTTAGGATGGCATGTTGGCTGTAATTAAAGCATACTTAAATAAGATTGTACAAAAAAGAAATAAAAAGCAATATGAGCAAAAAAGACAAAATAACCGTACAAGGCACGGAAATAACCGTTATTTCGGAGAAAAACAGCGATTATATTTCGCTGACGGATATGGCGGGCTACAAAGATGAGTTGGAAGCGCGAGTCGTAGTCTCAAATTGGATGAGTACGCGCTTTACGCTTGAATTTCTTGGCATTTGGGAAGAAATGTACAATCCGAATTTTAACCGTATGGAATTCCATACGATTAAAAATGCAGATGGTCGTTTGGTTCTTACTCCTAAGCGGTGGGTAGAGCGGACTAACGCTATAGGGATTTTTTCAAAATCAGGACGTTATGGTGGCGTAATCTTTGCTAACAAAGATATTGCCTTTGAGTTCGGCTCATGGTTAAGTGCAGCGTTTAAGTTCTATCTCATAAAGGAATTTCAACGCCTCAAAGAAGACGAAACACGTACAAAATCCCTTGAATGGAATTTGCAGCGCACACTCTCCAAAATCAATTACCGTATTCACACTGATGCTATCAAGGATGAAATAATTCCCCAAATGGTTAGCAAGGAACAGATAATGTTTGTTTACTCCAATGAAGCAGATTTACTCAATGTGGCGTTATTCGGTAAAACAGCCAAAGAATGGCGCGATGAGAACCCAAACGACAAAGGCAATATCCGCGATTATGCAACATTGGAACAGTTGGTTGTGCTGTCGAATATGGAAAGTATCAATGCCCTGCTCATTCGGCAGGGACTTCCACAGGGCGAACGGCTTGTGCAACTCAATGGTGTGGCGATTACACAAATGCGCTCACTGACAAACAATAGAGGTTTAGAAAAATTGTAATTTTTCACAGAAGAGATGTTTATCGGATAAAGAAAGAGAAAATATATGCGTGTGGTTTCAAAATATTACTTGCTTTTGGCGTGAGTTATTTGACAATATAGTACTGCAAAACGCTGAAATACGAACGGTTCTAACTCGTTACCCCGGAATCTAAAAAACTCCGTTAAAAATTTATTCTTCAATCGGCTAAATCAAACCGGTGAAAATCTAAAATAAGATTCCACGTTGTCAACAAATAATTTCAGGATACAGAGTTTTTTAAAGTTTTAGGTTATTGATTTCTCATCGATTTGAAAGCTGTCTCAATTGAGGCAGCTTTTTTATATCTATTCCGGTTTCATCATCAAAATCAATGAATATGGTATGAAATGAAGGAAGAAATGAAGAAATGAAGAAATGAAGAAATGAAGAAATGAAGAAATGAAGAAAAATGAAGAAATGAAGAAAAATGAAAAATTCTGTATGTTTGTACTTTTATGCTTTTGTGTTTAAAACATTTAGACTTATCTTACAAAAAATTGCATAAAAAAGCAGTATTTTTGAACAAAAATTTCGAACTCAACGATGGCAAAAAGCAACAACGATTGGAAAGACCGGTTGAATGTAGTCTATTCCACCAATCCAAATTTTCAATATGCGACCAATGAAAAGGAAGAAACAGACACCCGGCCGAAAGAAAAACAGCTGCTGCGGATTTCGTTAGATAAACGCAACCGCGGAGGAAAAATGGTAACGCTGATTACCGGTTTTGCGGGCACCGATGACGATCTGCAGGAATTGGGGCGATTTCTCAAAGTAAAATGTGGTGTTGGAGGTGCGGCAAAAGAGAGCGAAATAATTATACAAGGCGATTTTAGAAACAAAGTATTAGAATTACTACAAAAAGAAGGTTACACAAAAACAAAAATAGTCTGATGCTGCGGATAATAGGTTTTTTGTCAATTTATAGCGGGCATACATTGCAAAATTGTCAATTATCAATTGTCAATTGTCAATTATTTTTCACTACCTTTGCACGGGAAAAATATATAAAATTATAGTATCAAAATTCATAATGAGAATCCACAAAGAAGGGTACCAAATCATTGTTGTATCTGCGATTATTTTAGCGATAATCAATGGAGTGTTATTCTATTTTGTAGAAAAATCCCTCTTACCTTACGTTATTGGCATTGCCTCCCTGGTCATATTCGGTATTATCCTGAATTTTTTCAGAAGTCCCAAACGCATTTTTCAAAATCCGGATGACAATCAAGCAGTTGTAGCTCCGGCTGATGGTACTATCGTTGTCATTGAAGAAGTAATGGAAACCGAATATTTTCATGAAAAGCGCATGCAGGTTTCCATTTTCATGAGTTTATTCAATGCGCATATCAATTGGATACCTGTCAACGGAAAAATTATTCATGCCTCGCATCATCCAGGACGTTTTATGTCGGCCTACCTGCCCAAATCCAGTTCGGAAAACGAACATTCCAGGGTTATTATTGAAACGGCATCGGGAGACAAAATATTAGTCAAACAAATCGCCGGAGCCGTCGCCCGCCGTATCGTCACATATCCGGAAGCAGGAAATAACTGCTGTATCAACCAACAATTAGGTTTCATTAAATTCGGCTCCAGAGTGGATTTGTTGCTTCCGCTGCACAGCGAAATATTGGTGGAAATGGATCAATGCGTATTAGGCAATCAAACGATAATCGCACGATTAAACAATGCCGGCGTATGAAACAGATACCTAATGCCATTACCTGCCTTAATCTGATTTCGGGATGCATCGCATGTACCATGGCGCTCAATGGGTTGTATCAATATGCCTTACTTTGGGTGATCATTGCTGCAGTGCTGGATTTTTGCGACGGATTTGCCGCCCGATTGTTAAAAGCATATTCCAACATCGGAAAAGAATTAGATTCATTAGCCGACGTTGTCAGTTTTGGAGTAGCCCCCGGCATGGTCATATTCTCTTACTTAAACTCACAGGCATCTCACATTGTCATTTTACCCTATTTAGCATTTATCATTCCTGCTTTTGCAGCCTTACGCTTAGCAAAATTTAACTTGGACGAACGACAAACCAGTTCTTTTTTGGGTTTTCCGACTCCGGCCAATGCATTATTCTGGTGTTCATTCATTCCTTTTTTAGCATCCTCCAATCTTGGAAATGAAATAATACAAACTGTAATTATACTCAGTTTGACAATACTGTGTTGCCTATTCATGATATCTGAAATTCCTATGTTTTCTTTAAAATTCAAAAACTACCGGTGGAAAGGAAATGAAGCCCAATATATTCTCGTAATCCTTGCCGTCGCCAGTTTATGTTTATTCAATTATGCAGGAATATGCATTACCATTGTCTTATACATGCTTATTTCGATCATCCTAAACATCATTCGCAAAAAACAATCCTGAATTATCAATATACCATGCGACTAATACACCCGGTAATCTTTGTATTGTTGATATTCAGCGCATGTAAAGAACAATGTGCAACACCAACTGCACAGAACACACAAAATACTTCAGCAATCGAAGTAAATACAACAACAACTTCCGATAACAATGAAATGGACCATTTGAACAAGCAAAATATCATCATAGACAGCCAAATGACTTTAGAAGAAGCCATTGCCGGCACCACCGCTCCATCCACAATCACCAATCAATTAGTATTACTGGATGTAGAATATTATTCTGATGATAATCTGTTGCACCGGGGGCAATTAGTAGTCAACCAATCCGTCGAAAAAGATATCCGGGAAATTTTTGAATTAATAAAAGAACTCAAATTTCCTGTTCACCAAGCCATACCGATTGTAGCTTACGATTGGGATGATAACCGGTCGATGCTGGCCAATAATACATCAGCCTTTTGCTATCGCAAAGTTGCCGGCGCATCTCAGTTATCGCGCCACGCTACCGGCAAAGCCATCGACATCAACCCGTTTATCAATCCGTTAGTTTGGAAAAATGAATATATCGGACGCTCCAACATTCCGGCCAATGCTGTGTACGACATCAATCAACCCGGGACTTTCCACCTGCAACATCCAATTGTTCAGGAATTCAAAAAACGGAAATTCACCTGGGGATATTCTTTTAAAAAATACTACGACTATCATCATTTTCATCGCAACTAATCATGGAATCCTTAACGAAGCATTACACTCAACGTAAATTTGAAACCGAAGCCCAACTTCAAAGCGCCAACCGGACTATTCACTGGATTGGAACTGTACGCTTAATATTAGTCATTAGCTGTGTTGTCATCAGTTGGTATTTTTGGGGACAATGGAGCCTTTTACTTGCGATTACAGTCCCGCTTATCATCGCTTTAGGCTATTTCATTCAACAACACAGCCGCTTATTCAAAAAAAAATCATACTTAGAGCGAGCTTCTGCTATTTGCGGTAATGAATTAAATGCCTTGGAATACAATTTCAACGCTTTTGACGGAGCGGAAGAACGGCTGAATCCGGCTCATCCGTTTACATTCGACTTAGATATTTTCGGATATAAATCCATTTTCCAGTATATCAACAGGACATGCAGTCAATTTGGAAAAACCATCCTGGCCGATTGGTTTGAGCAACCATTAAACCACAAAGCAGAGATCATTCGCAGGCAATCGGCAATAAAAGAGCTTTCCGAAAAAGAAACCTGGATGCATCATTTTGAGGTCACCGGAAAAGAACACCCCATCGAAGTTTCCGCACCGGAACAATTAAAAACGTTCACCTCCTGTCCTGCCCTATTCTCTCCAAAAAGCAGTTGGAAAATGTTTACGTACATTATTCCAATCTGTTGGTTACTGTATTTTATTGGCTTGGGATTAGGTTGGATTTCCCTACAGACTTTACCTTTAGTCATTATCGCCGGTATCGCTGTCGGGGAATCTCAATTCAAAAAGATCAATCAACTCCAGCATACCACAGGAAAAGAAGTGTTGTTTTTCTCCGGTTATTCTAATGCTATTCGTCTCATCGAAACGGAAAATTTCGAATCGGAATTACTCAACGAATTACAAAGCACATTCTCCCAAAACGGAACAAAAACGTCGGAAGTGATCCGGAAATTATCCCGCCTGCTGTATGATTTGGAACTTCGCGAAAACATACTGGGACGCATTGTCTTAAACACATTATTTTTATGGGATATCCGTAAAGCATTACAAATTGAGCAGTGGAAAAAGCAACATGGTCAACATCTAATCAGTTGGATGAATACGCTCGGCACATTCGATGCACTGATTTCGCCTGGCCGTTTTTCATTCAATCATCCCGATTATATGTTCCCTGAAATAGTGGACAATTATTTCCAAATGGAAGGAAAAGCATTGGGACATCCCCTGTTGCATCGTGACATTTGTGTCAAAAACGATATTAACATCGAATCTCAGCCCTATTTCATGATTGTAACAGGCGCTAATATGGCCGGCAAAAGCACATATTTGCGTACTATAGGCGTTAACTTTCTGTTATCCTGTATCGGTTCGCCTGTATGTGCACAATCATTGCGAATTTATCCTGCCACTTTAGTAACCAGCCTGCGTACCTCCGATTCCCTGTCAGAACAGGAATCCTATTTTTTTGCTGAATTAAAACGGTTGAAAATGATGATCGATCAACTCAATACCGGCAAAAAATTATTCATTATTTTGGATGAAATATTAAAAGGCACCAATTCGGTCGATAAGCAGAAAGGCTCATTAGCACTGATTCAACAATTTGTATCGCTAAAAACCTGCGGCATCATTGCTACGCACGATATTTTGCTGGGAGAATTGGAAAATGCATTTCCCGAAAACATCAAAAACTATCGTTTTGAAGCCGATATTCAAGACGATGAACTACGTTTTTCCTACAAAATGCAAACAGGCATTGCACAAAATATGAATGCCTGCTTTTTGATGAAAAAAATGGGGATAACTATTTAGAAAAAGAGTTAGCCGAGTTGAATATTACAACGTCTTCACTGGTAAATGTGCTTCAACCAATATTCCAACGCAGGGTCTTGTATTTCCACTTTATTGCCCGGCAGCACATCAATCAAATCTTTTTCAAGCGTTGCCTTACGAAGATTTTTGATATTCGCGGAAGTTCCTAACCGGTATTTTTCCAATACTTCTATTGAAGAAAAATTGACGACACCATCAGCTACCGCAATTAAAAAATTGATTTGCCGGGGAGTCAGGGTATCAATAATATTGGTAAATAAAAGACTCAATTGTCCTATCAGACTAATAAAAGCATCCTGAAGAATTGCTTCTGTACATTTTCTCGGTGTGCGGAGCCATACCTGTTGACTAAGTTGCTGCGTATAATAAGGGTGATTTTTCATCAAATCGGCAATTTTTCCGCAAAGTTCTGCCGAAATCTGCTTTCCTGTATCCGCAAAACGCTTGGCAATAAATACAACCCAATCTTCGCGTTTAATACGATCTAAGAACATGATTTCTCCGAATTTATAAAAAGGCATCTCGTAATTATTGAATATATCCAACAACATGTGACGTTTGCTGCCATAAAGACAATAGCAAACTGAAGTATGCTTCTGCCAGTGAGCGCGCAACTTACGTTGAAATGCCAACGATTCTTCATATTCGTTTACATTCTGGAATTCATCGATACAAACGACTATTTTCTTTTTGATATCGACAGCTACTTTCTGAGGCAAATCCAATATTTCATCGTATGACAATGGATTTTCTTTAAAATTAATTCCGAATGAAAGTTCATAAGTCTGTGTCATATCGGAAAATGAAACGGCAGGAACCAAACGTCCTAAATATTTTTTAACTCCGGTCACAAATTCTTCCCAAGCATTAGTAGAAATTTTCAGAATGGCATTGGCATACGCAGTATAAAATTGTTCTTCAGTACGGCAATTGAAGATATCAACATGACAGACCAACATTTTTTTATCGGTTTCCATAACCGATTGGGCTACTTTATTGACCAATGATGTTTTTCCCCATCGGCGGGGAGAAACAATGGTGGTATTTATCAGGTTTTTGAAATGCTGTGTTAATAGCATGGCTTCATTATCCCTGTCTGTAAAATTGTCTTTTTCGGCAATCCGACCGTATGAAAAGGGTGTTTCCATTTTTCTATCATTTTGAGACAAATGTAGTTAGAAAAAATGGAATCAACAAATTTGAAATCATTCGATTTGAAATTAATTGATTTGAAATCATTTGATTTGAAATTTTAAAACAAAAAAAGTTCGACATATTTATGTGGTGTCGAACTTTTCGCTACGTTGTGCCTACGATTCTACACGTTGGCATATAATGTCATTTTTTAGAACTTCCACTGCTCGCTTGTCTTGGTGCTTTTGGCAGGAGCAGTAGTTCCTCCTTTATAATACTTCAACGCTTCCGGCAATTCATTCTGAATAGAGGTTATACGTGACGCATCCGAAGGGTGAGTGCTCATAAATTCGGGAACTGCAGCACCTTGAGTGGACATCCGTTGCCAAAACGGCATAGCCTGATTCGGATCATATCCGGCAATCGCCATAAAAATCAATCCTAAATGGTCGGCCTCTAATTCCTGTTTTCGGCTGAAAGGCAACAAAACACCATATTGAGCGCCTAAACCAAAAACAGTATTTCCAATCGTTTGCATTGTAGAGGAAGAATTGCTAAGCAAACCGCCAACAGCAGAAGCGCCATACTGTGCGACCATCTCTTGCGACATGCGCTCATTAGCGTGTTTAGCTACGGCATGAGCTACCTCATGGCCTAACACAACCGCCAAACCTGTTTCATCCTGAGTATATGGCAGAATGCCCTCATACACAACAATTTTTCCACCGGGCATACAAAATGCATTGACCTGATCATCTTTGATAAGGTTAAATGCCCAATCATAGCCTTCCAACATCGATTCCATACCATTAGCCCTATAATAAGATTGCACTGCATTAGCTATATTCTGACCGACTTTGACTACCAACGCCGTGTTCTTCGCATCAGTAGATTTTTGCGCCGTCTTAATATAGTCGTCATATTGTTGAAAACTCAAAGATAACACCTGTTGATCGGAAACTAAATTGAGCTGTTTTCTTCCGGTAAGCGGAACACTACTGCATCCGTACATGAATGCACCTAACGTAATAAGCAAAAGGATTTGTTTCATTGTGGTTAAACTTAGATATTAATAATATTTCAGTGCAAAGATAAAGAAAGTTGTTCAAATACGACAAAAAAGCCGCGAGATTCATACAATCAATTGATTTTTTGTATAATTTTGCAGCCAATTTAAATAAATATTCCATTATGCAAAATAGAAAAAAGCGACTGGAAGCAATTACCACGATCATAAAAACGACTGAAATCAACAATCAGGAAGAATTGTTATCGCTTTTGGAAACGAAAGGATTTTCTGCTACTCAAGCGACCCTTTCGAGGGACATGAAACAGTTGAAAATATCTAAATCACCCAATGCTGACGGAGTATATATCTACCAATTGCCAAAATTAAATAATTATACAAAAAATATTCATGCAGAATCAAACATGGAAGGAATGCGAAACGGATTAATATCTATCGCCTTTTCCGGCAATTTAGCAGTTGCAAAAACCAGATCCGGTTATGCCATGGGAATCGCTTCCGACATTGACCGCCACAGTACTCCAGAAATTTTAGGAACAATAGCCGGTGATGATACCATCTTGATCATTTTACAGGAAAATGTTGCTCAGCAAACAATCATATCCATATTAAATAACATGACAATTGATAACAGATAAAAAGCATGGAACCTACAATAGAAATTTTAATCGCAAACGAGACACATATTCCTTATGTGCAAACCATATTGGATACTATCGAAGCCGCGGCCAAAGTGAGAGGTACCGGTATCGCCAAACGTAGTCCCGAATATATCGAGCAAAAAATGCGCGAGGGTAAGGCGATTATCGCTTTGATCGACAATGAATTTGCCGGATTTTGCTATATCGAAAGTTGGGGAAACAAGCAATATGTAGCCAACTCCGGACTCATTGTGGTGGAGAAATTCAGGGGACACGGATTGGCAAAAAAAATCAAACAAAAATCATTTGAACTATCACGCACTATGTTTCCTGATGCTAAATTATTCGGATTAACTTCAGGCGCTGCGGTGATGAAAATCAATACGGAATTAGGATATGTACCTGTTACATTTGCCGAATTAACTG
This sequence comes from Bacteroidales bacterium, assembly GCA_031553835.1. Lineage (GTDB taxonomy): Bacteria > Bacteroidota > Bacteroidia > Bacteroidales > Azobacteroidaceae > JAVBKX01. The sequence continues at coordinate 22,742 of JAVBKX010000025.1, forward strand.
ACGATGAAGCTTTTTGGAGAGGTTGCCAGGGATGTGTCAACTTCGACATCTTAACCCGGACAGAACGCAAGTATTGTATTTGTACGGCCATGCTGTATGATCCGGCTAAAGAAAAATACGGAAAAGACAAAAAATTTTGAGAACGAAAGCATAGAAATGATTAACTTTGGAAACACAAAAATGGGAGTTATACAAAGTTTGAGAGAGTTAGAAGAATCTGGTAGTTTACCTTAAAACTTTGTGTCTTCGTGTCTTTGTGTTTATAAATATTGATTGTATGAAAAAAGAAAAAGTAGTTTTAGCGTTCAGCGGCGGATTGGATACTTCCTTTTGCGCCATGTATTTATCCCAGGAAAAAGGATATGAAGTTTACACGGCTATCGCCAATACCGGCGGATTCACCAAAGATGACCTGAAACGAATTGAAGAACGGGCTTATAAATTGGGAGCAAAAAAACATGTTTCCTTAGATATTACACAAGAATATTACGAAAAAAGCATCAAGTACATGGTATTCGGCAATGTGTTGCGGAATGGCACCTACCCTGTTTCCGTCAGTTCCGAGCGTATTTTCCAGGCCATTGCCATTATTAATTATGCCAAAGAAATTGGAGCGGACTATGTAGCCCATGGCAGTACCGGCGCCGGAAACGACCAGGTGCGTTTCGACCTGACTTTCGATGTATTAGCGCCACAAATCAAAATATTGACGCCTACCCGCGACATGACGCTAACGCGCGAATACGAAATCAACTACCTGAAACAACATGGCTACGAAGCCGATTTTACTAAAATGGAATACTCCATTAATAAAGGACTTTGGGGAACCAGTATCGGTGGAAAAGAAACGTTGAAATCGGAACAGACTTTGCCCGAATCAGCTTATCCATCGCAGGTAACCAAACAAGAAGAAGAAAAACTGACAATTAGCTTTGAAAAAGGAGAAATTGCCGCTGTAAACGGCAAAAAATACAACGACAAAATAGAAGCCATTCAAGCCGTAGAAGCAATCGGCTCACAATACGGCATTGGGCGAGATATGCACATCGGCGACACCATTATCGGCATCAAAGGCCGCGTAGGATTTGAAGCTGCAGGCCCTATGTTGATTATCAACGCTCACAAAATGTTGGAAAAACATACACTCTCCAAATGGCAGCAATATTGGAAAGATCAAATCGGCAACTGGTATGGAATGTTCTTACACGAAGCCCAATACCTGGATCCGGTCATGCGTGACATGGAAGCCTTTTTAGCAAATACTCAACAAAATGTTACCGGCACGGTTACCATTACACTTCGTCCATACGGATACACTTTAGTTGGCGTGGAAAGTGATTTCGACTTAATGAAAGCTGATTTTGGAGAATATGGTGAAGTAAACAAAGCCTGGACAGCAGACGACGCCAAGGGATTCACAAAAATACTGGGAATGCCGACAAAGATTTATTTCAATATTCAGGAGAAAAATAAGTTATGATCAAAGTAGGAATTATCGGCGGCGCCGGTTATACCGCCGGAGAACTAATCCGGCTATTAATAAATCACCCTCATGTACACATTGAATTCGTCCACAGTTCCAGCAATGCAGGAAACAAGATTACTGATGTACATGGAGGATTGATTGGAGAAACCGATTTGGTTTTTTCCGACAAACATCCTTTCGGCCATGTAGATGCTTTATTTTTATGTTCCGCTCATGGCGACAGTAAAAAATTCATGGAAGAAAATTTGATTCCGGAATCCCTCAATATCATCGATTTATCGACAGATTACCGCAAGGAGCGTCCCGAACATAACTTTGTTTACGGTTTACCGGAATTGAATAAACATCGGATTCAATCAGCTATCAGGGTAGCCAATCCCGGTTGTTTTGCCACAGCCATACAACTGGCGCTTTTGCCATTGGCGGCAAATAATTTGCTGCAAAACGAAATACATGTCAATGCCATTACAGGTTCGACCGGCGCCGGCGTAAAACCGTCGGCAACCTCTCATTTCAGTTGGCGCGACAATAATATTTCGACATATAAACCGTTTGACCATCAGCATTTGACGGAAATAAAACAATCGTTGCAACACTTGCAACCCACATTTAGCCATTTGCTGAATTTCATTCCCATAAGAGGAAATTTTTCACGGGGAATATATGCCACAGCTTATACCGATTGCGAATTATCTTTAGAAGAAATAAAAACGTTGTACCAAAACTTTTACAAAGATGCCGCATTCACATTCGTCACAGATCACAATCCCGATTTAAAACAAGTGATAAATACCAACAAATGTGTATTATATCTCGAAAAACATGGAAGCAAAATCCTGATCGTTTCCATAATTGATAATTTATTGAAAGGAGCATCGGGACAAGCAGTACAAAATTTCAATTTGATGTTTGAGTTGGACGAAAAAGCAGGATTAAACTTAAAACCAAGTGCATTTTAATATGAAACCATTTGACGTATATCCTTTGTGGAACATAGAGCCGGTAAAAGCATCCGGCTGTAAGGTATATGATAAAAGCGGGACGGAGTACCTGGATTTTTATGGTGGCCATGCCGTTATTTCTGTCGGGCATTCACATCCGCATTATGTAGAAATGTTGACAAACCAATTGCATAAACTTGGCTTTTATTCCAATTCTGTCATCAATTCTCTGCAAAACGAATTAGCCGAAAAATTGGGAAAAGCCTCCGGTTATGATGATTACAGTTTATTTTTAATCAATTCCGGAGCGGAAGCAAATGAAAACGCCCTCAAATTGGCCTCGTTTCATAATATGAGGAAACGGGTGATCGCTTTTCGTCAATCTTTTCATGGACGAACATTTGCAGCTGTAAAGGTGACTGACATTCCTAACTATTTAGCGCCGATCAATGAAGGAATGGATGTCACTTTTGTTCCGTTCAACGACATTGAAACACTCAGGAATGAACTAAACAAAAAAGACGTTTCATCCGTTATCATTGAAGGGATTCAAGGAATTGGAGGTATTCAGGTTCCGGAAAATACCTTTTTAACAGAATTGAGCAACATTTGCAAAGAAACAGGCACAATTCTGATCGTTGACGAAATACAATCGGGTTACGGACGGAGCGGAAAATTCTTTGCACATCAATACGCCGGTATCCGGCCCGACATCATTACTGTAGCCAAAGGCATGGGAAATGGTTTTCCGATCGCAGGCGTATTAATCAGCCCCGATTTCAAAGCTGTACACGGCCAGCTGGGCACTACTTTCGGCGGCAATCACCTGGCTTGTACGGCAGCTATTGCAGTATTGGACATTATGATAAAAGAAAACCTGTTAGACAACGTTAATAAAGTCGGTAGTTTTTTGATTTCGGAATTACAAAAAATACCTCAAATCAAGGAAGTACGTGGACATGGTTTAATGATCGGCGTAGAATTTGACAAAACAATCAAAGAAATGCGGGATAAATTGCTATTTGACCAACATGTATTTACCGGAGCTACCGGAACCAACGTATTTCGCTTGTTACCACCATTGTGTTTATCAATGGAAGAGGCAAAAGAATTTTTAAACAGATTTGAACTGATTTTGAAATAAAGGGAGTTAGAAGAAGTTATACGAAGTTAGAGGCAAATCAACTTCTAACTTCCTCTAACTGCTTCTAACTCCTATAAAAAAGCAACAGCATGAAACTATCAATTGTCGGAGGCGGAAATATGGGAAGCGCCATAGCCCGCGGGTTAATAAAAGGAACATTATTTCAGGCGAATGATATCACAATCATTGACATCCAGTCTGCACCACTGGAAAAATTACAACAATTATTGCCTGACGTACACACAGCATTAAACAATTACGACAGCCTTCCTCAGGCCGACATCGTTATTGTAGCTGTAAAACCCTGGATGATAGAAGACACCATCGTCGATATCAAATTTAAACTCGATTACAGCCGCCAGATTATTGTGTCGATTGCAGCCGGAGTTGAGATTGATTTCATGAACAAGATATTGAACAAACCCAACGACATTCACTCGGTACCTACTCTTTTCCGGGTTATTCCCAATACCGCCATTGCCGTAGGAGAAAGCATGACTTTGATTTGCTCCCGAAATGCATCGAAAGAGCAATCGAATCTATTGCTCAACATTTTCAATGAAATGGGAAAAGCGGTTTTAATTCAAGAATCGCAACTACCGGCAGGTACTGCCTTAGCATCATGCGGTATAGCCTATTTTTTTCGTCATGTACGTGCAGCCATGGAAGCCGGCGTTGAAATGGGATTTAATGCGCAACAGGCTCAAGATCTGATTGTTCACACCATGAAAGGAGCTGCCGAATTATTGATACACACGGGTGAACATCCCGAAGTGGAAATTGATAAAGTGACGACTCCCGGAGGCATTACCATAAAAGGATTGAACGAATTGGAAGCCAATGGATTTACAAATGCCATCATAAAAGCGATGAAAGCCAGTAAATAAAATAATAATAAATTATGAATGAACAAATTAAACAAATAGCCGAACGATTGAAAGGACTGCGCGAATCGCTGAATTATTCAATCGAGGAAATGGCAGCACAATGCGACAAAGCTGTAGATGCTATTGAATTATACGAATCGGGAGATGTTGACATACCTATGAGTTATTTATTTGACATTTCTCAACGGTTGGGTATCGATACCTCGACCTTAATTTCGGGAGAAGAACCTCGTATGAAAAATTACTATCTGACCCGGTATGGAACAGGTATTTCTGTAGAGAGAACCAAGGCATACAAATATCAGGCATTAGCAAGCGGATTCAAAAATCCAAAAGCGGAGCCATTCGAAGTAACTGTAGAACCAAACGATAATCAAATTTATCAAAATAGTCATATCGGCCAGGAATTTAATTATGTATTGGAGGGTCGGCTGCAATTTCGCATCCACGACAAAGATCTTATTTTAAGTGAAGGAGACTGCATTTACTTTGATTCGTCCTGTCCTCACGGCATGAAAGCGTTAGATGGCAAGCCGGTAAAATTTCTTGCAATAATATTGTGATAGAAAACCGGAAAAACGAAGTATCATTCGTCTAACTCCCTATAACTCCTTTTAATGTCCTCTAATTCTTTAAAAAAAATGATAGAAAAATATATTTCTCAAACACAGTTTAGCAATCAGGCTGACTTCAAAGCTAATTTCAAAATTAATATTCCCGAAAATTTCAATTTTGCTTATGACGTTGTAGATGAATGGGCAAAAACAGCTCCGGAAAAAAGAGCATTATGCTGGACTAACGATCAGGGGCAACATCTTGATTTTTCTTTTGCCGAAATCAAAAAACAAAGCGATGCCGCGGCTTCTTTCTTCCAGTCCATCGGAATCAAAAAAGGCGATATGGTCATGTTGATACTCAAGCGACGGTATCACTATTGGTTTGCTATATTGGGACTGCACAAAATAGGCGCCGTAGCTATTCCGGCAACTCACCTGCTGACAAAAAAAGACATCATCTATCGTTGCAATGCCGCTGATATTAAAGCCATCATTAGTGTCGGTGAAGAAGAAGTGATGCAACACATCGACGATGCCATGCCCGAATCGCCCAGTGTAAAAAACAGAATTTCCATCGGCCCTGCAATCAAACCCGGCTGGTTGGATTTCAGTGAAGGCCTTGCAAATGCTGCTCCATTTGAACGTCCACAGCATGTAAATAATAACAACGATATTTTCCTGCTGTATTTTACTTCAGGAACCACCGGAAATCCCAAAATGGTCATTCATGATTTCACTTACCCGCTCGGACATATCGTCACCTCCGGTTTCTGGCAGAATTTGAATGAAAACAGCCTTCACCTCACATTAGCCGACACTGGTTGGGCAAAAGCGGCCTGGGGGAAAATCTATGGACAATGGATCATGGGCGCTTCCGTATTTGTGTATGATCACGAAAAATTTACGCCGGCCGATTTGCTGGAAATTATGCAGAAATACAAAGTCACCTCATTCTGTGCGCCCCCTACCGTATTCCGGTTTATGATTCGGGAAAATTTATCTAAATATGATCTTTCAGCTTTGAAATATTGTACCATTGCAGGAGAACCTCTAAATCCATCGGTTTATGAAGCTTTCTATAAAGCCACAGGAATTAAATTAATGGAAGGATTCGGACAAACGGAAACGACTGTCACTATTGCTACATTCCCGTGGATGGAACCCAAGCCCGGATCTATGGGAATACCTAATCCCGCTTACGATATGGATTTGCTGACAGCCGACGGACGCAGTGCGGAAGATGGTGAACAAGGCGAAATCATTTTCCGGACAGACAAAAACAAACCTGTAGGATTATTCATGGGATATTACCGTGATCCGGAATTGACCGAAAATGTATATCACAACCATGTGTATCATACCGGTGATATTGCCTGGCGCGACGAAGAAGGTTATTACTGGTTTGTGGGGCGCAATGATGATGTCATCAAAAGTTCCGGTTATCGGATCGGGCCATTCGAAGTCGAAAGCGCCCTGATGACACACCCGGCTGTTGTGGAATGCGCTATTACCGGCGTTCCCGACGAAGTACGCGGACAAGTAGTCAAAGCCACCATCATTTTAGCTCAGGATTATAAAAATCGAGCCGGAGAAGAATTAATTAAAGAAATCCAGGATCATGTCAAAAATGTGACCGCTCCTTATAAATATCCCCGGATCATTGAATTTGTAGAAGAATTGCCGAAAACCATCAGCGGTAAAATCAGACGGGTAGAAATCCGGGGCAGGAAATGAATTTTAAACTAACATCCGACTACCGTCCTACCGGAGATCAACCGGAAGCCATACAAGCATTAGTGGAAGGACTGAACAACGGCGATTCCTGTCAGACTTTGTTGGGCGTAACCGGTTCGGGCAAAACGTTCACAGTAGCCAACGTGATCAACCAACTGAACCGGCCGGCATTGATCCTCAGCCACAATAAAACCCTGGCGGCGCAATTGTATTCGGAGTTCAAAAATTTTTTTCCGGAAAATGCTGTAGAATATTTCGTATCCTACTACGATTATTATCAGCCCGAGGCCTATCTCCCGTCCACCAATACCTACATTGAGAAAGATTTGTCTATCAATGAGGAAATTGAACGTTTGCGACTTTCCGCTACCTCTTCCCTACTCTCAGGACGGCGGGATGTGATTATTGTTTCTTCCGTTTCTTGTCTGTATGGTATCGGAAATCCCGAAGATTTTAAGGAAAATGTAGTATCGATTCACAAAGGACAGACTTTTTCGAGAAATGTATTTTTACGCAAATTGGTGGACAGCTTATATTCCCGCAACCAGGTAGAATTCAACCGGGGGAATTTCCGTGTCAAAGGCGATACCGTTGATTTATATCCGGCCTATTTAGATTATGCCATCCGAATCAGTTTCTGGGGAGATGATATAGAAGAAATTGCCGCTTTCGATCCTGTCAACGGACATATTTTAGAAGAATACAATGAATTCAACATATATCCGGCCAATCTGTTTGTTACTACCCGCGAACGTATCAACCATGCTATTGGTGAAATTGAAATAGATTTAGGACGCCGTGTCGATTTCCTGCAATCGGAAGGCAAAAATCTGGAAGCTAAACGATTGTATGACCGGGTAACGTATGATTTGGAAATGATCCGCGAATTAGGTTATTGTTCCGGCATCGAAAATTATTCCCGCTATTTCGACGGACGCCCTGCCGGAAGCCGTCCCTTCTGTTTGCTGGATTATTTTCCGGAAGATTTTATTACCGTCATTGACGAAAGTCATGTGACCATTCCTCAAATACGGGCCATGTATGGCGGAGATCGCTCCCGGAAAATAAACTTAGTAGAATACGGATTCCGTCTGCCGGCAGCAGTGGACAACCGTCCGCTGACTTTCGATGAATTTGAATCAATAACGAGTCATACGATCTACGTCAGCGCCACTCCGGCTGATTATGAGTTGCAAAAATGCGAAGGCATCATTATCGAGCAGGTAGTTCGCCCCACCGGATTATTAGACCCGCCTATCGAAGTCCGTCCCAGCCTCAACCAAATCGACGATTTAATGGAAGAAATCCGTTTACGAGTCAAAGCAGGAGAACGTTCGTTAGTCACCACTTTAACCAAACGCATGGCCGAAGAATTATCCGCTTACTTAACCAAACTCAACATTAATTGCGCTTACATTCACTCCGATGTTGATACCCTGGAACGGATTGAAATCATGGAAAAATTGCGGCAAGGTTATTTCGATGTTCTAATTGGCGTCAATTTATTACGTGAAGGATTGGATTTACCCGAAGTTTCTTTAGTAGCAATATTGGATGCCGATAAAGAAGGCTTCCTTCGCTCGCACCGTTCACTTACGCAAACGGCCGGACGTGCTGCACGAAACATAAACGGCAAAGTAATTTTCTATGCCGATAAAATTACCGACAGCATGCGGCAAACGATGGACGAAACCGACCGGAGGCGCACAAAACAAATGGCTTATAATGCAGAACACAATATCACCCCGCAACAAATACGAAAAAATACGACTTCTCCGTTAATGAAAGAAGCCGTACCCTATGCCTATGTTGAATCCGAGCATGCCGTCGCTGCTGATCCTTTAGCCGAATATTTAAGTAAACCTCAATTAATCAAACTCATCGAAAAAACGAAGAAAATGATGCACGATGCTGCAAAAAGATTGGAATTTTTGGAAGCCGCGCAATACCGGGACGAACTGATGAAATTGGAAAAGCAGTTGGAGGAAATCAATACCACTGCTACACAACGGTAAAATCACATATCTCTTTCCGACTCAATAGTATAAACAAAACTATCGGCTCGATAATAACCCACATTCCATTCCACCGGGCGGCCTCCACGATCATAAACATAGCGCTTCCTTTTCAAAATCGGATCGCCTGCTTTCATTTCCTGAGAAAAACTCAACCAATTGCCAGCCTTGGAAGTAATTGCAGTATCCGCAACCACAGTACCGACTCCTTTTTTGCGAATCAATAAGCCTTCAAATACCATTTTATTTATAGCCTGCCTCAATGTACTGCGCGAAATGCCTAATTGCCGGGACAAATCATTAACTTTGCAAAATCATTGAATATGTATATACATATAAACACATTAAAAATTTATTGTAATCAATTTTAAACTGTTTTTCATGAAAAAAATAGCATTTGTATCCATCGCTGCTTGCGTTTTATTTTCCGGTTGCAATACGCCAGGTAAGGAAACAAAGCAATTATCCGACTATGTGGATCCCAATATAGGAACCGCCCATTGTCGCTGGTTCTTTTACACCCCTGCAGCCGTACCGTTCGGAATGGCCAAATTAGGACCTTCAACTAACGGACATTATGGTAATGCCAACGGATGGGAAGCTGTTGGGTATGATTTCAGGGATCGATCCATTGAAGGATTTGCTTGTTTCCACGAATTCCAAATAGGTGGAGTAGTATTGGCTCCAACCGTAGGAGAATTACAAACTGTGCCGGGCGACACCATCGATCCGGATAGCGGTTACCGCTCAAGATTCGATAAAAAAGACGAATATGCCACATCCGGATATTATTCCGTACTTTTAAAAGATTATAATATAAAAACAGAACTAACAGCCACTCCCCGGGTTGGTTTTCAGCGATATACTTTTCCAGAATCAACCAATTCCCATATTCTGTTTGACATCGGTAACAGACAAGGAGAAAGCGGTGCGGTAAAAAATGCACAAATTACTTTTACTGAAGATGGTTATATCGAAGGATATGTTACCACTTCTCCTGAATATGTAAAAAAATACCAGACCGGTGCAGATGTAACCATGTATTTTGCTGCCATCCCGGATAAAAAACCCGATCAGTGGGGAACATTCAGACACAAAGAGCAATTTCCCGGCAACCGGGAAATCAGTGGAGAAGGAGCCGGAATGTATCTCACCTTTAATACCCACAAAGATGAAACTGTTACTGTAAAAATCGGACTTTCTTACACTTCTGTCAACAATGCCCGAATCAATCTTCAACAAGAAGCCCAAAACAAAACTTTTGACGAAGTAAAAATCACAACATTACGCACATGGAACGAGTATCTGGGAAGAATCATAGTTGAAGGACAAAATGAAGCGGATAAAACAAAATTCTATACCGGATTGTTTCATGCATTACTTGGACGGGGATTGGCCAGCGACATCAACGGAGCTTATCCCAAAAACAATGGAACTGTCGGACAAATCGAATTAGACGAAAACAACGCACCTAAACATAATCATTACAATACAGACGCCATCTGGGGCGGATTTTGGAACCTGACACAATTATGGGCGATCGCTTATCCCGAATATTATGCAGACTGGGTACAAAGCCAGTTATTGGTATATAAAGATGCCGGATGGTTGGGCGACGGCATTGCCTGCAGCAAATATGTATCCGGCGTGGGCACCAATTTTACCGGTTTAGCCATTGCGGCTGCATACAATTGCGGCTTAGTAAAATCCAACATCGACCTGGCTTATGAAGCCGCACTAAAAAATGAAACCGGCTGGGAAAACCGGATAGAAGGCGCCGGAAAAATGGATACCAAAGCATTTGTTGAAAAAGGTTATTCGCCTTATCTCGACCAGGGATTTGGGTTTACAGATGCTAATGGTTCGGGATTCGGAGCTTCGCATACATTAGAATATTCATTCAGCGCTTTTGCTGTGGCCAATTTCGCCAAACAAATAGGGAAAACAGCCGATTACGAACAATTGATTCAATTATCCGACGGATGGAAACGGCTATATGACGCTCAAACAAAATTGATCCGTCCCAAAGACGCAAATGGAAATTTCATTGACAACTTCAATCCATCCGAACCCTGGCGCGGGTTTCAGGAAGGAAATGCCTGGCAATATACATTTTATGTTCCCCACAATGTTGAAGAACTGATACATACACTCGGACAGGAAACATTCAACAATCGGTTGGACAGCATTTTTACCATCTCTCAAAAAAATATATTCGGAGGAGGTACTCATATCGATGCATTCGCCGGCTTAGCCACTTTGTATAATCACGGCAACCAACCCAATTTACATATATCCTGGTTATTTAATTTTTCGGGCAAGCCCTATTTAACTCAAAAATGGGTACGAGCCATTTGTGACGAATTTTATGGTACCGAAGGCATACACGGATATGGTTATGGCCAAGACGAAGACCAAGGCCAGTTAGGCGCATGGTATGTGATTTCATCTATCGGACTATTTGATGTAAAAGGCTTGACGGCAGAAAATCCGAGTTTTCAAATCGGAAGCCCTCTATTTAATAAAATCACGATTCAATTGAATCCCAATTATTATCCGGGAAAAGAATTTGTAATTGAAACACAGAATAATTTGAAAGAAAATAAATACATTCAATCTGCATCCTTGAATGGAAAAGATCAATCGTCCGTATTTCTCCCGTTCAAACAAATCATCGAAGGAGGAAAACTGATCATCAATTTAGGGCAGGAACCCAATCAAAACTGGGGAATGTAATGAATGGATTTTAAACTTGAAACATTGAGCATGAAATACATCATAGGAATAGACATCGGCGGGTCTCACATATCCGGCGCTTTGGTCCATAAACAAACTGGCATCATCAAAAACGATTCAGTAAAAGAAATTAAAATAGATTCCAATGGCGCCCTTTCCGGTATTCTAAACGGATGGATAACCCTCATTTCCGACATCATAGCAACTGCCGGCACTGAAAATATTCATGGCATTGGCATTGCAATGCCCGGACCGTTTGATTACGAAAGAGGAATCTCTCAAATCGCAGGAGTAAATAAATACGAAAATCTTTTCGGTGTCAATGTAAAATATGCTATTTTAAATGCTATCAAAAACACCTCACTCCCCATTGCATTTTCCAATGATGCAACCTGTTTTGCTTTAGGCGAATATTTTACAGGAGCAGCAAAAAACGACAAAAGGAGTCTGATCGTAACTCTCGGCACTGGATTCGGCAGCACTTTTCTGGAAGATGGAATACCGCAAACAACGGCCGATAACGACAAAGGGATTCCCGACGGAGGCTATCTTTACAACATTCCTTTCCAACACAGCATCGGCGATGATTACTTTTCGACCCGGTGGTTTGTACAACGTTGGCGCGAAAAAACCGGGGAAGAAGTTGAAGGAGTGAAAGAAATTGCTACTTTAGCCGACCGGCAAAACGAAGCGGCTTTAGCCATTTTCAAAGAATTTGCAACTAATCTGTATGAATTCATTCATCCCTGGCTTACCAAATTTCAACCTGATTCTTTTGTATTGGGAGGAAATATTGCCAAATCGGCACACTTGTTTGTGCCGGAATTAAGAAGGTTATTACAAACCCACAAGATCAATCAGCCAAATATACAACCTTGCCGGTTATGGGATGTTGCTCCTATCATAGGAGCAGCAATGCATGTAAATAATTTAAAATACGAAATGAATACAAGTTTAAGAAAAACGGAACAATTTTTAGCGCCTCAAAAAGCCAATCCTACCCATGCGGGTGAATATAATATCTACCCTGGATTTCCCATTGGAAGCGGAAAAATCCATGCGGGGACAAAAGCCATCGCAGAATGGATACTGCAACAAAAAAACGTGATGATCGATGGCTATGCCGGTGTATTCTGGGATCAATTAATAGAAAACCTAAACAAAGAGTTGGCAAAATCCGGAAAAACGATCCGTTGGTTTCATGCAGCTGCCGCCTTTCATCCGGAAGATGAAATAAATAAAATGGTCGAACCATATTTAGGAGGTGATGATCCGATTTTTGGAACCATCACCGACAAAGTATTGGCAGACTGGTTCGACATCAATCGGCTACGGCAAATGCAGCCCGATAATAATGCGGATATTAATATTATTGCAGGTTGTGGAGCGGCATTAGCGAACTGGCCATCCGCATCGTTGATGTATGTGGATTTACCTAAAAACGAATTGCAATTCCGCATGCGGGCGAAAATGGCTGCCAATCTGGGTGTCAAATCATTTGACGATAACAGGCAGATGTACAAACGCTTTTATTTTGTGGACTGGCGCGTATTGGACAAACATAAATGCGAAGTCCTTCCCAAAATTGATTGGATTGTGGACGAACAACGTCCCTACGAATATTTATCCATGTCGGGAAATAATCTGCGGAAAGGACTTTCATCCATGTCGAACAACTTTTTCCGCGTCCGCCCATGGTTTGAACCGGGCGCATGGGGAGGTCACTGGATGCAAAACAAGATCGGACAACTCAACAAAGAGGTAGATAACCTGGCGTGGTCTTTTGAACTCATGGTGCTTGAAAACGGATTATTGTTTGAAAGCGACAATTACCTATTGGAAGTTTCATTTGATTTCCTGATGTACAATAATTACAAAGAAGTGTTGGGCGATTGTGCGGAACGTTTTAAATACGATTTTCCGATTCGTTTCGATTTTTTGGACACTTTCGACGGAGGAAATTTATCAGTACAATGCCATCCTCGTCCCGAGTACATCAAAGAAAAATTCGGTATGCCGTTTACTCAGGATGAAACATACTATATTCTGGATTGTCAGAACCAACCGGTGGTGTATTTAGGTTTTCAGGAAGACATTGATCCGGCACAATTTCACAAGGCATTAGTAGAAAGCCAGGAGCAAGCCCAGCCCATCGATATTGAAAAATATGTACAAAAACATGTTGCTCAAAAACATGATTTCTTCCTGATTCCCAACGGAACCATCCATGCTTCGGGCAAAGATAATTTAGTACTTGAAATCAGTAGTACGCCTTATATTTTCACGTTTAAAATGTATGATTGGTTACGTTTGGATTTAGACGGCCGGCCTCGTCCCATCAATATTGAACATGGAATGAATAATTTGTATTTCGAACGTAAAGGCAAAAAAGTGAAGGAAGAACTCATCTCCCACCCTTATGTAATGGAAAATTGTAATGGTTCGGTGATCGAGCACTGCCCCACTCACCCGCAGCATTTCTATGATGTGTACCGTTATACATTTGAGAATTCCATACAAATAAAAACCGATGGAAAATGCCATGTATGGATGTTGGTGGAAGGAAGTTCGGTAATGATCGAAACCGTCAACGGCATGAAACAACGTTTCAATTATGCCGAGACATTCGTGATTCCGGCCGATACGCAATCTTATACTATCACTAATGAAGGCAATGCAAAAGCCATGATGCTAAAAGCATTTGTGTTGTGACAGGTATCACATCTTCACATGTAAAAGAAGATTTTGGAGTAATTGCAGCACATATTCGCGACGCTGCCGGGAGATACTGACTTGAGATCCGTCTTTCATTTTGATGTATCCGCCATCCGATTTCACGAAACTTTTAATTTCTTTCGGATTGATCAAATGGGATTGATGTACGCGAAGAAAACCATAAGGAGACAATAATTCGTCATATTCCTTCAATGTTTTTGAAACAATTAATTTCTCTCCGTTTTTAAGATAAAACAGGGTATAATTACTATCCGATTCACAACGGATAATGGAAGATATTTCGACAAATTCGATTTTTTCAGCTACGGCAAGTGCAATTTGTTTTTCCAATGGCATCCGTTTCAAATTATCGAGCAGATGTTGCATGCGAAGATTTTCCTGTTTTCCGGCAATTTTTAGTTGTGCCCGTTGTACTGCCCGTGCC
>JAVBKX010000050.1:0-25229 GCA_031553835.1 Bacteroidales bacterium
AATAGCAATTGGGCAATAAGCGTACACCAAATCTGTGTTTTGATTCCATTTTCTGTCTCCGAATAAAAGTAATGCAGCTGGAAGTTCTGTTTCAGTTTTTTGAAAACCAGCTCAATATTCCAACGTTTTTTATAAATAAAAGCAACCATTTCGGCGCTTATCTCCCAATTATTGGTGATAAACTGGTAAATTCTTCCCTGTTCATCGCGATAAGTAACTTTTCGAAGACATAGTTTTTTCTTCTTTTTTGAGTTATTCGCCGGTTTGTATTCCAAATGAATATGCTCTTCTTTGATCACTCCGGGTGAATCCCCGGTCAGTTCCTGTTCAAAAAGAACCTCCAGAACCTGATAAACAGCATTGTCTTTCAGCCGGCAGACAAAGTAAATGTCATCTTTTGTCCACTGGGCAAACTGGGCGTAATGATTATACGCTTTGTCGAAGACAATCATGCTTCCCTTGGGCAGGGAAAGATACCTCAGGAACTTCTTATCGTGCATTGTAGCTTCGCTGATGCGGGCAAATTTGGCCGTGTCGGAATGAACGTCTATCATCATGTGTACTTTCAGCCCGCCCTTTTTCTTGCCTTCCCCTTTCGGGTTACGGCCAACGCCTTTCATAATGTCCGAAAACAGCGTGATCGTAGTCGAATCGAAGGCATAAAAATGCTCGAACGGGACACTTTCCATTCGGCTGACCGACAAAAACGGAGAAAAATAGTCGATCAAGGCAAAATAAAGCGAACGGAACAAGGATTCATCCCGGTTGCGCAGTCCATCGCCTATCGTACTCTTAACCGGTGAAGACTCCAACCCAAAGGAATTGAGCTTGCCTTGCAGGGATTGCATCCCGCAAGCGATCTCTGTGGTAGAATCACAGCGGCTTAATATCCCGAATCGCAGCGTCAAGAACTGTGTCCACGAATCATAGGCCTTGTAATAACGGTCGGATTTGTGTTCAAGAACCAATCTGTCAAAGAGCTCGTGTGGAACAAGATCCACTATTTGTCGTAAAATCGGCTGACCGACTAATTTTTTTTCACTACTTTTGTCCATGTCGCATTTTTTCTAAGCGAAATAAAAGTACGACATCGGGGCGAAACCGCAAAATCGGGAGTAGCCCCTTTTGGTATTTAATATTTTAGTCGGTCAGTAGTGATAATTATACATTTACGTTTCCTCCTTGTTCTAAAAATGAAAGAATATTTTGGGGAGCATAAAGCTTCCATTCACTAAAATAAATAGTAGATTCGTACCTGTCAGTCAGGTAGCGAATGCTTTTCCCAACCTTGGATTTACAAAATTCAAAGAAAGTATCACTTAACTTCATTTCTTTTTGAAAATAGCTAAGAATAAATCCTGCTTTTTGATAAAGAGCCTGCTTGTTGAATAGTTCCAAATAGTCTTGCAACTTATTTTCGTTGATATAGGTGATAAGGGCAAAGCATTCTATCATTTCTTCCAGTCCTCCGCTTCGGTCTATTTGATTGATACAATCTAAAATGGTACGCTCCAAATCAGTCACTCTGATTAGTGTATCGGCAGGAGGAATAATAACTCCGGCATCCGATTTCGATTCCGAATAGACATAACTAATCCCATCGTATTCAAAGTTATTGAACCTCTCTACGGATGAAACCTGCATTTCATAAAAGATTTGATGAGCCAAACCATGATATTCCAGTGCGGCATGATAGGACAAATAGGAAGAAGAATTTATTTGACTGCCTATTTCATATTTCGAAGCAGAACTGTTTTTTGTCGCCAAATCTGTTACAACATAGAGGTCTCGCCTTACTTGTGATATTAATCTTTGTTGTTTATACCTCCGCAAAAGTTCTTTTGCTGCATTTTCGTCTTTGATCAATGCAACAACATCTTTTTTATGGAAGATTTTGAGTTTATGGAATTCTTCGATATATTTGTTCATATTCTTCTATCTGATTTTATTTTCTGCACAAAAATACACAATAATATGTATCGTCGTGCGGAAAATAAAATAAATAGTTGAAAATCCACAAATTTCTTTCTACCTTTGTCCTATCACTTAAAGAGGAAGAATTCTCTTAAAAATAGCCTCCAAAAACGGAGTGAGTAACGAGTGAGTAGAGCAAAATCTGAATAGCTAAATTGCTGATTATATACGGATTATATAGGACAAGTAAAACACGCCCTCCGGTTTTTTCCAGCCATATCAATATTACACCTTATCCAGCGCTTGTTCCAGATCGGCTTTAATATCTTCAATATTTTCAATGCCAACCGATATACGCAGTAACCCCGGTTCTACCCCTGTTGCTTTTTGCTCTTCCGGAGACAACTGTTCGTGAGTAGTAGCAGCAGGATGAATAATCAGCGACTTAGTGTCTCCTACATTAGCCAGATGACTCAACAACTTCACCTGATCGATCACTTGATCGGCATAAGCAGGATTTCCTTTCATTTTGAATGTCAACACCGCTCCAGGCCCTTTCGGAAAATATTTCTGAGCCAATTCATAATATCTGCTGCTTTTTAATCCCGGATAATTGACATACTCAACTTTCGGATGTTGTTCGAGCCATTCGGCAAGCGCCTGCGTATTTTGCACATGTCGTTCCATTCGAAGCGACAACGTTTCAAGTCCCTGCACCAATAGAAACGAGTTAAAGGGACTAATGGAATTTCCCCAATCGCGAAGTCCTTCCACCCGGGCACGAACATTAAAAGCAATATTTCCAAACGGCCCGTTTGTTCCGAACACATCCCAAAACACCAGTCCGTGATAACTGTCGGATGGTTCTGTAAATGCCGGGAATTTACCATTTCCCCAATTAAACGTACCGCTGTCAACGATTATCCCGCCCAAGGATGTTCCGTGTCCGCCGATCCATTTGGTGGCCGACTCCACCACTATCGCTGCGCCATGTTCTATCGGACGAAAGAGATAACCTCCTGCTCCGAATGTATTATCAACAATAAGTGGAATATCATATTGTTGTGCAAGTTGTGCAAGGACATCAAAATCAGGAATATTCAGTTCCGGATTACCTATTGTTTCCAAATAAATGGCTTTAGTATGGTGATCGATGAGTCTTTCAAATTCCTGCGGACTATCATTGTTTGCAAAACGGGCTTCAATTCCCAGCCGTTTGAATTGGGATTTAAATTGGTTATACGTTCCTCCATACAAATGCGAAGTAGTAACAAAATTATCGCCTACCTGCAAAATATTATTCAACGCTATGAACTGAGCCGATTGTCCCGACGACGTGGCCAATCCGGTAACACCGCCTTCCAGCGCCGCCATACGTTTTTCAAAGACATCGGTCGTTGGGTTTTGCAGGCGAGTATATATATTGCCAAACTTGCGAAGACCGAAAAGGTCGGCGCCTTCTTTTGCGTCATCAAACACATAAGACGATGTTTGATAGATAGGTAAAGCTCTTGCATGCGTAGTTTTATCTATTTCTTGTCCGGCATGCACCTGTAATGTTTCAAATCTTAATTGATTCATAACTTTATTATTTAGTCATTAATTTTTATGTAATTGAAAAAGATAAATCAAACGGTTGTCATTGTGCAACACAATAAATCAACCAAACCGGTTAGAAGAGTGCTGTTACCAGCACATTCGGAAAGGGACAGACATGACGCCACAAAACACTGCTTTTGAAGAGTGTAAACCAATTCGTTTTGTGATGTAAGAAAATGCTATCATTGCCTGTATAATTGAAGTTGCAAAGGTAAGTAAATTTGCCGGTCAAAACAAATTTGCTTACCTTTGCGGCATTATCAATAAATCTTATCGCTTATATATCTCAAACTTAGCGAACATGTAATTCGATATTTTTCCTGATTTTTTCTAAGCATCGAAAGCAAAGCGACTTTCACGGAGAGTGGCTTCACGCTTTTATTTTTCTCATTTTCATTTACGAATTACATATTTTCTAATTTTATGAGTATTCAGGTAAAATCACTTTCCTACATACATCCCGACAAAGAAATATTGTTTTCCAATATTCATTTTTCTGTATCAAAAGGTCAAAAAACAGCTTTAGTCGGCCATAACGGCGCCGGGAAATCCACTTTATTGCGAATCATTGCCGGCGAATTGAATCCATCGGAAGGAGAAGTCATTTGTATGAAACAACCCTACTATGTACCTCAACATTTAGGTCAATACGACCATCTCACCATCGCCGGGGCATTGGGAATTCAAGAAAAACTGAAAGTATTGCATGCTATTCTCGAAGGCGATGCTTCATCCGACAATCTTGCCATATTAGACGACGATTGGGAGATAGAAGAAAAAGCCAAAGCTGCACTGTCGTATTGGGCTATCGAACACTTGGAATTGACGCAATCTTTAGCCTTGCTAAGCGGAGGAGAGAAAACAAAAGTCTTTCTTTCGGGCCTACTGATCGATACTCCCGAAATAATTTTATTGGACGAGCCATCGAATCATTTAGATCTTGCCGGCCGGACGATACTGTATGATTTCATCAAAAAAAGCAAATCTGCAATTGTAGCAGTCAGTCACGATCGAACTTTACTCAATTTGTTGGATACTACGCTTGAACTGACTAAAACTTCGATTGAAGTATTTGGCGGCAATTACGATTTTTACAAAACTTCTAAAGAAAACAAATTATCTGCATTAGAAACTCAATTGGAAGAAAAAGAAAAAACATTGAAACAAACCCAACAAAAGGCCAGAGAAATTGCTCAACAACGGCAGAAACAGGAATCAAGAGGTAAAAAACATACCGAAAAAAAAGCATTGCCACGCATTTCAGCCGGCGCCCTTCAATCAAAGGCAGAGCAAACTTCAATTAAAATGGCGGCAAGTCAACAGGATAAAATCAGTAATATAACCGATCGATTGCACGATATTCGTCAGCAAATCCAAGAACAAAAGGTACTGAAAATCGATTTACGCAAATCAAACTTACATAAAGGAAAAATCCTATTGGATGTAAAAGACCTGAATTTTTCGTACAATAACCAACCGTTGTGGTCATCGCCGCTGACTTTTCAGGTACGTTCCGGCGATCGCATTTGTATTAAAGGAAATAACGGGAGCGGCAAAACTACATTGGTAAAGATTCTCATCGGACTGCTGCCTCCTCTCACGGGAACGTTATACCGATCCGATTTCCAGTTTTTATACATCGATCAATCTTATTCTGTGATCAACAATTCTCTTTCCGTATTGGAGCAGGTTCAACAATTTAATGACAGATTATTGCCCGAACACGATCTGAAGATGTTGCTGCATTACCATCAATTTCCGCGCGACATTTGGGACAGGCCATGTGCTGCGTTAAGCGGAGGTGAAAAAATGAAACTCATCTTATGCTGTGTCGCCATCAGCAACAATGCCCCGGATATGATCATTTTAGACGAGCCTACCAACAACCTGGACATGTACAGTCAGGAAATCATAACAGAAGCAGTTAAGACATACGAAGGAACGGTTATTCTCATTTCTCATGATGAGTATTTTATCCGGGAAATAAATATAGAGTTCGCAATTTTTGTGTAAGTTTGCATACCCTTTATACTCTACGCCAGATGAAAGTACAAAAACTCGTTTATCTACTATTCTCATTACTACTTTTATGCAGTTGTGGCACATCGAAAGATGCCGTTTCCCGGAAAGCTGAAAAACAATCGGAAGAATTGGTGTCGTACGCTTCAAAATTCCTGAATACACCTTATCGTTCCGGAGGCACCACGCCCAAAGGATTTGATTGTTCGGGATATGTGCAGTATGTATATAAAAAATTCGGTTACTCATTGCCACGCTCTTCAAACGATCAAATGAATAACGGCATTCCTGTTAAAAACAATAAGTTAAAAAAAGGCGATTTGGTGTTTTTTACCGGAAGTAACAAAAAATCAAAAAACGCCGGACATGTGGGAATTGTTACCAAAACAAGAAAAAACGGGCAATTCCAATTTATACATGCATCCAATAGCGGAGTAAGAATAGACGACAGCGAACTGGCATATTACAAAATACGGTACCTTCGGGCCAAGAGAATACTTTATTGAATGGAGAACTATAAAAAGGTTTTGGTTAAAAAAACAACCTAGTGATCAATATTATCAAACGTAAAATATTTTTCATTTTTACAATTTCACACTAAATTGCGATTGACTTCGCAATATTTGCAGACCTTTGCAAGGTCTAATTCTGTGACAGGCACACTTATTTCAAGACACATCCTGACTTTTGGCACTTCTTTATTTGTTTGATCTAAGACTAATGTATCGCTATACAATTTAAAAAAATCAAAATTTAAAGCGACACTCACACTCCATAATAGATGGACATCGACTTGCTCCCGCTTGAAGAGCTTATAGACATTTTCCCGTTTACAACAAATTTTATCGGCAAATTCTCCAATCGACAGATTGCTTTCCAAATACTTTTCTTTGATTGCATCACCAATAACAATACGCTGTTTGTGCTGATTAGTTTGAGTGGATTTTAAATTCTTAACCATGATTGTTAGATTTAGAATGACAGCCGAAAGGTAAAGCAGCTTTTCATTAAATCCCGTGAGGTTTCATTTTTTTCATTATTCCACCTGTATTTATATTGTAAAAATCCTTATTTCCCATTACGAAAAAGATCATATACACCTATCAAACAGTAATTTACAAAAATAATCAGTCTATATTCTTTTTTCAATCACCGGCTTCGCAAATTATCAAGCATCAGTTGAATCATATCGCTTTTTTCCGGCCGTTTTTGCAATAATTGTTGTAACCTGTGACGAATATCTTTCCGCCACTGATCAATTGTATTCGGGTCGAGCGGCATTTTATTTTTTCCTTTCAATTTTAAGATATCAATAACATCCTGGCTTCGATAATAATTAACCAAAGCCAGCATCATCACTAAACTTTTATCGGTTTTTCCCACCTTTTTGAAATCCGGATAAACGCCAAAGTACTTGTCAAATAAACGGGACAGTTCATATTTTAATTTCGCCTGATTATTAGGAAGATGAATGCCAAAAATCAACTCCTCCAGTTTTTCTTTTATTTCTTTCAGTTGTTCCGGCGACAGTTCCTCTGCTACATTCAGCGAATCATTCTTGTCCTGCAGCCTGTCCTGTTCTATTCTTTTCAAACGAATAGACAGTGTGCGATAACGGAAAAAGAAAAACAGCATTGCTCCCGCTCCCGACACCAACAATAAGACAACAATCAAGTGTTTTAACCAAACCACATCAGGAGCTTTTTCCAATCCGATCCGCCGCATCTGTTCTGTATCGTAATCAAGTTGATACAAGCCTGATCCTCCTGCGCACACAACCATATTATCATTGGCTGAGAAAACCCACTTTCGAAAAGCCACGTCGTTGAACAAGAAAGCATCTTTATCGCTTGGGATTTTTTTCATCCCTTTATTTTTCAAAGCATAAGTAATATTCTCATTACCGGACAGAAGCGACTTCAATCGTTTATCGCCTACATCCTGATATAACCTCACTGCGCCTGCAAATTCATCATAAACATACACCCCCCGATTGGTATGAATACACAAATCCGTTTTGATTCCGGATTTATAAAAAATCATGGATTCCGGATTACCTATCGAGTCTCTATGCGATCCCGGAATATAGCCAAAGCCGTCCAACCGGTTCAATTTACCACAGAATATTCCACGATTCAACGTAGCAATATAGATCTGATCATCTTTTATTATAATATTATTAACAAACAAATCTCGGTTTTGCAGAGAATCGCCAAGCACTTCAATCATGTTCCAGGCGCCCGGTTGCTTCCTGTCTTCCAGCGACAAATAATAAAATCCTCCGCGAAGTCCTGCGTAAACACCCACTGCCTTACCATTCGGACCCTTCACAACCTGGAAAGATTGAATTTCCTCTTTGTTGGAATAATCCGCACAATCCAATAACGTAGTCAAATCATTACCATTCATATCTGTCCGGTACAATTTCTTCCGGGAGCAAAACCACAACTGCCCGGATGTAGCCTGCAATTGCAACACCTCCTCTTTCAGATCTTTCAAATCTCTAATTTTCAGCGCTTTTTGCGATGCCGTTTCGTAATCATACAATTTAAAATCGCGGGTAATTAAATACACCTTATTTCCAATCCATCCCGAAATAGCCATCACGTCATCCTTTTTCTCCACAATAGCTTCATGCAAAGGAAAACACAACAATTTATCGACACAGGGGACAAAAAGATAGTCCTTTGTTATCAACGAATTATAACGAGTTGCGCTACCAAGTATAGGATAATGGATTTCCTCTTTTCCTGTTTTATAAATTACCTTTCGATTGGTGACATACCAGGAGTGATCATCAACAGTGGAATGCAGGTAATTGATGAACTCCACCTGATCGGCCGAAAAATCTTTCTGCAATGTGACTCTTCCCGATAAAATATCTTTTTGAAAATGTTTATTATCGGTAATCACATTCAAAACATATAAATTTTTTCCTTCTTCCGGATGAATACTGATTATTTCTTTGTTCTCCTGATTCAGTGAAATTTTTTCAATCCGGTTTTCGTTCACATAGTAAGCAAACAATCCTTTATCCGTAGCCAGGAACAACGACTTGATCGGCATATTTTTGAAATGAGTAATTTTATTGACTACAAAAGAATCTGCAATCAATTCCAAACGACCCTGTTCATCCACCGGTTTTCTGAAAAAACCGGCAGTAGTACCGATGTACAATTGTTCCCCCACCCTGTCGAAAGCATACACCGAATAGTGCGTATTTTTAATGGGAATAGGATAATGCTTTTTCGGTCCCCTTATTTTTTGAGCGTAGCGGTCATACCACAATTCTACCAAACCTTCATCCCGAACTCCTACCCAAAATATGCTTACAGTATCATTCATTCGATGTTCCAGCATATCATATATGCGGCCATTACCGGCATTGATCGTGTCGGCAACATCATTGGCAATATCTTTCCGGATAATCGTACCCGTTTCCATTCCCAACAAAATACAATCATCATATACAGAAGTTTTGATACTTCGGATATCTGCATTAAAAGGGATTTCCTGTGGTTCCAATTTTAAAGATGGATTAGAGACCCAACAATCACAGGACATGACAAAAAGCATCAGCAGACAAACAGATATAAAACACAGTGATTTACTCATCTTCCTTTATGTATGTTATGGAATGCAAAATTAACTAATTCACAATAAATACAAAATTTTTTTGTATCCTTTGCAGGCTGTGAATGTAGCCAATTTGGATACACAACCCACAAACTTATATTGTGCAAAAGCCGTTTTACACATGGAAAAATAATTGGCAGATGAAAAATATTTGATACATTTGCAACTGTAATTTTTTAGACATTCCTGTCATTGAGATATTTTCTTTTTTTGTCGTATTGCGGGAAAAGATATTGCGGATGGCAAAATCAACCTAACGGAGTTTCTGTTCAACAACGGATAGAGGAAGCTCTGCAAGTATTGTTGCGCCAACCCACTCCGATTGTTGGTGCAGGTCGTACCGACGCCGGTGTTCACGCATTAAATATGGCGGCGCATTTTGATGCAAAAACGCCATTAGAAGAAAAGGCAATGGTTGAAAAACTCAACCGCTTGTTGCCCTCCGACATTGCTATCACTGATTTGCGGCCGGTCGTTCCGGAAGCTCATGCCCGGTTTGATGCAATCTCGCGCACCTATCGTTATTATCTATGTACAAAAAAAGATCCTTTCCGGGTCGATTTCAGTCATTTAAACGACCGCCCATTCGATTTTACAAAAATGAATGAAGCAGCGCAGGTTTTGCAGGAATATACCGATTTTACCAGCTTCAGCAAATTGCACACGGATGTAAAAACCAACAATTGCAAAATCATCCAGGCACAATGGACGCAGGCCTCTGATTCACAATGGGTTTTCACCATACAAGCAGACCGTTTTTTGCGCAATATGGTTCGCTCCATCGTCGGCACCCTTCTTGAAGTCGGAAGAAACAAATTATCACTCGACGAATTCCGTGCGGTAATCGAAGCAAAAGACCGGAATAAAGCGGGAACATCCATGCCGGGAAAAGCATTATTTTTAGTTGATGTAGAATATCCGGAGCAGTTATTTAACATTCAAAACAATGAAATTGAAACAAGCACATATTAACACGTCAAAAGTAATGAAACATATAATCATCATTATGAGCCTCTGCCTCCCGGGTCTCCCGGCACAATCACAATCCATGCGCACCGTTTTCGGCGCTCTCCCTCCATCGGTAGATCTGCTTATAGATTCGTTAAAAAGGCAGGACTTGATGGATTTTTATGAATCCGGACATAATACAGGCATCGCCAATGCATTCAACGAAAATTGCAAACTCTTTGCTTTTTCAGACAATTACCTGAAATTAGAATGCGGAATAGTACAATTAGAATTAGCGCTACTGCCGTTGATCAATGAATCAAAAATCATTTGTTGTATCAAAACGGCCTGCGCTCCGGTCTGCGATAGCCAGTTAACGTTTTACACTTCCAACTGGAAACCCATAGACAGCAGTGAATTAATTACACCTGTCCCGACCAGTTGGTTTTTCGGAGGAGACACACTTCCTGCAATCGACGGTTTTCCCGATATAGAATTAATGCAATATTCCTTTCTCCCCGATCAGCAGCTATTAGTTCAAACCTATAAATCGCCTGAATATTTAACAAAAGAAACCAAAGAACAAATCGAGCCCTTGTTAAAAAATACAAGTAAAACATACGAGTGGAAAAAAAACGGTTTTAAATAAAAAATACGATGAAGATAACATTTCATGGAGCAGCCGGCAGTGTGACCGGCAGTAAACATCTGATTTCCTTAAGCAACGGAAAAAAAATATTATTGGATTGCGGCATGTTTCAAGGTATGGGAAAAGAGACCGATACTTTGAACCGTAATTTCGGATTCAACGCCAATGATATTCATTATGTTTTTCTCTCACACGCCCACGTAGATCATTCAGGACTGCTTCCTTTGCTGGTAAAAGAAGGTTTTTCCGGAAAAATCTATGCCACCCCGGCCACTATCGATATTACAAAAGCGTTGTTGCAGGATTCTGCCCGCATCCAACAAAATGATATTTTGTTCTTAAACAAAAAAAGGAAAGAGGAAGGTAAAAAATTATTAGAACCGCTCTATACCGAAGAAGACGCCCGAAAAACCTTCGATCATTTTGTTGCTATCAACTACAACAATCCGGTACAAGTGGACGCAAATATCGAATTAAGTTTTTTTGATGCCGGACACATTATCGGAAGCGCCACCGTCTGTGTTGCCATTACTGAAAATGGGAAAAAGACTCGAATTGTGTTCAGCGGCGACGTCGGACGCTACAGTGATCCGATCCTGCATTCTCCGCAATTATTTCCTCAAGCTGACTACATCATTATCGAATCCACTTACGGCAATAAATTGCACGAACCGATCGAAACGTATGCAAGCGAACTGAAGAAAAATATCCTGGAAACCTGTATGGGTAAAAAAGGAAAATTGATTATTCCGGCTTTTAGTGTTGGACGTACTCAAGAACTGTTGTATGCACTCAATGAATTGGAATTAAAAGGCGAATTACCCAACATAGACTATTATGTCGATAGTCCGCTATCTACTACGATCACCGAAATTGTCAAAAAGCATCCGGAATGTTTCAATCGTGGCGTACAAAAAGTAATGAAAACAGATTCCGATCCATTTGATTTCAAAGGATTGAAATACATTACCGACAAACGTAAATCGCAAGCGTTGAACACTGATTACAAACCTTGTGTCATTATTTCCGCATCCGGAATGGCTGAAGCAGGCCGAGTAAAGCACCATATTGCCAACAGTATTGAAAATTGGAGAAATACCATCTTACTGATCGGTTACTGTGAACCGCAATCATTAGGCGCCCGGTTGAAAAGACATCCCGAAGAAGTGGGTATTTTCGGTAACCGGTACAATGTAAAAGCAGACATCAAAACCATTGATTCGATGAGCGCTCATGCCGATTACAATGATTTATCACAATACCTTTCCTGTCAGGACGTTAAATTGGTAAAACAGATTTTTATCGTGCATGGTGAACCGGAAGTGCAGGCGGAATTCAAACAACGTTTGATAAAAAAAGGATTCGATGATGTTATTATCCCTCAGGTTCATCAGGAATTCGGATTAACATAACGATTCAATGAAGCTACAATGTTTTCCATTATTATCATTAGCATTCACCCTGTTATTAATAGGCTGTTCTAAGCAAAATCAAGCAAACAGGCCGGCAAACAATACTGTAGAAATTCAATTTGCCAAAGGATTCAGTATCGACTATACCGAAGATTACAAACAGGTAACCATTTACAATCCCTGGGATAGTACCCGCATATTGCAACAATATGTTTTAATAAAAAAAGGACATCCCCGGCCTGACAACTTACCGTCGGGAAGAGTGATTGAAGTGCCGGTAAGCAACATAGCCTGTTTTTATTCCATTGATGCCGCCATGCTCGACTTATTAGGTGAATTAAACAAAGTCAAAGCATTGGCCGAAACTAAGTACGTCAAAATTCCTGCATTGCGAAGCGGATTGGATAATGGAACGATTACCGACATCGGTGAATCTACGGCATTGAACATAGAGGCGTTAATGAATATTTCTCCTGACATCATTATTGTATCCCCTTTTCAAAACGAAGGATACGGCAAATTAGAGTCCACAGGCATTGCTATCGTTGAAAATGCCGGATATATGGAACCATCGCCCTTAGGACGAGCGGAGTGGATACGTTTCATTGCTGCATTTGTTGATAAAGATAAAGAGGCCGAATTATTGATGCATGATATTGCTAAGCGCTATCAAACGTTGCAACACCTGGCAAATGAAACCGGAGACCGTCCGACAGTCTTAAGCGAAACCAAATATGGTTCCGTATGGTATGTACCGGGAGGAGACAGTTATATGGCTCAACTGTATCATGATGCGGGAGCCAATTACATTTGGAAGGAAGATGCCCACACCGGTTCGCTCTCTTTCAATTTCGAATCGATATACGATCAGGCTGAAAATGCAGATTTTTGGGTGATCAAAGGCAGTAGTTCGATGACATACGAAGCACTGAAAAACGAGTTTGAGCCTTATTCCTGGTTTAAAGCGTGGAAAGAGAAAAAAATCATCTATTGTAACACCTCCGCCAATAATTATTATGAAGAAGGTGTTATGAATCCCGACCTGATTTTAAAAGATCTCATTCATTGCTTCCATCCCGAACTATTCCCCGGCTACAACAATAGATATTTCAAACCATTAGATGAATAAAAGCATCCTGTATATCGGAATCATTTCATGCATCCTGATCTTATTTTTTGGGAATCTGTTTTATGGTGCAGTACACATTCCGGCCGGCGATATCGCAGATATTTTACTCGGAAAAGAAGTGGAACGAACTGCCTGGAGCAATATCATCCTGCAATCACGTCTTCCGCAAGCGTTAACAGCATTACTTACCGGATGTGCATTAGCTGTATGTGGTCTAGTATTACAAACCCTGTTTCAAAATCCATTATCAGGGCCATCCATTTTGGGTATCAGTGACGGAGCCAATTTGGGCGTTGCAATGGTCATGCTCTACTTTGGAGGCAACATCGGCAATTCATCCTTATTTTCCGTAGCAAGCAGCCTGTCTGCCATGGCCGGTGCATTTATCGGAGCATTATCCGTTCTTACCATCATTTTATATTTATCAGCTCGCATCAAAAACAATATGATGATCCTGATAATCGGAATCATGATTGGATATTTAGCCTCCTCCGGAATTGCCGTTCTCAATTTCCTGTCCAATGCTGATGGCATACGATCGTACGTTATGTGGGGAATGGGTAACTTTTCTGGCGTTTCCATGCAACAGATGCCATTTTACGCCACGGTAATATGCTGTGGAATTATTTGTTCCACGTTATTAATCAAACCATTAAACACGTTATTATTAGGCGAACAATATGCAGGCAATCTGGGTCTCAATATTACGAAAGTGCGCATTAGCATTTTACTGACTTCCGGGCTATTAATCGCTACAACAACCGCTTTCTGCGGCCCCATCAGTTTCATCGGGCTGGCCGTTCCTCACATGGCCAAACTTGTATTTAAAACAGCCAATCACAAAACGTTAATACCCGCCACTATTCTGTTTGGAGGCGTCATTGCTTTACTTTGTAACATATTGACTATTTTACCGGCAGGAAAGACTATTTTACCGATCAACGCTGTCACCCCGTTGTTGGGAGCGCCGGTTATCTTGTATGTTATCCTAAAGAAAAAAGGAAGTTAACTGTACGATTTTTACTTAGACAGGCCGACAGTTGTTGCATGACCATTCATGCTCACGCCAATGCCATTTTGCTTATCTAAATATTCATAAACAGAATTTGTACTGACATATTCCGGCACAAGAATTTTCATGGTCCTGACTACATTATCATCATCGTAATTCATAGCGGCAGACAGCAATTCCATCAATTGATTGCACACAAAATTATAATCGTATTCCCTTACATTACCGATCTTAATTTTACGATTATGAGTCGGCTGAGTGGTTTCTTCCTTAGCCAGTACTTCTTCATACAACTTTTCTCCGGGACGCAAGCCGGTATAAGTAATTTCAATATCTTTATAAGGAATATAGCCTGCCAACCGGATCATTCTTTCGGCTAAATCGGAAATTTTCACGGGATCACCCATATCGAAAACAAAAATTTCTCCGCCCTTACCCATATTACCGGCTTCCAATACCAGGCGGCATGCTTCCGGAATAGTCATAAAGAAACGGATAATATCAGGATGCGTCACAGTAACCGGCCCACCCTTCTCAATTTGTCCTTTGAAGCGAGGAATTACGGATCCATTAGAGCCCAATACATTACCAAATCGAGTAGTAATAATTTTCATCGAGCGATTTCCCATATCTTTATCTCTATGCAAATGCTGGAATAGCGACTGTACATAAATTTCTGCAATCCGTTTGGAAGCGCCCATGACATTCGTCGGATTAACCGCTTTGTCGGTAGAAATCATTACAAATACCTCCGCATCGTACTTTACAGCCAAATCCGCCACATTTTTCGTTCCCATGACATTGGTAGTCACCGATTCGGCAGGATGGCTCTCCATCAACGGCACATGTTTATAAGCAGCTGCGTGGTAAATATAATCAGGCTGATAAGCTTTAAACAGACGTTCCATCCGGTCATAATTCCGGACATCGCTGATTACCGGCAGGAAATTCAAATTAGGGAAACGTTCTTCCAATTCCAATTGCAAATAATGCAATGGGCTTTCCGCTACATCGCAGAGCAATAATAATTTCGGAGTAAAGCGGCCAATTTGGCGTACAATTTCACTTCCGATCGAACCGGCAGCTCCCGTAACTAAAATACATTTATCATGTAATCCTGCACCAATTGCATCCACATTGATTTGAATAGGAACCCGTCCCAACAAGTCTTCAATTTGGATATTTTTCATCTTATCCAAACGAGGAGCGCCTCCTTTCCAATCGGAAACCGGAGGCGGAGATATCATCTGTATTTTATTTGCTAAACAAAAATCCGATAATTCCTGTTTCACGCTTCGCTCCAATTCCATTGGATTAATCAACAACGTCCGCGCTCCTGTTTTTTTAAAAACCTTACTGTATTGTATCCTGTCCGAATATACCGGACTACCCATAATCATTTTATCGACAGCGCGACCGTCGGAAGTAATAAACCCCACTACTCTGTACGGAGATGTAGGATTGCTCTTCATCATATTAGCCAATGACACTGAGGCATCCGTTACATCATAAATTAAAAGAGGGATATTTTTCGCTTCCGTCATCTTCGTATTCCGGAAATAATCGTAAGTCAATCTGACAAACATCCTGAACAAAAACATCAGCAGAAACGATAGAATAAAATTGAGGAAAAAACCCAGGTAAGGAAATATTTCCCGTTGAAAAAAGGTATCAATAAAACCATTTACGCCCACCAGCACAATATTGGTGCAACCGACCGACAGAAGAACTCGCAATACATCCATAAAACTGGAAAAACGAATAATTCCCGAATAGGTTTTAAAAAAGAGGACGAAAAAAACGGATACTATCGCGCAAATTGCCAGTTTCAACAAAAACGGCCCTGTAAGTACAGTCGCTTCCAACAGTTGATAGCACAACAGATAAGCTACTGTAAATGAAAACATGACAATCCCTGTGTCGATTAAAAGGACAATCCACCGTGGAAGGTACGGCAACCCTATAAATGGGGCTGAGTGTGTAATAATAAAACTTTTAAATCTACCTTTTAATGAAGGCATATGTCTTTATTTTTTAGAAAAACGGGTTCATGGTTCAGTCTCTCTCTTTGTACTTCGATATAACAAATATCGTGCAATAGATTGCACAAAGATACTTACTTTTAACGAAAAATCCTCTATTTTTGATAAAATTAAACCGTTGGAATCAGATTTAACATTTCACGAGCCAATGATTCCGCTTCTTCTTTAGAAGGCGCTTCGGTATAAACGCGAATAATCGGTTCTGTATTTGAACGTCTTAGGTGTACCCATTTATTCGGAAAATCAATCTTCACCCCATCTGCAGTAGAAACAGGAAAATCGGCATATTGCTCCTTTATAGATATTAAAATACCTTCTAAATCGGTACCGGGAGTTAATTCCATTTTTTGTTTAGCCATATAATAAGAAGGATAAGTAGCTCTTAATTCACTTGTCTTCAATCCTGATTTGGCTAAATTAGATAAAAATAAAGCAATTCCGACTAAAGCATCACGTCCATAATGACTGGCCGGATAAATAACGCCGCCATTTCCTTCTCCGCCGATCACAGCATGAGTGGCTTTCATGGCCTCCACAACATTTACCTCTCCCACAGCCGAAGCGGTATAAGTTTTTCCATATTTTTCAGTCACATCGCGTAAGGCGCGGGTAGAACTCATGTTGGAAACGGTATTTCCCGGCGTATGCTGTAGGATATAATCAGCGACAGACACCAATGTATATTCTTCTCCAAACATGTTTCCGTCTTCACAAATAACCGCCAGCCTGTCCACATCCGGATCCACAACAAAACCGACATCGGCTTTTGCGTTACGCACAAGAGCAGCAATATCCGTCAAATGTTCCGGAAGCGGTTCGGGATTATGGGCAAACAAACCGGTTGGTTCGCAATTTATTTCATGGACAGTATGAACACCCAACGCTTTTAACAATTGAGGCAAAACAATTCCTCCGACCGAGTTGACACAATCAATCGCTACGCTAAAATTAGCTTTTTTAATTGCCGCAACATCTACACAAGGCAACGTCAGCACATGTTCGATATGCTTCGTGGCATAAGTATCATCCCATGTAACAGAACCTATTTTATCAATGGGAGCGAACTCAAATGCTTCCGTTTCGGCTATCCTTAGCACCTCCTGTCCTTCTTTCGCATTCAGGAATTCTCCTTTTTCGTTCAGCAATTTCAAAGCATTCCATTGCTTCGGATTATGGCTGGCCGTAATGATAATTCCTCCGGCGGCGCCTTCCATTTGAACAGCTAATTCAGTAGTTGGTGTAGTAGCTAATCCAAGATCCAATACGTTGTACCCACAACCGTTTAAAGTGCTTGTCACCAACGCATTTACCATTTTACCCGAAATGCGGGCATCCCTGCCCACCACAATAGTATTGGATTTTGTGTGTTGTGCAGAACGAATCAACGACGCATAAGCTGCTGTAAATTTAACAACATCAAGAGGAGTAAGCCCTTCTCCGGCAGGCCCTCCGATAGTTCCGCGAATACCGGAAATAGATTTAATCAAAGACATTTTGTGAAAAGTTAAAAATTGAGAATGGAGAGTGGAGAGCGGAGAATAAAAATTCTCAATTCTCCACTCTCCATTCTCAACTAAATTAATATATCGTAAACTGAAGTGATTCAAAATAAACCGGACGGTAATTCATTTTATCAGAATACGTTCCGAGTTTGGATGGGATGATCAAACTTACTTCCGACTCATCCCCCACGTATTGCAACGCATACTCCCAGGCAACGCATGATGTCTTAGAAAAGGTACCGCGACCATAGATAAATTCATCCGGTTGAGATGCGGTGTAAGTTTGGAGTGTATCCGTTTTAAAACTAATCCGGCCATAATACCGGCCTAATATCGTTTGATTTGTTTTTGCCCGGGTACCGTTGCCGGAATCCACGACATGAATATACAAACCTGTAGCATCATGATAAAACTCCTTCTCTTTAAAAACACCATCAGCAGGATATTCGGATAAAATTTCAAACCCATTTTGACGAATGAAACGATCAATCGCTTTATTTTCTTCTTTTAATAATTCCTGGGGAGATTTTTGATTATCACAGGCGCTACCGGCTATCATCAAACCAATTAGCAAATAAATAATACACCTCGATTTTTGCATGGGTAATATACTCCTTAGTTTATGGCGGCAAAGTTAATAAAATGGATTGTAAAGAAATACGAAATTAATGAAAGAATTGAAGAAATCCCGGCAATTCGCGTTCAAAAAGCGCCACAGCCTCTTCCAGTGTCCCGTAAAATTCTCCTCCGGCAGCATTCAAATGTCCGCCTCCGTTAAAAACATTGGCGGCAAATTCATTGCAAGGGATGTCTCCGACAGAACGCAACGATATTTTGACGAAATCTTTATCTTCCTTAATAAAAGCAGAAAACGTCACTCCCGACAAAGTCAAAGGTATGTTCACCAAACCCTCCGTATCTCCTTTCCGACATTGGAACGGCAATATTTCCTGTTTCGAAAGAGAAATCAGGGCAGCTCCATACTCAGGATATACTTTTAACTTCTGATACATCACAAAACCTTTTAGACGAAGCGCTTCCAACGAAACATTATTATATATTTTCCGGTAAATATCGTCTTTATCGATACCCTTACGGATCAATTCTTCGATGATATAATAAATTTCAGGATCATTGGAATTGTACGTAAAAGCCCCGGTATCAGTCATCATCCCGGTATAAATACATTCGGCGCAATCTTTTGTTATATCTTCAAAAAAACCCATGCGACAAATAAACCGGAATATAAGTTCGGCAGTTGACGCAATTTGAGGGTACGACATACTGACATCACAAAATCCTTCCGGGTCCAAATGGTGATCAATCAATACTTTTTTTGCATTGGATTTTTCGACCAATGGCCCAATCTCCCGGATGCGTTTCAATGCATTAAAATCCAAACAAAAAATCAATTCCGCAACAGAAATCGTTTCGGTCACCAATTCCGGATTTTTTTCGTAATTGATAATATCGCGAGCGCCTCTCATCCATTTCAGAAATTCAGGGAAATCATTGGGAACAACCACATTCACCTGTTTACCTTGTTCCAACAAAAAATGATACAAACCCAAACTGGAACCGATCGCATCACCATCAGGAGAAACATGCGTAACAATTACTATTTTATCCACATAGCCTATATACTTTTTCGCTTTCTGGATTTCAGCCTCATCTATTATTTTTGTAATCATCTACTATTTCAAAATTTCCCGTCAAAGGTAGTAAATAACCTGATATGCGACAAGTAAAGCTGCAATATAAACATAAATCACCCGCCTGTAAACCACCGTCAGAATCAACAAACACAATACGACATACGATATCCACAAGGTCAATTCCGAAATAAAAATACCTTCGGCAAGAACGCCCGGAATCTGCTCAATCCACTGAATCCCGGAAACAAAACAATTCAACAGCAGATTGACGGGAAGATAAAAAATAGCCGGCAGAGGTAATAACACATCCAGCATCAATGTTCCCAACAATACTCCTAACAAAATGGCAGACAAAGGGATAACGAACAAATTAGTCAATAAAAACAAGGTTGGAAACTGATGAAAATAATACAATGTCAAAGGCAAAGTTCCCAACTGGGCGGAAGTCGAAACCGTTATCAAATTCCAACCGTATTGAATAATTCGATTGTCGCTGCTATAAAAACGGTTCAACAACGGATTGATGATAACAATTGCCGCCACCGCTGCATAACTCAATTGAAACCCGACATCCAACAAATACAAAGGATTATAAATCAGCATAAACAAAGCGGATGCCGACAAAGCATTCAAACTCAAACTTTTTTCGCCCAACATGGAGCCGGCACTTACAACACTTAGCATAAGGGTTGCACGCACTACCGAAGGCGACAGGCCTGTAATAAAGGCAAAAATCCACATGGCAAGCAAAAGCAACAGATGACGAATGCGATTACTTCTTACTCCACGGTTGCAAAACGAGGATATTCCATACAAAACAGCGTAAATCATAGATACATGCAATCCGCTGACCGCCAAAATATGCGATGCTCCGGTAGCTGCAAATTGTTTTTTCAATCCGGTATCCATATTCCCTTTGTAACCCAGCAACAAAGCTGTCGCAACTGCATAGTGCCGAGAATCCTGCACAATCCATTGCAACCGTCCCATCCAATACTTCCGGCAACGCAACGCCATCGTTTTAAAATCAGGAAAAATGTGTTTGGGAACCGGAATCATCTTCCAATGTGAACGATCGGCATAGGCCACCGCAGCGATTCCCTGATTTTTCAAATAAGTTGCATAATCAAAATCCGGAGAAAAATTCGCAGGAGCTTTCCATTGGACTGTTACAGCCAGCCAATCACCGACTTCAGGAAGTTTGCCGGAATCCGTCCGCAAATAAATTAACACATCTCGTTTTGCTTCAAGCAAATGCATTCTACACATCAAACTTTGGGGTTTGGGGAGAGGCTCTTCGATCAATTGAGCATGATAGAGTTGAATATCAGCAGGAATTTGCCATTCTACATCCGACAATTTCTGATTCGTAAGCCAGCAGGCGCTCACGAAACACAATCCGGTCAATGCAAATCCAAACATCCACCGCCTGGAATAAGTATTCAGTTGAATGGAAATGCCATAAATTACCAGAGCTAAACATAAAAAAATCAATGGGATATACCATCGACACACGATATTGAAAGCCGGATGATAAGCAGCAACAATACCGCCCAAAAAAGGAAGTAGTAACCGGCAAAAAGGATAACGATGAAAAACGTTAAGCACGATGTTAAGGATTTGGTTAATAATATTAGGGAACGATTTGAATGCTTTTTGTAAAAATTAAATTGCCGTCAGCTTCAGCTAGCGGATAAAGAATATTGATCGGCCCACATTGGGCTTTAGCCCAAACATCTGTTATTTATGGGGCGAAAGCCCAATGTGGGTGTAGCTATTCTTAAATCCGTTGGTTAAAACCAACGGCAATTGAAAAACATTCAAATCGCTCCCGTTCTGAGTCTTTCTAAATACTTCAGAACACCTTCCGCGTCATCCGGTTCCGGCGACCAGGGAGCAAAATCTTTATCATTGATCGCGACATAAGGGCCGGTTTTCACCTCAAACATAACCGTATCCGGTTCTATGGCGACGACCGTATGCCAAATGCCCGGCTCTATATCCATTCCGTACATTCCGGAAGCATGACTGAGTCTCTCCCGTTGAATCACATTTCCCTCATCATCAAAAATCAGGAGATCCAATGCACCCCGAAGCAATACAAACGATTCTATTTTCGGCGGATCCAAATGCCGGTGCGGACGAGCATAAGTCCCCGGTTCTATGGCATTCAGCATCCGGTTGACCGGATCATCTAATTTTTGGTGAAAATTATAATTCATCCGCAAGCGCGGATTCACTTTCGCCTGGGCTGAAACTTCGTCCAAAAGGCGAGTATCGATACGTTTAATTTTCATGTGATAATTTTTCATGCATGTACCTGATAGTTGTCAATAACGAAGGCAGGTCTTGTTTTATAACCTGAAAAATTTCTTCAGCATCAATTCGATGGTACTCATGAGCTATTATATCTCTCAAACCCATAATTTCTTCCCAAGGAATTTCCTGATAGTTTTTCAAATACTCGTGATTCGTCTTATTATCTATTGATTTAACATTTTCCCCAATAAAAATCAATTGCATACAAACGCCACTCAGTATAAACATTCCATCAGAAGAAAGCAAGAAATCGTCAGGACTCTTAATCCCTTTTGTTTTTTCTAAAATCAACGAAATAGCTTCGTCAATTCGTTCCAAAAGTATCAGAATACGATTCTTATTATACATAGATAATATCTTTCAATACTTCTTGTTCAAAAGAGCTCCCTGCAATATCCTTTCTCAACCGAATCAAGTCCACATTAACGCCCAACAAATTTTCCAATTCTTTTTTCATTCGGATTCGGATAAAAAGATTTGCCTGGCCTTCATAAATGACATCAATATCACTATCTGTTTGTTGTTCACCTCGTGCAACTGAACCAAATAAAGCCATTTTGGTCACACCATACTTATGAGCCGAACTTTCATAGTATTCATGCAACAAATGCAAATATTCTGATGTTGTTTTCATTGATTCGAGGATTGATCCATAACAAAAATAATATATTTTAATCAAATACACAAACTTGGCTTCTTAACCTTCCCCCATAAATTTTTCCATTGTCACCGACTCCGAAGCATTGATTCCTTCCGATTTAAACACTTTTATCGCCGTCATCCAAAGGATTTTCAAATCCAGCAAAAACGAAATATGATCCACATACCATACATCATATTCGAATTTTTGTTTCCAACTGATCGCATTGCGTCCATGCACCTGCGCCCAACCGGTAATTCCCGGCCGAACCTCATGCCGGCGCGCCTGTTGTGCATTATATAACGGCAAATACTCCGGCAATAATGGCCGGGGACCGACCAAACTCATATCTCCTTTCAATACATTGATAAGTTGAGGAATTTCATCCAAAGATGTTTTACGGACAAATTTACCTGCCGCTGTCAATCGTTCAGCATCTGATAACAAATGGCCTGCAGCATCCTTTTTATCATTCATGGTTTTGAATTTGACCACCTTAAATATCTTTCCGTTTTTCCCCGGACGGGATTGCAAGAAAAAAGGTTTACCTGAATTAGCAATAAAGAGGCAAATCGTTATGAGTATAAAAATGGGAGAAATAATAATTAAACCCAGTAAGGCGACTAAAAAATCCAAAAGATATTTGATGAAAGATTGATACATGTCTGTACATAAAAATGTAAAAAACAACTATCCATCTGTTGAAATCAAAGACTCAACTGTTGAAATGAATAATTCGGCCTGAGGAAATAATGTATCAACAGTATTTCGATCAAAACTAATATAATACATTCTATTGATAGCGGCATTCCAAAATCCGTTGTTCATTAGCAATTTTGCCTCTTGCATCGTTTGATGAGCATTATCAATCCGAAGTTCAATCACTTGTCTTCTGTCTGAGTCCGTCAACATAACACAATACCCTCTTTCATTACATTTTCATAAAAAGGAGTCACAATTTTCCCCCATTGCTTTTTTAAGACAATCATTGGATTTATCAAAATACCGGTTTCATATTCAATATCAAAAAGAGGATTAATAATTATTTGCCTCTCCTTTTCTGTGATATCATTCTGATTTACTATGATCAATAAATCAATATCGCTGTCAGGACGAGCCTCTCCACGAGCTTCACTACCATATAAGATGACTGATATTTGAGGAGATGCTGATTGCAATTTCGCTTTTATTCTATTTATTATTGATATCCGAAACATTAGTAATATTATTAACCCGTCTTTATTTACGCAAATTTACATGATATTTTTTAGAATTTCACGCAAACAAACAAAAATGTGCAGGTTACTGCTCTCATCCATTATCCGACAATACCCTGTAATACAACCTCCTTGATCTCCTCCAATTCTTCAGGTTTCAGATTCGATCCCGAAGGCAAACACAAACCTTGCTCAAACAACATTTCCGAAAGATCATCTCCATAATACCGGCAATCTCTAAAAACGGGTTGCAAATGCATCGGTTTCCATACCGGGCGACTTTCAATGCCGGATGCCAATAGTTTCAAACGAATCGCATCCCTGTCCATTCCATCGGTAAGTTTCGGATCAATCAAAATGCAGGAAAGCCAATGATTGGAAAAATAATCATCACCAGGTTCTTTATGCACGGTAATTCCTTCTATGCCGGAAAAAGCCTGTTGATAAAAAGCATTATTCGCCCGACGAGCCAAAATACGTTCCGGCAAAACAGTCATTTGCCCCCGGCCTATACCGGCAGAAATATTACTCAAGCCATAATTATATCCGATGGTCGAGTGTTCATACCAGGGGGCTTTATCCCGGGCCTGCGTCGCTAAAAAACGAGCCTGATCCACATAATTTTTATTGGCAGATAAAAATACGCCTCCATTGGATGTCGTAATGATTTTGTTCCCATTAAACGAAATCATGGCAATATCCCCAAAAGTACCACAATAGCGGCCTTTGTATCGAGACCCCAATGATTCGGCGGCATCTTCCAATAACGGTATTTCATATTGTTGCGAAATGCGTTTGATTTCATCAATCTTAGCCGGCATACCATACAGGTTGACCCACACAATCGCTTTCGGCTTTTTTCCTTTTGCCAAACAACCTTGAATGGCTCCTTCCAACCATTCAGGAGACATATTCCATGTATCTGCCTCGCTCCCAACCAATACCGGTGTTGCTCCTAAATAAACGGCAGGATTTACCGATGCAATAAAAGTCAAGTCCTGACAAATGACATAGTCATCCCGTTGCACACCCAGGACAATCAGCGCCAGGTGCAAAGCGGCTGTACCCGTATTTACAACAGTAGCATGAACATTTTCTCCAAGAAAAGACACTATATCCTGTTCAAAACCATCCACATTATCACCTGCCGGAGCAATCCAGTTTTTAGCAAAAGCATCATGGATAAAGTCCAACTCTTTACCGCAGGTATGAGGAGGAGAGAGCCATATTGTATAATTACTATTTACCATTTCAGATAAAAATAAAAACAGACACCATACTCATTTTTAATTTTTCATTCTTAATTCTTAACTTTCAATCACCTCCCAGTGTCCGCTCCGATTGTTCCCGACTCTCTTTAACATTTTTTTATTTCTTAGATTTTCTATATATTCCTTTATGGTATCTATACCAATTTCCAATAAGTCTGACATTCCCTGACGGGTTATTTTAGGATTTTTGCGAATAATTTCTAATATTTTCTCCTCCAACATCGTGATTGGGGGGGTGATTGGGGGGGTAATTGGGGGGGTCATT
>JAVBKX010000020.1:0-40861 GCA_031553835.1 Bacteroidales bacterium
CAATGCAACAAAAAGTTGCAACAGAGACTTCTTTACTAAATAAAATGGCTGGAGAATACAAAATGGCTTTTGGTTCTGGGAATACGGTCAAAGCAAAAGAATTGATGTCCCAAATAGCACAGTTGGGAGAATTGATTTCTTGCATGAATGCTGGAATTGCTGAATTACAGGCTATGGGGTCAACAAAAGAACAGGTATTTACTTATAATAAGATTGATGGAAACATAGGTTCTGCAGGCAAGGATGAGAATGGTGTAGTGGTAATGGATATTGCAAATAATGGATCAATATCAAATGGTATACATGAATCATCACATGGCTATGACTTGTGGAAAAATGGCAGATATACCATCAATAAAGGAGGTAACTATATTGATGGAGAAGTCAAAGCATATAGTCGTCAATTTTCATATGATTCATCGACTCTACCTACTTCTGATTTTGGAACTGCAAATACCCTTCATGATATTGATTTTCGCTGGGTGTCAGGAATTCAATTAAATGGAGAATATATATATTTAAAACGTATGTATCCCAATAGAAATGCAAAAGATATTTTGAAATTAATGAAGTAAAAATAGTGATGAAAAGATTGATTTTGCCTACAGTCGTGATTAGCCTGCTTTATGGTTGCAGTACACCTCTATCTGTAGAGGGAGTATATAGAAAACAAAATGTAGTTCATAGTTTCGAATTATACTCAGATTCAACATTTATCTATAAATCTGTATCAATGCCGGGAAGTAGTTTTGTCGATAAATATTCTGATGGACATTGGAGTCGTGTAAATGAACACACGATTATATTAAATAGTAGAATAACAAAAAATATTATTCCAATACGGATAGAAAAAATTAACATAGAAGATTCTTGTATTCAAGTATGTGAGAGTTTAATTATAGACCGGAATGAATACCAATCAGAAGATTTTTTAGTAACACCCTATATTGATGGAGTCAATTATTTGGATTTGCACCCTGAATTATCTGATGAACCGCTACGCCTTACGAAAAGAGATATTTTAGGATTAGAGCGGGATATAACCAATGCTTTAGAAGAAGCATTTATTACATGTCCCCCTGTAAAGAGAGGATCATATTGTATTGATCTGGAAAAATCATTTAATAATCTTTATTTTACGATTATGAAACAACCTAAGACATTATCATTTTCAACTTATTATGTCCTGCAAACAGAACATATTGATGTACCTATACAGGCGGGAGAGTTGTTGAACGTGAAAATTTGTTTAAATGATTCTTTATTTTCCTATAGGATATTTAATAATACGGAATTAAAAATTAAGGGAAAGACATTGATTTTTAAAGATTCAGAAAATAATGATAAGAAGTATAAACTTTTTTTAGAAAAATAAACAGCTAAAACAAAATTTTCCTTTGAAATACTTTCTGGGAGACAATCAGAATGCCATTGAAATACAAATCTGGATGGCCATGCTGGCCAACCTGCTCATTTCCCTTGTCAGGAGCCGGGTCAAACGCCCATGGGCTTTTTCCAACCTGGTGTCCGTAATCCGGCAACAGCTGATGAGTTACATCAATATATACGCATTTCTGGAAGACCCCGAAGGTGCATGGAAGAGAATCATTAAAGAAAATAACGCGAAGTATGAAAACTCGCTATTCCCTGAATTAAAGGGGGATTATTTTTAAATGTACAAAAACAATCATTGATTATAAGGAGGTTACATCTGATTTTTTAGAAATATACCGGTTTGCCGGACAACAATGAATAAGTTCCTATGTTTAAAACCGGACAAGATGGATAAGTAGCAAAAAAAAAATACCATGAATAAAAAGTATTTCTTTACTGGCTGTCTATTCATAGCCATTTTAGGTAGCCTGCAAGGGCAATCGATCTCTTTGACCCGCCCTGCGTTTAACCCTGTTACTCCCGAGGCCGCTGATGTGCAGAAATATGCCTCTTACCCGGTTGATTACAGTACCGGCATCCCGAATATCAGCATCCCGCTGTTTGAAGTGCGGTCGGGCGATATCGTGGTTCCCATCACCCTTACCTACCATTCGTCGGGGTTAAAGCCGCGGGAAGCCAGTGGCCGGGCAGGTACGGGCTGGACGCTGAATGCGGAGCCTTCGGTGATGCGCACAATCCGGGGGATACCCGATGATAGATCTACGAACAAGAGTGGCCGATATTATGAAGGCGATCGTACACTTCCTGAAGTCGGCAATTTGACTCAGGCACAGGAGTATACCCGTAAAGTGGCGGATAATGAATATGACGGGGAATCGGATGTTTATTCTTATTCTTTGAATCCGGGGGGCGGCACATGCTATATGATGGGGGAGAAAAAACCCAAAAATATGTTGGTCACTTATCCCCGGACGGATGATAAAGTAGAATATAATGTGCTGGAGGATTTGCTCTGGATCCGGAATGGTGATGGTTTGGTTTACAAGTTCGGCCGGGGCAGTAATGCCCGGGAGACGAATGGAACAGATATTATCCGTTGGCTTTGTGATGAGATTGCCTCTTTACGAACAGAAGCGAAGGTCACCTTTTCGTACCTTAGCGCTTTTCCATTACGGGGAGTCATCGGTATGTCAGGTGCCAAATCGATCGAAACGGATCCCAATCTTACTACCTACCATCTGACCTATACCAATTGGGAAACCTATACCTATTATTGGTGGGAGTGGAATGGCAGTACGATACAACGGATCAACAAGGGTTACCCTTCCGGAAGCGGAGGAGGAGGCGGTTCGGAGAGTTGGGATTTGACCCGTTCGAAACTGAACCAAATTTCGTTTAACGGGCATACCGTGCAGTTTTCTTATACGACATTAAATTTTATTGAGACGCTGACCCAGATGATTGTCACGGACAATAACGGGAACCAGATACGCTCCATTCAATTTTATATTACCCGTTACAATAGCGGGACCGACCTGACGAAGTTGGATTCGATCCGGATTTCGGCTCCGGGTTGTGATGCCCGCACATACCGTTTTTCCTATTATGGTCAGGACATGGTTCCGTCGCGCACCACCAAATCGATTGACCATTGGGGTTTTGCGAATGGTTCTAAGGATAACAACGAAGGGGTGGTTCCTACGATCTATGCGGAAC
Source organism: Bacteroidales bacterium (assembly GCA_031553835.1). Classification (GTDB taxonomy): domain Bacteria; phylum Bacteroidota; class Bacteroidia; order Bacteroidales; family Azobacteroidaceae; genus JAVBKX01. Next base: position 3,112 of record JAVBKX010000020.1, read on the forward strand.
TGGGTTTTAAGCGTCCCGGGCAACCCTACCAGACGGATATTGTCCGGGATACAATCCCGGGCCGTTATCGGGAATCGGAGGCCTCCTGGGCCAAACATGGGGTGCTTTGGCAGATCCATCATCCGGAAGGGGTGGTTACCACTTTTGAGTATGAAGGCAATTCGGGAGCCTTCGATATGTATTATTCCGGAAGCCATTCGCCTGCCTATTTCCTTCCTGTGGGTGGTTTGCGTGTATTCCGGATTGAAGAATCGGTAGTGAAGCCGGGATTGGGCCGTCGTATGGTTTCGGAGCGGAAATACCGGTATGGTATCAAGTCGGATTCAGACCTGGGCCAACCGTTATTAGGGGGTGGGGTGATCAAACACATCGTCACCAACCTGGATTACCAATCCGTACAATTCTATAGCGATGGCAGTAGTGTCCGTAGCTGGAGCGCGATGCCTGTTTCGAATATCACCTTCAACAATGGGAGTGCGGTGCTTTACTCCTTCGTTCAGGAAGACTCGTATTCGGAAGGTACCGGTGCCATTCTTACTACCAAGTACTATTATGATGTGGCTCCGCATAAATATGCTCTTCTTTTGTATTGGGCTGAAGGGGATAATACCCGTACAAAAATAGGGACGGGATTTTATGATTTGAAAGCAGCGCAGAAAAGCAATCCGGATAAGCGGATCATCCGTAAAAAAATGTTTCCGGGCTTTGATAAGTATAATACGAATCATTTAAATAAACTCTTGACCTTTGACCGCCCGTATGATGTTTATGAACCATCCGGGGATAGGGGTAGCGATGTCATGCAGGGTCAACTGGTCAAAGTAGAACAATACAAGAACCGGGATACGCTGGTCTCTTCCACCCGGTATACTTATACAATGAAAGCATATCCCGGAGGCAGGGCTGTATATGTCAGTAAGCCTTACCGGACATTAACCTATAAACCAACCTGGAATGATCCGAATTATACCGAAAACAAAAAGATATATGATGAATTTAATACGGTTTTTGGAGACAGCCACTGGGATATGAATACCAGTTACTGGAATGAATTGCAAATGGACACGACCTATCAATATTTTTACACCAATGGCGTGTGTCAACAGGTGGGAAGTACGAAGTCTTATACTTATGATGCTTCCCATATGCATCCTACTGCCGTCACCACTACGATTCAGCCCGGGCAAAGTATTACCACGCAGCAAAGTATTACTGATGAATATACTTACCACTCGATGATAGTCAATACACTTGCTTCGCACCTTCATTTTGTGAATACAGATGGAATGCATTCGGTTATTGACTTTTTGCCCAATAACCGTCCTGACAAAGTCCGTTACAAGACCAACAAGATGAGTACATTTGATACAAAACTGACTTATCATGAATACGATGCTTATGGCAATGTGGCGGAACTATCTACCAATGACGGCAGACATACCTGCTACATCTGGTCTTATAATAACCAATATCTTGTTGCAGAAATTGATCATGTGAGTTACAGCCAGTTGTTGACGGCTTTGGGTAACAAAGATCAAACCTGGATCAAGAATTTAGGGAATAAAAAGGAACCGTCTGCCGACGATTGGAATTTGTTGAACGGCTTACGGACCACTTTCAAAACGACCTCCCCTTCCACCTTGGTCAGTACCTTTACCTATAAACCGCTGCTGGGTGTCAGTTCCATTACCGATCCCTCGGGGATGACGACTCACCATGTGCTTGACAACTTCGGCCGTTTGACCCAGTCCTACCGGCTGGAAAACGGAGTAAAAAAAGTCGTAGCTGAACACAAATATCACCAAGGCGCTTCTACGGGGCTTGCAACGGTAGATTTTTTCGTTACGGGTATCAATATCTCGTCAGGCAGTATACTAGTTGGCGGCAGGGATGTAGAGGTCGAAGTATATATCGAGGGTGGTTCCGGGGATTTTGCCTGTGATTGGGTATTATATCATTTGGACAGCGGACGCACTTGCGGATCGAGTTCCACTCCAATACCAGGCAATTCCTTTACTTTCAAACCGGAATTTGATCCCTCTGTAATGAACAAAATTAACAAGTTAATCATTCATGTGTATGACCGAGCAACGGGTAAGAAGCAATCTTTTTCCACTTATTTTTATGTAAAAGAGAAATGATAAAAGATGGATTGAAGAATTGTAACAACAAGAGAAATCTATTTTTTCACCTTCTAAACGGGATTAATTTGTACATTTGCGCACGGTACTATGAACAAATATAATGAAAATATAATCTGATTTTTTACTTATGAAACATCCTTTTTTTCACAAATTATTTGTACTTGTATTCATCTTCATTTCTATTAGCATGAATGCCCGGCCAATTAAAACATTGATCATTACCGGCCAAAACAACCATAATTGGCAGGTAAGCCATATCGCTTTACAGAACATTCTGCAAAATTCCGGATTGTTTAGTGTCGATATTGCCATTTCCCCCGAAAAAGGGAAGGATATGAGCGGATTTACTCTTGATTTTGATTCTTATCAATTGGTCGTTATTGATTATAATGGCGACAATTGGCCACAGCAAACCAATAAAGCCTTTCTCAATTTTGTAAAAAAAGGCGGTGGCGTTGTCATTTACCATGCTGCGGATAATGCATTTCCCCACTGGAAAGAATACAATGAAATGATTGCTTTGGGCGGATGGGAAGGACGAAATGAAAAATCAGGCCCATACGTCTATTGGCAAAATGGCAAAATAGTGAAAGATGCTTCTCCGGGAGCAGGAGGCGATCATGGCGACCAGCATGAATATACGCTCACTGCCCGCAATGAAAGTCATCCCATCACACAAGGTCTTCCAAAAAAATGGAAACATGCTAAAGACGAGTTATACGGAAAAATGCGTGGGCCGGGCTGCATCAAAGACTTACTATATACCGCTTATTCCGATCCGGCTACCCGGGGATCAGGAAAGGAAGAACCGTTGATATTTACGATCCAATATGGTAAAGGTCGCATTTTCCATACTATGTTGGGACATGCCGGCAACAGCTTAGATGACAATATTGCTATGCAATGTACAGGTTTTCAGGTGACTCTGTTGCGCGGAAGCGAGTGGGCGGCGACCGGCAAGGTAACACAACCTGTTCCTGTCGATTTTCCGCAAGCGAATACCATCAGCCTGCGACAGGAATACCGTTTTGCAGGACCGGCGCCAATGAAACCCGAAATGTCGGAATATTGGGAACCCCAACCCGGAATCGTAACTCCGGGCGCGTTGACTGCACAAGGTTTTATTACCGCCCCTTCTGATGCTCTTGTCTTATTCGACGGAAAAAATCTATCGCAATGGAAAGCGGCGAATGGCAGCGACAAAAATTGGGATGTACACGATGACATTTTCACTGTAAATAAACAAGTGGGAGATATTCTCACGAAAAAAGAATTCGGAGATTTCCAATTGCACTTAGAATGGTGTGTACCCGAAAATATTACAGGGGGAAACCAGGCGCGCGGCAACAGCGGCGTTTTCCTGCAGGATAAATACGAAATCCAAATTTTAGACTGCTACAACAATAAAACCTATGTCAACGGGCAAACTGCCAGCATCTACAAACAAAGTCCTCCGTTGGTAAACGCAATGCGGAAACCGGGAGAATGGAATGTGTATGATATTATTTACACTGCGCCGACTTTTACTCCAGACGGCAGGTACCGCACTCCTCCCGTCGTTACTGTTTTTCACAACGGTGTGGTGGTACAAAACGGAACCATTATTCAGGGAACTACCGAATACATTGGTTTTCCAAAAGTCAGTCCGCATGGCAAAGGCCCTATCCGGTTGCAATCACATGGAGATCCCAGCGAACCAATCAGCTTCCGGAATATCTGGATTCGGGAATTGTAAATAAGAATTATTTCCGTACTTTTGTTCGTTTATTTTTAACAAATAGGAATGAAAGCGCGATTTTTTACTGTACTAATCATATTTTTTTGTTTTACAGCCCCTTCCGGAGCCATTAATCCCGATAGTACCACGATTAGTATCCTGACATTATTGCCAAGAGATAAAGCCGTATATACTATCTATGGACATACTTCCATCCGGGTGAATAATCCTTCCGAACATGTTGACCTCGTATTCAATTACGGTATGTTTGACAGCCAACAACCTTATTTTGTCTATAATTTTTTGAGGGGAAGAACCGATTACCGATTGGATTTCGAATATTTTCCGGAATATGAATATCATTATACATTGGATAACGGCACAGTCATTGAACAGATATTAAACATTCCGGCTGCGGACAAGTTAAAATTACTGGAATTTTTGGATTGGAATATACGTCCGGAAAACTGCTATTATCTTTACAATTATTTCTTTGATAATTGCACCACGCGTCCGCGAGACCTGATTGAAAAATATGGTGGTGGAAAATTAATATATCAATCATCCGGCGATTCTACCACCTTCCGACATTTAGTACATCAATGTACGGCTCCCTACCCCTGGCTGGAATTCGGAATTGACTTGTTGATTGGCGCCGGCGCCGATAGCCTCATCTCGTATCGAAACGAACTGTTCCTTCCTATCAAATTGATGGAAGGACTTGCAAACGCTTCTGTACAAGACACGCTTCCGGCTGATTCCCTGCACCCTGCACCCTGCGTCCTGCGTCCCATTGTTTCCGATACTCGTGTTATACTCCGTTCACAACTCGAATCCCGGGAAGAAGGTTTTTCGCTATCGTCACCCCTGAAAATCGGGATCATTCTCCTTATCCACAGCTTCGTATTTGTGATTTGCGGATTGATTTTCAAACGCTCCTTCCGCATCTTTTTCGGACTCCTGTTTCTACAGGCGGCATTAGCGGGAAGCCTGGTATTCTTCTTTGCTTTCTTTTCCATACACCCCTGCGCATTCCCTAATTACAATCTATTATGGCTTCATCCATTGCATTGGATCGCATTCGCAGGATACTGTTTTAAGAAAAGTTACCCCTTATTTAAATGGTATCATGGAACAAATTTTGTACTTTTGTCGTTATTTTTGGTTTGTTGGTCATTGATACCCCAGGAATTAAATGTCGCCAATATCCCATTTGTCCTCTGTTTGTGGGTGGCTTCGGGATGGTACCTTTTGGGTGCAAGGTACGAGGCACGAGGTGCGCAGCAAAGAAGAACAGTAAAAAACAGAATATAAATATAAGTAAAAAAACAGGTTGAGCATTGTGTACCTGCACCTTGCACCCTGATCCTCATAAATGAACAGACTCATAACATCACTCATCGCATTAGCAAGCCTCGGAGCGTATGCACAAACGGGCGATATTCCCAAATTGGTGGTAACCATTACAGTAGATCAACTGCGTGGAGATTTTCTGCATTATTTTAATCCCGCTTTTAGCGAAACCGGTTTCAAACGACTGATGAATGAAGGCGTATATTACACCAGTATCCAATACGATTTCCCTAATGTTTGCCGCGCTTCTGCTGTTGCCACGTTATCTACAGGCACTTATCCCTGCTATCACGGGATTGCTTCCGACAAGAAATTTAATTATACCGACCGGCGTGAAACTTCAGCGGTATTTGATCCTGCCTTTCTTGGCAATTACACCTCAGAAACCGTTTCCCCCAACGCATTATTAGTATCTACTGTCAGCGACGAATTGAAATTAGCTTCTGACGGGAAAAGCGATGTATTTGCCATCGGGCCTAACGTGGAAGAAGCGATATTATCGGCAGGCCGCTATGCAAACGCTGCATTCTGGTTAGAAGATGTAAACGGCAAATGGGCGACCAACACCTATTATAAAGGAGTTCCATGGTATTTTGACCAGTATAATACTCAACGGAGCAGAAAATGGGACAATGGAACCGCTGCTAATGTTTGGTCGCCGATCAATCAGGAAAAAATGATTCCATACGGAAAAAATCACCAGCCCTTCAAACATGTATATTATTCATACGATAAAGAACGATTCTTAAAATTAAAAACTACGGCATTAATCAATACTGAAATCACTGATTTAACGGAAAAATTTTTCGAATACGCTGATTTTGGCAGACGCTCCTACCCCGACATGCTTGCAATCACTTATTATGCAGGAAATTACAAAGAAACATTAACTGACGAATACAGCCTGGAGGTTCAAAATACATACATCCAATTGGATAAAGAAATCAGCCGGTTATTATCTTTGATCGACCAGAAAGTCGGATTAAAAAATGCATTAATTGTACTCACTTCCACCGGTTATTATGATTTAAAACAATCGGCCTCCGACACACTCAAACCATTCGGCGTTTTTTATCCGAAAAGATGTTTGGCATTGCTCAACATGTACCTGATGGCCGTTTATGGGCAAGGCAACTGGGTGGACGGATTCTACAACAATCAAATTTTCCTCAATAAAAAACAAATTGAAGAAAGCAAAGTCAAATTAGATGAAATCCGTCAAAAAACGGCAGAATATGTGGCGCAACTTTCCGGCGTCAGGGAAGTAGCAACCGCCAACCAATATTTATTGGATGCATCTGCCGGAGACGCGGCATATTTTCGCAAAGGGATTTATGCAAAAGACTGCGGCGATGTCATACTCCAATTACAATCCGGATGGGTTATTATTGACGAACAGGATGCGACCAAAAGCTACCCGGTAGTAAAACACGCTGTGACGGCTCCACTCATTTTTTTTGGTCACCAACTGACACATGCTAAAATTATCCGGCCGGTTAAAGCCGTTTCCGTGGCTCCCTCCATCGCCTATATTCTAAGGATCAGACCGCCTAACGGCTGCATGGAATTTCCACTGGAAGAGATTATAACAAATTGATAATTAAACTAATAACAAATATGGCATTTAACGACATTTTAACAAAACTATTCGGAAACAAATCTCAGCGGGATTTGAAAGAAATAGATCCGTACGTCAGAAAAATTCAGGCAGCATATCCTGCTATTGAAAAATTGACCAACGACGAACTGCGCGCCAAAACAGACGGCATCAAACAACATATACAGGATGTGGTGGCTGAAGACAAACAGAAAATCGAACAGCTGAAAGCAAAAATCGAACAGATTGAACTGGAAGAACGTGAAGTAGTTTGGACTGAAATCGATAAAATCGAAAAAGAAATCCTGGAAAAATATGAAAATGTGTTGGAAGAAGTCCTTCCGGAGGTATTTGCTATCGTAAAAGACACTGCCCGAAGATTGGCGCAAAACGAAGAAGTGATCGTTACGGCCAATGATTTTGACCGGGAACTGGCTACCAAACACGATTTTGTCCGGATAGAAGGAGACAAAGCCATTTATCTAAATCATTGGGAAGCCGGAGGCAATGAAGTTACCTGGGAAATGATCCATTACGATGTGCAATTATTTGGAGGTACTGTCTTACATAAAGGTAAAATTGCCGAAATGGCGACCGGAGAAGGTAAAACATTGGTGGCTACCCTGCCGGTTTTCCTGAATGCGCTGACCCGCAATGGCGTGCACGTAGTAACCGTCAACGATTACTTATCAAAACGTGACTCCGAATGGATGGGACCGCTTTACATGTTTCATGGCCTGTCGGTGGATTGCATCGACAAACACCAGCCCAACTCCGACGCCCGTCGAAAAGCGTATGAAGCGGATATTACTTTCGGAACCAACAATGAATTCGGATTTGACTATTTGCGCGATAATATGGCTATTAGCCCGAACGACCTGGTACAACGAAAACATAATTACGCCATCGTCGATGAGGTTGACTCCGTATTAATTGACGATGCCCGTACTCCTTTAATTATTTCCGGCCCCGTACCCAAGGGAGAAGACCAACTGTTTGAAGAATTCCGGTCGAAAATAGAGCACGTGGTAAGCGTACAGAAAAATCTCTGTACAAAATTGTTGACCGAAGCTAAACAATTGATTAGTTCTGCTGATCAGAAAGAAAATGAAGAAGGTGTTAAAATATTGTACCGCTCATTCAAAGGGATGCCGAAAAGCAAACCGCTGATCAAATTCCTGAGCGAACCCGGTGTCAAAGCATCCATGCTGAAAGTGGAAGACTTTTACATGCAACAGCAGGGAAAAGATATGCACATCATTACCGACCCATTGTATTTTGTAATTGATGAGAAAAATAACTCCATCGAATTGACGGACAAAGGGATTGACCTGCTTACCGGAAACAGTGACGACCCGCAATTTTTTGTTCTTCCGGATATCGGACTACAAATGGCTGACATCGAAAATATGACGGCCACCGATGAAGAAAAACAGGCTAAAAAAGATGAATTGATGCAAAACTACGCCGTGAAATCCGAACGGGTACATACCATCAACCAATTGTTGAAAGCCTACTGCCTCTTTGAACGGGACGATGAATATGTGGTCATCGACAACAAAGTAAAAATCGTTGACGAACAAACGGGTCGTATCATGGAAGGCCGTCGCTACTCCGACGGATTGCACCAGGCCATTGAAGCCAAAGAACGGGTAAAAGTGGAAGCTGCTACGCAAACTTTTGCTACCATTACTTTGCAAAACTATTTCCGGATGTATCATAAATTAGCAGGGATGACCGGTACAGCCGAAACTGAAGCCGGTGAATTTTGGGACATCTACAAACTCGATGTCGTCGTTATTCCGACAAATAAATCAATTGTACGAGATGATCAGAATGACCGGATTTATAAAACTACCCGTGAAAAATATTTTGCAGTTATCGAAGAAATTGTAAAATTAGTAGAGCAAGGACGTCCCGTACTGGTAGGTACAACCTCTGTGGAAATTTCTGAATTATTGAGCCGGATGCTTTCTATGCGTAAAATTAAACATAACGTATTGAATGCCAAACTGCACCAAAAAGAAGCCGACATTGTGGCGCAAGCCGGACAATCAGGAACTGTAACCATTGCTACCAATATGGCGGGACGGGGTACCGACATCAAGTTATCGCCCGAAGTACGCGCTGCCGGAGGGTTGGCCATCATCGGTACCGAACGACATGATTCGCGCCGGGTGGATCGCCAGTTACGCGGTCGCGCCGGAAGACAAGGAGACCCGGGTTCTTCCGTATTCTTCGTCTCGTTGGAAGACAGCCTGATGCGCTTGTTTGCTTCCGAACGGATTGCCGGTATGATGGATAAACTGGGCTTTAAAGAAGGTGAAGTATTGGAGCACAGCATGCTTAACAAATCAGTTGAACGGGCGCAAAAGAAAGTGGAAGAAAATAACTTCGGTATCCGGAAACGATTGCTGGAATACGATGATGTAATGAATTCCCAACGGGAAGTGATTTATACCCGCCGACGCCATGCCCTGATGGGCGAACGGATTGGATTGGATGTCGTGAATATGTTGTCTGACACCGCAGATGCCATCTCCAACCAATTCATCGATTCACAGGATTTTGAAGGATGGAAATTTGAATTATACAAAACTCTCGCATTGGAAACGCCCGTAGATGCTGAAGAATTCCGTTCCGTTAAACAGAATCAGCTTTCAGACAAACTTTTCAATACTACGCTCGAAACTTTCAAACGTAAAACCGAGCGTATGGCGCAGGTAGCCCAGCCGGTTATTAAACAAGTATATGAGGAACAAGGTGATAAATACGAAAATATCCTGATTCCTATTACCGACGGAAAACGGGTATATAATATTCCCTGTAACCTGAAAGAAGCTTACGAAAGTGAATCAAAAACCGTCATCAAATCATTTGAAAAAGCTATTTTATTGCATTCGATTGATGAATCCTGGAAAGAACATTTGCGTGAAATGGACGAATTGCGCCATTCGGTACAAAATGCCAGCTATGAAAATAAAGATCCATTATTGATTTATAAACTGGAATCGTTTGAATTGTTCAAAACAATGGTGGACGAAATGAACCGCAAAACGGTAGCAATACTAATGCGTGGACAAATTCCGGTACGTGAATCACAAAATGTGCGTCAGGCTGCTCCGGAAACAAAAACCGATTACAGTAAATACCGTACTCAAAAAGACGAAATGTCGGAAAATCAACGGGCGCAGGCTCAAGCTGCAGGACAAGATTTAAGACAGCGTCGCAGCGAACCTGTCCGTGTTGAAAAAACAGTGGGAAGAAACGATCCCTGCCCTTGCGGAAGCGGCAAAAAATACAAAAATTGCCACGGGAAATAAATTGATAGTTGAAAATGCCCTGATTGGTGGAAGTCAATCAGGGCATTTTCTATTTTCAAAAAATGCATGGGCGGCTATAAAGTCTAATCATCTTCATTTTAATAGCCAAGTGAAGCTAATGAAATCACATTTATTCCGTCGTTGCGGGTATAACTAATTCCTGTGCCCGTAATTATATTCAGCGATTTTGGCGGTTCTACTTTTTTTGTATCCAAAATGGAAACGAATTTATTCAAACTTGCGGCCGCTTCTTCAATTTGACCGATACCGAGTTTTATTTCAAAAGCACACCAATCGCCGTTGTGTTTTTGCACAATGGCATCCACCTCCAAGCCACTGGAGTCGCGATAGTGATAGACTCTTGTTGTTTATCTGATAGTAGAGTACAAAGAGATAGCTTATTTTACAAATTTCAAATGTTTTATTTTACAAATTTTGAATACTCTGTTTTACAAATTTTGAATTTTAAAATCAATGTCGTTTAGTTAAAAATTGTCGTATAGCGACATTGGCTTAATAACCAGTGGTTTTAACCACTGGAATGAGGTCGGTTCATCCCGCTTAGTTGCGTAGCAACGCAGCTTGACATCTGTATAATTTTAAAACAGACCAACTCAATCTGCAATATCTGAAAAAACCTTCGTTTGAAATTTTTTTTGTGATGTATCTGTCGATGGGTTGCTTTCTATAATATGATAAGCATGATTAGTATCTGGAATGGAGAATGTAATTTACAACAAATTCTCAATTCTCAATTAATTCCCCTACTCCCATTGCACGGCACCTTGCGAAGTACCATGCTGAGTATATTTCAAGTCTTGCAATAAGGATGATTTTACAGCCAATGTAAGATTGTACGATTGATAAGGCCCCATAGGGATAAAACTGGCTGTGATAGCCCAACAGTGAAGATCGCGCGTAAGATTACATTGCATAGTTACAATCTTTTTCGCTTCAAAATCGTAATTGGTATTAAACGAAAATGTCCAGCCTTTGGATGGAGTAATATTTCCATTAAATCCCAATCCTTGCGTAATCATATAATCGTACTCCTTTTTTTCCGGATTAAATTGTCCATATCCTAAGTTCAATGACCAGTTGAACGATAAGCTCCAGGGGACATTAGCCACCATATAGCCATCGCTGTCGAAATCGCCTTTATCTTTTTTCTTACGTAAGTATCCACCCCCTTCTGCCGACTGTTCGGAAGAAGCGCCGGCCTCTTCTTCTCCGGGAGCTGTAGTGGATTGATTACTGCCTTTGGAATCGTCTTTACTTTCATCGTCCTCTTTTCCAAACCATTTTTTGAATGTATCATTGTTGAAAGTATAACCAAAAGATGTGCCGGTAGATCTAAGACGACCAATGCCTTTACCTGCCGCCCAGCGGGTTTCGACAGGTTTGGCGTTTTCGTCATATACATAGGTATCAAAAGTAGCCTGTGCATTAAAAGTATATGATTTTGTAATCTTAAGACGCAGATTGGCGCTGATATCCGACCACGGCCGGGTGGTGGCAAGAAAATTATAACCGGAATTGAAACTCAAGTTATCAAGCAGGCTGATTTTTTTCACTCCAGTCGAATCACTATCCGATTTGATTTTCATTTCAACATTATTATCAAATCCGAAAGAGACACTCGCCGATTTTCCGGCTCCGGGAACTATTGCATACGGAGAATACGTGTTTGTGGTCGTTTTCCCTTCTCCATCGGTATATTGTATTGTATTATAAAAACCATATCGCGGATCTCCAAAATCCGGACTTCCGCTGAAACTCATCCTGGGTGTGAATACGTGCCTGATCGTTTGCACTTTATCTCCAAACAATTTTCTCCAGGGAGTAAAAAAGCCATACAGTTTGGTGTTGACACTGACACCAACATTGTATTGATAAGTCCTGTAAAATCCATACGTAGTATCTACAGGCATCTGTCGCCCTTCACTATCGTATCCCTGTTCCACTTTTTTCGTCATCCAGTTTTCGGTATAGTTAAAATTGGGCGAAATATTGATGTATTTAAAAGCATTGAAAGATGCGCTGACAGGAATGCTGTGAGTCATACTATTACTCCAATCTTTCAATATATTGGATTTCATCAGGTTATATTCTTTGGTCCGGATGGAATTCCTTAGCGAGCCGGAATAACTGAAATAAATCTGCTCGTACCACCGTAAATCCCCGACAACCTGCTTTCTTCGAAACGGATAAGTTTGCCCGTATGCAATACTCATGTTGGGCATCGTAAGGCTAATCATCGTATCACGCGTAGTCTGGTTAACTGCAAGATTTAAATTCAGGCTGAGCGAATTAGCAGGGAACGTTTTGGTTAATGTCACACTTGAATTTTTAGTATTGTCCGTATAATTAACCCGTTCTACAGTAGCCCGATTCTGGTTATAAGAAGTGGTAGAATAAGCCACATTGGCAGAGAGACGCAGGTAAGGATTGGCTTTCTGATCCTGCGAATGAGTCCAATTGATTCGCATATCATTCGACCGGGAATAATCACCCGAATCTTTATCTCCCGTAATCGTCACCACATACGCCACATTGGCATTACCCGAAAACTTGTATCGTTTACGATAAGACGATCTTCCGGCAAGCCCCCACGAGCCTTTGGTATAAATCTCCCCTGTCAACGCCAAATCGATATAATCATTGAATGCAAAATAATATCCACCATCCCGCAAGCAAAATCCTTTCACCATTTCATCACCATAAGTAGGCATGATGATTCCCGAAGAATAATCATCTGAAAAAGGAAAAAAGCCAAATGGAATAGCAAGCGGTAAAGGAACATCTTCAATCACAAGATAGGCAGGCCCTGTGACAATATTTTTTTTAGGCTTTACCTTAGCTTTCGTCAATTGCAGATAAAAATGCGGATGGTCGTGTACGTCACAGGTAGTATATTTACCATCCACCATATATAAATCATTGTTAGACAGCTTTTTTGTCTGGCCGGCCGTCACATATCCTTCACCTTGTTGTGTAATCAATGCTGTACTGAAACCTTTTTTCGTCTTAAAGTTGTAATCCATTGTTTTGGATTCATACTGAGTATCTCCGTCTTTAAAAATAGGATATCCGGTTTCGTCGCCAATAGAATCCAAACCAAATGTAGCATGTACCAAACTTTTATCAATATCTACAGAAATCGTTTCGGCAGATATTTCCAGATTCGTATATTTTACGTTACTTTCTTTATATAAATACATGAACTTAGTGCCCAGCACCACCATGGAGTCAACAGCTTGATAATTGACAGGAGAATTAATAGAATTAGGAGAAACCTGCACCGTACTATCATTGAGTATTGCAGTACTATCGTTGCTGATAAAAAGGCTGTCGGAAAGTTGCTCCTGCCGTACGTGAATCGAGTCGGGAGACAATACCTGATTTTGCGCCGTTAAGCAGACGGCTGTCAATATAAATAAAGACAACAGGCTAAAAATAAGGTATTTTTTTAATTGCATCCGCCCAAGAGATAAAACCAAACTGAATTATTAGCGCGCAAAGTTAACCATTTTGGCAGAAAGAAAAACATAGAATGCGTTTAATTAACCTAAAAAGAGTTCACACCATTCTCTAAAACGAATGACTGTTCCTTCCCCGTATTTGGACAACCCTTTTATTATTTTATCAATCGATTTCTCCCGCCCAAGGTGCTGTTTGGAATAAAATTTGTCGGCAAAGCAAATCAATTGTTCTTCTAAACTTACAGGCAGCATATCCCGAAGAGGAAGAGGGAAATTTTTTTGTATTATTTCTTCCTTATGAAGTCCCGTACCTGTATGACGTTCACACACCAGACCATGACGGGGATAGCCTTCTGCCTTCATCAATTCGCAGCCCAAATATCCGTGGCAAATATATGGATTTGCACCAAAACAGAATATCTCGGGAGCCTGGGTCTTAAAAATACCAAGATCATGCACCATGGCGGCCTCGTAAATAAAATCAGTATCCAGGTTCATTTCCGGATGTATTCGGGCTATTTCTAAGGCTTTATTGGCGACAGATGTATCATGAGTCACCAAAATCTCATATAAGGGGGATTTCGGTGTATAATATTTTTGGATGATTTTTAATGAATCCATAACAGAGAATAAATAAATGAAAGTAATGAAGAAAGATAATCGCAGTAAAAATACATAGAAATTACCGAATGGCAAATAAGAAGAATCATCTTTTAGTATTATCTTTGTGTTTCGGTTTTTACATTTAACATTATTATGTTATGATAAAGAAAATATGGTTTTTAAGCCTCATCATGCTGGGATTGTCGTCCTGCACTCCTTCTGTCAATTATCTGGGACGTTCATATCCTGCAACTAACCAGCTTGATCTCTATTTTTCATATATGGATATTCCCTCTGATTATGAAATAATGGGACATGCCGAAGTGCGACTCTGGACAGGTACTTCGATGCAGGCAAGTCAGAAAGCCCTGGAAAAATATGCGAAAGAGAAAGGTGCCGATGGCATTGTCTTTCATGATATTAATACCATCCCGAATCCGACTGTGACGACCACAAAACAATCTTCCAGGAATAACCAGGGCGGATATGATGTAACTTCCACCACTACAAGTGATGAAAATTCAATCTCCATTATTAAGGCTTCTTTAATAAAATATAAATAGTGAGGAAATATCACATTGTACTGACCTGTTTTTTGTTTTGTACCTGCTCTATTGCACAAAACATTCCCCTGCTAACCGGAGCTGAACGAATGGATTTGCTTTTGCCTCCATTACAAAACAAACGGGTAGCATTAGTCGTAAACCAGACATCGGTAGTCGGAGACAAACAGGTTTCCTTATTAGACACCTTATTATCTGACGGAATCAATGTGAAAAAAGTATTTGCTCCCGAACACGGTTTTCGCGGAGATGCTGATGCCGGAGCAACCGTTGGTAATTCTAAAGACCTGAAAACCGGCATTCCCATTGTGTCTATTTATGGAAAAAACAAAAAACCTGCTGCCGCTCAATTGGCCGATGTCGATGTTGTCGTTTTCGACATTCAGGATGTCGGCGCTCGTTTCTATACCTATATCAGTACCATGCACTACATCATGGAGGCGTGCGCCCAATACGGGAAAACACTGATCGTCTGCGACCGGCCTAATCCTGCTGATTATGTGGATGGACCGGTATTGCAACTTCCCTACCGGTCGTTTGTCGGAATGCATCCGATTCCGGTATTGCACGGACTAACGGTTGGAGAACTGGCCAGGATGATTAATGGAGAAAAATGGCTCCGGTCAAACCAAGGAGATACTTTACAATGTAAATTACAAATCATTCCTGTGGCCGGATGGAAACACGGACAGCCTTATTCGTTGCCCGTCAAACCATCGCCCAATTTGCCGAATGATCAGGCAATCCGATTATATCCGTCCCTTTGTTTATTTGAAGCGACCGATGTGAGCATTGGCCGGGGCACAATTTTCCCGTTCCAGGTAATCGGAGCTCCCGAACCACGATACGGTGATTTCTCTTTTACTCCTGCATCATTGAAAGGATGGGATCAGGCGCCTTTACACCAGGATCAGACGTGCTACGGAATTGATTTAAGGGATTCTTCCTTTGCCGGAGGATTCAGTTTGCAGTTCTTTCTTGATTTCTATACCCGCTCAGGAATGCAGCAATCATTTTTCTCCAGACCCAAATGGTTTGATCTGCTTGCAGGAAACAGCGACCTCAGAAAACAGATTATCTCGGGCGCAGATGAAACCTGCATCAAAGCAAGCTGGGAGGCTGACTTATCCGGTTATCGGAAAATAAGGAAAAAGTACCTGCTTTATCCTGATTATCATTCATCTTCTAATTAAAAATCGTACATTTGCAATCGAAAAATTTCGACTATGAAGTATTTCTGGCTCATTATTTGTATTTCGCTTACTTGTTCTGTGGAGGCTTTGAACCTCCAGAACGGAAAACCTTTTGTAATAGTAATCGATCCCGGACATGGCGGAAAAGATCCCGGTACCATCGGCACTTCCCTGAAAGCAAAGGAAAAAGATATTAACCTTGCAGTAGCTCTCATGTTGGGAGAATTAATAGAAAGTAACCATCCCAATACCAACATTGTTTATACCCGGCAAAAGGATGTATTTATCACCCTCAATGAGCGTGCGGAAAAAGCAAACAAGTCAAAAGCCGACCTCTTTATCTCCATTCATGCTAATGCCACTGAGAGTAATCCAACTGCCAACGGAACCGAAATCTATACACTGGGGTTGTCGCGATCCAATGAAAACTTAGAGGTAGCCCGTCGTGAAAACGCGGTTATTTTGCTGGAAGACAACTATCAACAAACTTACGAAGGCTACGACCCCAACTCCGACGAGTCGTTCATCATATTCCAATTCATGCAGAACCAATTTTTAGACCAAAGTATCTCATTTGCCGCCGATATCCAGAGCCAGTTTATTGTGAATGCCAAACGGAATGACCGCGGCGTACGTCAAGCCGGTTTTCTTGTCATCCGGAAAACGTCCATGCCCAGCGTCCTTATCGAATTGGGATTCCTCTCCAACAAAAGAGAGGAAGCTTATTTAAATAGTAAAGAAGGACAACGCGCTTTAGCCAGATGTATTTATAATGCATTTGACAAATATAAAAAGGAGTATGACCGGAAAACGAATATTAATTCAACAGCGACTACCAATCCGGCTGTTACGCCTCCTACTCCTTCTGCGCCAGCGCCGGAAGTCAAACCGGAGATCAAGCCCGATGCTAAACCTGCGCTAAAACCGGAAACTAAGCCGGAAGTCAAACCGGAAACTAAACCAACGCTAAAACCGGAAACTAAACCGGAGGTCAAACCGAAAACTACGCCGGAGAAAAAAACAGAGGCCTCTGCTGCCGTAGCAACCAAAAAAACAACACCTGCTACGGTATCAGGATCAGGAATCATTGTTTACAAAATTCAAATATTGGCGACTGAGGATAAACTTCCTAAAAATTCGCCCCGATTGAAAGGACACCGCGAACAATATTATGTTGAAAATGGTCTTTATAAATATACTGTAGGAGAAACTACTAACCTGGAGGAAGCGCAAAGCATCAAAAAAGCCGTATCGAAAGAGTTTGCCGGCGCTTTCATTGTCAAATTCAAAAACGGGAAAAGACTAAAATGAAAAAAATTTTTACCAAAGAAGTAATCATCGGTATTACCGCGATCATTAGCTTAGTGATACTATATTTTGGACTGAATTACCTGAAAGGGATCAATATCTTCAAACCGACAAACCATTATTATGTCCAATTTAAAAACATCCCTGAATTGCAAAAATCCAGTGCTGTATATGTTGACGGATTTCAAGTCGGAATCGTAAGCGCTATCGAATACAATTACGACCAACCTGAAAATATCACGGTGCAAATCAGCCTCAACAAAAGCATGAAAATCCAAAGCGGAAGCTACGTGGAACTTTCTTCGAGTCTGACCGCCGGAGCCAGCCTGCACATTGTATTAAACAAATACGTCACCACTTATTGCTCTATCGGCGATACAATTACCGGAAATCTGCGTGTCGGCCCAATGGACAAAGTAACCAATGAGATTATACCCCAGGTAAGTAGTCTATTACCTAAAATAGACTCTATATTGACAGGATTGGATCGGCTGGTAAATCATCAGGCATTACAACAATCGGTGGATTACATTGAGCAAACTACGCACAATTTAGCACTGGCTTCAACTCAACTCAATGCCTTAATGCGCCAGGATATCCCTGTTATCGTGCATAATTTCAAAGATATTTCGAACGACTTGACTATAATCAGCGGAAATTTCAAGCGGCTGGATTTTGAAACCACATTAACTCAATTGAATTCTACCTTAGATAATGTGGAAAAAGTGAGCCTGAAACTTAATTCCAACGACAATAGCATCGGTTTATTGCTCAATGACAGGACACTATATGATAATCTCAACAACGTGTCTGAAAATGCCTCTTCGCTCTTGATCGACCTACAGGCTCATCCAAAAAAATACGTCAAGTTATCACTGTTTTAGAGTGAAGAATGGAGAGTGGAGAAGGAAGAATGACATATTCATTTTTCATTCTCCACTCTCCATTCTCTATTAATTAATAATTGTTAATTTTTAACATTTTATTTGGGTTATTTGAAAAGTTGATTATATAAATTTGAATCATTCCCACACCGTTATTTATACTGTATCTAAATAAAAACACCCCAGAAAAAAAACTTTTTAAAAGCCTCCAATCTTTTGATTTTCCAAGGCGAGCAGACTGTAAAAAATTTGAACAATGCTTTTTCAAACACCTTTAAACTAATTAATAATTCACTGATTTTCAGTGAAATAAAAACAAAGCAAGGCGTTTAAAAAGAAACAAAGTAAGTCGCTGAAAATTAACATTGTACGCAAAAATGATAGCATCCTATTAATTCTTCATTTTTTTTTTCAGTTTTTTTTTTCAAAATTTGCATCATGAATGTGTGAATAGTCTCTATCTAATACGTGTGTATTTTTTTATAGTTAATAATAGTTAAAATCTTTGTCAGTGAAGGATAGTACTCATCAGGTTTTGTGGGATAAATGTTTGGATATTATTCGGGATAACATTCCTGCTCCAGCTTTTACTACGTGGTTTACTCCGATTGTTCCCCTGAAGTTGGAACAAAATGAGTTTACGATTCAGGTACCCAGTCAATTCTTCTATGAATACTTAGAAGAATATTATGTTGATTTAATTCATGCCACCCTTATCAAAGTGATAGGACAAGGTATTGTTTTAAATTACCGGGTAATCGTGGATAATACTTCCAACGGTTCGGGGCATACTACTCTGCAAAGCGACAAACCGGCAACCACTCCTGCCCGCAAAGATACGGGAAATCTCAACCGTTCGCCAAACAGCCTGACACAACCCGTCATCCAGGAATGGAACCCTAATTTAAATACAAGGTATAGTTTCGACAACTTCTTCGAAGGAATGAGCAATAAACTGGCACGGTCGGTAGGAGAAGCCGTTGCCGCTAATCCAGGTCGTACTACATTCAATCCTTTATTTATATATGGAGGATCGGGAGTAGGAAAAACTCACCTCTGCCATGCCATCGGCAGACGCATTGTAGAGCAATTTCCACAAAAAAAGGTTTTATATATTTCGGCTCACTTATTTCAGATACAATTTACAGACGCGACCCGCAATAATACATCCAACGATTTTATCAACTTCTACCAAGGTGTGGATGTGCTGATTTTGGATGATATTCATGAATTTGTAGGAAAAACAAGTACGCAACATACTTATTTCCATATCTTCAATCACTTGCACCAGTTAGGGAAACAACTGATCCTGACATCAGACAAGCCACCTGTAGAATTGCAGGGGTTGGAAGACCGGTTGGTTACCCGACTGAAATGGGGAATGACGGCTGAATTGATGAAACCGGATATTGAGTTGCGCCGGCGTATTTTATCAAACAAAATCAAACACGACGGAGTCAATATCTCGCAGGATATCATTAACTTCATCGCTGAAAATGCAACAGAACATGTTCGTGACCTGGAAGGAATCGTGACCTCGTTGGTAGCTAATTCCCTTGTTTACAATCGCGAAGTGGATGTAGAATTGGCTCGCAGGGTAATCAGCCAAACCATCCGGATGGAAAAAAAGCAGCTTACCATCGAAAAAATACAGGATGTTGTGAGTAATTACTTCAAAATCGACCATAAATCGATGCAATCCAAATCACGTAAGCGGGAAATTGTGCAGGCACGCCAGGTGGCGATGTTCCTTTCCAAAAAATATACGGATTGCTCTTATTCCCATATAGGCAGTGTAGTCGGAAAACGCGATCATGCAACAGTACTTCATGCATGCAAAACCGTGCAGGATTCGTTGGACATTGACAAAACGTTCCGTTCTACCATGAAACAAATCGAAGATTTACTACTGAATTAATAGAAGCACCAATTAAGCGAGAAGCGCTAAGCCGATTATTTGGGATATCGGACTTAGCGCTTCTCTTTTATACAAACAGGGTTATTCCTAAAGGAGAAAATATTATTTTATCGCATATTGTTTGTTATCATTTTCACTCACCTGCGTCAAAAATTCCTGAAATGCCGCATATTCTGCCGGAGCAACAATATCCTGTTTCTTGGTAAAGGTTCGTTTCACAAGCATATTTCCATCCGGCACAGTTGTATAAGTCAATTCATAAGTAGCAGCCGTACATTCCAATTTCACATTCTGAGGAATTTCTGCAAAGTGTTTGCCTTGCGGCAAGGTTATACGAAATTGTTCTGTCTGCGAATCGGCATAAATCATACTCCAAAATTCAAAAGGATATTTCCGGTTTTCCAGGGTTATGGCCGATAATGAACTAAGGCCATCCGACCAGGGTAATTTGAATATTTGCATACCTGCCACATTTTGTAATACTCCTTTGGCATCAACCCGGTAGGAAGAAGTAACACTGTCGCACAAATTATCCATATTCCCGAATGTGAGATCCGATACTTTAACTGGAACACTCCAATCGGCAGCAACATTCTGGTTGACTTCTTTTAACCGGTCTTCAGCCCCTTTATCTGCATAAAGATGTCTGAAAAACGAAGACAATTGTCCATAACGAATCGAACTAAACTGTATTTTCATATCATTATTCTCAATGGAAATGGCAGCTTCTCTCTCAATACGATTTTTGGTCCTGAAAGGCATCTCCATCACTAAGAGTTGACTGCCGATACTCTCATTTTTATAAGGAATCGGAAGAATATTCGAATCCAGATCATAATCAAGAGCTGAGCCAAATGGCAATTTGTTATCAGTCAATTCCAGATAATAAATTTTACCATCCAAATTCAGCTGCGCAATGCAATGATTGAAAGCATACGAAGGCAAAGCCAGGCTGTTTTTCCCATTAAACCGTGAATCAAGTAATACTAAATTCGCTTTGATCCCGGCCTCGCGGCACAATGCAACGAATAATGTGGACACATCTTTGCAATCGCCCAAACGGGTGGTAATGGTGCGCGACGCTTTCTGCGGAATAAAATTACTTTGTAAAAACGACACGTTGGAATAAGTAATGTTTTGAAGAATATATTCGTAAAAAAGCGCGGCTTTTTCCAATGGCGCTGCGTTTTCTTTCCCTTTCAGGATTTCAGCAAAAGTTTCTTTAAATACATAATCGGAATGGGCATTGATCTTATTGGTAGTCATGTCTCTATACCAATCACTGACAAATTGCCAGTTGGGAATGCTGCTAAACACAAAGGTAGTAGCCACATCCACCAGGGGACTCATATAAGGTTCGTCCTTAATCGGAGTCTGATCGATCGCTTCCCATTGATATAATTTCATGTCTTCCATATCGGAAATTTGAGGAGCAATCCTGGCGTTTTTCACTACATAGTCAAATTTTTTGTTTTTGGGAAGCAGAATGGAATAACGGCTATACATCACCGGAATATTATACTGCATCACAGCATAGTCACAAATGTGTTTGGAAAAAACCCCGGAAGCATAATTCTGCAACCTGTAATCAAGATGCAATACATCTCCGACTTCCAGATTGGTGAAAACGACAGTACCTTCGTTATCGGTTTCGGCTTTCAGTTTTTGTCCGTTAGCCTTGATGACTTCGTACTTATTCAAAATCAACTTCTGACTGTTGCCATTATAACCGATGCCATATTCTTTCCATTCTTCTATACCCGATTGGTTCAAAATTTTCACGGCGATCTCCCGGCGTTGTTCCTGAGCGCCTTCGGGATAAAATACCAACTGATTTTCTTCCATCACTATCACGGCATTTTCATCGGGATAATCTTTGGCCGTCGGAGCTTTGGCAATCAACTCATTCAGATTCTTCTGAGGAAACAAATCAAATATCTCTTTCTTGTTATCCAACAACCGGAGTTGCATCCGGGCATCGTAAGACGTTGGTGCATAATAAATGGCTTTTTTGAAATTATCTTTTGCTTTGGTATCATTTTTCAATTCTTTGTAAATGTAACCTTGTGTACTGTAAACTCCGGAAAGGTAAGGAGCCAGTTTTTTGATTTCATCAAGGACGGACAAGGCGTCGTCATATCGTTGCATTTTTTGCAATAATCCGACATAACTATATAAAAATCCGGTAGCATAAGGCATCTGTTCAATCCTTTGCCTGTAGATTTTCAGACCTTCTTCCGTCTCTCCCAAGGTCAGGTACCTGTTGGCCAACACATCCAGGGCCGATGTATTGAAATATTGTTTACAATATTCTTCCAGCAATGCGGTCGCCGCCTTGGTATTTTTATATACATTATCTTCAATCGAAAAATTCAAAGACATATAGTCGTAACTATACGGATATTTGGCATACATTTTCTTTGCATACGTAATCAATTCATCAATTTTCTTTTGCAAATTCAATAGTTGCATATCACGGGCTTCGGTGTCGCGATTTTCTCTATACAATTTTTTAATCTTAGCATTAATTTCTTCCGCTTCCGTATATTTTTCCATATCGATGGCTTCGCTGTAAAAATTGGTTAACGCCACATAAGAATCCGGATCATCTAATTTGATATTTTCTATTTCCCGGCTGTAATCGGTATTGTTCTGAGCTCTTGCATAAGCTTCTGCAAGCCGGTAGCTGACAAAAGAGGATTTAGGTGCAAATTGTTGTTCAACCTTCTTTAAAATCCGTATTCCCTCATAGGCTTTATCGTTTCTTAAATAAGTTTCTGCCAGCAACAGGTAATTGAGCGGATTGGCCGGCTCTTCCCTGACTTTATTTTCAAAATATTCTTCCGGAAAAAACGGCAACAGGTCATTCGTCGCCGGTGCGGTAGATTTTGTATATTTTGAATAGGTAGCCGAATGTGTTAATCCTTCAATGGGATTGGCATTGGCATCTGTTAAACGCATCATGAAATTTGCCCTCGAAATTTCACTCTGCCCTATTTGTACCAAAATGCGGTTTACACCTTTATTCAATTTTACTTTATAAGCATATATATCCAAATCGCAATTCCGTTCTTCCGGAATAGAAGAAATCAGGGCGTCATTGATCCAAATCTTCAATGAACCGGACGTTCCCGTTCGGACATAGACTTCCTGTGCAACCGGACTATTAACAAATGTCTGTGTATAAAAAATGGAATTATTCAACTGAAAATAAAAATCGAAAGCAAACCACAAATCACTTCGGATAGCGCTGGGCTGATACCATTGTACATCAGCATCTACGCTATTTTTGAATACGCTTTCAGGGGTTGCTTTGGTTAAGGCGCCCCAATCTTTATCGAATCCACTTCCGGAAATATTACTGAAATCGCCCAATACCTGCCAATTGGACAACGCGCCGGTATGTGCAAAATATTCTTTGCCTTTATTAAAATCATTCCGGTTGATATAATACTCTCCTATTTTTTCATCCAACATGGCTTTCAACGTGCCGTTCATCTTCGGATCATTCATGATTTCGTTGAAAAAGGCAAGTTGAGCGTCTGAAAGAGTGGAACCAAGGCTCATAAAAGGCATCGAAAACAGAGCATACAACTGCGGATAAGGATTTTGGCTGCTTTCATAAAACCGTCGGAAGTTGACAAAGGCGCTGGAATCGTTCGCCTCACTCCAATCTAATAAAGCAAGCCCAAGGTAAGCATCAGCTTTGGATTCTGGTTCGCGTTGTACTGCCAAATCAAAAAAGTTGCGGGCTTCTTTCCTGTTGTTGTTATTAAACTCTTTCCAAGCCTGGTTGTAATTATCCTGGCTTGCAAAAACAGATGTCGCAATCAGTAAAGACAGTATGCCACAAAAAAACTTCTTCATTTTCATATTATTGATAATTTTAAACACAAAGACACGAAGACATAAGGTGTTAGTTTAAAATTTCCTTTGCGTCTTCGTGTCTTTGTGTTGATGTTCATTTTTTCCGGTGTTTCATTATAACTAATTTGTCCAAAATTCCCAGGCCGCAAACGCTTGCAACAGTAACATTTCCAATCCGTTTTTGACCATCGATCCTCTGGATTTTCCATGTCTCAGAAATAGCGTTTCATCCGGATTATAAAGCAAATCATACAGTAAATGTTGTGGCGTCAGGTATTCATAAGGAATAGCCGGACATTCGTCCACATGGGGATACATACCCACAGGCGTACAATTTACAATGACAGTATATTCCATCAAAACCCTCTCATCCAAATCTTTATATAAAAACGCATCTTTGACTTTTTCTCTCGACACAAACTTTGCTTCCAGCCCCAACTGCCGCAAACCGTGATAAATGGCTTTTGAAGAACCGCCGGTCCCCAATATCAAGGCTTTCCTGTGATGTTCTTTCAGCAATGGATCGATAGATTGCTTGAAACCGATAATATCGGAATTGTACCCTACCAGTTTCAACTTGCCTTTGTTCCGGATGAATTTGATCACATTAACCGCTCCGATTTCTTTGGCATTGGCGCTCAAATCATCCAAATAAGGAATTATCTGTTCCTTGTAAGGGATGGTGACATTGAGTCCTTTCAGATTCGGATTTTGCTTAATAACCTGCTTAAATTCCGATATTTTGGCAATTTCAAAATTAACATATTCAGCCTCTATCTGTTCCGAACTGAATTTTTCATTAAAATATCCCTGCGAAAAAGAATGTTTTAAAGGATAGCCTATCAAGCCATACTTATCCATGAGCAATACAATTTAGAAGGTTTATTTGTTCAGAAATGCAAGAATATTTTTTTCAATGCGAGCGGCGACATCGCCCGTTTCGGCCTTGACAAACGGCATTCCTACAATCTTTTCATATAATTCGATGTAGCGATCCGACACGCCTTCGCAGTAGATTGCGGTCATTTCAGGAACTTTTTGTCCTTCTTTTCCCTGAAAACCATTTTCCATCAACCATTTGCGAACAAATTCCTTGGAAAGTTGTTTTTGTTCTTCGCCTTTTTCGAATCGTTCGGCATATCCGTCGGCATAAAAATAACGGGAAGAATCGGGCGTATGAATTTCATCGATCAGGAAAATTTTGCCGTCTCTTTTACCAAATTCATATTTGGTATCGACTAATATCAATCCTTTTTCCGCAGCCATTTCCGTTCCGCGTTGAAACAGTGCGTATGTATAGCGTTCCAATTGTTCATATTCTTCTTTACTTACCAGGCCTTGCGCGATGATTTCTTCCTTTGAAATATTTTCATCGTGACCTTCGTCCGCTTTCGTCGTAGGAGTAATGATCGGCTTAGGGAAACGTTGATTTTCACGCATTCCGTCGGGTAATGCAATGCCACATAACATTCTGGCGCCGGCCTTATATTCGCGCCAGGCGCTACCGGTCAGGTAACCGCGAATTACCATCTCCACTTTATATGGAATGCATTTCAATCCAACCGTTACCATCGGATCGGGAGATGCGATTTTCCAATTCGGAAGAATATCGGCTGTCGCGTCTAAGAATGTGGCTGCGATCTGATTCAAAACCTGACCTTTATAAGGAATGCCTTCAGGCAATATCACATCAAACGCCGAGATGCGGTCGGTTGCTATCATCACCAAAGTATCGTTACCAATGGTATATACATCTCTTACTTTTCCATGATACACATTGGTTTGATCCGGAAAATGGAAATCTGTGTAAACTAATGTTTTTTGCATAATTATAAAATTAATTGTAACCCCTAAGGAGACTTTCAACCAGGTCCATTTTGTTTGGCTTCGCGTAAGTCTGCTTTAGAAGATTTAGATATTTTATTTTCTTTCTCATCATATTTCTCGTACGCCTCAACGATACGTTGCACCAATTTATGGCGTACAATATCTTTTTTGGTAAATTCGATATGGCCGATTCCTTCCACATGCTTTAATATTTTCAATGCATGAATCAGTCCCGATGTTTGGGAAGGAGGAAGATCGATCTGCGTAATATCGCCTGTTACAATCATTTTGGCATTCATTCCCATCCGCGTTAAAAACATTTTAATCTGATGGGTGGTAGTATTCTGCGCCTCGTCGAGAATAATGACGGCATCGCTCAGTGTGCGTCCGCGCATGAAAGCCAACGGAGCGATCTGTATCACTTTATTTTCCATATATTCCTTGAGCTTTGCCAAGGGAATCATATCTTCCAATGCATCGTATAAAGGCTGGAGATAAGGATCAATTTTATCTTTCATGTCGCCCGGAAGAAAGCCCAACTTTTCACCGGCTTCAACGGCAGGACGACTCAAAATGATTTTTCGTATTTCTTTGTTTTTCAATGCTCTGACAGCTAATGCTATGGCTGTATAAGTTTTTCCGGAACCGGCGGGGCCAATGGCAAATAACAAATCATTTTTTGCAAAAGCATCGACTAATTTCCGTTGATTTTCCGTGCGGGCTACAATGGGTTTTCCATTCATCCCGTAAATGATCAGATTATCTTGTGCGGGGGCATTTTCCATACGATTGCCCCGGATGATGGATAAGATATTATCGTCCGACAATAAATTATATTCGCGGCAATAGGCTTCCAATTCATGCATTTTTTCTTCAAATGCGACTAATTCCAATTCATCTCCTATCACTTTAATCACATTTCCCCTGGCCATAATCCGCAATTTAGGGTACATGGACTTAATCAGTTGAATATTGGAATTGTTCATTCCAAAAAAAATAACAGGATCTGTATCGTCTAATATAATAATGCGTTCAATCATAAAATTTACAACTCATTTTCCAATATCGGTAAATTAGTTGCAAATGTATAAATTTTATGATTATCCTATTCGGAAAATTATGTTATCTTAGCCATTTATTCTTGAATATTTATCTTTTTATGAATAATAAAACAAGATTGATTGTCGATTCTCATAGACTCAAAAGCTATTCTTTACAGCTCAAATTGTATATTTGGTTTAAATTTTACATTTTTTCAGTCATATATAGTTTTTGTTTTGACTACTTCCATTATCTTTGTGCCCGAATTTATTAAAACAATAAAAATTATGAAAGGAATAGTAGAGAACTTAAATCAACTTTTTGCAGAATTCGCAAAAGATGCAGCATCGCAAGTGGAAAATGGTAATAAAGCAGCTGGAGCGCGCGCTCGTAAGGCTTCTTTGACTATCGAAAAAGCATTGAAAGAATTTCGTAAAGTTTCTATCGAAGCTTCAAAATAACAATTCTTTATTTGTTATTAAAAACAAAACGGAATTAGATTTATCATACTAATTCCGTTTTTTTGTTTTGTTGAAAGCTCCTGTCATCGAAAGATTTTTATTACTTTTGTATCGCAAACAGTGCCGTGTGCTTGAACACCACGTAAAAAACAAGATTTATGAATAAACAAGTTTCAGTTATTTTCCTGTTAATGGGCATCATTATGGCGGTTGCCCTCGTTTTATCCAACATTCTCGCCGTAAAACAATTCACTATCTTCGGATACCCATCCACTGCCGGATTGCTCACATTTCCAATTACGTATGTCGTCAACGATTGTATTGCCGAAGTCTGGGGTTATAAAAAAGCCCGGTTGATTATCTGGGTTTCTTTCGCCACCAATTTTTTGGCAGTCCTCTTGTTTCAAATTTCGATTATCCTGCCTCCGGCGGCAGAATTTACTTTGCAAGATGCTTATGCTTCTATTTTGTCGCAAACTCCCCGCATTGTAGTCGCCAGCCTGATCGCTTTCTTAGTTGGTTCCTTCCTGAATGCATACGTAATGAGTAAAATGAAAATTCTGCACAAAGGAAAAAAATTCGGACAAAGGGCTATCGCATCTACGGTCGTGGGCGAATTGGCCGATTCATTCCTGTTTACTTTTATTGCTTTCCTGTTTGTACTACCGGCCGGTTTTATTTTAAAAATTGTAATCGTGGAAGCGATTCTAAAAACACTTTTTGAAATCGTGGTATTGCCCATTACAACTTTGGTGGTAAAATATGTAAAAACAAAAGAACAGATTGATGTATTTGATGAAAATGTATCATATAATGTGATGAAAGTTAGGGATATTTAAATTTTAATTATCTTTGTTGCCGTCAATTTTATGCTCCAAAATGAAAGAAGCGATTTTCATTCGCCAAAATACGGAAAAATGGAAGCGTTACGAAGCCTGCTTACTACAAATTGTTAAGCAATCTCCGGATGGTTTGGCTGATATGTATATTGATATCACAAATGATTTATCTTTCTCAAGAACTTATTACCCTACATCGAAGACAACTGCTTATCTGAATAAACTGTCTTCTAAAATTCATCAATATATTTACGGTAAAAAACGGGAACGGTGGTCGCGTTTCATTACGTTTTGGACACAGGAAGTTCCTCTGACAATGTATAATACCCGTAAAGAGCTGCTGGTTTCTTTCCTGATTTTCGCTGCAAGTATGTTATTGGGTGCCTTTTCGGCCGCCCATGATGAAAATTTTGTGCGATTGATATTAGGCGACCGATATGTGGACATGACGATCGACAATATTGAAAGCGGCGATCCAATGGGTGTGTACAAAGACAGTGGAGAGACCGCTATGTTTCTCCAGATTACCGGAAATAATGTCCGGGTCTCATTTAATATGTTTATTGCAGGGGTGCTGACTGCCATTGCTACAACATTTTTACTATTGTACAATGGCGTGATGCTGGGCGCTTTTCAATATTTCTTTTATGAATACGGCTTACTGTTCCAATCCGTGCTCACGGTTTGGATTCACGGCACATTGGAAATTTCGGCCATCATTATTGCCGGAGCCGCCAGTCTTGCCATGGGTAACGGATGGTTGTTTCCGGGCACCTACACCCGGCTGGAATCATTTCGCAGAGGAGCTAAGCGCGGAGTAAAAATTATCGCAGGGCTGATTCCTATTTTTATTATCGCCGGTTTCCTTGAGTCGTTTGTAACGCGCCACACAGAAATGCCCGTTTGGTTAAGCTTGTGTATTATCCTTGGCTCATTAGCTTTTGTGATATTTTATTTTATCATTTATCCGGGAATAATTCCCAAAAAACAGGAAGAAGATCATGAGCAACAAAGAACATAAAATCGAATTATACAAACGTCGAACCTGGTCGCAAAGCCTGATGGCTGGCATCGACTTCTACCAGCAACACATAAAGATTATTTATGGAAACGTTTTCAAAATCGGACTTCCTACCGCAATATTATCTGCGCTCATTTTCAGCAATGGTTATGGCGACAGCCATGAGACCAGTTTCTCTGCATTAGCTTTCAGCTCTGCATCTGTTACTCGTCAAATCATTTATTCTATTGTCCTGCTGATCGCACAATCCCTGACATTCACCGTTATTGCGTACTTGCTGCAACTGTATGATGAAGGACAGATAAAATCGCCCCGCAAATTTCAGTTGATGGAAAATTTAATGTCCCGTTCGGGCAAAACATTGGCGATTTATTTCTTTGTATCCCTGCTTTATTTGCTGGCCGGCTATGCATTGATAAAACTGATTGAGATAGAAAACCTGTACGCAGTTTTCCTTTTAATAGGAATCATCATTTTTCTGACCCCGTTGTTGACTTTAGTTACTTACCCCGCTTGTTTCGAAGAATGCAGCGCTTTCGAATCTCTTTCCAAAGGGATCAGGATGGGATTCAGATCCTGGGGATCGACTTTCATGATCGCTTTTATCTTATCCATGATCTTGTTGGTTATGTTCTATGCTTTCTTTTTCATAGGATTCATTATTTCTCTGTTAGGAGTAGGATTGATGGCGCAATTCACGATTTTCTTTCTTGTGATGGATATATTCCTGATCTTTCCCATTTTTGTCATTTGCTTCGCCTTTCATTATTTCTCCATTCAGGAAACCAACGAAGGTATTTCGTTAAAAGCAAAAATCGACGACTTCGAAAATCTATGAAATGCTGGATTTACATACTGATTTTTCTGCTTCCGATAGCCACAGCCATCGCTCAGGAAGAAGAAGATGATGATATCGTGATAGTAGAATCCGAACAGGTAATTTATCCCGTTTTACCCACAGAAACCCATACGCCGGCTCCAAT
The DNA here is from genome assembly GCA_031553835.1 of Bacteroidales bacterium. Taxonomy (GTDB): domain Bacteria; phylum Bacteroidota; class Bacteroidia; order Bacteroidales; family Azobacteroidaceae; genus JAVBKX01. The sequence goes on from JAVBKX010000020.1 coordinate 33,236, forward strand.
TAGCTTAGATGAAAATACAGTAAAATCCTATACCGATTCTAAAGAATACGATTATTTTTCTTTTCATCCACAAGAAGATAGTTTTTGGAAAAAAATCTTAAATGCTATTGCAAGATGGATCTTCCGAAGTTCTGACAAAAGCATTACCAATCAACAACTTAATATAACAGGCTGGGTCATTGTAGCCATTGCGGTAATCTTACTTGTCGTCGTTTTTTTTGTATTCAGGCCTTCGTTGTTTTATCGCACTTCGAAGAAAAAAAGAATCGATTATCAGGTAGAAGAAGAAACCATCCATGGAGTCAGTTTTGATCAGCTGATCCGCGATGCATTGGTGAGAAATGATTATTCGGAAGCAACCCGCTGGAAATATTTATCCGTATTAAAAGTATTGCAGGACAAAGGATTGATCTCCTGGGAAGTGCACAAAACAGTCAACGAATACGTCCGGGAATTCAAACGTACAGACTTAAGGCAAGAATTCCGGAATTTATCTTCCGAATTTTTGTATGTAAGATACGGACATTTTGAAGCGTCGGTGGAAGATTATGAAAGGGTCAAAGCCTGGTCAGACGCTATCATCAAACGGATTTGACATGAATAAAAAACTGATATTGGCCATTTTCCTTTTAGCATTGATTTTCGCCGGAATGTATTACTACAATCGGTCGAAACCAAGGGAATATTCCTGGGAAGCCACCTATGGCCGGCATGATAAGAATCCATTTGGCTCGTATGTTTTCGACCGTATCTTAAAAGAATCCTGGCCAGAGACTTATATTCATTCCTATAAGGGTATTCCACAACTACTGGAAGAGCAAGAACTGACCAATCAGAATGTACTGATTCTTACTTCCGATCTGAGTCTCTATGAAGAAGAAATCAATAAATTATTTCAATATATTTCGGATGGACACGAGGTATTGATTGCTGCCGACTATTTTGATTACCTGCTTAGTGACACATTGGGCTTTACGCCTAATGCCGGTTTTTCGTTCTGGTCATACTTACATCATGAGGATATCCGGAAAGATTCGCTTATGTTCCATTTTTCGGATTCTATTTTGCTAAATAAAAAATATCCTTTCCCCAGTATTAATGTACGTGGTTATTTTTCAGAAATCAAAGATTCGGCCTGGATTGTAATTGCAGAAAATGACAGCCTGCAACCTGTGCTCATGCGTTATCCGATGGGAAAAGGCAATTTGATTCTGTCTGCAACGCCAAAGATATTCACTAATTATGGCATTCTCGATCCTGATAATAAGGAGTTTATGCTGACGGCTTTAGGATATTTGGAAGGCGCACCATTGCTGCGGACAGAACATTATGGGGCTGGCTCGGATGAAAGTTCTTCCATTTTCCGTTACATGGAAAGCAAACTTCCATTGCGATGGGCGTTGTACCTGACTTTTGCCGCCTGTTTGCTTTTTATGATTTTTACGGCCAAACGTAAACAAAAACCGATTCCGGTTATCAAAGATCCAGAAAACAGGGCATTGAGCTTTGTACGCTCTGTGGCTGAATTATACCTGAGAAAGAACAACAACACTGATATTGTATTGAAAAAATACAGCTATTGGTCCGATTTCATCAAAAAAGAATACGGATTAGACGTAATAAATTCCAGACACGATTATCCGTTTTTCGAAATATTTGCTTCTAAAACCGGAATGCCGCTCGAAGATGCCCGGAAACTTTTCAACTTATTGGATGCCATCGATGAAGATACGCATGTGACCGACGACGAGTTGATCCGGATTGTACAACTATTGAAAATAAAATGACAAATACAGATAAAGCTATGGACGAAGTAAAAAACAGGTTGAATTTAACCGAATTTTCAACAGCAATCAATGAATTAAAGTCCGCAATCGCCACCGTTGTAGTCGGACAGGAAGAGACGGTAGAACTGATTCTGACCTCCATTCTTGCCGATGGACATGTATTAATAGAAGGAGTGCCGGGAGTAGCCAAAACGTTGTTGGCAAAACTCACTGCCAAGCTCATCGAAGCCGATTATTCGCGGATTCAGTTTACTCCGGACCTGATGCCCTCGGATGTATTGGGGACTTCTGTTTTCAATGTAAAATCCTCTGAATTTGAATTTCATCAAGGGCCTGTTTTTTCAGAAATTGTATTAATCGATGAAATCAACCGGGCGCCTGCAAAAACACAAGCGGCCTTGTTTGAAGTAATGGAAGAACGGCAGGTGACAATCGATGGTTTTACCCGCACCATGAGCAAATTATATACTGTGCTCGCCACCCAAAATCCTATCGAACAGGAAGGAACGTATCGTTTGCCCGAAGCGCAACTCGACCGTTTCCTGATGAAAATTTCGGTTAATTACCCTTCTCCGGCTGAAGAACTGACAGTATTGCAACGGCATAATGAAAATAAAGGTCTGACCCAATTGAAAGACATTAAACCGGCATTAAAGAAAAAAGACATCCTGGCTTTCCGCGAATTAGTAGCGAAAGTTGTAGTGGACGAAAGTTTATTGAAATACATTACCGAAATTATCCAATCCACACGCAAAAGTCCGGCCATTTATCTTGGCGCTTCGCCACGTGCCGCCGTCGCCCTGCTCAATGCATCCAAAGCATACGCTTTGTTGCAGGGACGTGATTTTGTTACTCCCGATGACATCAAGTACATGAGTGTTCCCGTATTACAACATCGTGTTATATTATCGCCCGAAACTGAAATGGAAGGTCATGCCGCCGGATTGGTTTGCAAACGGATTGTAGAAAAAATTGAAGTGCCAAAATAATGTTTCTGAACAAACGCTTTTATCTCATCATTACAGGTATAATATGCTGCTTTTTGGCAGGATACGCCAGCACTTTTATGTTTACTGTAGCGCAAATCCTGTTCGGATTGCTGATGATTGCGTGTATCTACGAATATTTCCGGTTGTTTAGAAGCAATGGAACGGTTACTTGTACCCGCGAATGTACCGACCGATTTTCCAACGGAGATGACAATCCGGTAAAATTGCACCTGGAAAATACATATACTTTTCCTGTTACATTGCAGATCATTGATGAAATTCCGGCAATCTTTCAAAACAGAGACGTTCTGTTTCAAATGCAAATGGATAAAAAAGACGCCAGGTTATTAACTTACACGCTGCGTCCGGTGAAAAGAGGAGTGTATGAATTTGGAAAAGTCAATGTGCTGGTCTCCTCCAAAGTAGGATTGCTCAGCCGCAAAATTGTGACGGGGTCACCCTGCAAAGTAGCAGTATATCCGGCATATCAATGCTTGCGGAAATATGAGTTAATGGCCATTTCCAGTAAATTAACGGAAACCGGACAAAAACGGATCCGCAAAATCGGACAACAATTGGAACCCGATCAAATCCGCGATTATGTAAAAGGAGACGATTACCGAACCATCAACTGGAAAGCAACCGCCCGGCGCTCCAAACTCATGGCCAATGTATATCAGGAAGAACGCGCCCAAAATGTATATTGCCTGATCGACAAAGGCCGCCCCATGCAAGCTGCTTTTGAACGGATGACTTTATTGGATTATGCTATCAATGCATCATTAGCCTTGTCGTATGTTTCTATGATCAAGGGAGATAAAACAGGATTACTGACGTTTGAGAAACAGCAGGAGACAATAATCCCGGCATCACGCCAAAGCGGACAGATGCAACGTATTCTCGAAACGCTGTACAGTCAGAATTCCACCTTTTCCGAAAGTGATTTTTCCGCTCTTTACCAGACGGTTATGAAACACATCAAAACGCGCGGTTTATTGATTATTTATACCAATTTTGATACTGTATCGGCGATGCAACGTCAGTTGACATTTTTGTCCATGTTGGCGAAAAAACATACGGTTATTGTAGTTTTCTTCGAAAATACGGAACTGCATGAACTCACCGATCGCCATCCCTCTGACAAAACCGAAGCTTATCAGCAAGTGATTGCAGAAAAAATGGAGCATGAAAAAAATCTGATTGTCAGCAAATTAAGAAAATTCAATATCATTTCAATCCTTACTCATCCATCGCATCTCACTGTAGATGTAATCAATAAATATTTGGAAATTAAAGCACAGGGGCTGAGCTTTTAAAAACGAATTCAATATCCATGCTGTACCTACTTATGATATCCTCAGTTTATAATCATCCGACTTTCCCCCTGCAAAAAATCCCCAGCGGCAACCGTCTGCCAGCCCGGTCTGTAACATACAATTCGCCCGATTCGATATTTTTCATATTAGGAAAATAATCCCGTACCAAATTTTCAGCAATCAGGGAAGAAAATCCCATAGAATAAAGATTCAGCACACAAAAGCCACAATCCGGATCTAACAATTGGCTACAAGCTTCCATCAATTCGGCAATATTTTCTTCCAGAATCCAGCGCTCGCCATCGGGTCCACGCCCATAAGCGGGAGGATCGAGAATAATTCCCTGATAGGTTTTGCCCCGTTTCACTTCCCGTTTCACAAATTTCAACGCATCTTCCAATACCCACCGGATATTATCCAATCCGGAAGCTTCCATGTTTTCGCGCGACCAACTTAACACTTGTTTTACAGAATCCACGTGGGTAACATCTGCTCCGGCAGCTTTTGCGGCCAACGAAGCGCCGCCGGTGTAGGCGAATAAATTGAGAATGGAGAGTTGAGAATGGTGCGTTTGTTTCATTGAGGAAATTACATCTAGGATATAATCCCAATTGACAGCTTGTTCGGGAAAAATTCCCACATGTTTGAATGAAGTTAATCCCAAGCGGAATTTCAATCTGTTGCCCGCACTTTGCCCCTTGCACCCTGCATCATACTCTACAAACCACTGTTGCGACATTCCCGGTTGCAACAACCATTCTCCTTTTTCTTCTGCACCTGCCGATTTTCCTTTTTCTTTCTTAAAATAAGCATGCGCCAATTTTTCCCATTCGTTTTCAGGCAATGCTTTACGCCACACCGCCTGAGGTTCGGGACGGCGAAGAATGTATTTCCCAAAACGTTCCAGTTTTTCATAAACACCGGAGTCAATCAATTCATAATCAGAAAAATGTAGAGGAATCAGCAGTTGCATAAATCTTTGAATTTGCATAGAACACAGATGACGCGGATAACACTGAATCTCACAGAATAATTTAAACCAACGGTGATAATCTGCGTTATCCGTGTCATCCGTGTTCTATCCGTAAAAGTAACGGATTATTTTAAAATATTAACTACATTCCTGTATTTTTCATGCTTCTTTTCCCTATTTATCATACTTTTTCCTTAGAAAAAATTACCTTTGCACAGATTTTGGCGTTTTTCGCCAGTTTGGTCATTAGTTTTTAATTTTTAGTTTTTAGTTTTGTATATATGGCTCAACAAGAGGATGTTTTTAAAAAAATAGTTTCCCATTGCAAGGAATATGGTTTTGTATTCCCTTCTTCTGAAATATATGATGGTTTAGGCGCTGTATATGATTACGGTCAATATGGTGTGGAACTGAAAAATAATATCAAAAAATACTGGTGGGATAGTATGACATTATTGAATGAAAATGTCGTAGGCATCGATTCCGCCATTTTTATGCATCCGACTATTTGGAAAGCCTCCGGACACGTGGATGCTTTCAACGATCCGTTGATTGACAACAAAGATTCTAAAAAACGGTATCGCGCCGACGTGTTGATCGAAGAACAAATTGCTAAATTCGAAGATAAAATTAATAAGGAAGTTGAAAAAGCGGCTAAACGTTTTGGTGAAGCTTTCAGCGAACAACAATTCCGCGAAACGAATGCTCGTGTACTGGAATATGCTGAAAAGAAAAATCAATTGCACGAACGGTTTGCTAAAGCACTGAACGACAGCAACCTCGAAGATCTTCGCCAGATTATTTTAGATTACGAAATTGTTTGCCCGATTTCCGGAACGCGCAACTGGACAGAAGTTCGCCAATTCAACCTGATGTTTGCTACCGAAATGGGATCAACATCCGATGGAGCGCTGAAAGTTTACCTTCGTCCTGAAACTGCGCAGGGTATTTTCGTGAACTTCCTGAATGTACAAAAAAGCGGACGGATGAAAATTCCGTTCGGTATCGCTCAAATCGGAAAAGCTTTCCGCAATGAGATCGTTGCCCGTCAGTTCATTTTCCGGATGCGCGAATTCGAACAAATGGAAATGCAATTTTTTGTGCGCCCGGGAGAAGAACTCGACTGGTTTGCCAAATGGAAAACAATCCGCTTGAAATGGCATAAAGCCTTGGGATTCGGCGACAAAAAATATCGTTATCACGATCACGAAAAATTAGCGCATTATGCTAATGCGGCTACCGATATTGAATTTGAAATGCCATTTGGCTTCAAAGAAGTGGAAGGAATTCATTCCCGCACCGATTTCGATTTGAGCAGTCATGAAAAATATTCGGGTAAAAAAATACAGTATTTTGATCCGGAACTGAATCAATCGTATGTGCCTTACGTCATTGAAACATCGATTGGAGTGGACCGTATGTTCCTCAGCATCATGACCGGTTCATATTGCGAAGAAGTGCTTCCTGACGGAGAAACCCGCGTGGTCTTAAAATTGCCACCCGTATTGGCGCCCGTAAAATTAGCCGTATTACCCTTGGTAAAAAAAGACGGCCTTCCCGAAAAAGCCCGCGAAATCATGGATGAATTGAAATTTGAATTCAATTGCCAATACGATGAAAAAGATTCGATCGGGAAACGCTATCGCCGGCAAGATGCCATTGGTACTCCGTATTGTATCACTATTGACCATGATTCGCTGAATGACAATTGCGTAACGATCCGTTACCGCGACACGATGGAACAAGACCGCGTGCCTATCGGCCAGTTGCGCGATATTATCGCCGATAAAGTCAGCATGAAAAATTTACTCAAAAAAATAGTTGAATAATGAAAAAATCGTTAGTCGTTATTGTAGTATTAGTAGCCTTGGTTGCTATTGCTTTTTTTTGGTACACCGGCACTTATAACAAATTAGTCACAGCCGATGAAAAGGTTACCGCCCAATGGGGAAATGTAGAAAGCCAATATCAACGCCGTTCGGATTTGATACCCAATTTGGTTTCCACTGTAAAAGGATACGCTACTCACGAAGAAAAAACGTTGACAGAAGTAGTAGAAGCGCGAGCTAAAGCGACTCAGGTAACTGTTGATCCAACAAATATCACTCCCGAAGCATTAGCCCAATTCCAATCGGCGCAAAGCGGAGTAAGTTCGGCATTATCCCGTTTGCTGGTGAGCGTGGAAGCCTATCCCGATTTGAAAGCCAATCACAATTTCCTGGATTTGCAAACTCAACTGGAAGGCACTGAAAACCGCATCGCTACAGAGCGTATGCGTTTCAACGAAAGCGCCCGCGAATTCAATACAATGATGAGGCACTTTCCGGCCAACATGGTAGCCTCCATGTCAGGATTCAAAGAAAAACCTTATTTCAAATCGGAAGAAGGAGCAGAAAAAGCGCCGAAAGTGGAATTTTGAGAAATGAAAAAATGAAGGTAATGAAAAAACTTAACAACTATGGATTGAAAATCCATAGGTTGGATTGCGAATGAAATTCGCAGTGTCGACTAGAAGTCGATTGGAAAATATAAACTAAAGTTCATTGAAATTATTCGAGAAT
>JAVBKX010000018.1:0-79964 GCA_031553835.1 Bacteroidales bacterium
TAAATCGCAGGGGTCATATCGTAAGCAATAGACTGGTAATCATTGCTTTAAAGGTACGAATTCCTGCGGTTTTTTCCAAATAATTTACATCTTATTTTGCTGTTAATCAGTTATTTATTTGTGTTTTGAACGAACTGTTGACATTAAATAGTACTATTATTTTTCCTGTTGGGTCAATGTATTTCACTGGGTTGTTCAAACAGTAAGCATACGGCGAAGTTGAATAATATTTCTCCGCCAGCGGATCCATTGTCGTAAATCTCCCCACTGCCGGATCATACAACCGAGCCAGATAATCGTACAAGTTCAGCCTCAGCATGGTGTCAAATTCTTTGTCGTTGTATTTGTAGGGTTGTTTGTCATATCCTGTTGCTTCTTTAAAAGGCATTCCAAAAGGATAATAGTCAGTTGTAAGGGTGGGAGTGGTATTCCCGACATCAAGAAAATTTACTTCGTTGAGTTGGAGACTTATCTCTTCTGAATTGTTATTACCAATAGCGGTAGCGCCCATTTCTGCGTTGGCAAGACATAGGAAAAGTACAACTAACAATATATGGATGTAAAATTTCATATTTATCTGTCAAATAATATATTACAAGGCTGGATCCTTGTTTTTAACACGACAAAATCAGTTTTTTTGCCGAACATATGACTACATTTTTGCTTATACCTTATTGGAGTTCTACACATTTATAAAATTTCATCTTCAGATAAAGACCTGCTCACCCAATATTTCTTACCATTTTTTGCGATAATTTGTCTGCACTTCGATTTTAAAAAATTCACTATCATTTTATAATATGCTTTCAATTCTTCTGTTGCCGGGAATTCACCAAAATTGGTCTCCCAATCATAATGTAAATAACGGGCATAATAAAAAATTTCAGTGCATTTATACTTTATTGGAGCATCATCGGCAAAACCACGAAAAAATCCAACAGCGATATATGGACCACCTGTTCGCTGATTGAGAGAATATTTGAATTTGCACCATTCATATTCATCATCGAATTGATGAAATGTAAGAGGTTCTATTTGAAAACAAGGAGAAAGAATAAAAAATCCAATAACTTGAGCATATATACATTTTATCAATTCCTCTTTGGTTTGTATCTGTTTTATTTTGGGCGTATCATATATTAACTTAGGAACGAAGAAACCATTATTTTTTGATATAAATTCAAATAGATCCATTCTTTCTTCATCTGTAATATAAAATTGCATTTCCGGCATAATCAATTTCCTCCTACTTTATGTGTTTCATATTCTATTCCCAATTTCCTGTATTCTTCTTCTCGTTTTAAATTACGTTGACTATTCGGGTTTCTTTCGGCTTCATATACTTTTGTCGTTTTTTTAGTTTGGGGGTCTTGCACTTGTACATCAGGTCTTCTATTGGAGCCTTCTGCGTTGATTTTCTTTTCACGGACAATATTCATTCCCGGATTTTCTTGTTCTGCTTTTACTTCCAATTCCTTTACTTTTGCCTGATGATCCGGTTTGCCTTTGGAACCAAACTCATTTTTAATTTCTTTATTGACCTGTTCTTTAACTTCTGCCTTTACCTCCCGTTTTATTTCCTGTTTGATTACTTCTTTTATCGCAACCTTGGTCGAAACAGCTGGTACGGCTCCACCTACAGGAACTAAAGAAGACACAATTCCAGTATTATACTCTGACCAGGCTTCTTGCATGGCTTGGTTATCCGCAGCATAATTTGTAGTAGGAGCATTCACCGGTTGTGATTCAAGTAACAGTCCAGCAATAATAGGGATAGCAAACCACCATGCTTTGCCATCGGGATCTATCCGACTCACCGGATTATTACCACAGTAGGCATACGGCGAAGTTGAATAATATTTCTCCGCCAGCGGGTCCATTGTCGTAAATCTCCCCACTGCCGGATCATACAACCGAGCCAGATAATCGTACAAGTTCAGCCCCAGCATGGTGTCAAATTCTTTGCCATTGTATTTGTAGGGTTGTTTGTCATATCCTGTTGCTTCTTTAACAGGCATTCCAAAAGGATAATAGTCGGTTTTCTGTACTATTGTTCCTGCAGCGTCAACTACCATACAATTATTTCCCAGATGATCTTGGATATAAAAATAATATTTACTTCCAGTGGCATCACAATAGCCATTGGGAAGCAATATTTTAGAAAGGCTACTGTTAAAAATCAGGTTTCCTACATAATCGGTGGTGATAGTCCGGGTGGTATTTCCCACATTGGGATTCGTATTTTGCAACGGATCGAGCGATAGCTCGGGATTGTAAGTTACTTTTTGTTGTACCTTTTCTCCGGTCGCACTGTAAATATATTGTATTTTTCCTTTTACAGCCGGTACATCAATGACCGAAGGTAGGTTTACTTCGTTGTATTGTATAGTCATTCCCTTGTAGGGGTCTTTTGCAAGCGATCCGTTAGTATTGTACTCATACTTTACAGTTGTGCTGCCTCCGGAATAATTTTTGAAATCGTATGAAGAAGCCAGTAGGGAATTAGTCCCCAGGTCTTTCGTCGTGAGCATTTGGTTCCCATTGTAACTGAAGGTCAGGTTGTCAATAACACTTCCGGCAGACTTCCTGTTGATACTGGTAACGTTTCCCATTTTATCATATCCCAGCGATTCATCATACCAATTTTCTCTAAATGTCGCCATATAGACGCCTTTTTTCAACCGGGATAATCCATCATAGGAAAAAGTATATGTACCACCATCCATATAAAGCTGACGATATATTGAAGCAATATTGCCATTGTAACAGGGGGTAACGCCGGAAGCGACTATATTATAAGAAAGAGATTCCATGAACACCGAATTTTTTATCTCTTTCATCCAGGAACGTACATTGTAGGTATAGGTTGTTTTTAATGTTGTTTTGTCGGCCGGCATGGTTGTTTTCAACCGTCCCAATTCATCGTATGTGTTCTCGGCTAATGTTATCGGGGTTCCTCCGGTAGATCCGTAAGATCCCACACTGTGTTTTGTTTTCACTAACCGTCCGGCATGATCATAATCGTAGGTATAAAACTCTGTTTTTTCTCCACCTTGTATAGATGATATTTTATGTTCTACCAATTTTTGTGTTACCTGTCCTGAAAAATTGTAGGTATAATATTCATGGTCATTCACATAACCATGGTTAGCAGTTCTCTTTTGAATGAGTTGTCCCCTTTCATCATAATACATCCGGGTATAAATTTTATTAAAATTGCCGAGAAGTTTTACAATGGTTTGTACTAATTTGCCTTTAGCAGAACAAATATTACAATCCGGATTAATGTAACGTACTCCATACCCTGTTTTACTCGCATAATTCAAATCTGTTCCCATCACGGGGGAATTTGACAATCCATCATAGTGATCGTAATAATTTGCCACCAGGATATTGGTTTCTGCAACCACCGGCGCCTTATTCCAGGTATATCCCATGGTTCCTGTACCCCGTTCTTCGATTACAGCCAGATTCTTGAATTGATAACACAGGTTACCATGGGATGCGGTGGTGTTGTAGATTCCTGAGAGAATCATTCGTCCGAAGGCATCGTATTTATTAAACGTCCAGTTATTGCTTTTACGTTGTTCGCCGTCTTGAGAGAGAACCAACCGGTCGGCCATGTCGTAAACCATGTATTTCCATTCTGTGCCCGGCAGGCGTAGGGAAGTACACCGGTTACGGTCGTCATATTTATAAAGGTAAACGTATTTTTTCAGAGTATCGTCGTTGTCGCTGATGGTTCCCGTCCTTGCCGATAAGGCGTCAGCCGCCGCCGGGGGAATCACATAGCACAGGTTATCGAAATTATCATATACAAAGTAAGTATAATAGTTTGCGTTTGCTTCTGACGGGACTTGTATTCTGGAAAGGATTTTCCGACCTGATTTATCCGTATATTCAAACGTAATATTAGCTTCGTTTTCATCAATATATTGAGTTTCATACAGTTGATTTGCAGCGTAATATCCATTTTTAGATAAGATGCCATTGGATACGGTATATAGTTGCACCGTGTTTGCCGCAGCACAAGAGTAGGATGTTTTAGCGCCTTTCTTTTTAGTATGCCAGTCTGCCCCCGGTCCGTATGCTTCCTGTACCCGGTTGAGAGAAGAATTTTCAATCACCTGGTATGAAAAAGGCTCGCTGTCGTTGTCATTCAGGGTTTTAGCGCTTGATTGCACCGTACCGGGCGTAGTCCATACTCCGTTCCCGGAACCAATACCCGGCAGCCAGGTTTTAAATTCGCGTCCGAGGTTGTCATATTCCTGGACAATGACCAGGTCTTTTTTCAAGGGAGTAATGCCATTTTGTACCGTTTGGCGCAGTCTTCCCATGCCGTCAAAGTATTGGATCACATCCAATGAAGTAGTTCCGGCTTCGTTGGTTTTTGTGCTGACCATCACATAATTGTAATTTTTACTTTGAGCAAGTGTGAATCCGGGCAACAAAATACATGCAAGGGTGTATAACACTAATTTTTTCATCATGAATTGTATTTTATTATTTGGAATTTTTACCGTTTTACAATTTTTTCCCCGATCAGATAATCATCTAACCAGATATTGAGGATATATTCTCCTTTCCCGAAAGAAGCCATAAAGACCGATGTGGTATGGGTACCCGGGGACCAGGTCCCAAAATCTTCTTTCCAAATCGTCAGTCCCATCCGGTTGATCATCTGCATGCGTACATGGCCCTCCCGCGGCATGAAAAACTCCATTTCCAGGTTATTGATTACAGGATTAGGGTAAAAATTATAGGTTAATCCTTCCCACGGATTTGTATGTCCTTCATTATCTTCATTATTTTCCTTCTCCAATACCCTCCGGTTCGCTTCATCCTCCTCCAAATAGTAATGTTCCTGTGGCGGATAAAAAAAGGCCGTGGAAAAGCTTTCGCTACGGATACTATCGTGCAGGTTGGTGGTGCGGGTAGTTTCAAATACCGGGTAGCGGTATCCTTTTGCGTACCAGCGGCAGGTTTCTATTTCCATATTCAACGGGGTGTCTCCTTCCTGCCTGATGGTATCCCGGTCTGCAATATGTTGTACTGTGCGAACACGTATTACCTGGAGCAATGTATCTTTATTCGGCAATATCATCATGCCGTAAGCATCTCCATGCACAGACAGGTCACCTCGCGTTTGTATCAGGTGGCTGGAAGAATACAAAGCATCGGAATGGTAATGGGTGGACAGGCTATCGCCATATCCGAACGGATAGCGCATGAGTAATACCGGTTGCCGGTGATGCATCAGGGTGAGTGGGTTTTCATGTCCGAGCAACAACAGGGAATCCCCTTTGAGTTGGTAATAATACATGGTACCATGTTCGACGCCGATCGTCAGGTTTGCCGGATCAACCTCCGCTTTCCATAAGGTGTCTTTTCCCATTACAATGGTTGTTTCATCTTCGAGCAGGGGTGGCATATAAGTCAGGCTGTATTCGGGATTGACCGGATGAAGCCGGCTGAAATCCCACAACACATTTTTGCCCGAACGTCCGGGATCTTTGTAATCGACCTGCTGTTTGATGATTTCATCCTCTGCACGGAAGTTATTCAACCGGCTTTCGAGCTTGTGTTGGGCAGATAACGGACATCCCAGCACCAATGAAAGAAAAAACAAATGGCATGTTTTCATATATTATATGTTTGCGTTGTTTGTTAAAACGTATTTTTCCCATTTATTGGTCTATCCTCCGGAGCCGCCCCGAATGTTTTATTAGGAGCGCTACCCATTACAAATGTAATCTTTCCTCCCTGCATAATATCCTGATGAGTAATAAAACTTTTGGTGTAGGGCTGGCCATTGAATTCAACCGACTGAATATACATGTTTTCCGGCTTATTACCGACCGTCTCGATTTCAAATGTTTTATTGCCGGGCAGGGATAGAGTCGCTTTGTCAAACAACGGGCTGCCGAATACATATACTCCGTTTGACGGATTAACGGGATAAAATCCTAATGCTGAAAAAATATACCAGGAAGACATTTGTCCGCAATCTTCATTACCATCCAATCCATTTGGCTGATCTTTATACATTTTTGTCAGGATATACCTTGCTTTTTCAGCCGTTTTCCATTGTTGTCCGGCAAAAGCATATAAATAGATGGTATGATGACCCGGTTCGTTTCCATGGGCATATTGCCCGATCAATCCCGAAATATCGGGGGAAGTTTCGTCTCCCATATCGCCTTCTACCACAAATAAACTGTCGAGTTTATTGACAAAAGCGTCTCCGGAACCGAATAGTCCGATCAGTCCTTCCACATCTTGTGGCACTAACCAGGTATATTGCCAGCCATTGCCTTCGCAATAGTCATCGTTGCGGTGGCTTGAACGGATAGGATTAAAGGGCTCAGTCCATAACCCGGCCTTAGTTTTTCCCCTGAAAAAATGAGTTGTATTGTCCCAGTAATACCGGTAGTTTTTGGCCCGTTTGGAAAATAACATAAAATCTTCTTCCTTTTTCAATTGTTTGGCAGTCTGTGCAATTCCCCAATCGGCAATGGCATATTCCAATCCTTTGGCCACCGATTCTTTTTGTTCATCCGCAGGGATATAATCCATTTCGCGAACAAAATTTAATCCTTTATAATCGCTCAACATAGACGTTTTCATCGCATGATACGCTTTTTCATAATCAAAAGAAAAGCCTTTGTGTATAGCGTCTGCTATCACGGGAACGGATTGGATCCCAATCATTTCTTTTGTGTCAGACCCGTATAAGTGCCATACCGGAAGACAATTAGTCTGGTCAAAAATAGCCAGCATCGATTGAATAAAATCCGGCACCCGTTCGGGTTGTACCAATGTATATAAGGGATGAGCTGCACGATAGGTATCCCAAAGGGAGAAAACGGTGTAATTGTTGAACGTAGCCCGGGTATATACTTTCTTATCTGCACCTCTGTAATCTTTGTGATGGTCGTTAAATAGGTTAGGAGCGATAAATGCGTGATACATAGCCGTATAGAATGTTCTTTTAAGAGCCGGATCAGGGGTCTCTATATTGATCTTACTCAATTCGCGGTTCCATTTTCCATTAGTTTGGTTCACGATTTCATCAAAATTGAATGCCGGTATTTCAGCTTCGATATTTTTTTGTGCATTTTCCATACTGACGGGAGATAATCCGACTTTTACCTGCATTTGTTTTACCAGTTTATCAAAAGAGAGGATTCCTTTTACGCCGGCAGATTTTAATGCACTTCCCGTTTTCGGTTCATTATCATCATATAATTCCAATTGTACCGGCTCCGAAAAAATAGCCGTAAAGAATACTTCCTGCGCTTTAGACCATCCCGTAGAAAAACGATACCCCCGGATTGTATGGCGATCGGTCTGTTCCAGAAATGTTTCTACAGGGCGGTCGTCGCCATTGGCATCTTTCAGGTTGATGATAATATGTTTTTCTTCCACATCATCAGGAAAAGTATATTGGTGAAAACCCACCCGTTCGGTAGCCGTTAATTCCACCTTAATATTGTAGTCATCCAATTGGACCGAATAATACGCAGGTCTGGCCGTTTCACTGTCGTGACTGTAACGGGACGCATAACCGGCATCCGGATTATCCTGGCTACCGGGTTGTGTTTGTTTTTCCCCGGTATAAGGCATGAATAGAATATCTCCGGTATCGCTGCATCCTGTACCGCTCAAATGCAAGTGAGCGAAACCGATCACGATAGAATCGGAATAATGGTATCCCGAACACCAGTCCCAACCTTTATTGAAATTGCCGGGTCCCAGTTGTACTGCTCCGAAAGGTGTTGTTACCCCCAGGAAAGTATGACCGTGGCCTCCTGTTCCGATATATGTATCCACATAATCGATGCATTGGTTACCCGTAGATTTTTGTTGTTCTGTAGAACAGGAAACAAATCCCGTAAAAATGAAAAAGAAAAGAAATTGCAAGGTACGCTTCATGATTTTTAAAATTTAAAATTTTATATGCAAAGAAAAGAGAATAGCATTAATAAAAGTAGCAATAATTCATTAAAATGGCCTTTTTGGAAAAATTTTTTTAAAATTAATGCAAAAAAACCGAATATTAATATTTTATTAATGTCCTGTTTACACTTCTGTGTTATCTTTGAAGCAATTTTATAAAAAATATTAATTATGCAAAAGAAGAAGTGGAATGTTCTTGCGGTTTGTTTATTCTTTTTGTTATCGTGTACTACGAATAAAAAAGATGCAATTCTAATCGATGTTGCCAGGGAAGGCGCTGAAATTTCACCGTCTCTTTATGGGATTTTTTTTGAAGAAATAACCCATTCGGGCGATGGCGGGTTGTACGCCGAAATGATCAGGAACCGTGGTTTTGAAGATGGGACGCCTCCCTCCGGAACGCAAGTGATTAATAATTCGGCAGTAGCCGCCGCTAAGCCGTGCTATTCGAATGATTCCATCAATCATTTTAAAATCCCATGGGACGACAGTCTATATATGGATGGGTGGACAGTGGAAAATGAAGACGGAAGTACGCCCGAATATGCAATCGTATCGAATGAGCCATTGCATCCGGCTACTCCACATGCACTATCTATTGCTGCCGGTAAATCCAAAGGACTGGTGCGGCTGATGAATTCCGGGTATTGGGGCATTGCTCTCAAAAAAGGAGAGGATTATACCATGACCATACATTTAAAATATCCGAAAGGTTATCAGGGCGCTTTTCAAATTGAGTTGGTAGATACAAAAGGTACATCGGTCTGGACAGCAGGGGTGATGGCTGAAGACCATGGAAAATGGCAAAAATATACCACTTTTTTTACCTCTTATGTAACCGCCAACGATTTGAAACTCGTTTTGACATTTGATAATCAAGAACCGGTATTGGTTGACTATGTGTCGCTTTTCCCCCGTGAAACGTTTCACAATCATCCGAATGGATTGAGAAATGATGTCGCGGAAATGTTAGCCGATCTCAAACCGGCTTTTGTACGATGGCCGGGAGGCTGTATAGTAGAAGGACTGACCTTTGAAAACCGTGTCAAATGGAAGGAAACTATCGGTGACCCGGTGACCCGCCCCGGAGAATACAACTTATGGGGATACCGGAGTACTTATGGTTTTGGATACCATGAATTTCTTCAGTTTTGTGAAGATACAGGCGCAAAAGGAATGTTTGTCTGTAACGCAGGAATGTCGTGTTTGTTCCGGAATGGAGATTTTTGCAATGCAAACCAATTGGATGATTTGATTCAGGAAGCCTTGGATGCGATTGAATACGCCCTTGGAGACACTACGACCACCTGGGGAAAAATGCGAGCGCAAAACGGACATCCCGGTAAATTTCCATTGGAATATATAGAAATCGGAAATGAAAACATCGGACAGATGTATGCGGTTAATTATAACCGTTTTTATAAAGCCATCCGGGCGCAATATCCTGATCTGAAAATTATATGCGCATTGATGTTCAGCAAATATCTGGCCAATGCCGAACAGGTGGATATCATTGATCCGCATTATTACGAAACGGCCGGATGGTTTTATAATAACGCTGATGTTTATGATAAACTTCCGGCCGGCTACCCTTATCATGTATATGTGGGTGAATATGCTGCGATTGGAGGGTCCAACCTGAATTCGTCCCTGGCGGAGGCCGCTTTCTTGACGGGCGTGGAACGGAATGGGGATAAGATAAAAATGGTTTCTTATGCCCCTTTATTGGAAAATGCGGCACATGGCAAAGACCATTTAATTGTGCTGAAAAATGATTCGGTTTACGGACGAACCAATTATCATGTATTGAAATTATTTTCTCATAATCGACCGGATGTCAATCTTGCCACTCAGTTAATTCCTGTGACGCCTTCCCGGCCTTATCAATCCAAAGGATTTATCGGTTTGGGTTCTGACAATACCTGCGCATCTTTCAAAGAATTGAAAATCACCCAACAAGGCAAAGTGGTGTATGAGACCGATTTTTCGGATTGGGCTGACAAGTGGAATCCGTTGCGTGGAGAATGGCTGGTCGAAAATGGTATGGCAAAACAGCAAAAACAACCCGGCGATGCTTTAGCCATCTTAAATGGCTTTTCTTTTGAAGATTGCACCATCGAATTGAAAGCCAGAAGAGATGGGGGAGTTCAGGGATTTCGCATTTTATTCGGAGGAAAAGATGACTGGAATTATTTTATGGCTGATATCGGCAGTCACACCAATGAATCTGTTTTATTCCGGGAAATTACCGATCATAGCAACACTTCCCTGTTTGACTACCGGGTAGAATACCCTGTTCAAATGAATCATTGGTATGATGTGAAAATTGTAATTGAAGGGAATCATTGGAGTTGTTTCCTGGATGGAGAACTGGTCTATGAATATACCTGTAAAAATGATCCGCGGCATTATGTCGTATCCGGTTATGATAAAGCGAAAGAAGAAGTGGTAATAAAAGTGGTGAACGGAGAAGATACGCCATGGAATACTTCTGTACAATTGCAGCATGTACAATCATTAGGGACGGATGGAAAAATTATTTGCCTGTCTCATGCCGATAAATTGGCCGAAAATTCATTCGGGGAACCCAATAAGATTATTCCGCAAGAAACGGATTTCAAAGTAAAATCGACCTTTGATTATTCGTTTGAACCACATTCGCTAACGATATTGAGAATACCATGTAAGAAAAATAATTTATAATCAGTAACTTAAATGAATTTATCATGAGAAAAAATCTTTTATTCTTTGTTTTATTCGTTTTCTTTGGAGCTGTCAATGCTCAACAAAGTAAAATCACAGTCAACGCCAATGATGGAAAATACACCATTAATAAACACATTTATGGTCATTTTTCCGAACATTTGGGGCATTGTATTTATGGAGGTATTTGGGTAGGGGAAGGTTCTTCCATTCCCAATGTGCGTGGAATCCGGACAGACGTGGTGGAAGCGCTGAAAGCCATTGATATTCCTAATCTGCGTTGGCCTGGCGGCTGTTTTGCCGATGAATACCACTGGCGCGACGGGATCGGCCCGCGCGAAAATCGTCCGAAAATGATTAATACCCATTGGGGAGGCGTGGTCGAAGATAATAGTTTCGGAACGCATGAATTCCTGGATTTATGCGAGCAGTTAGGTTGTGAACCCTATATTTGTGGCAATGTGGGTAGCGGTACCGTGGAAGAAATGTCGAAATGGATTGAATATATGACCTTCGACGGAGAAAGCCCGATGGCTAATCTGCGTAAACAAAACGGACGGGAAAAACCATGGAAAGTAAAATTTTTTGGTATCGGTAATGAAAACTGGGGTTGCGGAGGAGACATGTTGCCGGAATATTATGCCGATTTATATCGTCGTTTTGCTGTATATTGCCGGAGCTATGGAGATAATCGCCTGTATAAAATAGCCGGTGGCCCAAACTCCGAAGATTATCATTGGACAGAAACATTGATGGGAAAAGCAAAAAATCAAATGCAGGGACTTTCTTTGCATTATTACACGATTCCGAGAACCTGGGGCGATAAAGGTTCCGCTACCCAATTTGATGAAGCGGAATATTTTACCACGATTGAAAGAGCTGCTTTTATGGAAGAGTTGGTAAATAAACATTCTGCCATTATGGATAAATATGATCCCGAAAAACGTGTGGCATTAGTTCCCGATGAATGGGGAGTCTGGTATAATGTGGAACCGGGAACAAATCCGGGTTTCTTGTTCCAGCAAAATACCATGCGCGATGCACTTGTAGCGGGCATTACACTGAATGTTTTTAACCGGCATTGCGACCGGGTGCGGATTGCCAACATCGCCCAAATGGTCAATGTATTGCAATCGGTCATTCTTACAGATAAAGAAAAAATGGTATTAACACCGACTTACTGGACTTTTTACCTGTATAAAGTGCATCAGGACGCCCTGATGTTGCCAATAGCTATTGAAAGCGCCAAATATGAAATAAACGGCCGGACAATGGATGCTGTAACGGCTTCTGCATCTAAAGATAAACAAGGAAAGGTGCACATTACATTAACTAATGCAGATCCTCACAAAACTCAAACCGTTACTTGTGATATAGCCGGTTTGAATGTGAAAAATGTAACCGGGCAAGTCCTGACTTCTGCTCAGATTAATGATCATAATACTTTTGACAACCCGAAATTAGTGGGAGTGACAGAATTTAAGAATGCAAAACTGAATAAAAATAATTTAACCATTACTCTTCCTTCAAAATCAGTGGTATTATTGGAACTCCAATAAAGTTAAAAAAACGATTTCAATAATAAAAACGGTCTTCGAACAGTTTACAAATGGTAAGCGATTTGAAGACCGTTTCGATTTTTAAAGTAACCTCTCTTCAGAAAAAAAATAGTCTTTTTTCGTCAAAAAACATATAAAATTGCTCCAAATTACAATTTTAATGAATTTTTTTTCTAAAAATAGGCAATTTTAATGAAAGTTTAATGAGTTGTTAATGGAGCAAAAATATATTTGCATGAATTTTAATGGCAAATTATTTACAATTATAAATCAAATAACATGACAAAACGTGATGTAATCAAACTCGTCTTAGACGGAAAAAAACCGCCTTACGTGCCCTGGTCTTTTAAATTTACCCAAGAACCCAAAGAGGCATTGGAGAAATATTATGGAGTGGATGATTTAGATCCGGTGTTAGGCAACCACATTCTGCAATTGGGAAGCGATATCGGCTTCTTTGAAAATCTCGGAAATAACCTGTATCAAGATGTATTTAAAGTAGTGTGGGATCGAAGCATCGACAAAGACATCGGCGATGTGAAAGGATGTGTGCTTGAAAACCCTACCCTGGAAGGTTATACATTCCCCAATCCATTAGATCCTCGTTTCTTTGAAAATATTGAACCGGAAATTGCAAAAAAACCGGATATGTTCCGTTGTTTCCAAATCGGTTTTTCTCTATACGAACGAGCCTGGACATTACGTGGAATAGAAAACCTGTTGATGGACTTTATCATTAATCCGGATTTTGTACATCAATTGCTCGATGCCATTTGTGACTACAATATGGCACAAGTGGATAAAGCGCTTGAGTATGACATCGATGCTGTTTATTTTGGCGATGACTGGGGGCAACAAAGAGGTTTGATTATGGGATATGATATGTGGAAAGAATTTATCTATCCTCGTTTGAAGCGTATGTACGGACATGTACGCAAAGCCGGAAAATATGTAATGATTCACAGCTGCGGCGATGTGGACGAATTATTCGATGATTTGGCAGATATAGGATTGAACAGTTTTAATCCTTTCCAACCCGAAGTCATGGATGTATATGAAATTCTTCCCCGTTATCGCGGACGGCTTGCCTTCCACGGTGGTTTATCGATGCAAAAGACATTACCTTTCGGAACAAAGCAGGATGTGATCGACGAGTCCAACCGTTTATTGGAATTAGGAAAAGAGGGTGGATATATTTTCTCTCCTTCTCATTCGGTGGAAGGGGATACTCCATTTGAAAATATGTTAGCGTTTATAGATATTGCTCAAAAACAACTTAAATAAAAAAGACCATGAATGATTTAAATCAATTAAAAGATGCTATAATTACAGGAAAATTAGAACAGGCTGTTGCTCTTACCCAAGAAGGCATTGATGCCGGTATGTTGCCTCAGGACATTATTAATA
Organism: Bacteroidales bacterium; assembly: GCA_031553835.1. Taxonomy (GTDB): domain Bacteria; phylum Bacteroidota; class Bacteroidia; order Bacteroidales; family Azobacteroidaceae; genus JAVBKX01. Next base: position 13,629 of record JAVBKX010000018.1, read on the forward strand.
ATTACCTGGTTAAAGGAATGGAAGAAATCGGCATCCGGTTTGAAGAAGGAAAAGCCTTTGTTCCTAATTTGCTTTTATCGGCCAGGGCAATGAAAGGATGCTTAGAGATATTAAAACCATTAATGAAGGACGTAAAAGCCGTTTCGCTGGGCAAGTTAGTGATCGGCACCGTCAAAGGGGATTTGCATGACATCGGAAAAAATCTTGTCGCCTCAATGCTGGAGGGATGCGGATTCGAAGTTATAAACCTGGGAGTGGACATTTCTGCCGATAAGTTTGTTGAAGCTGTCAAAGAACATCATGCAGATATCCTATGCCTGTCGGCCCTGTTGACTACCACTATGAATTATATGAAAGAGGTAATTGAGGCGTTGAAGGCTGCCGGATTAAGAGATCAGGTAAAAGTGATGATCGGAGGAGCTCCTGTCAATGAAGCTTTTGCTAAACAAATAGGTGCAGACGGATATAGTTCGAATGCAAATGCCGCCGTAACACTGGCCAAAGAAATACTTTCTTGAAAACATTGAATTATAATAAGTTAGACATATCCGGGTTGAAGATTGAAGTTAGAGAGATTTATCTTTCTATGGGTTATCGCGACCATGTCCCGGAGCAACCCGTTCGGGACATGGTTATTCAAGTATTGGAAGAGGCTCAGACGATTTGTATTCCCCGGTATATGTACTGTATAGAACCCGTCCAAATGGTCGATGCATCCCATTTGGCATCCAGGGGACAAGTATTTCATATCGGGAAAATAATAGCTTCCTATTTATCGGGAATATCGCATGCCTGCTGGTTTACAGCTACTGCCGGATTAGAATATGATCAGTATATACACCAACTGCGTTCCTCCGGTGACATTGTCAAAGAATTTATCGCCGATGCTATTGGAAGTGTAATTGCGGAAGCTTGTGTAAGCGAAATTGATAAATTACTCAACGCAGAGTCGGGGTTTCGCCATACCTTACCTTATAGTCCGGGTTATTGTGGTTGGAATATACAGGAACAGCAAAAATTGTTTGCCTTGTTTCCCGATCGCCCCTGTGGTATTTCGTTAAATGCATCTTGTTTAATGACGCCTGTCAAATCGGTCAGTGGATTCTTTGGATTAGGAGAAGTGCTGCAACCTCAGCCTTATCGATGTGATGTATGTAGTAATAAAAATTGTTTTAAAAAAAGAGAAGTAATATGATTAACATGGAAAAATGGACTGCAGAGGTCATTGGCGGATCCCAACGGCTTGCCATTCCCATCATGACCCATCCGGGGATTGAAATGTGTGGCTATTCTATCAGGGAAGCAGTCACGGATGGTCAGAAGCATTTTGAAGCCATTCAAAAATTGGATCAAACTTATCCTGCCGCGGCCAGCACCGTTATTATGGATTTAACGGTAGAGGCGGAAGCCTTTGGTGCAGAGGTAAGTTTTCCGGAAGATGAAGTTCCTACCGTAACTGATCGTTTAGTGTTTGATCTTGATTCTGTAACCAAATTACAAGTGCCTGGTCTGAATCAGGGCAGGGTTCAGGAATATCTAAAAGCGAATCGACTGACAGCGCAGTGTATTACCAATAAACCGGTATTTGCCGGATGTATCGGCCCGTTTTCATTAGCCGGACGTTTGTATGGCATGACTGAAATTATGTTGGGTATTTATACAGAAACAGAAGTCATCGAATTATTATTGCAAAAATGCAGTGAATTTATTCTCCAATATTGCACAGCCATTAAGGCGCAGGGCGTGAATGGAGTCATCATGGCAGAACCGGCGGCGGGATTGATTTCCAATGATGATTGTTCACAGTTTTCATCCCAATACATAAAACCCATTGTGCAAAAGCTTCAGGATGATCATTTCATGATTGTACTTCACAATTGCGGTAATACAGGACATTGTACCTCGGCCATGGTTGAAACAGGAGCAGCGGCATTACATTTTGGAAACAAAATTGATATGGTGGAAGCGCTCAAAGAATGTCCTTCCAATATATTGGCAATGGGTAACCTGGATCCGGCCGGACTGTTCCGGAATTCATCGGCCCAAGCCGTTTATAACGAAACATTGGATTTACTTGAAAAGACTAAAACCTGGAAAAATTATGTATTATCCAGCGGATGCGATACACCTCCTCATGTGCCGTTTGAAAATATTGAAGCTTTTTACCGGGCATTGGAGGAGTTTAATAGTTGAGAATTGAGAATTGAGAGTTGAGAATTGAGAATTAATAAATGAAAGAAATGAAAAAAATAAGTTTGATTATCGGTTTAATTGTTGTAAGCATTTCTGTTGCCGTTGCACAAGCTCCACGGTGGTCGGAAGCTCAGGCAAACGAATGGTATAAGCAATTACCCTGGATGTGCGGGATGAACTATATTCCGTCCGATGCTATTAATTATACGGCGTTATGGGATAAAACCAGTTTTAATCCTAAGTTAATTGAAAAAGAAATGAAACTCGCCCGGAGTATCGGGTATAACTGTGCACGAGTGGTATTGCAATATGCAGTATATGAAGATGATCCTGCTTATTTTTTGAAAACGCTCGATAAGTTTTTAGGTATATGTGATAAATACGGGGTAAAAGTAATGCCTTGCTTCTTTGATGATTGTTTCTTTGGTGTCAATACGGATCCGGTGATCGGCAAACAAGTAGAACCGCTGGAAGGCTGGTATGCCTGGGCCTGGTCTCCGTCTCCCGGGCACACGATGGTGATAGATCAGCGTTTTCATCCTAAATTGGAAAAATATGTCAAAGATGTGATGAATCGTTTTAAAAATGATCCCCGTATTTTTGTCTGGGATTTATATAATGAACCTACCAACAGCGGTTTGGGATTCAGAAGTCTGCCTCTTGTGAAAAAAGTTTTTGAATGGGCGCAGACCGTTAACCCTTCGCAGCCGCTGACCATGGGAATCTGGAATGAAGATAAAGCATTGAATGATATTATTAACTCTTATTCCGATATAACCACTTTCCATTGCTATGCTGATAAAGAGCATACAAATGCATTTATTCAACGCTTAAAAGTAAACAATCGTCCTATTATTTGCACCGAATGGTTGAATCGTCCGATCAAATCGACGATTGAAGATATCATGCCTCTGTTCAAACAAGAAAATGTAGGATGTATGAACTGGGGATTGGTAAACGGGAAAACACAGACTCATCTTCCCTGGGGATTTAAACCTGAAATGCTTCCATATACCGGATTATGGCAACATGATCTTTTTACAAAAGATTTTCAGCCCTATAAAGATGAAGAGATTCAGTTGATAAAAAGTTTAACTGTAAGTAATACAAAATAAAAAAAGCGTTGATCTAAAACAAATGCCATGGAAAACTCAACTAAGCAAGCACAGGTAAGTTATGTCGGCCCCTTTATCACGATGGTGGTACTGTTCTTTTTTGTCGGATTTTTAACAGTTGTGAACCAACAATTTCAAGGGCCATTGAAAGCATCACTGTTAAATAATGCCGGCGATATGATCAATACGCTGACTGTACTGATCACTTTTATCTGGTTTTTGGCTTATCCGCTTACCAGTGGGATCGGTACCCGGTGGACCGATAAGTATGGTTATAAAAAAACGTTGGTACGAGGACTGGCTATATTAATAGGCGGCTTACTTATATTTGAACTGGCTGTATTGCAACATATTTATACTCCCGTATATTTTTCCATTGGCAGCGGCTCTATCCCTATTGCATTTTTTATTTTTCTTTTTGGGTCATATGTTGTAGGGGCGGCCGCTGCTATTTTGCAAATAGTCATCAATCCTTATCTGATTGCATGCTCCGTCAAAGGCACCAGTGCGGTACAGCGGCAGATGATAGGAGGGTCCGGTAACTCGATAGGAGCTACTTCGGCTCCGTATTTTGTATCCGGAGTCATTTTTGGCGGATTAGCATTGGATCAGATTTCCCTCCGTCAATTAATTATACCTTTCATCGGTTTAATGGTGGTGATCGGTATTGTAACATTTGTGGTGAACAGGCTGAATTTACCGCAGATAGCAGGAACAACCAATGAGTCGGGAGCCAGGTTGGAAAAAAGTATCTGGTCTTTTTCTCATTTGACTTTGGGAGTGATTGCGCTTTTCTTTTATGTGGGTGTAGAGGTTGCGATTGGTGCCAACATTAATCTTTACGCCGAAAGTTTGGGAGGTTCTTTTGCCCAGGCAGCTGTCAAAATGGCTTTCCTGTACTGGACGGGCATGTTGGTCGGACGACTTATTTGTTCTACATTAAGTAAAGTACCGGCCAATATTCAATTAACTGTCGGGTCATTTTTCGCGACCTTGTTAGTCCTGGCTTCTATGTTGTTAGCAAATCCATGGTTGTTGGTTGCCGTTGGTTTATTTCATTCAGTTATGTGGTCTTCTATTTTCACGTTATCTATTGATAAATTGGGAAAATACACTTCAAAAGCATCCGGGACTTTGATGATCGGAGTGATCGGAGGGTCATTGATTCCGCTTTTTCAGGGGATGATTGCCGATTTTATGGGAGGCAATTGGAAATATACCTGGATTTTAGTTCTTATCGGAGAAATTTATCTTCTTTACTATGGTTCAATTGGCTATAAAGTAAAGCAAACCGGAGAATAAATTTTCCTCTTTTTTTGGAAATTAATGAAACATTAATGACTTGTTAATGCAGGTCACATGCCTTTGTTTTGCAAAATTTCGCGTATTTTTTATAAATCTAATTAAAAATTTAAACTAATTAACTAATTAAAAAGAAAAGAACAATGGGAAAAACACAAGCACATTTAGTGAAAAAAAGGACGATCGGGAAATTTTTAATTTCTGTCATCTCCTTTGGTTTGTTGATTGTCGCATGTAGCGACGATGACAACACGTTGGTTAAGCCTAAGTATGATCCTTCCCAATCGGTAGTCTTTAATAAATTCATACCGGAAGAAGGAGGGGTGGGTACACAATTAATCTTGTTTGGGGAGAACTTTGGTTCGGATACCTCGTTGGTTAAAGTATTTGTGAATGATATACCGGCTCCAGTAATTGGTGTGAACGATCAACGGATTTATGCGGTAGTTGCAGCCAGATCCGATACAGGTAAGGTACGCTTGGAAATGGGTAAAGGCGCAGACTTAAAACTGGTCGAATCAGAAATAGATTTTAAATATCTATTTCGGCAAAATGTTTCTACCGTTTGTGGACAAACTAATCCGGATGGTAGTGGTGGAGTTGTAGATGGTACCTTGGCTGACGCCTGGTTGACCTACCCGGTGTGGATGGCTATCGACAATGATGATGATCTATATACCATTGAATGGCAGTTGGGATTGCGTGTTGTTTCGCGGCGTTTAGATCAAGTAACCACTCCATGGCGCGTTTCAGGAGATGTATTTACTATTCGTACCTGCGAGTTTACAACAAGTCAGGATACTTTGATGATTGGTAATGCTCAGGATCGAAATGTGAATGGAACAGCTGTCCTTACGTTGACACGCGATAATGGATTCGCGAATCCTCGTCCTTTTATTAAAGCAAAACATTGTACAGGTGCTTTAACTAATCCGGCTGACGGAGAAATTATATATTCTTTATGGGATAATGGTACTGTTTTCCGGTACGACAAGACAAATAAGGCCGGAGTTGCTCTGCTGAATTTAGGATTGTTTTCCGACGTTTGTCTTTGCTTTTCTCCGGATGGTCGAACATTGTACATTGCCTACAAGCACAACCATTACATTACTAAGGCAGCTTATGATCCAGTGGCTAAAACATTGAGCGATCCGGAGCCATTTGTTGGAGTGAAGAATAGTCCCGGCAATCAAGAAGGTACGGGGGCAAATGCATTAATTAATACTCCAACTCAAATGATAGTAGATGACCAGGGAAACCTGCTGTTCTGCGACAGTCAGAATCATTGTATCCGCAAAGTAACACCTGCTGGAACTATGAGTACGTATGCCGGAGTTCCCGGACAAGCAGGATACCAAGATGGAATGCCATTGAAAGCCACTTTCAGATCACCTGAAGGAATTTGTGTTGACAAAGAAGGCGCCCTCTATATTGCCGATACTCACAATAATCGTATCCGAAAAATCGTGATCGAATAATTGATGTAAGACTATTAAAAATCATAAACAGATGGATAACATAAAAAGATTAAGCCTTTTGATCGGTATATTGTGGATTTCATTCTCCGCATTTGCACAAAAGGAAATAACAGTAACCGGAACAATCACGGATGAAACAGGTGAAACGTTGATTGGAGCTTCTGTAGTGGTGAAAAACCAACCCGGATTAGGGACGGTAACAGACATGGATGGAAACTATAAAATTAAAACAGGACCGAATGAAATCTTAGTAATAAGTTATATTGGCTATAATTCGGTTGAAGTACCTATTCAGAACCGGATAAAAATTGATGTCGTACTGACTACCGGAGGTACCACTATTGATGAAGTAACCGTAGTCGGAGCGGGGGTACAGCGGAAAGTGAGTGTGGTGGGAGCTATTTCCAGTGTAGATGTGGCCACCTTAACAGTTCCTACTTCGAATTTAAGTAATTCATTAGCCGGAAATGTTGCTGGTATTATTGCCGTTCAACGAAGCGGTGAACCCGGTCAAAACCAGTCTGAATTTTGGATCCGCGGAATCAGTACATTTGGCGCGAGTTCTGCGGCCTTAGTATTGGTAGATGGAATTGAACGAAATTTCAATGAAATCAATGTGGAAGATATTGAATCATTTTCAGTATTGAAAGATGCGTCCGCCACTGCTATCTACGGGCAACGGGGTGCGAATGGGGTTGTTATTATTACCACTAAACGAGGAAAAGAAGGAAAAGTAAACATTAACTTTAAAGCTGAATATGGTATTGTAACACCTTCCCGTATGCCTAAATATGTCAATACGATGGAATATTGTAATCTGGCCAATGAAGCCAGCCTTTCCCGGTATCAGGATGTTATATTTTCACCTTCGGAGATGGAGATTGTGAACTGGAATCTCGACCCGGATATTTATCCCAATGTTGATTGGTATGATACAACCTTAAAAAACCAGGCTGCTAGTTACAGGGGAATGCTGAATCTGAGCGGGGGGGGCTCTACTGCTCGGTATTATATTTCCGGTGCTTATTATAATGAAGAAGGACTATATAAAGACTATAGCTTGAATAATTATTCGACCAATGCCAATTATAAACGATATAATTTTCGGTCCAATGTGGATGTCAATGTGACGAAGACCACAATTGTTGAGCTGGGAGTGGGAGGTTGGTTGACTGATCAAAACAAGCCTGGAGCTCTTACCGATCAGGTTTGGGAATCATTATCTGCGTTTACTCCTGTGACAGTTCCTATTATGTTTAGCAATGGCTTAGCTCCGACAGGCCTTACCTCAACATTTGTAAATCCGTATGTATTATTAAATAAAACTGGGTATAAGACATTGTGGGAAAATAAACTTGAAACGAATGTGGCCTTACGCCAAAACTTGGATTTTATTACTCCCGGATTGAATTTCTACGGACGTTTTTCATTTGATACTTATGGTTACAATGATGTTAATAGGGCTACCTTACCTGATTTGTATTCGGTGGAAAGAAGACGCGATTCAAAAGGCCGAATGGTATTAAGGCGCCAAATGGCTGGATTTCCTTTAGCACAGAGTACCAGTTCTTGGGGAGATCGTAGATATTATGGAGAACTGAATGTTAGCTATGATCGCGTATTTAATAGTGTACACCGAGTGACAGGATTGTTACTATATTATCAACAGGATTATGCTCGTAATGATGCAGGAAGTAATGTATTTAAAGCTGTTCCAAAACGTAATCTGGCTTTGTCGGGAAGAGCAACCTATTCTTATCACGACCGTTACTTTACAGAATTTAACTTCGGTTATACAGGATCTGAAAATTTTGAACCGGGAGAACGGTTTGGATTTTTTCCAGCTATTGCATTAGGTTGGTTAGTGTCGAATGAAAGTTTTATTATGGATCATGCTCCCTGGCTTACAAATTTGAAACTACGGTATTCTTATGGAGAAGTCGGTAATGATGTATTGGGAGATGATCAAGGAACCGGATATTTCCGCTTTCCTTACATTTCTACTATGGGGGGAGCTGCCGGTTATACCTTTGGAGAAACTGGTCGGTATGGTATGGGTGGTATAGCGATTAGTCGAATCGGCACACCTAACTTAACCTGGGAAGTGGCCCAAAAGCACAATGTTGGTATTGATTTAGCTATTGCCCATAAGTTTACGGCTACAGTAGATTTATTTAAAGATGTACGAAGCAATATTTTCATGCAACGAACATATATGCCTTCAACTGTAGGATTAACCGGATCACAGATACCTTGGGCAAATGTTGGTAAAATGGAAAGTCTTGGAACAGATGGTACTTTAGCCTATTCAGATAAAATAGGAGATGTATCGTTTACTGTACGTGGAAACTTCACGTATGCACATTCAGAGGTGTTGGATTATGATGAACCTGCTAATGTTTTGCCATATCAAATGAGAAAAGGGTACAGATGGGGTCAAAGTCGGGGGCTGATTGCCTTGGGTCTGTTTACAGATCAAGCGGATATTGATAATAGTCCGGTGCAAACATTTGGATCTGTACTACCAGGCGATATTAAATACAAAGATGTGAACGGTGATGGAAAAGTTGACAATGATGATATTGTGCCGATAGGATATACCAATGCAGCTCCTGAATTTGTATATGGAGCAGGCTTCAGTGCCCAATGGAAAGGATTTGATTTTAATATTTTGTTCCAAGGCGCCGGAAATTGTGACTTTTTCTTAGGTGGGATTGGTGCAGCTCCATTTTATGCAGGTGCAAATGGTAACATATTGAAAGCAGTGGCTGATCAGTCTAATCGATGGACTTCCAGAATTGTATCGGGAACTCCTGATACCGAAAGACAAGATGTCATATTCCCCCGGTTGCAGTATGGTAGTACCAGCAATAATAACTATATGGCTTCCACCTGGTGGTTACGTAATTCCCGATACTTACGTTTGAAAAATTTGGAAGTAGGATATACATTTCCTTCCCATATGACTCATAAGTTACTGATGGAAAAAGTCAGGGTGTATTTTTTGGGAAACAATCTCTGTGTATGGGATGATTTTGGATGGTGGGATCCCGAATTAGCTAAAGACAATGGCGCCAAATATCCTATCCAGAAAAATTTCACATTAGGTTTAACAGTTAGTTTCTAATATATTTAAATTATGAAATACGTATATATATTATTGATTTCATTGGGTATGACATTGTTCTCCTGCGGAGACTACTTGGATGTTGACCAATATTTTAATGACATGTTGACTATTGATACGGTATTTGTCAAAAAATCATATACTGAGCAATGGTTGTGGAACACATATTCTTATATGAATGAACGGGGAGCGGAAATTACCCGAGCGAATGTTACGGCATTTAATTATGCTTCAGATGATTGTTTATACGGAGACCAAAATGGTGGAGTGCCTTGTGAAGCTTACCAGAATGCCCAGTATTCGTCTTCTGCGCAATTGAATGAAAACCGTTGGGCGCATTTATACCAGGGGATACGTCAGGCTTCCATTTTTATTTCCAATGTAGATAGATGCATTGAGTTGAAAATGGGGGACAGGGAAGATTATCGTGCCCAGGCCCGTTTTCTGAGAGCTTACTATTATTGGATGTTAATGAAACAATATGGCCCGGTTCCTATTATTCAAGATGAAGGCCAGGATGTTAGCTTACCTTACGAAGAATTAGGGGTGCCCCGGAATTCGTATGATGAGTGTGTTGAATATGTAGTGGCCGAATTGGAGCAGGCAGCCCGTGTACTTCCGCCAACCAGACCTTCTGCCTGGTATGGACAAGCTACTCGAGGAGCAGCTTTGGCCACTCGTGCGAAAGTGTTGTTGTATGCTGCCAGCCCTTTGTATAATGGAAATGAGGACTTGAAGGATCTGGTGGACAATACCGGACGTATATTAATTAATCAGACGTATGATGAAGCCAAATGGGCCCGGGCTGCTGCTGCGGCAAAAGATGTAATAGATTTGGATCAGTATGAATTATTAATAGTAGATACCACTTCTACTTCAGTAAAAGCTTCGGCTGTAGTTCCTAACTTGCCTTATCCTGATGGTGCGGGCAATGTGGATGCTTTCGAGTCCTATCGTCAATGTTTTAACGGAGGAGTATCCGCCGCAAAAAACAGGGAATTTATCCTGACTCGTCAGAATTATGCCGGAGCTGGAGATTTAAACTGGATTGCGTTTTATGCTGTGCCTTTTTCATTAGGAGGACAAAATACGATTTGCGCTACTCAAAAACAGGTGGATGCTTATTATATGTTTGATGGCAAAGATAAAAATCAAGCCAGTGCAGAATATCCTTATCAAGTAGCGGGATTTACTCAATCTGCCAACGATTATCCTTTTGTCAGAGCTGATGTGTCTTTGATGTATGTCAATCGGGAGCCTCGTTTTTATGGGTCAATATCTTATAGTGGAACAGTTTGGGAATATTTGAGTTCTTCTCCGATGACTCCGGGAGGACCAGCCCGCACTAACAGCCAGATATTCTACTATAAAGGAACAGATGGTAAACAAAATTCGACTCCTGATAATTATCTCCGTACAGGTATAGGCGTTAAGAAATATTATAATCCGGAGGATTCCTGGAGCAATGCAGAAAGTGCAGACTTATATGAATATAAAGTAGAACCTACCATCCGCTATGCAGATGTCTTGTTGTGGTATGCTGAAGCATTAAATGAATTGACGAAATCGTACGACATACCTTCTTATGATACACAGAGGACACATCATGTTAGCCGGAATGTTTCTGAAATGAAATATGCTTTCAGTCGGATACGGTATCGTGCAGGGTTACCGGATGCTGCCACTGCCGAATATAGCGATGCTGCCACATTCAGAAAAATACTGAAACGGGAAAGGCAAATAGAGTTATTTATGGAAAGCGCCCGCTATTTTGATTTGCGTCGCTGGAAAGATGCTGAAAAAGAAGAAAATCAACGATTGATGGGGCTGAATATTGACATGATGAATACTGTTGATCAAAAACAACGTTTTTATGAAATAATGCCAGTATCCATGAGAAAAATATTTATGAAAAAAATGTATTTGTGGCCTATTCCTTTTGATGATTTGAAGAAAAACGGTAAATTAACTCAAAATCCGGGATGGGAATAAACATAAAACTTAAATGATTGATTATATGAAAAATATATTTTTATATGCGATAGCTTTATTTGGCATTTGGATGAGTTCATGTGATAATTTGCCGGATGAACAATTTGAAAAGTATGTAATTATGAGCCGTAATGGCTTTCAAACCAGATCTTTTGAATATCAGAAAAGTGGTTTTGGAACTACAGATATTGCTATTTCTGTAAGTGGAACCTCTGTCATTAGTCATGATATTTCAGTGAAAGTCGCAATTGACGAAACTGCGTTGTATAATTATAATTTTGATAATTTCAGGGAAGATGTCACGTTGTATTATACATTACTTCCTGCCGATAGTTATGAATTGGGTAGCGAAATGGTCACAATTCAAGCGGGGCATGAGTATGGATTGTTGCCAGTGAAAGTGGATCTGGCAAAATTAGATATGAAGAAAAATTATGTATTGCCATTAACAATCGTTTCTACTTCGGATTATTCGGTTGGCCCAGTAAAATATGCAACTATTTTGATGAATGTAGTGTTGGAAAATGGTTTTTCAGGTGAATATGCCGCAAGTGCAAAGATTAGGGATTATACAATTTATCGTGATGAATCGGATCCTAAAAAACAAGAAGAGAAGCAAACATTTAATTTTAGTGGAGTCCGGAATTTATTTGTTCTTGACGATAAGACCTGTTATTTGTATGGTGGAAATGTGAGTGAAGAATCGGTTGCCCGTGATAAATACCGCATTCAGGTGGTAATAAATCCAGATAGTACACTTACGTTGACATCAATGAATCCGGATATTGAATTTATACAACAGAATACAGGGACTACTCCAGGATCCAGGTCGAATTATATAGTAATAAGGGATACAATCATTAATTCAAATGCAGGAATTGTTACCCGTCTTCAATTGGATTATCGATACACAAATCATGATCCTCTTTTCCCTGAAGATTTTGCTTTTAGGGGAACATTGACACAGACAAAAGAATTACCACGAATTTACTAAGCAGAGTAGAACATTTATTTTAAAAAAACAGGGCTGTCTAAACAGCCCTGTTTTTTTTATGGGTTCAAGTTCCTAATATGAAGCAAACAGGCGGGATTCAATACGATATTATCTTTTCCACTTGTTTCCCTTTTTCACTGTTCGCTGTAAAATCAACAATATAAAAGCCTGGATTTAATTCATAATGTAAGGAACCGGATGGCTGTAAATCGATGGTTTGATTGGAGACTAAGAATCCGGAAGTATTGTAGATATTCAATATTCCGGATAGAAAAAGTCCGGAAACATTGGATAAAGTGATGGCAGATTGCTTCTGTTGAATCGAAAAGAAAGTCTCATCATTCTTTATTTCAGCCACACCGGATGGTTCACCCGGATACAATGTATATGCATACCAGAAGCCCCCAACCACAGAATTGCCAACGCCTTGCAACGTTACTGTAATTTGGTCTTTTCCTTGTGTCAAGTTTTCAGGAATGGCAAAGATTACGTCAAAAAATTCCCCGGGATGATTCATGTAGAGCACTTGTGTGCCGATTTTATTTCCATCAATCAGAATGTCGAAAGTTCTTTTGTCTGGCTCACCTCCGAAAAACGAAAATAACAAAGACATGGGTTTATTTCTGCTGCAAGCCATGTTGAAAGACAGGGTCGCCTGATTACCATTACGGGCGTCAATCCAGTTTCTTCCTCCATAAGTGCCGGTGAGACCACTGGGTGTCCGTGAAAAATGGTGATTCTTCATGGAGGGTTCTTTGGCAATAATGAAGTCGGAAACAGAAGCGTCCAGGAATGCTTTTTTGAGTAATATCCGGGAACCGAAAATTCCTCCGGCCACATTGTTGGAATAAGCTCGGAGTTTGACGGTAACTTTTGATTTTCCGGCAGTCAGATAATAAGGAATGGCATACAATACATCCATAAACTCATTTGGTTTTTTACCGGAAAGTTCTTCTGTGGCAATCACTTCGTCATCGATCAGGATGTCAAATTTACGTCCCCCCGAATCGCTGCCCCAGTAGGTAATCATTAGTTCATGCGGTTTGAAAGCGTTTGTTTTCATTTCAAAAGAAAACCAGCCATTTGCGGCGTCGCACCATTTCTCTCCGGCATGTGCGCCTCTGTTCACCCCCGAACCTTTAAATTTATGGTCGATTTCCTGTTGCTGTTCATTCGGTCGGAAATAATCAACAGTCAATGTTTCCAGTTCTTTTTGGAATTCCAGTTCTTTTTCATATTCTTCTTGTACGGCCTCCCATTCTTCGGGAGAGAAACAATCAAAATATACCGAATAAATTCCTTTATATTTTTTATAAAATGGAATAAGACGGATGTTTTCTGGAAAACCGGTGTTGGTTTGGAAAATGTTAGGATTGGTTTGGCTTACCAGGGACATCCATTCGCTCAGCGGTTCTCCGTTATCCAGGAAAACCGGATTTCGTTGAGCATCTCCGATTTCTCCGGCAAGCACCAGCGGTCCATTCAGGAATGCATGTTTATGGGTGTCGCCCAACAATGCTTCTTTTTGTAGTTGAAACGGCATTTCTATTTCAATCACATCCTGGTCTTGCCATGTCCGGTTAATCGAAACATAACTTCCGGGAATATTACTTGTGTTGTGTATTGTTCCATTTATTTTAATCGAAAATCCGGAAGTAGCCCAGGAAGGATAACGAATCATGAATGTGGTCTGTACCGGAGTAGTGCAACTGATCGTTATTTTAGACTGGTTAGAATCAGGGAATTGAGTATCCTGTGTAATATGCATTCCTTTTTCTTCCCAGTTTAATTCGGAAGCTATAAATAAATTGACATACAGGCTGTTTTCACCTTGAGCATAAATGTTTTCTGCGTATTTCACATGATTTTCCAAACCGGTTCCCACACAACACCAAAAATCATTGTCGGGAGATGAAAATGTTTTTTGGGAATTAGCCGCCAACGGAACAAAATAACAAACCATTCCGGTTTCTGGATTTTGCGAAGCCAGGATATGGTTATATAAAGCCCGTTCGTAATAATCCATGTAAGCAGCCTCAGGGTTCCATGAAAATAAATGGCGCGTCAGTTTCAGCATGTTATACGTGTTGCAGGTTTCAGTGGTACTGGCCGACAAACGTCCCGATAATTGGCCGGGATTACCGAAATGTTCGTATTCGCTGTTTCCTCCGGTCACATACGAATGGTTGTGCACCACGGTTTGCCAAAAGAAAGAAGCAATGGTCTGATTTTTTTCAATCCCTGTCATTTCGTATGCCCGGGCGGCGCCGATGATTTTTGGGATCTGGGTATTGGCATGTTTTCCGCTGAGTTCATCTTTTTGTTGAGACAAAGGATCAAGTATCGCCTTCTGATAAAATTTATTGGCTAATTCCAGGTGTTTAGCTTCGCCGGTGATGCCATAGACACTCATGATTACTTCGTTCATACCACCGATTTCACAAACCAGCATTTGTTGCCATTGCGCCTCGGTAAGATTCTTGAATTTATCACAAGTCCAATCGGTTAATTTAATGACAATATCTTTGGCCTGTTCATTGCCTGCATAAAAATAAGCATCAAGAAGCCCGGCCCAGAGTTTATGAAGCGTGTACCAAGGCACCCATAGTCCATTCAGATCAAAACCTAAGGCATTGATTTTTCCGGAAGCGATTTCATTCCACAGTCGGTCTTCATCCGGAATGCCTCCTACATATCCGGTTTTCCTGGCATTCTGGCATTTTCCTAATTCACTGACAATATAATCTACCCGTTGTTTGATTTGCTCGTTGCCGGTTGTTGCATAGAGCATGGCGCAAGCCGACAGATAATGGCCTAAAGTATGTCCGGAAACCCCCATGCTTTCCCATCCTCCATATATCGCACCTTTCGCAGGCAATCCGGCGTTGGCATGGAAACGGTGCAAAAAGCGATCGGGGCTTAATTGCATCAACCACTTTGTATCGGCTTCTATAGCCGTTTTGAATGGGCCGTCGTTCACACTTACATCCTTTAACGGAAAGGAATATACTAAAATAGGAATTTGAGGTTGTATTGTAAACCGGTTGTCATTTTTTTCGGGAATGTAATTCTGGGCAGCACTATTGAACGTCAATACCCCGGCAACCATCAGCAGAAAGGTATAGTAGAATCGTTTCATAAGAAAAACAAATAATATTGGTTTAAAAAATATTCTTATTTATAAATAATATCTTGAAAATTTTTAGGATAAGATATTCCTAAAAGAGTTTGATATTCATCGCAGAAATTTGTATAAGTAGTTTTTGCCAAACCACTTTTCCCATTATAAAATAACGCTTTACATTTTAATTTCAGGGCATGTTCGTCGGTAGTGTCATGCACAAACATGATATCGGCAATGCGAATCAGTAATTTGTAATTTTCATGGATCTCGGGCGTGTTGGAAAGACCGATCAGGACGTTCAATACTTCGGAAGAAAATTCTTCTTTGAATATGTCGCACCACTCTTTTTGGATGTATGGTAACAACTGACCACGGGAAGACAATGCAAAAAATTCCTGTACTTTTTTCATTTCTAAAGTACTTGTACTTTTGAACAAATCCATTAATTCATATATCTGCATATAGTCGCAATAGAAACGTTCATCGGCCTTAACCGCCCAATACAGATTATCGCCGGTTAATGTTATGCCATCTAAGTCTTCCAGTAACACTCTCAGTTTCATGATGTTTACACGCCGGTTGTTTTGCGAGCTTTTATCCGATTTTTCAGGCCAGAGACAATCTCTGAAACTAACATTGGAAGCGCCTTTTTTATTTTTTACAGTATATAAAATAATAAGAATGAGTACATGCTTAATAGTGGGAGTGAATAATCCGGTAATGTCTGCTCCATGTTTATTGATTACCTGGAATCCTCCCAGAAAATTGATAGAAGACGGACGGGATAAATCCGGGGCTTCGTTTTCTATCACGTTGGGAGTATTGGTGACAGAACTGATTTGCTGCGGAACGGGTAGAGTGTCGTACAATTTTTTTCCTGCCTTTTTTCTGATTAGTAGCCATATTATAAATGAAATAACAGCTGCAACAACTACCAATCCGAATGCTACGATTACCCACGGTTGATATTTGCCCTGGATGGGTTCGGATTGATTGACGGCATAGATGCTGAGCGGAGGATATGCCAGGGAATATATATCGACGACGGATTCCATCGAATCGGAATGTTTGGTTACAGCATACAATACATTGGTTACTTTATCAAGGTATAGCGTACAAAAAGAAGTGACATCATTAAATATATATGGGATGGTATCAGCTATGATTTCGCTCGCACCATCTTTAATATCAAAAGATTTTAATATCAAATGGCTGTTGGAGCGATTGTTGGGAAAACAAAGAGCGAAAAATTTGTTCAGTTGGGAGTTGACGATAATGGCATTACTTACTGCAAAATCTTTCTCGGGTTTGGGCAATGTCCATAAATGGGTTGTTGTGAAGTTTTTGATATCAATGGCGTAGAGATCGTAATAATTGACAGGTCCCATTTCCTGTTTACCCGAAGGATTACCGTATCCTCCGAATATGAGTAGGGTATCCGGCGATTTGAAGCCCATTCCACTTAAATATCTGGCAGGAATATGGGGCGAATAATCGACCTTTTCCCAATCAATATCTTCTTTCCTTTTTCGAAGCATATCATCTTTATAGGTGTAAGTACCGTATCCGCCGTATGTATATAATAAGGAATCGATAGGCGATATGAACGCATTGTGCTGCGAATGAGTAGGATTTTTAATTTGAGTGTCAGACATACTCCAGCAATTTTGTTCAAAATCATAAAAAATAATATGCGGTTTGTAAAAATCATAAGCCCAAATTTGATGATAATACGGATTATAAATGATCTGGTTCGATTTTTCATAAAAGACATTACCTGACACAGGGTGAATTGTATCGGTAACATTCGTTCTCAGATGGTGACACAAAATAAATTGCTTATCAGCAAAGTATAATATTCCGTTTTTCTCATCGTAGGTCATTTGCATATAGCCTGAACCTTTGAATTGATTTCTTTTTACCCATTTGGTGTGTTGGTCGATTTCCCATATCGGATTGAGCGCCGTTGCTTTCCGGTTACCGATGGAATCATAGACAATATTGAAATGATGTTCTCGTAATGGCCAATACGCTTTTTCTTTTAATAAATGGTCTTTAATACTGATGTTGCGTATTGTCATTGGAGGAACGTCAGCCGATTTGAAATTCTGATAGTCGCAAAAACCAAATACAATTTGAAAATTGGACATATTGTTAGCGCTGATTTCGTGAGTCAGGGTTATATCATTAAAACTAATGATGATTTTATTCTCTTGCGGCAGATATTGGAATTTAACATGGCTCCATGTTTCCATTTGATATTTATCCAAATCATCCTGTTGGAAAGGGAGATAAAGGCTGCCTCCTTCCACTAAGGCTAATGAACGTTGCAATTCCCCAAAATTAGCAATCAAATCGAAGCAGATTGAGTCATTGGCGATAATCCGGAAGATGTACCCGTAATTGTGAAATTCTTCACGCAATTTGATGTCGAAAGAAAGATCAAAACCTTTATGAAAATGAAATTTTTTCTCAGGAGTCAAATCAAGAGAAGTTCTCTCTTCCTTAATATAATCGTGCGCTTTAAAATAGAGACCGGAGGATGTTGCACCGATTGGAGGCAAAAAGAAGAAAAAACAAAAAATATGGATGAAGAAAGATTTCATAGAGTAAAATTCAAAGCGTTTACAAAAATACTGAATAAAAAAGAGGAAATGAAACCTTTTTAGGTGAGAATTCGTCTTTTTTTTCTTTTTTTTTCGCCAATATGCCATTATTAATGAAAGATTAATGACTTGTTAATGCACCGGGAATATATTTGCATCAACATTTTACTAATTAATATCAGAGAAAGAGTAGTATTTATTTTGTATTGTGAACAAAAATGAAATGTGATGAAAACAAAATTTTACTTGAAGAGTATGGTGGTGGCTGCCACATGTGCCATGTTTCCGGTAAGCAGTTTATGGGCTGAAAGTCCTTTTGCCGGAGGAGAGGGAATTCCCGGAAGTCCTTACTTAATTGAAACGCCGGAGCAATTTAATGAAATCCGGAATTATTTGACTAGCATGTTTCAATTGGAGGCTGATTTGGATTTTGCCGATTTTGGTGATTGGGTTCCTGTAGGTCTATTTCATGGTACTCGTTTTTCGGGTATCCTGGATGGAAACGGTCATGTAATAAAAAATTTACGGATTATAAGTTCAGGAGACGCATCAACAGGCTTATTTGGTACAACACAGGACGCGGCAATTTCAAAATTAATTCTTCAGGATTGTTATGCCGAAGGAGCAGAACGAGTTGGAATATTAGCGGGTTGTCTTTTAAGAACAACAGTTGACCAAGTTGCTGTTATTAATGCGGAAGTGGTAAATACAGTAGGATTTTATACAGGATTGTTAGTTGGTAATGTCCATGACGACGCGACAGTTACAGACTGTTATACATCTGGTATAGCAACAGGTAATGCCGCAGGTGTCGGAGGTATTACCGGTTACATGGAACATCGCAGTAATCTTGTCAACTGCTACTCTACCGCTTCTGTGATAGGAAAAGAAAGAGCTACTGCCGGCATTTGTGGTGGTGTCCCTCAAGATTCATATATAATAAATTGTGTCGCAATTAATGATAAAATTGTTGTTAATGATTGGGTGCCGGTAAATAAGGAAGGCTACGCTAATGATATTGCCCGGGTGGTGTCTGAAATACAGCAAGATAATGTAGATGTGCCGCAAAATAATTATGCTTGGGATGGTATAGATGTAGAAGTTTCCATCACCAATGAACCTGCATCTAAAAATGGAGAAGATGCAACTATGGAAGAATTGAAATCCGTAACATTTTATGCGGAAAACCTCGGTTGGGACATTAATCCTACCGGCGAAGACGAATACTATGTACAAATTTGGAAGATCGATCCTGAAATTTCCGAATATCCGGTGTTTGTATGGCAAAGCAGCAGTAGCAGCGTTAAACAAGTGGCTTTGGATAATTATTCAGTGGCCGGATCTGACGAAGGTATTCGTATCTCCGGCTTAACCGGAGGTGAAAATATCACCATCTATACAGTATCGGGCGCCAAAGCAGGAAGTTTTGTATCAAAAGGAAGTGAAGCATTCTTCCCGGTCACAGCGAATGGCGTTTATTTAGTATCGGTGAATGGTACAGTGAAAAAAGTGGCAAAATAATAAACTGATTTTAATTGAGTGGACAGTGCTGTCTTGCCCAGTATTGTCCACTCCTGAATTTATACTGATTTTTTATAAAGAGAGTTTTTTAATTTTAATTGTACAACAAAAAAATGTAATGAAATGAAAGCGAAAATTTACTTAAAAAGTTTTTTGGCAGCCATGATTTGTGCTACTTTGCCAATGAGCAGTTTGTTAGCCGAAAGTCCTTTTGCCGGAGGTACAGGAACAGATGACGACCCTTATCTGATTGAAACAATCGATCATCTTGAAGCAGTAAGGATTATAGACTATGTAGGTTCCTCATTTAAATTAATGAATGATTTGGATTTAGGAGCAATTGAAAGTTTTGCACCCATTTGGAATACGCCTGCACATGCTCGTTTTTCAGGGAAATTCGATGGGAACGGACATACGATCAAAAATGTGTATATAAGACATACAGAACACTTTATCGGGTTTTTTACAGTACTTGAAAATGCTTCTGTTAGTCGCTTAATTCTGGAAAATGTTGATGTTGAAGCAGGTGGAGTTGTAGGAGTACTGACCGGTTGTATGTTCTTCAATTCTTCAGTAGATCAGGTTGCGATCATCAATGGCAAAGTCAAAGCAATGAATCATTATTATTGCGGACTTTTAGCCGGCCGCATTGGTTTAGATGGCGTTAATGATTTTAATGCTCATGTGTCTAATTGTTATACTACAGGTACCGTTAACGGCAGGCCGGGGTCTGGCGGTATCACAGGATATCTGGAAACTCATTGTTCTGTTAAAAAATCTTATACCACTGCAACTATTGAAGGAATAGGATGGGCAGTAGCCGGGATCTCGGGTGGTGCAACTACTTTTGATAATGGAACCGTAATAGAAGGATGTGTAACTATCAGTCCGTCTGTAACTACACTAGATCCTTTGGTAGATCGAGATGTTACTAATGGCCGTATTGTAGAAGAGGCTCAAGGGACTCCTGCCTATTCCAATAACTATGCTTATATAGAAACCGAATGTAATACCATTACATTCCCGGAAGAAACAGATCCTAATGCTCATAACGGAAAAAGTGTAAGCATGGACGAACTCAAATCAGCAACCTTTTATGCCGAAGGTCCGGGTTGGGCTATTAATCCTACCGGAGAAGGTGATGATTATAAGCAAATCTGGAAAATCGATACTGAAATTTCCGATTATCCTGTTTTTGTATGGCAAACCGCAGATAAGAGCGCTACCAAACAAGCTATGTTGAATACTTATTCTGTTACAGCATCTAATGAAGGTATCCGTATTGCCGGCTTAACCGGAGGCGAAAATATCATCATCTATACAGTATCGGGCGCTAAAGCAGGAAGTTTTGTAGCCAAAGGAAGTGAAGCATTCTTCCCGGTGACTGCCAAAGGTGTTTATTTAGTATCGGTGAATGGCGCCGTTCAAAAAGTGGCGAAGTAAGTTCAACTGATTTTTTATAATATTAAGGAGTGGTCTCAAAAGTCCAAAGATCCTTTAAACTTTTGAGACCACCCCTTTTTTATCAATAATTTTTATTATAATGTATAAAGTATTTATTTTAACGGGAATATTAAGCTTTTTAGCCTGTCCCGCACTGATGTCTGAAAACACAGGAGATGAAGTAACCATTCCTATGACAACCGAAAAAATTTCGTTTCTATATAACCCCGGCGACAAAAGTTTCATCAATGCGTATGGGGTTACAGAAGCATCCGACAACCTTACTATTGATTTAGGGGAAATTGACTTTGGAGAAGGAAATTATGATCAGATAGCTGTTGACATGTCCACCTACAGGCAAACACTCACCGCTGATTCCCGGTTTGATTTTTACATAGATGAAGAGTTGAAACAACCGGATAAAACGCTGGAAATTCCACTGAATCTTCCGGTAATTCCTTATGCAAGCGCTAAACAACCTCAATCCGGATTGTTTTATAAAACCAAATATTATGATCAAAAAATAATTGTATTCGATATTCGCAATGATGACAATGTTTCAAAAATGGTGAGCGCCGTGTTGCAAGGCATACTCAACCAGGAATATGGACGAATTTACCTTTATTCTGACCATCATTATGTCGAACAATTAAATGATACAAAACGCAGTTATTCCGTCGAAGCAAAATATAACCACGCCTTATACGGAGGTTTTGGGGCTATGGTGAAAAAATATGGAAAGGAGTTTGATAAATTAGTTGTTTGGGATGAACAAAAAGAATGGACCTGGCCGCTTGCCCAAATGATCTGTGCGCAGGAAAAAGGAATTCCGGTAACAGAAACCTTGAAAACGTTTTTAGTCAATCAACTGGGTTGGAATAAAGAAATACAGGATATACGGAATAATTGGAGCGATAAATATGCCGCTTACGATTGGGCATTGGAAAATTTAGCTCCCCATTGTCATAAAACGCTCAGTTTTTCCGCCGGATTGCGTGAAGATTACAAACATAATCCCTGGCGGATTTATGATTATGCGTCGGCTTCCAAAGGATTCGTCTTTTGGCTCGATCATACCAACCCAAAGGATATGGAAATGATCGGGAAGATATTTACTACCATGAATTATCGCCCGGGATCTGCTACGATGGGTTATGGAACCGGTAAAGACGGGGATGGGTTAAATGCCGTTATCAACCAATATAATGCCGGATTTATGGTCAGTGACTATTACGCCAACGGCAGTTTCTGGTGTTCTTATCCATCCAAGGCATTTGAACAAAGAAAAGGGCAGGCCATTGATGCCCTTCCCGGAAAAATATATACCAGTATTATATGGAGCGATGGAGACAACATCCAGTTTGATGCCAACATGTTGTATTATATGATAAAAAATGCGCCCGACCGGGGTAAAATTCCGGTAGGTATCACGATGGCTTCCGTTATGCAGGAAATGAATCCATTCCTGTTGGAATTTTTTTATAAAAGCCTCACTCCCAATGATGAGTTGGTAGCCGGTCCTTCGGGATTTCAATTCATATATGGAGATTCTTATAATGCAAGCGGGTATAATGCCTGGCTACAGATGAATAATAAATGGCTTGAAACAGCCGGATTTCATACGGCGTGCTTTTGGAATACGACGCGGCAGGATCGTTTTGAGCAATACATGGAGACCTGCGGACTTCAGGGAATTTTTGATGGTTGGAGCCGTTCCAATAATAAGTACTACGGAGGAGTGGTTGCGGTAAACCAGGGAGAACATTGTCCGACAGAAGGCGATGTATATAATGCGCTCAAAAAACAGCTTCCGCGGAGCGACAAGCCGGTGTTTGTCAATGCATATCCTACCACCGCTGCTTATGGCGGCGTTGACGGGTATAAACGCCTGATCCGGGAGTTGGAACGTCTCGAAGCAGACAGTCCCAATACGTATGTTTATTTATTACCTATGGACTTATGCGCTACATTAGTTAAGTATATTCAACAAAACGGCGGTAAATATTGAAGCATTATATGCAAAAAACAGGTAGCATCCTCTTTTTTCTAACCCTGGCTGTTTCTATTCAGGCAGCAGATCTTGTATTGGACATGGCGAGTACAGGAGGAAGTACTTTAAGTCCGTATGTGACCATAGCCGATAAGGGTATTGACGGCGCCGCGGCATACCACAAAGCGACCCGGTCTGTTTCCGGTGCAAGTGATGGTACTTGCGTGGTTGTCAGAACATTGCCCTTTGGAGATTATTACGGAAAATATAATGCAGTGACTGTAGAATATATTCTTGAAGACCCGGCTCAGGAAGGATTCATTGAGTTTAGCCTGGACAATTCGGCTTATGTGTTTGCATCCGTTCCTGTTGTAGCATCCGGAAACAGTGATTTACAGACTGCTCATGTCAACTTTGATGTGAATGTAACCGGTCAGCACAAATTATACATCCGGTGGAAGCAAACAAAAGCTTCCTTAAAAACCGTCATTCTCAAGGAAAATGTTCCGGTGGCGCAAGTGAAAGCCGTTCGTACAACATCTCCGGTTGCCATTGCTGCCTCTACAGGAAATTTACGGAAACTAACCGGGAAGCATCGCTTAAAAATGGTTTGGAAAAACCAGGGAGCCAATGTATATTCGGTTCGTTTGAAATCATCACTACTTGGCATGGAAGAAATAGTGTATCAGGACCAGGTACAATTGGAGACATTCCCGGATGCAATATCGGTGTCGGCCAACCAGCTCATATCGTCTATCGACATATATGCAGTAACAGGAAGTTTATACCGCCGGATCTCAACTAAAGATTACCAAATCAATATTCCATTGGAAAAAGGGATGTATATTGTTGTGATCACAACAGATTCGGGGTATATTTACCGCAAAAAGACAATAATCATTTAAAAACATAATATTGATAACATGAAACAAGTTCAATTAATTCTAATCTTTTTTTGTCTGTTTTTTTACACAAACGGACAATCCCAAACACAATCTTACCTCAGGGCGCCGGCCTATCCGTTAATTACAATAGATCCTTATACAAGTTCGTGGAGTTTCGGCGACAAATTGTATGACGACGACATGCGACATTGGACAGGAGAAAAACAACCATTGGTCGGAGCCATCCGCGTTGACGGAGAGGTTTATCGATTTATGGGAAGAGAAACCGTTCCTTCCGTTTCCATATTGCCGACAGCCCATGCAGCGCCATGGAAAGCACAATATACTACGAATACTCCTGATGCCAACTGGTTCCGGACAGACTACAACGACAGCGCGTGGAAAAAGGGAGAAGGTGGTTTTGGAACGCCTGATACGCCTAATCCCAATACTCCCTGGTCAACCGGAGATATTTGGATTCGCCGTCATTTTACCTTAACGGAAGACGATTTGTCCAATGAAAAATTATTCCTGATGTATTCTCATGATGATGTATTTGAATTGTACATCAATGGAGAACAAATAGTAAGCACTGGACTTGCCTGGAATAATGATGTCATTTTGCCGCTGACAGCGACTATGAAGAAAAGTTTGAAAAAAGGGGAAAATGTTATTGCGGCGCACTGCTTCAATACAAGGGGTGGAGCCTATGTTGATTTCGGATTGTTGGCGGAAGGCAAACTGGATTCGAAGATGAACAAAACAGCCACTCAGATCAATGTAAATTTTTCACCAACACAAACTTTTTATTCTTTCTATTGTGGACCGGTACAGTTGGAGTTAACATTTACCAGCCCATTGGTAATGAACGACCTGGATTTATTATCCCGCCCCGTCAATTATGTATCTTACCAGGTGACTTCGTTGGATGACGACGAGCATGATGTGGCTTTATATTTTGATGCCACCCCCGAATGGGCTGTCAATTCGCCCGATCAGAAAGTGCAGTCGGAGATGTTCAGCAAAAACGGGCTCACCTATTTGAAGACAGGAACGCAGGAACAAAAAATATTAGGACGCGCTGGCGACGGCGTACGTATTGATTGGGGATATTTTTATCTGGTAGGAAAGCAAAATAACCAAACAGCGATGACTATCGGTGAAAGCCAGTCAGTAAGAGGCGAATTTGCTCAAACAGGGAAATTGCCTGCTTATGTATCATCAAAAGTCTCGACCGAAATGCGAAAAGAAATGCCTGTCCTGGCCTATACTCATTCGCTGGGTAAAGTGGGCGGCGAAAAAGTGAAAGGATATGTCATGGTAGGATATGATGATATCGAATCGATCCAGTATTTTCATCAAAACCTGAAACCCTATTGGAAAACCAATGGTAACCACACGATTGAATCTGTATTTGCTTTAGCCGGTAAAAATTATGATGCAGTGATCAAAACCTGCAACGAATGGGATGCACAATTGATGAGCGACGCCCGTTCAGCCGGCGGACAAAAATATGCCGAGCTTTGTGCGATTTCTTACCGGCAGGCTGTGACTGCTCACAAATTAGTGACAGGGCCTAACGGAGAATTATTTTTCTTCTCAAAAGAAAATTTCAGTAACGGGTCTATTGGTACGGTGGATGTCTCTTATCCGTCGATTCCGGTATTTTTAGTATATAGTAATGACTTGTCCAAAGGCTTATTAAATTTTATTTTTGATTATTGTGAAACGGGAAAATGGAAAAAACCGTTTCCTCCACATGATATAGGCACTTATCCCCTGGCAAACGGGCAAACTTACGGAGACGACATGCCGGTAGAAGAAGCCGGAAACATGTTGAGCATGGTGGCCGCCATTACTGTAATGGACGGTAATGCTTCGTATGCCGAAAAACATTGGAAGATATTGACTACCTGGGCTGATTATTTAGTGAAAAACGGCTTGGATCCGGCCAATCAATTGTGTACCGAAGACTTTGCCGGTCACATGCCGCATAATGTCAACCTGTCCGTTAAAGCAATTGTAGGGGTGGGAGCGTTTGGCAAAATCGCCGAAATTGCCGGAAAAAAAGATGCTGCAAAAAAATATACGGAAGCAGCCAAAAAGATGGCCTTGCAATGGGAAAAAATGGCTAACGATGGCGATCATTACCGCCTGGCATTTGACCAACCGGATACCTGGAGCCAAAAGTATAATTTTGTTTGGCATAAATTATTAGGACTGAATGTTTTTCCGGAAGGAATTATCAAGAAAGAAGTAGATTATTATCTGACAAAACAAAATGCTTTCGGATTACCGTTGGATAACCGTTTTACCTGGACCATTGTTCCTTTTGTTGCCTGGACCGCGACGATGGCCGACAATTCCCGCGATTTTAACCGCATTATGGATCCGATGTGGAAGTATGTCAATGAATCGGCTTCCAGAGTTCCCTTAGGGGACTGGTATGATACATTGGATGGCGCTCAGATCAATTTCCGCGCCCGTTCCATGGTGGGTGGGGTATATAGCCAGACATTAAATGTAGTGATGCAACAAAAGTTGCAAGAATTAAATAAAAAAACAAGCGGAAATCCGATCGTCCCGGGATGGTATGCCGATCCCGAAGCCATTGTATTCGGAAATGAATACTGGATTTATCCGACTTTATCCGATTTGTATAATAATGGAAAACCTGTAAAATATCCGGAAAAAGTAACCCGGGCAGTACACCAGGTTTATAATGTCCAAACCTATATGGATGCTTTTTCATCCAAAGATTTAGTGAATTGGACCAAACATCCGAAAGTATTATCTATTGAAAATATCAAATGGCTGGAATTTGCGCTTTGGGCGCCATCCATCATTGCTGCCAATGGAAAATATTATCTTTTCTTTGGCGCCAACGATATTCAAAGTAATGACGAATATGGTGGAATCGGGGTGGCGGTGGCCGATAAACCTTCCGGCCCGTTTGTCGATGCATTAGGCAAACCGTTGATTAATAAAATCATCAATGGCGCGCAACCGATCGACCAATTTGTGTTTAAAGATGATGACGGCGAATATTATATGTATTATGGAGGATGGCATCATTGCAATATGGTTCGTTTGAGTAAGGATTTATTGAGTGTAATTCCATTTGAAGACGGCACAACCTATAAAGAAGTGACTCCTGAAAATTATGTAGAAGGACCTTTCATGTTGAAACGCAACGGAAAATATTATTTCATGTGGTCGGAAGGCAGTTGGGGCGGACCAGATTATAGTGTAGCCTATGCGATAGCTGATTCTCCTTTCGGACCATTCAAACGGATTGGCAAGATTTTGCAGGAAGATCCGGCTGTTGCTACCGGTGCTGGACATCATTCTGTGATAAATATTCCCGGAACAGATGAATGGTATATCATTTATCATCGCCGTCCGCTGGGTGATACAGGTCAAAATCATCGTGCAACCTGTATCGACCGGATGTATTTTAATGCCGACGGAACGATCAAGCCGGTGAAAATCACCAATGAGGGAGTAACTCCTCAACGTATCCAGTAAATAGGAAAATATTAATGAAATATTAATGAGTCGTTAATGGTATAATGCATATTTTAGAAGATTTATTTTTCCATATATAAAAATTTATGAAAATAAATGCAATAAATTACGATCAAACAAAATATAAAATAAAGACCTGGAAAAATCCGGCCATGTTGCATTGGATCATTAATCCAGGTCTTGTTATTAATGAACTTGTTTTAGGACAACGGATACCTAAAGTAATGTTGATAGAACGGGATTCGAATAAAAGTTTAGTAGAAAGCACTTTAATACCTTGTCCACATTGTGGGGTATTGCATTCCGGACTTAAATGGACAATGGAAAATAAAACGGCTTTCCAAAACTGGTTTGGGTTATTCTGTGATAATTGTGGAAAAATTATTCCTTGTTTAACAAATTTGACAAGCTGTATCATACTTATAGTTACTTTCCCGGTTTGGTTCTGGTTTAAAGATCATTGGAAAATGAAATGGCTTGAAATTCAAAAGATCAAGTTTGCCAAACCGTTGACTTTAACCTGTTCGGAATCCAATATCCTCTGGTGGCGTTCAGGATTGATATTCGGACTTTTTTTGTATGTCTTTATGGAAGTATTATATCCCCTTATTAGCGGAAAAGGAATCACACCCCAAGAGCTTTTGATAGGGATTCCTCTTTGGACGTGTGGAGGGCTTGTATATGGTTATATGATGAAAAAAATGACAAGAAAAAAACAATCTGAAAATGATTAAAACAAGGAAGTCAATTCGCAGTTTTATATTTTTACAGATAAAATTTATATAAGTACATTTTACAAATTGGTTTATATTATTTTGAATACAAAGGCGCCATATTATCAAGACGCTATATTGATATTTCTTTGCGACTTTGAGTCTTTGTTTCTTTACGTTCATAATATAAATTAAATGCAACATTATAATTAATATTGATAGAATGAAATTACTAAAAATTATCTTTTGTTCGTTGCTATTTGCGTGTGGCGGGATAATATCCGGCCAAACACAGACTCCTGTTACATTAGAATATGTAACGGAGCTTTTTAATACTCAGGTAGCCCGTTTTCCACAGGAGAAAATTTATGTGCATACCGACAAGCAATATTATATGTCGGGCGAAACAATATGGTTCCGGGCGCATATAGCGGAAGCCCGCTTGCACCTGCCTGCTTCGGCCAGTCGGTATGTTTATGTAGAATTCATAAATCCGCTTGATTCGGTGGTCGATCGTATCAAAATCCGTCCTGAAGACAATGTTCATCAGGGACATATTTCACTTCCGGATGATTTACCCGAAGGCAATTATTTCATACGGGCCTATACTCATTTTATGCGTAATGCCGGACCGGAATATTTTGCAAGTAAAAATATATATGTTGGAAACCCTCAGGCGGCTAATTTGCAGATTGATGCTGCATTTACATACCTTTCCGATAAGAAGGCCGAAGCAAAAATTTCGTTTATCAATGTTTCAAAACAATCGCCTCAGATTCCGGACAAGATAACATACCGTATAGATGAACAAAAAGAAATTGTGCTTAAACAACCCGCTTCCGATATTCAGTTTCAGTTCAATCTGCCTTCCAAACCCAGCAAACATGTTATGTTGTTGGAAGTGGTGAATGAAAATTATTTGTACCGTAAATATGTAACGATTCCTGCACCGGAGGGCGCTGTTGATGTCAGTTTTTATCCCGAAGGGGGAGATTTATTGGAAAATGTTGCCTGCAAAGTAGCATTCAAAGCGCTGAAACCGGATGGAAAAACCGCTGCTGTCAATGGAAAAATAGTCGATCAGTCCGGAACGGAAATCACTACTTTCAATACAGTACATGCCGGGATGGGTAGTTTTATGCTTACTCCGGAAAAAGGAAAAACCTATTATGCAGTGTGTAACGACGACGACAAAAAAGAACTCAAATTTCGGCTCCCGGCTGTAAAACCGCAAGGCTATTCTCTTAAAACCCGTTGGTCAAAAAATCAATTGTTTGTCGGAGTAGCCAGAACGGAAGGGATGGAGTCTGCCCCGTTGTATATCATTGGTCACGTTCGCGGACATGTACAATTTGCAGGAATATGGGATTTCAGCGAAGACTTTATTAAATTTCCCCAGGAAAATCTTTATCCCGGCGTAATGCATATTTCGTTGTTAAATAGTGCATTGCAAACAGTCAGCGAACGGCTGGTCTTTATTCATAACGATGATGTTATTCGCTCTCAGGTTGATTACAGTACAGAACAACCTGAATATTACAGACGGCAACTAATTCGTAACAAAGTGGTATTGACCGATCTGCAAGGTCAACCCCTGTCGGGCAATTTTTCTGTAGCTGTCACCGACAACCGGTTTATAAAAGTAGATAGTTGCGAATCGATTTATACAGACTTATTGCTGACTTCCGATCTCAGGGGATATATTGAAAATCCGGCTTATTATTTTCAACAAAACAGAAATGCCGATATTGCATTGGATCTGTTGATGATGACTCAGGGATGGAGACGCTATGATGTTTCCAAACTCATGAAAAATGATTTTTCCAAGCCGGCCTGGATGTTGGAAATTGGTCCGGAAATTTCGGGAAAAGTAGGAGAAGCCTTGTTGTTGGGCAAGGCAAAGCCCATGATAGGAACCGAAGTAACAGCTGTCGGAATGAATGTACAATATACCGAATTGACATTAACCGATTCTCTCGGTCGCTTTTATTTTCATAATTGTGAATTACCCGATTCTGCAAAACTCATGGTGATGGCATCGCCCAAAAAAGGATTGAAACGAACCGAACTTACATTGAATGATGATGGGTATCCCGGTATCGGACATGATTTGGTCAGCTCTTTCGAACCCAGTCCGGCTTTATTGGCTGATTATATTCGCCAGGCCGATGAAAAGTATATTTCAGAAAACGGAATGCGTATGATTTATCTGGATGAGGTGGAAATCAGGGCGCAACGAAAACCGAAAATGACGTCCCATTATTATACGCATTCCGATTTTTCGATTACATCAGAAGATATTGCAAAATTCGGCAGTATGAGTATCCGGAATCTTTTGTTGACATTTCCGGGAATACGTATCGAAGGAAACAATATCAGCCTTATAGGAGCTTCGGGGCCTCCGGCATTGATGGTCAACAACCGGATTACCGAATTGGATGAACTGGATGCGATTGATCCGGTATCTATCGAACAAATTGATTTCCTGAAAAACGGTGCAAATACTATCATGTTTGGCCCCCGGGGCATGAATGGCGTCATTGTTATTTATTATAAAGTCGGACAATTTGGTAAAGGTTTGCCTCCTTCTAATATTCAAATGATGGCTCCTTTAGGATACCAGCCTGCCGTTGAATTTTATGCGCCGAAATACGATACGCCTGAAACCCGGAATAATCCGGATCCGGATTTAAGATCGACCATTCATTGGCAGCCTCAGGTAAAAACAGATGAAAATGGTGTGGGTAATTTTGAGTTTTATTCGGCCGACAACGAAACAAATTATGATGTCGTTATTCAAGGACTGGCTGCAGATGGTAAAATCATTAATCAACAAGGAAAGATTGTTGTAAAATCAAAATAATGGATCGATTAAAATTTATACGGTTCTTCGTATTCGTAATTGCTTTATTTTCAGTGGTACCGGTAGTTGCTCAAGTTAGTGTTGCGACATCCGGAAAAGCTATAAAATCTGCATTCCCTTTAGTTAGTTCCAAAGGCAATGCAGGTGTATATTATGATGAGGGTGATTTTGAAGTGGTAAAAAAAACAGTAACCCTTTTTGTCGGAGACGTGGAACGTGTAACCGGTAAATCCCTGAAGGTTTCTGCTTCGGATACCGATTTATCCAAAAATCTTGTGATTATCGGATCGATTGGACAAAATAAACTGATCGATCAACTTGTGAAAAATAAAAAGATTGATCCGGCCGCCATACAAGGACAATGGGAACGATTTATTATCCAGACAGTTGAAAAACCTTTGCCGGGAGTAGATAAAGCGTTAGTCATTGCCGGAAGCGATCGTCGCGGAACGGCATACGGTGTATTTTCCGTATCTGAAGCGATTGGAGTTTCGCCCTGGTATTTTTGGGCGGATGTTCCTGTTAAAAAACAGGAAAGCCTTGCTATATCTCCGGTTAAATACGTTTCTCAAACTCCATCGGTTAAATATCGTGGAATTTTCCTGAATGATGAAGGCTGGGGACTAACACCCTGGGCTGCCAAAACGGATGATCCGCAACTCAACGATATTGGTCCCAAAACGTATGCTAAGATCTGCGAATTATTGTTGCGTTTGAAAGTGAATATGTTGGCGCCGGCCATGCATCCCGGATCCGGCAGTTTTAATAAATATCCGGAGAATAAGGTTATTGCAGATAGTTATGGTATCATCATGGGATCGTCGCATTGCGAACCATTATTGTTTAACAACGTCACCGAATGGGATTCCAAAACCATGGGGGATTGGAATTATAAAACCAATAAAGCCGGCATTAACAGACAATTAGAAAAACGGGTGTCGGAAAACGCTCCTTATGAAAACGTTTACACCATTGCCATGCGTGGCATTCATGATGCCGGAATCGTAGGAGTACCTAAAGAGGAGCAATTGTTGATGCTCGAAGATGTGATTCAGGATCAACGGAGTATTCTCTCCCGGTACATCAACCAGCCCATTAATGAAATCCCGCAAATATTTGTTCCTTACAAAGAAGTGCTGGACATTTATGAAAAAGGATTGAACGTGCCGGAAGATATTACCATTGTGTGGCCTGATGATAATTTCGGATATTTGAAACGACTGAGTAACAGCCGGGAACAAAAACGTTCGGGTGGGGCGGGAGTGTATTACCATCTTTCCTATTTGGGTGAACCGCACGATTATCTTTGGCTGAATACCACGCCGCCGGCTCTAATGTTTGAAGAATTAAGCAAAGCATATAGCCTCGGAGCTACTCGTTATTGGCTCTTGAATGTTGGCGATATTAAGCCGGGCGAATTAGGCATCCAGTTGTTTGCCGATATGGCCTGGAATCTTGATCCATTTAATTTTGGAAATATCAACCTGCATCAGGTCGATTTTTTAACATCGATTTTTGGAGAAAAATATAGAAATGATATTCAGGATATTTTAAGTGAATATTATCATTTGGCTTTTGAACGCAAGCCGGAAGCAATGGGATGGGGGATTGAATGGAACAACGAACATGAGAAAGAAATTGTGACCGATACCGATTTTTCATTTGCCAATTATAATGAAGCTGAAAATCGGATGACAGCTTATGACAGAATTGCAGATAAGGCAACAAAAATATTGGAATCGTTGCCACAAAATTATCAGCCGGCTTTCTACGAATTACTTTATTATCCGGTAAAAGGCGCCGCACTGATGAATAAGAAATTTTTGACAGCACAACAAAATCGCTGGTATGCGCGTCAGGGAAGAGCTGCCACTAATCTGACAGCCGAAAAAACCAAACTGTATCATGACAGCATTCGGCAAATAACAGATATTTATAATGGCTTGTTGAATGGAAAGTGGAATCACATGATGTCGATTCCTCCGGGTTGGACGGCAACTTATCAGAATATGCCGCCTGTTGAAACCCTTCAAATCCCAGCCGGAGCTAATCCTCAACTATTTCTTTCCGATGAAGATTGTACATACGGTGTAAGCAATATACATGCCTTGCCGTGCTTTAATCCGTTTACAAAAAAAGAATATTTCGTAGAAATATATAATGCCGGTTCCCGGTCATTTGATTGGAAAGCGGTTGCAAATCAACCTTGGATTATATTAAGTAAATCGAAGGGAAAAATTTCGGAGCAAGACAGGTTTACTGTTGCTGTAGATTGGAAAAACGCTCCTGTCGGAGAAAAAATAACCGGAATCGTTGAGTTGGAAATGGGCAATAAAAAAGAAAATGTATATGTATCCTTATTCAATCCTTCGAGTCCTCTGATGACAGACTTACAAGGATTGTATGTTGAAGATAATGGTTGTATTTCGATCAATGCCGGCATGTTTCATCGTAAAACCGAAAATCAGGATATTCACATTGAAGTGATTGATGGACTTGGATACGAAAACCAATGCGTTCAATTGGGAAAAGCCGGCGCTCCTGCACAAGCGATCTGGTTTAAAAATATACCCCGGGTAGAATATGATTTTTATACATTCAATGCCGGTTCGGCAACTGTTTATACCTATGCCTTACCCCTTTTCGCCATCGATACAAATCACAATACCCGTTATGGAGTCACGTTGGATGAAAAAGGCACTGTACAATGGCCGGTTACCGCTTCGCCGGAATATTCGAGTCCCTGGAAACTGAATGTGATCCGCAATGCAGCGATCAGTGTTATACCGGTTTATATCGATAAGCCGGGTAAACACACCTTAAAAATTATGTGTGCCGATCCGGGGATGGTAATTCAAAAAATCGTTATCGACTTGGGCGGTATGAAACGGTCATATTTAGGTCCTCCTGTGAATATAACATCATTCACACACGAAAATAACCGCCAAGTGCGGTGATAAATTTATATATAATTCAAACTTAATTTTAATTAGCTATATAATCATTATGGACAAAGGTATATTTGTGCTATTCATTATCATAACTTTAGCATGTTATATAGCAGCTATTGTTGATATTGTGAAAAGAATACAAAAAACAGGAATAAGTGCCATTCATCCTGCTTTTCTTTGGATTATGGTTTTAATACCGGTGTTGGGCCCTATTATCTATTTTTCCACCATCAATCATTACAATAAAAACAAAATGAAAAAATGGAGACTGTAAATTGACCTGTTTGCTTTGATTTTTTTTGTGACTTTGTGTCTTCGTGTTTAAAATCATTTATGCACGAAAATAACCGCCAAGTGCGGTGATAAATGTTAAATATTGTATAATAATCGCGATTTTGCCATTATTAATGAACTATTAATGATTTGTTAATGGCGCGATATGTATTTTTACAGAAGAAATTTACATAATAAACATTAAATTAAAAATAAATTTGAAAAAAAAATCCATGAAGACAAATTATTTATTGAGTTGTGTGGCCATCGCTTTGGCCCTGTTTTCTTGCCAACCAAAAGCGAAAGAAGTAGTAAAAGATGTAGTACAACCACAAGCGACATCATTTCCTTTATCTGATACCCGGATGCTGGAAGGTAGTCCTTTTAAGCATGCCATGGATAAAAATGCCCAGTGGTTATTGGAACTGGAACCGGATCGTTTTTTGCACCGCTTCCACAAACATGCCGGACTGCAACCGAAAGCAGATATTTATGGCGGATGGGAAAGCGACAAAGTATCGGGGCATACTTTAGGCCATTACATGTCGGCTTGTGCCATGATGTATGCGGCATCTGGTAATGTGCTGTTCAAAGAACGGGTGGATTATATTGTCAGCGAATTAGCTAAATGCCAGGATGCCAGGAAAACAGGCTATGTCGGGGGCATTCCTGAAGAAGACCGGATTTGGGATGAAGTGTCTAAAGGAGACATTCGTTCTGCCGGTTTTGATCTGAATGGCGGATGGGTACCCTGGTACACCCAGCACAAAATTTGGGCGGGATTAATCGATTCCTATTTGTTTGCCGATAATGAACAAGCTAAAACCGTGGCTGTCAAATTGTCTGATTGGGCGGTAAAAATGTTTGGCGGACTCACGGAAGAACAGTTCCAGAAAATGCTTGCCTGCGAATTCGGAGGCATGAATGAGTCTTTCGCTGAAATGTATGCCATCACAGGAAATAATGCATACCTCGATATGGCAGAAAAATTTTACCACAAAGCCATTCTGGATCCGTTAAAAGAACAACGGGATGATTTGGCCGGAAAACATTCCAATACCCAAGTGCCCAAAATTATCGGCGCCGCCCGTTTGTACGAATTGACCGGGAACAAAGATTATCATACCATTGCGACGTATTATTGGGATCGGATCGTAAATCATCATACTTATGTGAATGGAGGTAACAGTAATCACGAACATTTGGGAGAGCCCGATCATCTCAACGACCGGTTAAGCGGTTCAACTTCTGAAACTTGCAATACCTATAACCTGTTGAAATTAACCCGCCACGTATTTTCCTGGAATCCCGAGGCCGCTTACATGGATTATTACGAACGGGCTTTGTACAACCATATTTTGGCTTCCCAAAATCCGGATGACGGGATGGTGTTTTATTTTGCACCCTTGCAGTCGGGTACGGAAAAAGCTTTTAGCAGCCGTTTCGAGTCGTTTTGGTGTTGCGTTGCTTCCGGCATTGAAAATCATGTGAAATATGCGGAAAGCGTATTTTTTAAAGCTCAGGATGGTGGATTATATGTAAATCTTTTTATTCCGATGATTTTGCAATGGAAAGAAAGAGGCCTGGAAGTGAAAATGACCACTAATTTTCCGAAATCAGATAAAGTAACCCTTTCTTTTTCCGGTAAAAAACAAAATTTTCCACTGTATTTACGGTATCCCAAATGGGCGACCCAGGGGATGACTGCTACTGTAAATGACGAAGAGAAAGCAATCGAAGGAACACCGGGATCGTATGTGGTGATTGACGGAGAATGGGGTACCGGAACAGAATTGGAATTGACAATTCCGATGAAAATTTATACCGAATCCATGCCCGATAATCCGAACCGGCTTGGTGTATTTTACGGGCCGCTCTTGCTGTCTGCCGGTTTAGGAAAGGAAAGATTGGAAGTATATGACATCCCGGTTTTTGTATCGGATAATACATCCATTGCCAAATCGATCGAAGAAGTTCAAGGTGCAGTTCCGTTGACCTTCCAAACAGGGAATCTGACTGTTCCGGCAAATGTTCAATTGATACCTTTTTATAAGATGTATGGCCAAAAACATGCCGTCTATTTTGATGTGTTCTCTCCTGCCGAATGGTCTCTGAAGAATGCAGAATACCTGCAAATAATGAAAAAACGAGAAGAATTGGAAGCTCGCACAGTCGATGTGTTGAGAATTGGAGAAATGCAACCTGAGCGCGATCATGAACTGAAATCCGAAAATTCGAGTGCCGGAGAAGCCGGAGGATGTAAATTCAGGCATGCAAGGAATGGCTGGTTTTCTTTTGTTGTAAAAAGCGACCCTGCCAAGCCCATACAAATGTTATGCTCTTACTGGGGTGAGGACAAAGGCGACCGCAACTTTGATATTTACATTGACGATGTGTTGTTCAAACAGGTTTCTTTGCAAGGTAAACACGGCCCTGGTGTGTATGATGAAATATACGATGTTCCGGTTTCCTTTACAAAAGGAAAAGAACAGGTCACTGTGAAATTTCAGTCAAAACCGGATAATTATGCCGGAGGATTATTTGGATTCAGGATGTTGAAAAAATATTAATTTAAACATAAAGCACGAAGACGCAAAAGGGATTATATAATCCGTATTTTGTGTCTTCGTGTTTTTTTAATCTTTATGTATGAGTCAATTTAAATATTTATTATTTGGAGTGGTTTTATTGATTGTCGGAGGCATTAGCCAACATCTTTCCGCTCAGGCGATGACTTGTGAAGAACAAAATTCCACGTTTGTTAATCCCGTATTGTGGGCCGATGTACCTGATATGGACGTGATTCGTGTGGGGAGTGATTATTATATGGTCAGTACCACGATGTACCTGATGCCCGGTGCACCCATTATGAAATCAAAAGATTTGGTAAATTGGGAAATTATTAGCTATCTGTTTGACCGGCTCGACGATGACGATGCCTATAACCTGAGTGAAACAACCAATTCGTATGCCCGAGGACAATGGGCGGCTTGTATCCGTTATCATCAAGGCAAATTTTATGTCCTTTTTGGTGGAAATGGCAAAAAAACATATATCTGTTCGGCGACCGATCCTGCCGGAAAATGGGAAAAAGTCATCATTGATGAATATATACATGATGCCAGCTTCTTGTTTGATGACAATGGTAAAGTCTATATCGTATCCGGTAATTCTCACATAAAACTTCGGGAATTGACTCCTGATATGAAAGGAATTAAAAAATCGGGAATAAATAAAGAAATTATTTCCGGCGTACCACCCGGTCTCCTTGAAGGAAGCCACCTGTACAAATGGAATGGCAACTACTATCTGACTATGATCTGGTGGCCGCATAATGGTCGTCGTACTCAGGTTTGCTTCCGTTCCAAAAAGATTGACGGCCCTTATGAAATGAAAATTATTCTTGATGACAACATGGGTTTTCACAATCATGGAGTTGCTCAGGGCGCCATTTTTGATACACCTGAAGGCAACTGGTATGCAATGATGTTTCAGGATCATGGAGCCGTGGGACGTATTCCTTTTCTGATGCCTGTACGCTGGGTGGATGGCTGGCCGATGTTGGGCGATGAAAACGGGAAGGTGCCGTTTACAATGAAAAAACCGGTGCAAGGTTATCCGTCTGTCCCGTTGGTTATTAGCGATGAATTTGATAATTCATTTTCAAAAGATAAAAATAAATCCGCATTAGCCTGTAACTGGCAATGGAATCATCATCCGGATGATGCATTATGGTCACTTACACAACGTCCCGGTTACCTGCGCCTGACGAATGGAGTACCTGTCTCACACATTTTTAAAGCACGTAATACATTGTCGCAACGTACAGAAGGCCCTTACTGTTCGGTAACCACCTCCCTGGATGTGTCACACATGAAAGTGGGTGATTGTGCAGGACTTTCGGCATTCAATTTTTTCTATGGTTTGGTTGCGGTTCAAAAAGAGCAGGACCAATCGTACATAGTGATGATCGATAGAGACAAAGA
Organism: Bacteroidales bacterium; assembly: GCA_031553835.1. Classification (GTDB taxonomy): domain Bacteria; phylum Bacteroidota; class Bacteroidia; order Bacteroidales; family Azobacteroidaceae; genus JAVBKX01. Next base: position 51,712 of record JAVBKX010000018.1, read on the forward strand.
AATAGAGCGTGTTCCACTTTGCCGTAATAACGTGTATTTCAAGGTTAATTATGATTTTATGACTGATAAAGCGCGGTTTTGGTATAGCTTGGATGGTTTGAAATGGATGCCGATTGGAAAAGAATTAGTGATGGTATATACTACAGATCATTTTATAGGTTATCGCAGCGCATTATTTAATTATTCGACCAAAGAATCCGGAGGATATGTTGATTTTGATTATTTCCGGTATGAAAGGGAAGTGCCGGGAGGCACGACAGTAAAATCATATCAGGATTTTCTGAAATAATTTTAAATAGGAAAACCTCTTCCCCTCGCCCCGCAGGAGGAGAGGGGGAGAGATGTAACTGAATCAACAATGCAAAAAACAACCCGAAACAGAATAAGAGTTGGAAACATTGCCCTCTGTTTCCTTTATAACCTGATTTTTGCCCAGGAATCGATGATCAATATTGATGTTGCTTCTCAGAAGGCAGAAATTCAACCTTCAATGTACGGTTTGTTTTTTGAAGACATCAACCGGGCGATGGACGGTGGACTTTATGCAGAAATGATTCTCAATCGGGGATTTGAAGAAAATACTTTGCCATCGGGTTGTACCTACGATCCTGTGCGAAAAGTAGTTTGTGCTCCCAATAAGCCGGTTTATTCCAATCCGTCGGTACGGAGAGATTTTACTATTCCCTGGGATATCGGTAATACACATCCCGGTTGGAGTATCAGTACGTCGGGAGGAACGTTGTACACTTCGAAAATAGTGGATACCAATCCATTGAATCCGGCCACTACACAATCATTTTATCTGGATATTCAATCCTGTCAGCAACCGGTACAACTGATTAATAGTGGTTTCTGGGGCATTGCTTTGAAACGGGAAGAGAAGTATTTACTGACTTTCTATTTGTTAGCAAATCCCGGTTATTCCGGAGAAGTGGATGCGCAACTCTTAGATGCAGGTAATCAGATAATTAATTCACATTCGTTTACCGTAACAAACGATGGAGGCTGGCATAAATATGAATGTGAATTTACAGCCGGCCGTACATTGAATAATGCCCGTTTTGCGTTACAATTTAATGCTGCTGGAATTGTACAAATTGATTATGTATCCTTATTCCCGGAAAAAACATTTAAAAACCGGAAAAATGGATTTCGAACGGATGTCGCCGGAATGCTGGCCGATCTTAAACCTGCTTTTTTGCGTTGGCCGGGCGGTTGCATTGTCGAAGGTTTAACCATGGAAAACCGGGTGAAATGGAAAAATACCATTGGTTCTCCCGAAACCCGGAAAGGGGAGTATAATCTTTGGGGATATCATAGTACCAATGGTTTTGGTTATCATGAGTTTCTGGATTTTTGCGAAGATTTAAGTTGCGATGGTGTTTTTGTGTGCAATGCAGGCATGTCATGTGATGGACGGAATGGTGATTATTATACCGAAACAGAAGTGGAGGAATTGATTCAGGATGCATTAGATGCGCTTGAATACGCTATGGGAGACGCTTCTACCACATGGGGAGCGAAACGGATTGCCAATGGGCGAATCAAGCCATTTCATTTGAAATACATTGAAATCGGAAATGAAAACCATAGCGCCATTTATGCGAAATATTACAATAAATTTTATGATCGCATTCGAAGCAAATATCCGGATATCACGATCATTACCTGTTTACCTTTCAGCGATCAATTGAATAACCTGAAAGCATTCGATATGATCGATCCGCATTTTTACAACAATCCCTTCTGGTTTTACAATAATACCCATTATTTTGATACCATGCCTCGGGAAAATTATAAGGTGTATGTAGGTGAATATGCTTGTATAGTCGGGGTGGGTACCGGTACTATGGATGCCGCGATGAGTGAAGGGGCGTTTATGATGGGCATGGAGCGCAATTCGGATCTGGTAACCATGGCTTCTTTTGCGCCGTTGTTGGAAAATCCCAATGCCAGAAGTTGTGAAGCCAACCTGATCCGCATTAAAAATGATGCTGTGATGGGACGATCTTCGTATTATGTCCAGAAATTATTCAGCGAAAACCGGCCTGATGTCAATCTGGAAACACAGGTACAATTGGCGCCTCTGCCGCGGGAAGACGAACCGTTTGGAATGATTGGTTTTGCTACGTGGGATACTCAGGTAGAGATTAAAAATGTTCAGGTAAAAGTGGATGGAAAAGTAGTCTATCGTTCCGATTTTGTCAATAAACCTCAGGAATGGGAAAGTAAGAAAGGTAATTGGAAAGTTGAAAACGGCGTGCTGGTGCAGAAGTCGCTAACTCCTTCCATTGTGTTGCTCTCTTCTCAAACTTTTAATTCGAAAAATATGCAGGTAGAATTTGAGGCCGTTAAAAAGGCAGGAGTGGAAGGTTTCTCACTTGTCTTTGGAGCAAAGGATGCATTGAATTATTATCAGATGAGTTATGGAACTTATGGCAATCAATGGTTGATTTTTGAAAAAATTACCAATGGAGGCCAGATGACTATGAACGATAATAATAAACCGTTTATACCTATTCAACCCAATGTGCCTTATCGTGCCCGGTTGAATATTAAAGGGGATACATGGATTTCTTATCTGAATAATGTAAAAAGAGTGGAGTATTCCAATGCATATTTACAGAAACAATATGCAATAGCCGGCTTGGACAGGGAGAAAAATGAAATCGTGATTAAAATTATTAATGCGGAAGATACTCCCATGGATGTCGTACTAAATATTGATCATGCGACTTTGCAGTCTGTGGGAGAGATCACTACCCTTGCTGCGTCTTCGCGGAATGATGAGAATAGCTTTGGAAATCCCCGGAAAATTTATCCGGTTTCGTATGCATTGACAGAAGTAAATAATGCATTGAAATTGTCAATTAAACCTTGCTCAGTCAATATTATTCGTTTGAAAATCAGCGGAACTCAAGGGATCAAGAATCAGAAAACCAGTTTGGTGAAAATATCTAATGTAGGACAACAGATTACAGTAATGAGCCTTCAGGAAAATCCTATTACAAAGATTGAAGTCGTGGATATGACGGGGCGTCAGTTGTTTTCGCAACAAGTTGCCCGTCATTTCCAGGCGACCTTTCAGTTGTCTGGAAATCAGCAGTTGGTGATTGTAAGAGTAGATACGGCGAATGGTCGGGAAATACAAAAACTACGGATCTGAAATCGGTTTATTTTACTACTATTTCAGCTCCAAATAAGCGGGGCGTCGTATATTTGAAATCTTTTTTCTCTACTGTGGTAGCGCCAACTTCCACCTCTCTGTGATGTGAAACAGCATAGCAAATTGCAACCCGTTTTTTCCCTTTGGTCAACTCGAATGGCAAAGTATATTCACATTGGAAAAATTCATTTTCGTGTTTTTCCGTTAATTGGGGAATCTCAAACGCTGTTCCATCGATTTTCAACATAAATTGAGTGTTGGTTTCATCTCCATAATAAGTTACCCGCAATTTCACTTCCTGATCCTGGGGAACATGCATGTCGAAACGAAAATCTGATTTGGATTGTACCCAAGCTTTACCTTCTGTTTTCCCTTTATCCTGATAATAAATCTGGAAATTATGGTCAAACATCGAAATGGAATCTCCAATGACTATCCTATCATAAATGCCTTGTGAAAAAGTGCGGTACTGTTGTGTAAACTGTTGCCAGCTTTCCGGAGTGTAAACGTCGGTAAACAGCGAATACCGTTCGCCATACAATTTGAAAAAAGGTTTAAGTACAAAATCATGAGGAACTCCTAAGCCTTTGGTACGAAATGTCAACGGAGCATCCTTTACCACTTCGATTTGTTTGGTCCAATCCCGTTGACCGGTCACGATAGCCGGAACATCAATAGCCGCTGTTTCCCTGTTAATCCGGTAACAATCATGGCCGATACCCCGGCGGGTAAAATCAGTCATTGCTTCGTCTCCTAATGCGACAGCCAATACTACCGGACCATACAGTAATGCAACGCGCGACGGATTATCGGGCATTGCCCAGGTATGAATTGACATAGGTAACGTAAATTCGAGTTTGTCTCCTGTATTCCAAATCCGTTTAATCGAGATATAACTGGATGGAGAAGCTCCTGTTTCTAATTTTTTTCCATTGATTTTGATTTCACATCCGTTGATCGCCCAATAAGGAACCCGTAAATTAATATCAAGTTCTACCGGTTTTTTAGTTTTGAATGTGAATGTCATGCGATCTTCATCCGGATATTTGGTATCCTGTACCAGTACAACCCCTTTTTCCTTCCAGGTCAATTCGGATGCTATGAACTGATTGACCCATAGTTTGTTCTCATGATGAAAATAAATACAATTATTGAATTTGGAATATGATTCGATGCCGGTTCCGCTACAACAAAAATAGGAATCATAAGGCTCGGAATAAGCCCGGAACAATCCCGGTCGCATCGGTACATAATACATAGCGGTACCTCCCTCCTTCGGATGTTGTGTTCCCAATATCCCATTCAGTAAAGCCCTTTCGTAAAAATCGGCATATTCCGCTTTGGGTTCCCAGCAGAACAAATGGGAAGTCAATTTCAGCATATTGTAAGTATTACAATTTTCATGATCATTTGGGCCCAACATGTCGGCCAAATGCCACGGATCAGATTTGAACAGTTCGTAATGGCTGTTTCCTCCCGTTACATAACTCCTCGACCGCGTAACGTCTTCCCAAAAGAATCTGCATAGATTTTTATATACCGGATCACCGGTAATTTCATATTGCCGGGAAGCCGCTATTACTTTTGGAAATTGTGTATTGGCATGCAGCCCGGTGAGCTTATCCTTATAATTTTTCAACGGATCGAGGAAAGCATCCTGATGAAAATATAAAGCTGCCATTTTGTATTTTTCAATTCCTGTAATAGCATAAAGATTCCACAGCGCTTCCCCCATACCGCCGTGTTCAAAACTCAGGTTCTTTTCACGGCCTTCATAAGTCAGTTTACTGTTCCGTTCATACACCCAATCACCCATTTTTTTGACAATGTCCAATGCCTCCTCGTTCCCGAGATGCAGATAAGCATCGATCATTCCGGCATACATCTTATGCAACGTATAATAGGGCGCCCATACCGGTTCGCCTGCTTCCACCCGGTCGATAAAAGATTCGGGGAATGCGCTCAGGTAACCGGAAGTTCCCATTGCCCGTTGCACTTTACCCAATTCATGTACCAGGGTATCTGCTTTCAGTTTCAACCGTTCGTCACCGGTAGCCGAATACATAAGGCTCAATGCAGAAAGGAAATGCCCGGTAAAATGCCCTCGTACTTCCGAACCCGGATTTTCCCAGCAACTTAACGACGGGCCTTCATTTGTCAATCCGGCATTAGCCCTGAAATTATATAATAACTGAGATGTATTAAAATGAAGTAAATATTGATAATTAATGTCTTGCGTTTGCTTGTATATGCCATTGTGCAGTTTAACCGCTTTCATTTCAAATGGTTCTACCTGCAAGTTGGCATTACAAGCAATTTTTGCTTCCTGGGAACTCATAGTCTTTGCAGACGATAGCGCTATAGCGATACACAATATAATCAGCGTTGTTTTGTTTTTTAAATTCATACTTGTTACCATGGCTTATATTTTAAATTTGCAAATAGTCCAAGTATCAAAATTAGTAAAAATTTATTTATATGTGTGTGAATGCGATGAAAAAGATTAAAATACCTCTTTGGGTGACTTTCGGCAGGAAAGAATACAAAAAAAAGCGTTCACAACTTTCATCGTAAACGCTTGATTTTGAAGTGACTCCGACAGGATTCAAACCTGTAACCTTCTGATCCGTAGTCAGATGCTCTATTCAGTTGAGCCACGGAGCCAATATTTTTGATTTTGCGAGTGCAAAGTTACATTCATATTTTGATAAATGCAATAAATCAACGTTTTTTTATTGAATAAATTTGGGGCCAAAGATTAAATAGCCAATATTCAGGCCAAAATTCCAATTTTGCTGAGGAAAACTGTAATAGTTGCCAAATAAACCGATAGACAGGAAAGGAAGTTGGCAAACTACGGTGACTTCTCCTAAAAAGGCGGGATCTTGGAATAATTCTCCATAATACGGAATATTATTATCTCCTCGCATAATTTTATAAACCGGCAGGAAGCCATCGAAATCACCTCTGAGATGCAGTACCCGGTTAAATTTCCAAATAGGAGTTAATCCGACAGCAATATACTGATTGGAGCGAAATGCTTCGTTAAAGACGATTTTGCTGTGTGGGGTGGGAGTGAAGGCCGGTGCCTGGAGTATGGAGGCTGTGTAATTACTCAATAAATTTTTACTTGAAATCGTAGCTTCCAGTATGTATCCCAAGTTGAATTTTGTATCTGTCGAATGAAAATTATTGACCCTTCCTGTTAATTGGAGCCATGATTGTTGATTGTTACTTTTAGCTTGCGGGCTTAATTTGGATGGAATGAATGTTTCTGTCCCTGAAATGAATTCAGAAACGACCAGGTGTTCTTGTCCGGCAATAGGATATTGCTTGGCATCAAACGTATTTTTGTGCAAGGATGCAGAAAACATAAATAAATTATATCTGCTTTTATCGTAATTGGTATTTTGATATAAAAGCGCATTGGATTGATAATATTGATCGTCTAAAGTACCATATCCGATAGCAATTTCACTTCGGGCTTTTGTTAAGAATGGCAAACCGACAGCAATTTTGCCGTATATCTCCTGTTTTCGGATAAATGTGGATAATTCAGTATCGATGAATAGTTTTTCACTTTCGTAATAATTGCGGGAATTAATGGCAGCTATTCCCCGTAAATAGACCGGAATTTGATTTGGAAATTCTATTTTTCCCTGCAAAGTGGTGCCCGAATAGGTGTTTCCTACCTGAATATCCCAGTTGAAATTGATGGAATATTCTGTCAAACTTTGGTAACCAACACCAAGGTACAGTTGATTTGCATTCAACGAAGAAATATTTCCTCCGAATGATAGAATAATTTCATTATTGATAGTAATATGTAAATACAAATCAAAACTTTTACTCGCCGGATTATATACGGCAGACGGTAGAATTTCTTTGATTTTAGAATCGGTTAAAAGTCGGAAATATACTCGTTTAAATTCTTCCATGTCGAAAGTCGTATCACTTTCCCTGGTAAATTGGCTTTCAATATATTTTTTTTGAGCTTTGCTGACTCCGGTTATTATAATTTTTTTAAATAATAAGGGGGGCATTTGATCTCTAAATTCCTTGCGCCGTTCATTGAGAACTCTTCTCGATATCGAACGCGGTACCCGGTTTTTAATGGAATCTGCCATTTCCTGACCACGTTTATATCCGATTCGATATAATTCGCGCGATTTTTGAAAATCGAGCAGGCCGACATTATCCAATTTGAATTGCATTAAAATTCCGATATTCGGATCTACATTATAATCGGTTTTTGCCATAACCATGGATTCCATTTGTCCGTAAAGACTTTGATCCATCTTGTGGCTGTTGTCTCCAACTACAGCGCTTCCAATAATGAAATCGGGATGGAACGCATCGGTCATCGGTTTTATAGGAAAATTGTCATATATTCCTCCGTCATATAGCGGTACACTGTCTTTGATAATGGGTTTGAATACAAATGGGAATGTCATGGAAGCCCGTACGGCATCGCCTAAATTACCACTTCTGCAAATCACCGCTTTTTTATTGTAGATGTCTGAAGCAACGCATAAAAAGGGGACAAACAGATTGTCGAAATTTTCATGGGAAATAGCATTAGCTTGCGCATAAAGTCCCATGAATGCCTGGTTCATTTGTACCGGATTGACAAGATTTAAGGGGAGGCTGGCCTTAATTCCGGTAGAATCGTTGAATGTAACGGTGAAATGGGTAAATTCGGGAGTATTGATGGGTTTTTTAAAATAGTAGGAAAAATTTTCTTCAATTTTTCCGGATTGCCAGTAGTAAAAATCATCCGATAGGAATAAGTTCAACATTTCTTTGGGCGTGTATCCCATGGCGTACATACTTCCTACTATAGCTCCGATGGAAGTTCCTGCCACATAATCAATCGGAATATCATTGTCTTCCAACGCTTTAATGACTCCAATGTGCACAGCGCCTTTAGCGCCGCCCCCGCTCAATACCAATCCTACAGTCTGGGAAAAGGAGACTGTAGCAATTAGAAAACAAGTTAGGAAAGAAAATATAAGTCTTTTACACATCGATGTTTGTGTTTAAGACACAAAAATACGTAATAAATTGAGAGTTGAGAATGGAGAATGGAAAATTATTTCAATTCATTTTCCATTCTCAACTCTCCCTTCAATTTATATCAGGTCGATGCTTCGTTTTACAAATTTGCTAAGCGCTTCGCCTTTAAGCAAACCATTTGAAAGCAACGCCAAATCAACCATTTGACTGACAATGTCGCGAGTATTCTCCTGATCAGCTTGTACCTTTTTGACTAACGGATGGTCGAGATTCACAATCAGGTTATATGAATCGGGCATTTCACCGTAAAAATTCATTCCACCGCCTTGCATGGCCGACATTTCTTTCATGCGTCTCATAAACTCGTTTTGTGTGATAGTAACCGGATTAGCCTTTTCTCCCAAGTGTTCGAAACCAACCACAAAATCTGTTTTTTCTACCGGAGGAATCGTTGCTTTAAACGTTTCGATCAGCGCATTTCGTTCTTCTTCCGAAATCGATACTTCTTTGGCGTCAGCTTTCAGGATTAATTTTTCGACAACATCGCTGTCCACCCGCACAAAACGGCTTTTTTCTAATTTTTGTTCCAAACGCCCTGCAAAATGCACATCTAATTGTCCATCCATTAACAATACATCATATCCTTTTTCGGATGCCGCACTAATGTAGCTGTATTGTTCATTTTTATTGCTGGTGTACAAGTAGATCACATCTCCGTTTTTGTCGGTTTGATTTTCTTTAATCAAGGTTTTGTATTCTTCTAAGGTAAACGATTTGTTGTCGATATTTTTCAGCAAGACAAATTTTTCTGCTCTTTCATAGAATTTTTCATCGGATAACATGCCGTATTCTATGAAAATTTTAAGGCTGTCCCATTTTTCTTCAAATTGATTCCGGTCGTTTTTGAATATTTCCTCCAGGCGATCGGCCACTTTTTTCGAAATATGGTTGGATATTTTTTTAACATTGCTGTCGCTTTGCAGATAAGAGCGGGAAACGTTAAGCGGAATATCGGGAGAATCAATTACGCCGTGTAATAAGGTCAGGAATTCCGGTACGATGCCCTCTACCGAATCGGTTACGTAAACCTGGTTACAATAGAGCTGAATTTTATTTCGTTGCAAATCCAGGTTGTTCTTAATTTTCGGGAAATACAGAATTCCGGTCAGATTAAACGGATAATCTACATTGAGGTGAATCCAAAATAAAGGCTCATCGCTGAAAGGATATAAATCCTGATAGAATTTTTTGTAGTCCTCATCGGTTAGTTCCGAAGGTTTCCGCGTCCACAACGGATTGGTTTCATTGATAATGTTGTTTTCATCCGTGTCCACCTGTTTTCCGTCTTTCCATTCTTGTTTTTTACCGAAAACTACCGGAATAGGCAGGAAGTGGCAATATTTTTTCAACAGTCCTTCGATTCTGGGTTTTTCGAGGAATTCTTTACTTTCATCATCAATATACAGTATGATGTCTGTTCCCCGGTCTTCTTTGGTTGTTTCTTCCAGTGTGTATTCGGGTGAGCCGTCGCATGACCATTTCATGGCGGTTGTACCCTGGTAAGATTTCGTAATGATTTCTACTTTTTTCGATACCATAAAAGCCGAGTAGAAACCCAGTCCGAAATGTCCGATAATAGCATTGGCATCATTTTTATATTTATCCAAAAAATCGTTAGCGCTCGAAAACGCAATCTGGTTGATGTATTTTTCAATTTCTTCGGCTGTCATACCGATGCCACGATCAGAAATAGTCAGTGTCTTTTTGTCTAATTTGACCTGAACGCCCAAATCACCAAGCTCGCCCTTGAATTCGCCTACAGAAGCCAATGTTTTTAACTTTTGGGTGGCATCTACAGCATTCGACACTAATTCGCGGAGAAAGATCTCATGATCGCTGTACAAAAATTTCTTGATAATGGGGAAGATGTTATCGGTCGTTACCCCAATGTGACCTTTTTGCTTTTCTTTACTCATGATATATTCTATTTTTAGATTATGATTTTCATGCTTTTTTTATCAAAAAAAATGCCAGCCAACAAGGGCTGACATTCTGTCACTGGAGGCAGCACGCGGACGAGCGTAAATCCGCTGAATTTGTGCCACCATTATTTTGAGATTACCTGCGTAGTAATTCTTTGGGTTTCGGCATCGAAATCGACTGTGATTGAATCACCTTCTTTAATATCATCCCGTATAATCATCTCGGCCAGTTCGTCTTCCAGGTATTTTTGTATCGCGCGTTTAAGCGGACGAGCTCCGAATTGTACATCATATCCTTTGGAAGCAATAAATTCTTTTGCTTTATCCGTCAGGGTGATATTATAGCCCAAATTGCCGACTCGTTCGAAGAATCCTTTCAGTTCCAAGTCGATAATTTTGTAAATGGCATCTTTATCCAGTTGATCAAACATCACGATATCATCCACGCGGTTCAAAAATTCCGGAGCAAACGCCCGGTTCAACGCTTTTTGAATTACACTCCGAGAGAATTCTTTGTCGTCGGTATTGCTGTTCGCGGAAGTCTGGAAGCCGATGCCGCGTCCGAAATCTTTCAACTGACGTGTTCCGACATTGGAAGTCATTATTAATATGGTATTCTTAAAATCGATACGTCGTCCCAGGCTATCGGTCAAACGGCCTTCGTCCAGCACTTGCAACAAAAGATTGAATACATCGGGATGAGCTTTTTCGATTTCGTCCAGCAATACAACCGAATAAGGTTTCCTGCGTACTTTTTCTGTTAATTGTCCGCCTTCTTCATAACCTACATATCCCGGAGGTGCTCCGATTAATCGTGAAACGGTGAATTTTTCCATGTATTCACTCATATCAATACGGATTAAAGCATCTGCCGAGTCAAACAAATATTCAGCTAATTTTTTTGCTAAATGCGTTTTCCCGACACCTGTAGGGCCTAAGAACATAAATGTTCCGATCGGTTTGTTCGGATCTTTTAGCCCGATCCGGTTCCGTTGGATGGCTTTAACAATTTTGCTTACAGCTTCATCCTGGCCGATTACTTTGGATTGCAGTACCGATTTCATTTCAAGCAATTTCTGATTTTCTGCTTTTGCAATCCGTTGTACTGGCACTCCCGACATCATGGCCACGACTTCTGCAATTTGGTCTTCATCCACAATTTCGCGGTTTTCCTGCAATTCTTCTTCCCATTTTGCTTTAGCAGCTTCCAATTGGAGCAATAACTGACGTTCTTTGTCCCGGAAACTGGCAGCCAATTCGAAATTCTGAGATTTGACAGCTTCTAATTTAGATTTCTTGGTATCTTCCATAGTCGCTTCCAATTCTTCGATACTTTTGGGAACCACTATGTTTGAAATATGTACGCGAGATCCGGATTCATCCAAAGCGTCAATAGCTTTGTCAGGAAAATTGCGGTCGCTGATGTATCTTTCTGTCAATTTTACACAGGCTTCCAAGGCAGCGGGGGTATAAGTGACATTGTGATGATCTTCGTATTTGGGCTTGATATTTTGCAGTATCTGCAATGTTTCTTCAGCCGTAGTCGGATCCACCATTACTTTTTGAAAACGACGTTCCAAGGCGCCGTCTTTTTCGATGTTTTTCCGGTATTCATCCAATGTAGTAGCTCCGATGCATTGAATTTCACCGCGCGATAATGCGGGTTTGAGCATATTGGCAGCATCCATTGATCCGGAAGCTCCGCCAGCGCCGACAATGGTATGTATTTCATCGATAAACAGGATGATATTCGGATTTTTCGACAATTCATTCAGAATGGCTTTGATGCGTTCTTCAAATTGTCCGCGGTATTTAGTCCCGGCCACGATAGAAGCCATGTCCAAGTTAATGACACGTTTGTCGAATAATACGCGCGATACTTTACGTTGCACAATACGAAGAGCCAACCCTTCTACAATTGCAGATTTTCCGACACCCGGTTCTCCGATGAGCACAGGATTGTTTTTCTTCCTGCGACTTAAGATTTGCGCCAGTCGTTCAATTTCTGTTTCTCTTCCTACAATGGGATCAAGCCGGTTCTCTTCGGCTGCCCGTGTCATGTCTGTGCCAAAACTATCCAACACCGGAGTGTCGCTACTTTTAGACTGGCCGGATCCGCTGAATTTAGGATTTTCTTTTTTTCTTGAAAAATCATCTTCGTCATCTTCTTCCCCTTCAGTATATCCATCCTCGATCGGATCGATGCGGGAAGCATCGTTCACATGATCTCCTGAAAGAAAGTCGTACACTTTGGCATAACTAATGTCATATTGGCGCAATACTTGAGCCGCTAATGACATTTCATCCTTCAATATTGCTAATAGCAGGTGTTCGGAATCTGTTTGAGAATTATTTAATCCCATCGATTCCAACATACTGATGCGCAATGTTCTTTCTACTTCTTTGTCGATAATCAATTGATTTTCAGGAACCATAGGAGTGTTTTCATATAACTCCTGATCGATGGCTGATTTAATTTCATCCGGATTGGCTCCTAATTGATATATGATAGAAGATGCATTACAGTTACGGTTGCGCAAAATGCCCAACAGGAGATGCTCGGTACCGACACATTTATTGTGTAGGCGACCCGCTTCTTCCCGGCTGTAACTGATGATTTGCTTTATGTTTTCTGAAAAATTCTTGTTCATAGTTTTTTCTTTTTTTGAAAAAAATTCTTTGCAAATATAATTAGTATTAATGGCTTATCAAATTATATGCCATGAAGTTTTACAAAGGGGGAAAGGGAGTTAGATGAAGTTAAACGAAGTTAGAGGGAGTTACAAGAAATTTAGAATCTTCCCTGACCATAACTTCGTCTAATTCCCTTTAACTTCGACTAACTCCCTTTAACTTCGTCTAACTCTTTACATTCCCGCTTTCCTGTTGAAAAATATTTTCGTAATCCAATAAAATGTTGTAATTTAGTGCGGTTTTTGAAGGTTTTTCACCTCGAAATGTTAATAAATATTTTTGTAAATGATTGAAAATCAGGATAGAATTCTTAAGGTCGATATTGAAGAAGAGATGAAGTCGGCATACATTGATTATTCAATGTCTGTCATTGTGTCCCGGGCTTTACCCGATGTCAGGGATGGTTTTAAACCGGTACACCGGCGCGTTCTTTTTGGAATGAATGAATTAGGTAATACATCTGACAAACCATATAAAAAATCTGCAAGAATCGTAGGAGAAGTATTAGGAAAGTATCACCCGCACGGCGATTCTTCCGTATATTTTTCCATGGTTCGTATGGCTCAACCCTGGTCGCTTCGTTACCCGTTGGTTGATGGCCAAGGTAATTTCGGATCTGTTGACGGCGACTCTCCTGCTGCGATGCGTTATACAGAAGCCCGATTGAGCAAGTTGGCAGAAGAAATGCTACAGGATATCGATAAAGATACGGTAGATTTTCAGTTAACCTTTTATGATACATTAAAAGAACCGACTGTATTGCCTACCCGGATTCCTAATTTATTGATCAATGGCGCTTCGGGGATTGCTGTCGGTATGGCTACAAATATGCCGCCGCATAATATGACGGAAGCAATTAATGCCATGGTTGCATTCATAGATGCCCGAGGAAATATTGATGTGCCGGAATTAATGCAGTATATCAAAGCTCCGGATTTTCCAACCGGAGGATATATATATGGATACAACGGAGTACGTGAAGCGTACGAAACCGGAAGAGGACGCGTCGTTTTGAGAGGTAAGGCGGAAATTGAAAACGAAAACAACCGGGAGAAAATCATTATCTCCGAAATACCCTACCTTGTTAATAAGGCTGAATTAATCAAACATATTGCCGATTTGGTCGGAGATAAAAAAATAGAAGGTATTTCTAATGTCAATGACGAATCTGACCGCACCGGAATGCGCATTGTTGTGGATGTAAAACGCGATGGAAATTCCAGTGTGATCCTCAATAAATTATACAAACTGACCGCGTTGCAATCTTCGTTCAGTGTGAATAATATCGCCTTAGTGAAAGGACGTCCTAAGACATTGACTTTGAGAGATATGGTGCACTATTTTGTAGAGCATCGTCATGAAGTAGTCATCAGACGTACCAAATTTGATCTGAAAAAAGCAGAAGAACGCGCTCATATATTGGAAGGATTAATCATTGCTTCCGACAATATTGATGAAGTGATCTCTATTATTCGTTCGTCTAACAGTCCGGGAGAAGCTATCGAACGACTGATGGAACGTTTTTCGTTGAGTGAAATTCAAGCCAAAGCAATTGTTGATATGCGATTGTCGCAATTGACTAAATTGCAACAAGATAAATTGCGTGCCGATTATGCGGAAATTCAAAAACTGATTGCATATTTGAACGAAATTTTATCGAATGAAGACTTGTGTATGCAGGTAATCAAAGATGAGTTGCTCGAAATTCGCAATAAATATGGAGATGAGCGGAAAACCGAAATTCTTTACGCTACGGAAGAATTTAATCCGGAAGATTTTTATGCAGATGATGAAATGATTATCACCATTTCACATTTGGGCTATATAAAAAGGACTCCTTTGGCCGAATTCAAAGCGCAAAACAGGGGAGGGGTAGGAGCCAAAGGTTCTGAAACCCGGGACGAAGATTTTGTAGAATATATTTATCCCGCCAGTATGCACGCCACGATGTTGTTCTTTACTCAAAAAGGACGTTGTTATTGGCTGAAAGTTTATCAAATACCCGAAGGTGCAAAAAATGCGAAAGGAAGAGCTATTCAGAATCTGTTGAATATTGAACCGGATGACCGGGTGAATGCATTTATCCGGATTAAACATTTGAACGATACCGATTTTATTAATTCTCATTATTTATTCTTCTGTACTAAAAAAGGAGTGATTAAGAAGACTTTGCTCGAAGCTTATTCTCGTCCGCGTCAAAATGGCGTAATCGCTATAGATATACATGAGGATGATGAAGTGATCCAGGTGCGGATGACTAATGGAAATAATGAAATCGTGATTGCCAACCGGAATGGACGTGCTATTCGTTTCCACGAAAGCAAAGTCCGTTGCATGGGACGTACGGCAGCCGGAGTAAGAGGTATGACTCTTGATGGCGGAGATGATGAAGTGATCGGAATGGTGTGCATGAAAGATTTGGAAAATGAAACCATTTTGGTTGTATCTGAAAAAGGATACGGAAAACGTTCTAAGATTGATGATTACCGGATTACCAACCGGGGTGCTAAGGGTGTGAAAACACTGAATGTGACGGAAAAAACCGGATTATTAGTCGGATTAAAGAGTGTGACGGATGACAATGATATTGTGATCATCAATAAATCTGGTATTGCTATTCGCTTGAAAGTATCCGGAATCAATGTGATCGGAAGAGCTACGCAAGGAGTTCGCCTGATTAATCTTGAAAAGAGGAATGACGAAATAGCTTCTGTGTGTAAAGTCGCTTCAGAAACGGAAGAAGCAATTCCGGAAGAAGGACTGCAAGATGGAAGTGAAGAAGATTCCGCTAACGAATAATTTAAACCAATTAAATATCAAAGAGATGAAAAAATTAATGTTTACTGCAGCTCTTTGCTTCATTGCCGGCTTTTCTTTTGCACAAAAGAAAGCAGTGAATGAGGCTAAAAATGAGATTAAGAACGAAAATCCTAATTTTGCTGAAGCCCGGGCGAATATTCAATCTGCCTTGAACAATCCTGAGACAAAAGATCTCGCAGAGACTTGGTATGTTGCTGGTTCTATTGAAGATAAACAGTTTAGTATCGAAAGTAACAAAGAATTGATTCCCAATAATCCGGCTAAACCGGATTACAAGGTCATGTACGAAGCGCTTGGCAACTCTATGCCTTTTTTTCTTAAAGCCGACTCATTGGATCAATTGCCGGATGCCAAAGGAAAAGTAAAATCAAAATATCGGAAAGATATTAAGGCTATTCTTTCGGCTAACCGGATGTATTTTATTAATGGCGGAGCATACTATTTTGATCAGAAAAACTATAAAACGGCATATAATTTCTTTGAAACTTATTTGAATATTCCTGAATTGGCTATGTTCCAGGGAGACAAAGATGCGGCTACCCGTTTTGTTAAAGATTCGACCTATACTCAAATTCAATATTATTCAGCTATTGCCGCTTCACAAATGGGCGATTCTAAAAAAGCCATTGCTGCGTATGAAGGATTAAAAGACAAAAATTATAATGCGGATGATGTGTATAAATTCCTTTGTTATGAATACGAACAGGCAAAAGATACAGCAAACTTGGTTCGTACACTCAAAGAAGGAGCTGCGAAATTTCCAACTGATACCTATTATTTATTCAACCTCATCAATCAGTATATTGCAGTATTCAAATATGATGAAGCAATACAATATTTGACACGTGCTATTGATGTGAATGCCAATAATGCTCAATTATACAACGTGTTAGGAGTTGTATATGAAAATAAGAAGGAAATAGAGCAAGCCAAAACGGCTTTTGCCAAGTCTATGGAACTGGATCCTGATTTTCCGGATCCGATCGGAAACTATGGCCGGTTGTTTTTTAATGAAGCATTGGAAGATCAGACAAAAGCCAATGATATTGTAGATAACACGGAGTATAAGAAAGCCATTGAAAAAGTAAAAGAAAAATTCAAAGTAGCTCTTCCTTATTTTGAAAAAGCCCACAAAATGAAACCGCAGGAACGGGATTATATGATGGGGCTGCGTGCTATTTATTATAACCTGAATATGGGTACAGAATTTGATAAAATTGAAGCTGAGCTCAATGCATCCGGCACTGTACCTGTAAATTAATTGTTATTTTTAATGGAATACAAAAAGTCTGTTGTCTGTGCAGCAGACTTTTTTTGTAAATTGTTTTGTTGTAATGGTTAAGCTCTTAAGATTGTGTCTGTAATACGTATTGTTTTATTGATATTAGGAACCATGAGCCTCATATTGGGAATTGTCGGGATATTTGTGCCCTTATTACCAACCACACCTTTTTTGCTTTTAACAGCCTTTTTATATCTCAAAAGTTCTAATCGAGCTTATGAGTGGCTCATTAGTCAAAAGCATTTAGGTGTCTATATTCGTAATTATCAGGAAAATAAAATTATTCCTTTACGCGCAAAAATTTTATCCATTTCATTAATGTGGATCAGTATTGTCAGTTGTGTGTGTATATTTGTTCCTGATGCTTATTGGTGGTTGAAGATATTATTACTGGTTGTTTCTGTAGGAGTTACATTGCATATATTGTCGTTTAAAAGTAAATAAATATGAAAGAAGAATTGATTGACGAACTAATTCGTCTGGCATTTAAAGAAGATATTGGAGATGGAGATCATACTACTTTGTGTAGTATTCCGGAACAGGCGCAAGGAAAAGTGCAATTGATTATGAAAGATCAAGGAGTTGTGGCTGGCGTTGAAATAGCGCGGCGTGTTTTTCATTATTTTGATCCGGAATTGAAGATGACAACATTTCTCAAAGATGGAGATGTCGTTAGTCCCGGAGATATTGTGTTTACAGTAGAAGGAAAAGTTCAGTCGTTATTGCAAACCGAGCGTTTGGTTTTGAATATTATGCAACGGATGAGCGGAATTGCCACTACCACCCGGAAATATGTTGACCGGTTGCAAGGAACAACAACCAGAGTATTGGATACCAGGAAAACGACTCCGGGTATGCGTATGTTGGAAAAAGAAGCGGTTAGGATAGGCGGAGGAGTCAATCACCGCATCGGATTATTTGATATGATCTTATTGAAAGATAATCACGTTGATTTTGCCGGAGGACTTGAAAATGCGATACAGGGCGCTAAATCATACTGTCTCAACAATAATAAAGATCTGAAAATTGAAATTGAAGTCCGCAGTATTGACGAATTAAATGAGGTCTTGCGAGTGGGAGGAGTTGATCGGATAATGCTGGATAATTTTAATTTGGAAAATACGCGAGATGCGGTAAAAATTATCAATGGAAAGTATGAAACGGAATCATCCGGTGGGATCACATTTGATACGCTTCGAAATTATGCAGAATGTGGAGTGGATTACATATCGGTAGGAGCGTTGACTCACTCGGTCAAAAGTCTGGATATGAGTTTAAAAGCGTGTTGATCATAAAAAAACGGATTAAGAATTACTGATTCTAATCCATTAGTAATTCTTAATCCGAAAATTGAACTATCCTTAGTATTGTTGTTCCAACAACCAGGCATCTTGGAAGTCGGGAGTGAACTGAGCTTTGAAGTTGTCGCGGGCAGCAGAAGCAGCCGCTTTATTATTAAAGGAAGCAACAATGACACGATACATTTGACGTTCGTTTTGAGCTACAATTGCATTATAACCTTTAGCAATCATCCGTTCTTTTAACGAAACAGCGTTTGTTTTATTCGCAAAGCTACCAATAACAACATTATAACGTTGTAAACCGGCAGCATTATCTACAGCAGTAATTTTTTCCAATTGAAAAGAACTATCAATTACTTTGGGTTTTGTTCCGTAGGAATCATCATCTAAAATGACCGGAGCCTGGGGTTGTGTTTGCGTTTGTTGCATTTCTCTCTCTCTGGCCTGATCGTATGCTTTTTTATATGCACTTTCCTTTGATTTACAAGCACTCAAAGAAAACAAAAAGAGAAGTGCTAATCCTGCAAAATAAAATTTTGATTTCATAGATATACGTTTAATGTTTGACTTTTCATCTAAGTTTTAACGATTTCAAGGGGCAAAGATACGGATTAATTTTTGAACATTCTTTTTTTTTGTCAAAAAATACATGAATCGCTTTATAGAACACCTTTAGTACTGGGTAATTCATAGTGAAAAATATCTCGTTTGACAGCCATTTTGAGGGCACGGGCGAACGCCTTGAAAATGCCTTCAATTTTGTGATGTTCATTTTGTCCTTCCGCTTTGATGTTGAGATTCATTTTGGCAGCATCGCTAATGGATTTGAAAAAATGCATAAACATTTCGGTGGGCATATCTCCGACTTTTTCACGATGAAATTCTGCATTCCAAACTAACCAGGGGCGTCCTCCGAAATCCAATGCGACAGTGCAAAGAGATTCATCCATAGGCAGGCAGAATCCATATCGCTCGATCCCCCGTTTGTTGCCCAGCGCTTGCAATAAGGCTTCCCCAAAAGCAATTCCGGTATCTTCAATTGTATGATGTTCATCCACTTGCAGATCGCCTTTCACTCGAATGGTCAGATTCATTCCCGAATGTTTTCCAATTTGTTCTAACATGTGGTCAAAAAAATGAAGTCCAGTGTCAATATCGCAAGTCCCGTTTCCATCTAAATCAATGTCGATGTGAATATCGGTTTCCTTTGTTTTCCGCTGAATGACAGACTTTCTTTCACCGGCAAAAAGTTGTTCGGCAATTTGATCCCAGTCGGTGGTGATCAGGAAACAAGTATTACGAAGGTCTTCGCGTTGGTTCAGCAATTTTTCATCATTCAGTAAAATGGCTTTACAACCTAAGTTTTTTGCCAATTCCACATCCGTCAACCGGTCTCCGATGACGAATGAATTAGCCAGATCATATTTTGTTGTAAAATACTGAGTTAACATCCCCGTACCCGGTTTTCGTGTAGGAGCATTTTCCTCAGGGAAAGTGCGATCTATATGAATCTCATCAAATGTGATCCCTTCATTTTCAAATGCTTGTATGATTTTGTTTTGAGCCGGCCAAAAAGTTTCTTCGGGAAATGAGGATGTTCCCAAACCGTCCTGATTAGTAACCATTACCAATTCAAAATCCAGATTTTGACGGATAAAGTATAAATTCCGGAATACTTTAGGATAGAATTCCAATTTTTCCAAACTATCTAATTGATAATCAACAGGAGGTTCAATAACTAAAGTACCATCCCGGTCTATAAAAAGAACTTTTTTCATATTAATCGACTAACATCGCTTTGAGAATATTTTTTATTTCTTCAATGGTTAGAGAATTTAATCTTCCTATATATTTTTGAGCCCTGGCTTTATCAATAGTCCTGATTTGATCTAAAGCGATACTGGCTTTCTTTTTTGCAAATATACAATTGATTCTGAAAGGATAAGATTTAATTGTGGTCGTCAAGGGTGCAATGATGACTGTATTTAAATGCAAATTCATTTCATCGGGACTGATAATTGCACAAGGTCTGGTTTTATTTACTTCACTTCCGGTCGTTGGGTTTAAGTCTATCCAATAAACGTCATATTGTTTCATAGTTACTTCCATTCATCGAGATTTTCATCTTCAAAAATATCGGGTATTATTAATTGGTCGCCTTGTTCTTTATGCAAATTTTGAGCAGCTAAGTCCCATCCTTCTCTTGAATTTGGTTTTGTCAGCATAATCTCCGATTTGTTGACTAAGCGCAAATCAAGTTTTTTTCCAACCTGCAGGGATGCCTCTTTTACTATGGAATTTGGTATGATAACCCCAACAGAACTTCCTATTTTTACAACTCGTGCTTGCATAACTGACAGTTTTTTTGAATCCTTAGCAAAGGTAATTATTATAATGTTATTATAATAGTCTGTCAGTTTATTTTAACATTTTCAATGTTGCTATTAGTTCCTGATTTTCCTCATTAGTACCCACTGTAATTCGTAAACAATTACGACAAAGCGAGATAGAGTGTCTGTTCCGAACGATAACTCCATGATTGACTAAATATTGATAAGTAGCATTGGCGTCTTTCATTTTTACCAACAAAAAATTGGCATCAGAAGGGTACACTTTTTCTACAAAAGGTAATGTTTCCAATTCTTTAGCCAAACGACCCCTTTCTTTTAATAAAATATCTATCCATTCTCGAATTTGCCCTTGTTGTTCCAATAATTGAAAAGCATATTCCTGAGTCAGTTGGTTGACATTATACGGATATTTTACTTTATTGAATAATTTGATGATTTCTTCGGAAGCAAAGGCCATACCTAACCGCACTCCTGCGCTTCCCCAAGCTTTAGAAAATGTTTGCAATACAATTAAATTAGGATATTGATCCAGATTTTTCAAAAAAGAAGTTTGATTGGAAAAATCGATATAGGCTTCGTCAACGACAACTATTCCCGGAAATTGTTCGATTGTTTCAATCATTTCAGTCCGGTTTAACGAGTTTCCCGAAGGATTATTAGGGGAACATAAAAATATGACTTTAGTATTATTATCGGCTTTTTGGAGTACATCCCGGGCTTTGAAATCGTAATTTTCATCCAATAATACTTCGCGAATTTCAACATTGTTAGTATTGGCCGCCACTTTGTACATACCGTAAGTCGGGTCTAATGTGATCATATTATCGATTCCCGGTTCACAGAATGTGCGCATAATAATATCGATGGCTTCGTCGCTTCCGGCACCTCCCAACAAAATTTTTTCTTTTGCAATTCCTTTGAAACTGCTGATTTTGCCTTTCAGTTTCCACTGTAAAGGATCGGGATAGCGGTTGTAAGGGCTATTATAAGGATTTTCGTTTGCATCTAAAAACACGGAAGCCTCTCCCTTAAATTCATCCCGTGCGGAAGAATATGGTTTGAGGTTCCAGACATTTTTTCTGACAAGTTGTTGTAAGTTCATTGGTGTATTAGTTTTATTTGCTTTCATCCTTTATTTTTTCATTCTCAACGTCACAGCATTCTTATGTGCATCCAATTGTTCATTTTCTGCCATAATTTCAATCGTTTTTCCTATATTTTGAATTCCTTCTTTCGAAATTTCCTGAAACGTAATTTTCTTGACAAAACTATCCAGATTAACACCGCTATATGCCTTGGCATAACCATTGGTTGGTAAAGTATGGTTAGTTCCGGATGCATAATCTCCAGCACTTTCCGGAGTGTAATTCCCCAAAAAAACAGATCCGGCATTGGTTATTTTTTCAGCCAATTCGGCATAGTTTTCGGTAGAAATAATCAAATGTTCCGGAGCGTACTCATTCGTTAGTTCGATGATTTCCTGTTGGTCGTGCAATAAAATTATTTTGCTGTGATGTAATGCTTGAGCAGCCAATTCTTTTCGGGGAAGTTGATTTAATTGGTTGTCAATTTCAACCAACACGGCGTCGATAAGCGATTCGCTTGTGGTAACTAATATGGATTGACTATCGATACCATGCTCTGCCTGAGAAAGCAAATCGGATGCTACAAACGCAGGAATAGCACCAGAATCGGCTATGACTTCCACTTCCGAGGGGCCGGCCGGCATGTCGATAGCCACTTCTTTTAACCCGACCAACTGTTTTGCAGCCGTCACATATTGGTTGCCGGGACCAAAAATTTTATAGACTTGCGGAACTGTTTTGGTGCCGTATGCCATGGCGCCAATCGCTTGTACTCCTCCAATTTTGAAGACCTGATCAACACCCGATATTTTTGCTGCATATAAAATGGCCGGATGAATTTTTCCGGTTTTATCCGGCGGCGAACAAAGGACGATTTCTTTGCATCCGGCTATACGGGCGGGTACTGCCAGCATCAATACGGTAGAAAATAAAGGGGCGGTGCCTCCCGGAACATAGAGGCCGACTTTTTCAATGCCTACTGATTTTTGCCAGCAAACGACACCGGCGGTTGTTTCAATTTTTTTCGAAACCAAACGCTGGGATGAGTGGAATAATTCGATGTTTTGTTTGGCTGTAAGGATGGCGCGTTTTAATTGTTCGGATACGCGCACCTCTGCTTCCTGAAATTCAGCCGGCGAAACTGCTAAAGCATCCAACGCAACCTGGTCGAATTTTTCTTCATATTTGAAAATGGCTTGATCTCCTTGTTCCTTTATTTCAGACAAGATACTACGAACTATATCAAACAAATTGCTATTGTCAATTGCCGGACGTTGTAATAATTCAGCCCATTTGCTCTTATTGGGATATTTAACTATTTGCATATATTCTCCATTCTCCACTCTCAATTTTCCACTATTTACAGTATCATTTTTTCAATGGGAATGACAAGTATTCCTTCGGCTCCGAGCGCTTTTAATTTTCCAATAATTTCCCAAAATCTTTTTTCGTCGATTACGGAATGCACAGAGCTCCATCCTTCCTGGGCTAAGGGTAAAACTGTCGGACTTTTCATGCCCGGCAGGACATTGAAAATTTCAGTCAATTTATTATTGGGCGCATTCAACAGGATGTATTTTTTATCTTCGGCAGTTTTGACGGCATCGATTCTGAAGATTAATTCTTGCAGTATTGCTTTCTTATCCGTTGTCAATTTCGGATTGGCAATCAATAATGCTTCAGATTGCATCACTACTTCCACTTCTTTCAGGTGGTTGCTTACTAAGGTACTACCCGAGCTGACAATGTCAAAAATCGCGTCAGCCAATCCGATGCCCGGAGCAATTTCAACAGAACCGGTAATGACATGAATTTCAGCCTTGATGGCGTTTTTATTTAAAAAATTCTTTAGGATCCCGGGATAAGAAGTGGCGATTTTTTTGCCGGCAAACCAGCTGAGATTGTGATATTCTTCTTCTTTTGGGATGGCTAACGACAGCCGGCATTTGCTAAATCCCAAATGTTTGATGATTTCCGCGGCTTCTTGTTTTTCCTCGTATTCATTTTCGCCTACAATGCCGACATCGGCGATACCAGTGGCAACGGATTGAGGGATATCATCATCACGAAGGAAGAGTAATTCTACCGGAAAGGTTTTGGAAGGAATCAATAGGCTGCGTTTTCCGGCTGATAACTTAATTCCGGCTTCATTCAGCAAAGCCATAGTTTCCTCAAACAAACGGCCTTTGGCCTGCACTGCGATTCTTAACATGTCTTAATTAATTATTAGAACAAGATAAAAACAAAAAGTATGAAAATACTTTTCTGGTCTATTTTGCAAAATGCAAAGGTAATTGATTTTTCATTTACTTTTTTAATAGAGTAGCGTATATTTTTTTTGTTTGTGTAATGAAATTGGTCGGATTTGTAATATTTTGAATATGTTTGGAAATCTGTTGCGAATTAAAAGACAGGCTGTTTTTTGCCATTTTCAACATCCCTTCGGCCAACATTTCCGGATTATCAACTTCAACACGATATCCGGCTTCAGGAATCAATACTTCTTCAGGCACTACTTCGGTCGCAACTACCGGTAGGCCGGTAGATAGCGCTTCCAATACTGCAATGGATTGAGATTCAGCCCGGCTGGCCAGTACAAAAGCATCCGCCTTCCAAAGTTCTTCGCGTATTTTTTCGGGAGATAAAAAACCACAAAAGTGAATCTGATTTTTATATTGGATCGTATTTAAAAGTTTTTGAAACGCAGCGTGTTGGAATCCGTTTCCTGCAATTCTCAAGTGAATGGATGGATTTTGTTTCGATGCGATATCAAAAGCTTTTAGTAAAATATCGTAAGCTTTAGCTTCATTGTTACTATTGGCTGTAAAAAAGCAGAATTGTTCTGAAGAATTTTTTCTGTTATTTATGTGGAAAAAAGATGTGTCTGTTAAATTAGATAATACCAAAATTGGAACTGATTCTAATGACAATTCTTTTATTCGTTTAATCAATTGTTGGGATACAGGCAGTATGTAATTTGCATTAGAGTATGCTTTGATAAGAAATTCCAAATGCCATTCCTTAAAATATTTTTTTGAGTAAGCGGATTTTAATCCAAATCGTCCGTTATGTTCTGTAATAACATACGGAATCCCATATTTTTGTTTAATTAAATATGCTGCATATCCGGCCCACATGCAAGAATGAACATGGATAATATCAGGCATCCCTTTTTGTTGGGTATAATATTCAAAAGCTTTCATGGTTGCAGCAATCCATTTTTTCATATTCGGTTTGTCTGAAAAGGGGATTCTGTAGATAAATTTTCGGAGGACAGTTAGATTGTCTTCTTCCGAGAAAAAATATTTTTTAGAATGTTTGAATGCGCTGAATTTGTATAGTCTCCAGGGTAAAAAATTGACGGCAAGAATATCTATGTTGATTCCATTCCTTTTCAAAAGCATCGCCTGGTCTCGGCAAAATTCACCTCCTAACGGTAAGTAGAAAGAAGGCAATTGCAATACTTTATAATCTAATTGTTCGCTCATATTTTGTAAGTATGTTATAATACCATATTAGTTGTAGTGAAATAATTGTAAAGTTCACCAAACTATAACCTCCTATCGCAATAAAGAAATTTTGAGTATAAATGCCGATTGAGAGCGCAATGATTCGTAATATGGCGTATAAAATTTCAATCATCAAAGCAGTTTTTTGTTTGCCGAATAATATCGGAATAAACGAAAATGTACCACCCAATACAGTCATAAACAGCCAGGGCAGAATCAGCGTTAAATACCGGGCTGTTTCACCCCATTCTTTTCCCAATAAATAGAGAACAGTGGGGGTCGAGAAAAAATAAATTAACACAAAAGTAGGCAGAAGAACGATCACTCCTTTTTTACAAAACGAACTGAATAAGGGAAGTACAGAACTTTTTGCACGGTATTGTTCACTCATTCGTTGAAAAAAGATATTGTAGAAAGAGTTGTACAGCACAAAAATAGGACGAAACCCCATAGCCATTGCCATTCCGAAATAGCCTATGGAACTTTGTCCAAAAAAGGGAGCAAGAAGTAGTACAGGCAGATTGGAGGATATAATATTGACAAAAGAATGGGGCATATTATATTTTGGAAACTGGTCGTATTCTTTAGCTACCCGTGCCGTTTGCGCATTATTGTTGACAAAAAGAGGCGCAAATAAAGACTGTTTGTTTTTAGTCAATACAAAAGGTAATATACTGCAAACGTATCCAATCAGACTTGACAATATCATACCCAACCGGGTGTATTTGATTCCGCCTAATATTATTTTGAACAGGCTGCTGCTAATATTTTGTACAAGAAGGTATCGGCTGGTTAGTTTAAATTGCTTGTGCCTGTTACACCAACAAACCAATGTAATACCTATCGCATTAAACAGGATGGCCGGCGGAAGCATCCAAATTCCATTAGCCAGTTCTTTCATTTTAAACACAGAAAGAATGAATGATTTGCCGAAACAAAGTATAATACAAATAAAAATGGAAGTAATCAATGCTATTTTAATGCATAGTTGAAAAAGAGTGGCTGCATCGCGATCGGATTGTGGTAGTTGGATTGCACTTTCGTATTTACAGGTAGATAATATACTAAAAATGCTGAAAATAGACATAAACGTATTAAAAATTCCCAATTCGGCAGGAGAGTATTGTCTTGTGATAACAGGATAGACAACTAATGCAATCACTTGAGAAATCACATTGGCTGAGATAAGTCTGGCTGCATTTTTTCTGATTTCCGATGAAAAAACGGATTCAAACATTCAAACTATTTTTGTTGGATACAAAAATAATAATTTTACACCGAACACAAAAACATATACGCCTTTCCTTTGCATCTAAACAAAAAGCGACCATTATTGTTTTTTAAACATAAAAAATGCTAAGCAGCTTTTTATATGAATTTAATCAATCAACAACAACATTTAATATCAAACATTATGTACAAAGTTTCAAACATCTGCAAGATTGCCATTTTAGTATTATTCTGTTATTCAACAGGATCAATGGCGCAGCAAAAAGAATTGGATATCGAAACGCTCAAACAGGCTAACAACCCGTTAGCTCCAAAAAAATCATTTAATGTACACAATTATGTGACGCCTTCGCTTTACGGAGCGGAAGATGCAACAATGAATCAATTAATGTTCCGGTATGCACAACCTGTAGGACATGTATTCCTGCGGGCAACGATGCCTTTCGTCACGCAATCGTTACCGGCAAGCTCGCCGACAACCGGATTCGGAGACTTTAGCGTATTCGCTATTTACAAATTTCCGAGTAAGGAAGGAGTCAGTTATGGCGTCGGTCCTTTGCTGGTAGCTCCCACAGGCAGTCATAATCTGGGACAAGGCAAATGGCAAACAGGGCTGTCTGCCATGGCGTTTTTTTCCGAAAGTCATGTGATTCAATTCGGATCCTTACTGCAATGGCAAACCTCTTTCGCCGGCGATGACGACCAGGCGGATGTAAGCCTGCTCACACCTCAGATGTTTTTCATGTGGCAGATAGGAGGAGGCACTTACTTGCGTAGCACCGGAATTTGGTTATTTGATCTCAATAATGGAAACTACAATGTGCCCGTCGGATTAGGTATCGGAAAAGTTATTAAAGCTGATAAGGTGATATTTAACATATTTGCCGAACCGCAATATTCTGTAGCTGCACAAGGAACTGAACAGGCTAAATTTCAGTTGTTTATCGGATTTAATACTCAGTTTTAATTTACATAGATATGAAAAAAATCTTGTTATTCGCATCATTGTCAGTCATGCTATTGGCATCCTGCAACAATCAACAAAAACAATCGACAGTGCAAAAAACGGATACAACATCCGAGTATGAATTTGTAAACGGTTATCCGACCGCGGCCACTATTCAGAAAGCCTACGATGAGGCCGACCTGAATCGGGCCATCCAGACTTATCGTTTCTTCTATCCGACTGTATCCATTTTGGCTACATGGGATGGAAATATAAATGCCGGGTGTGTTCCCAACCAAACGTTTGCCATAATGGATGGCGCGCCGGCACAAGTTGCTTTTACCCCTAATTCGGATACCCGTTATGCCGGACTTCCGCTCGACCTGAGCAATGGCCCTATTGTGATAGAAGTTCCCGCAGGTCCCATTATGTCGGCTGTGAACGACATGAACCAATTGTGGGTAATGGATATCGGTATGCCTGGCCCCGATAAAGGAAAAGGAGGCAAGCACATCATCCTTCCGCCAAACTACACCGGAAAAGTGCCGGACGGATATTATGTAGGAAAATCAACGACCAATCAGGTCTTGGTGTTGTTGCGCGCCATTCCGTTGGATAACAATCCCGAAACCGGCGAAAAATTGATGCGGTCGATCAAAGTATATCCTTTGGGAAAACCTGCACCTGAACTAGGCTGGATAAAATTGAACGACAAACCGGGCGATTTTACACCTGTCCGTTGGGAAGACAATATCGGTTACTGGGAACGTTTGGCCAAATTTATCAACGAAGAGCCTGCTAATCCCGAATACCGCACATGGTATGGCGAGTTGGCCCAATTGGGTATTGAAAAAGGAAAAGAATTTAAACC
>JAVBKX010000028.1:0-49177 GCA_031553835.1 Bacteroidales bacterium
TTCGACTTGAGTTACACCCTTCAAACAGACTTGTCAACTGAAGAAGGAATTAATACAGCCTGGGATGATGTACATGCCGTCTCCACACTTCAAGGTATAGTGAACCGGTCAACGCCTCGCTTATACATTCATTTTGTCAAAGAAAAAGAGTACGACATCGATGCCTATTGGTGGAATAAGTACCGAGTAAAAGGAGAATGGCTGTATGGCAAGGATACCATAGCATACAACACACTCGAAGAATTATTCCACGCCTATCAACCATTCATCAACGGAGCTGTTGTTTATGATGAAAATATAGCATCAACAAGTAATGTGGCTTCTGCAGTTGCAGGAATTGAAAATCTGGTAGCCCTCCGGTTTGATCCCAAGCCGGGCAGTTTATATTACAGATTAGTTCTATCGGGGCCGAAGCTGGAAGTAAAAAAATGGTTGGTCAATCCTGATGGAACTTCTTTATTTTCGAACTCGGGTATGATTCCGGGAACGAACCGGCTTTCCTCTGGTTCTGCAAAAAATGATCCTTATGTATGGTTCATTGAAAATTACATGAAAACAGGAAAATGCAACACCGAATTTGCCGGATATTATATCGATCAATATTGGAAGAACAATCCGGGCGCTGCGCCACGTAATCATCATACATTGACCAATCATGATTTTTTTGTAAGCAAAAAAGCCTTTTTCTTTGACCTGTCACCATGGGGCGACGAACCGGCAACAGATGATCCGGATCAACCCGTTGGTACTGATGTGAATACATTGAAAGAAATGCTTCTGACAGCCTATCACCTGAATAAAGGAGAGAAAATTTGTTACATCGGAGGTTTTCCCGCTTGGGCATATAAATACACGATGCATGCCAATGGAATTCACGAGGATGTACCGACTGAATGGGAATTCGGGCGAGTCATCAGCGCTTACAACGCGATGAAAGATGCGGATGCAATAGGATATGGAGCATTAGCCAATGCCTCTTTCTGGCAACATTTTCCTTTGCAGGACAAATATGAACAACCCTGGGTTTCGCATGATGATTTGAAAAAAAGAGGATTGTTAACTGCCGATGGCAAAGTGGATATAGACAACCGGAATTTTATCATTTTCTATGTCGGGGATTATGATGCATCTGCTTGGATTACACAGCGTACACCGTCGATCTGGGATGATCCGAACCGGGGTAAATTACCCTTGATGTGGTGCGTCAGTCCGGTATTGCAAGAACGGGTGCCTATGGTATTACACAACTTTAGAAAAACGGCGACTCCCAATGATTATTTTGCTTCTGCTGACAATGGCGCCGGATACATCATGCCGGGCATGTTGCAAGAACCTCGCTCTATTTCCGAATTACCATCCGGCTTAAATGCATGGGCATCCCATTGCAAAAAATATTACGACAAATGGGGATTAACGATTACGGGATTTGTCATCGACGGTCATGCTCCCGGATTAAATGAACAGGGATTGGATTGTTATGAATCATTCAGTCCCAATGGCATCGTTCCGCAAAAAGTACCATTAGCCAAAATGCATCACAATATGCCCGTTTTAAGAGCAGATCTGGATGTCAATGATGGCAATCCGAAGAAAGCGGCCTCCACAATTGTAAGCCGGGTAAATGAGAGAAATGCTGAAATCCCGTTTCATTGGTTTCGCAACATTCTCAAATCACCGACCTGGTATGTCGAAGTGATGGATGAAGTGAATAAGCAAGATAACAATATCATATTATTGGATGCCCCTTCTTTTTTCGAATTATTACGTATTTATCTGAAGAAACAGGAATAGTTTAATAAAGTACAGTTTACTAAGTTGCCTCGCCTGACAGCTCAAATATAAGGCAACTTACCTTGCAGATTACTCACAAATCATATTCACCCTCACCAGTGTAATAAGACCGGTTGGCAATGCGTAATGTATTATCATTTACGGAATTGATTATATAAACCTCTACTTTTAATCCTGCTCTTAGCAGATTGGAATTATCATTACCTAATAAATTATTCATTAATTTTCAACATATTACATTCGCATCTAATTCAATTTTCGCCATAGACATACTGAGCTAACTTTTCAAGTAAATCCAGCATCACATCTAACAAATTTGACATACTTTACAACAGGAAATTTTATAAATGTATAAGTTTTTATCCCATCCATACCGTTTTAATGATATATTAATGATTTGTTAATGTTGGACTCTTATATTTGTAAAAAAATCATAAGAAAATCATAAGAGCATGAATCAACAAAATTTATTAAAACGATCTTTAGCAATCTCCATTTTTGTTACTGCTGCATTTGAAATACAAGCGGTCAACAACGAAACTAATCCCCAATCGTATATCACTATTGATGTCGCGGCTCCAAAAGCAGAAATCGCTCCTACCATGTATGGCGTTTTCTTTGAAGACATCAACCGTTCGGCAGACGGGGGAATCTATGCCGAAATGATTTTTAACCGCGGCTTTGAAGAAAAAAACCTGCCTTCTTCATGTACATACGACCCTAAAACAAAAAAAGCATATCCCCCTTACAAGGCGGTTTATTCCAGCCCCGAACAAAAAAGAAGCTGGAGCATCCCGTGGGATATGGAAGATAAACATCCGGGCTGGACATTCGAAGGGACTTCCGGCATACAATATTCTGCTACCATTAAAGAGACTGATCCTCAGGAAACCGAAGATTCCAAATCCATGTATCTCAATATTACAGATCCCGGAGAATTGCGGTTGATCAATAGTGGTTTTTACGGACTTGCCGTTCAATCAGGAAAAAAATATGACCTTGTGTTTTACTTACAGGGAAACAGCAATTATAAAGGAGATGTGGTCGCCGAAATACTTACCAAAGACAATCAGGTACTGGCTTCGAAAAAATTCTCAGTCAAATCCGATGGAAAATGGAATAAATACACCTGCACCCTTGCCCCTAACCAAACCATAAACGATGGTAAATTTGCTTTGAAATTCAACGCTCCCGGCAATATTGCCGTAGATTATGTTTCGCTTTTTCCGCAGGAAACTTTCAGGAATCATAAAAACGGGTTGCGCAAAGATGTAGCACAATTTATAGCCGATCTCAAGCCTGCTTTTATGCGCTGGCCGGGTGGTTGCATCGTGGAAGGACTAACGATGGAAAACCGGGTGAAATGGAAAAATACGATTGGTCCTCCCGAAAAACGGAAAGGCGAATACAATCTGTGGGGATACTATTCCACCAATGGATTCGGTTACCATGAATTTTTACAATATTGTGAAGATATGGGAGCCAAAGCCATGTTCGTATGCAATGCCGGAATGTCGTGCGATGGCCGCAATGGAGATTTCTACGAAGAGGATCGTATCGAAGAACTTATACAAGAAGCGTTGGACGCCATCGAATATGCGATTGGCGGAACTGACACCCAATGGGGCGCCGAACGAGCTAAAAATGGTCGCAAAAAACCATTCAAATTAGATTATATAGAAGTAGGAAATGAAAACCACAGCGCCATGTACACAAAGCATTACAACTTGTTTTACGACCGCATCAGAGCCAAATATCCTGACATCACCATTATCACCTGTCTGCCCATGTGCGATCAACTCAAAACGCTCAAAGGTTTTGACATGAACGATCCTCATTTTTATAACTTTCCGGTATGGTATTATAAAAACACGGACTATTTCGACAAATTTCCACGGGAAAATTACAAAGTATATGTAGGAGAATATGCCTGTAATATGGGTGTCGGCAGCGGAAATATGGAAGGCGCACTAAGCGAAGGCGCGTTTATGATGGGGATGGAACGAAATTCCGACCTGGTGACCATGACTTCTTACGCACCTTTGCTGGAAAATACAAAATGCAGGATGGGAGTGAATCTCATTTTGGTACAGAATGATGATGTAATTGGGCGAACTTCTTATTATGTCGAAAAATTATTTACAGACAACCGGCCTGATGTAAATCTCACAACCAATGTAAAATTGGGTTTACTTCCGGATAAAACTTCCCCAAAAGGAGGAATAGGATTGGGTACTTTCCAAACCGGAGCTGAATTCTCTAATGTAAAAATCACAGTCGATGGTAAAGAAGTCTATCAATCTGATTTTGCCAATAAACCCGGTGAATGGAATGATGTGAATGGAAAATGGAAAATTCAAGATAACAAATTGATACAAGACAATCCGGAAGGTACTGAAACAATTATGCTTTCCAATCAATATTTTGATTCGAAGAATATGACAGTCGAATTTGATGCGCTCAAAACCGGAGGCAAAGAAGGCTTTGTCCTGCTCTTCGGGGCCAAAGACCGGACAAATTGTTACCAGATGACATTGGGCAGTTTTGGAAATTCATGGACAATATTCCAAACTGTAAGGGATGGCAATGCATTCGTATTGAATGAAAACCGCCCTGCTCTCCCGATAAAAACCAATGAACAGTACCACTTCAAACTGGTTATTAAAGGCGATATTTTCGAATGTTGGATCAATGGAAATTTAAACCTGACATGGAATAATGCTTATGTTCAAAGACAATATGCAATTGCAGGATTTGATAAAGAAACCAATGAGGTAATCGTGAAAGTTATCAATGCAGAAGAAGCTCCAATGAATACTACCTTGAAGTTTGAAAATGCAATTTTTGAACCAAAAGGAAAAATGATTACGCTGGCGGCTGAATCAAAATTCGATGAAAACACATTTGAAAACAGATATAAAGTTTTTCCGGTAGAACAGGTGATCGACAATGTTGACCGGGAAATGCAGCTCAGCTTTAAGCCACAATCAATGACTGTATTAAGATTAAAACTTAAAAAATAAAAGTAAAACCTTTAATGAATAATATCAATAAATTATGATGCGAAAAAAAATGAGATGGTTACCCTTACTGGGTATATTAATGTGGGCATGCTCCGCAGAAGAGCCCGACGGTACAATAACTGTGGATTTTAATGCCAGGGGAGCAGATATACCTGCAAGCATGTATGGTATATTCTTCGAAGAAATCAATCATTCCGGCGATGGAGGATTGTATGCGGAACTGGTGCAAAACCGGGGATTTGAAGACAATTCCATCCCCGAAGGTTACACTGTAAAAGACGGCCGGCTTTATCCACCCGAAGTACCCAATCACCTTACGGGACACAAACCTGAAGGCCGGCACCACTACCGTTGGCCGACAGAGAAAGTTCCGGCCTGGGAATTGAATCAGATAGCAGGATCGGGAGCTGCAATGGAACTGACAAAGCAGCAACCGCTGCATCCGACTACGCCAACATCTCTGGAAATCACCCTGACCGGAACAGACAGCCGGGCAACCTTATCCAATAGCGGATTTTGGGGAATGAATATTGTAAGTGGAGAGAATTATTTACTTCGTTTTTATGCCCGCAAAGATGGGCAATACAATGGGAAAGTAATGGTCAGCCTTGTTTCTCCCGAAGGAAAAACACTTTCGGAAGATGAAATAATGCTGGAAGGAAACAATGGATGGAATGAATACAAGAAAACAATACAACCAAAAGACTCTTCACATCAAGGAAAACTGATGTTTACCTTCGAAGGAGCAGGACATGTATGGATGGATTATGTTTCTCTTTTCCCTGAAAACACGTTTATGAACCGTCCCAACGGACTTCGCAATGATGTAGCAAAAGTGTTGCAGGACATGAAACCCGCATTCATCCGCTGGCCGGGAGGATGCATCGTAGAAGGGATTTCTTTAAGCAACAGAATACAATGGAAGCAAACCATCGGAGACCCGATGACCCGTCCGGGAATGTACGACACCTGGGGATACCGCAGTACCATGGGATTCGGATACCACGAATTTCTTCAATACTGTGAAGATATTCATGCCGACGGTATGTTCGTTTGCAACGCCGGAATTGGTTGTCAGGGGCGGGTCGGTGATGCCTGTCATGAAAATGACCTCCAACATTTCATAGACGAAGCACTCGATGCTATCGAATATGCATTGGGAGACGAAACTACCGAATGGGGTAAAAAACGGGCGGAAAACGGACATCCTCAGCCATTCCCTCTCAAATATGTGGAAATAGGAAATGAAAATTGGGGTGATATATATGCCAAAAGATATGACATTTTCTACAAAGCCATTAAGCCTAAATACCCCCAACTGACGTTGATTTCCACTCTCGGATTAGGCGGACAAAATGCGCATGAGAAAGTCGATATGATCGATCCGCACTGGTACGTAGCTCCCGACATGTTTTTTATGAATGACAAACTCTTCGACCAGCAACCCCGGGCTGATTATAAAATATATGTAGGAGAATATGCCTGCAATATTGGTGTAGGCGGCGGTAATTTACTGGGAGCACTTGGAGAAGCTGCTTTCCTGACAGGAATGGAACGCAACTCTGATCTGGTACAAATGGCTTCGTATGCTCCTCTGCTCGAGAATGTCAACGACCGCGTATGGCCGGTCAACCTGATTTGGGTCGATTCTTACCGTGCAATGGGCCGTACCTCTTACCATGTACAAAAAATGTATGCAGACAACAGACCTTCCTACAATTTAAATACCGCCATCACACAGCCCCGCATGCCGGTAAAAGTGAACGGAAAAATAGGATTGGGAACCTGGGAAACCCGGGCGGAATTCAAAGACCTGAAGATTACTTCACCCGACGGAACGGTTACAACGGTTGATTTAACAAAAGCGGATTCGGAATGGTCGGCTAAAGCGGGGGAATGGTCGGCTAAAAATGGAATGTATATCCAAACCGGAACCGGAGGCCAAAGATGGACTACCTGGGATAAAATGAAATTTGAAAAATGCACTATCGATTTCAAAGCCCGGAAAATAAACGGTGGTGAAGGGTTTATGTTGTATTTCGGAGTGGAAAATGAAAATGGATATGCGCTCAACATTGGTGGATGGGGCAATAGCAAAACCGCTTTCGAAAAAATGAACAATGGCGGATTGTCTCAAATGTCGGGAGAAATAGCCCAACGTATAGAAGATGGACGGTGGTATGATTTCCGCGTTGTAATAGCCGATTCATTGTTTACTTACTACTGCGACGGGCAAAAAATGCTGGAAATGCCGGTCATCCGCAAACAACGTTATTCAATCGCCGGATTTGACACCGCTACCAACGAAATCATTGTCAAAGTTATAAATGCTGAAAGTGTTCCGTTCAAAACAACAATAGATCTGAAGAATGTACAAGTAGAACCTTCCGGCAAAATAATCACGCTTGCATCGGCTTCCGAATTGGATGAAAATGATCTGGATCACCCTGACAAAGTAATTCCGGTAGAAAAAAACTACGACAAATTCGGTTCTTCTTTTAAATACACGTTCGAACCCTGGTCGTTCAACATCCTGAGAATAAAAGTCAAAGATATTGCAAAATGAATTTGCAGGAGTAACCATGCCTTTTGGCAGTTGTTCATCCTGCTACAGCCATCAAACTGCATGTGTTACTCCTTATTATTATTCATTGTTAATGGATAATAGGGTTGATGATGAACCGGCGGTTGAATACCGGCCATACAATGTGATAAGATAGACATCCAAATAAAAAATGAACAATTGAAGCGTGTTAAACGTACCCCAATTGTTCATTTTTTTTGATATATTAATTTAAAAGATTACCAGAAATACATGTAGAACAATGCACAAAGAACGACCACTCCGAGCGATGCGATAATATCCCACTTGTTCCAGCTCTTTGCAATTTGTTTTTTGTAATCGCTGGTGAAAGTGATAGCCTCGATCTGTTGAGCAGTCGGCTTCGCAGTGAAAAACGACACCACAACCATTAGCAATATGATAAAGACAAGCAACCAGATCTCAAAGATAAGCCAGTTAGTCTGCCAAAACCAGGCAGTGCATTCCCAATACCATCCTGTCATCACATCCTTACCTGTATTTGTAAAAATGTTGGTCAGCAAGCGCACCATACCAAGAATAAAGCCCACGATCATACCTGCTTCACCGGCCTTGGGCGTAATTTTTTTGGAAAATATACCTAATGCGAATACTGCTACCATCGCAGGAGCAAGCAGCGATTGAATGCCTTGCAGGTAATCGTAAAGACTACCGAGACTCATCATCACCGGTATCCATATAATACCAAGCACCACGACCACAATTGTCGCTGCACGACCTACTAAAACATACGTACTTTCGCTTTTATCTTTGAACTTCGGTTTATAAAAATCTTCTGTAAACAGTGTTGCGCAAGAGTTGAAGAATGCCGCCAAAGAAGCAACCAATGCCGATATGAAACCGATCGTAACAATACCTTTTACTCCCGCAGGCAATACAAATTTCACCATCGAACCAAAGGCTGTATCCGGATCATCTAAGGTGAAGCCGCTATCGGGACGTGCAGCCAACGCAGCAGCAACCATACCCGGTATCAGGAACATAAATACAGGCAACAGTTTGAAATAACCGGCTGCAATAGTACCTCTGCGTGCGCGTTTCATGACCGCTTCATTAGATTCTCCTTTACGTTGTCCGAGCACCCGCTGAACAATGTGTTGGTCGGTACACCAATACCAGAAGCCGATAATTGACGCTCCGATAAACACCCAAAAGCCGGGATAATCGTCATACAACGGATCGCCCGTCGCAAAATGGAACATGTGATTCGTACCGTATGCAACGCCATCTGCTCCTACATTCAGTGTTTTAGAGTAGGCAATCATTGCGGTCCAACCTTCAGCAATACTGCCGCCTCCAAGAGCAGATAACCCTAAGAACAGTACAAGAAATGAACCCAGAATAAGAATAGGCGTTTGAATGGCCGATAATGTCATTACACCTTTCATTCCGCCCAAAACGGTAAAAACGCCTGTCAGGACTATCAGGCCGATTGCGCCATACCAGAAAGGTAAGCCAAGCAAACTCTGCATAAAGATACCTCCGGTAAATGCTGTTACACTTACTTTCGTCAACACGTATGCAATAAGAGTGATAATCGACAACCACGAACCTGTTTTCGGTGTATAGCGATATTTAAGAAAGTCGGGCATGGTAATGATTTTCCCCATTTTATTGTTCATAAGCTGGTAGAATGGCACAAAAAGCCACCCCAAAATTAAAATCATCCAGCCTTGCATTTCCCAGTGCGCCATGCCTACACCGGCTTTTGCTCCTGTACCGGCAAGCCCTACGAGGTGTTCCGAACCAATATTTGCAGCAAAAATAGCCGCACCGATAATATACCATGGTTCGCCTTTTCCAAACAGGTAATCTTCACTATCTGCACCCTGTTGCAAACGTTTGTCTTTTTGTATCGAACGCCACACAGCCCAGGCAACTGCCAACACTCCAACGATAATAATGACCCAATCGAGCCAAATAAATTCATTTGAATTCCAATTCATTTTAGTAATTAAAAATTAATAATTAACAATTAAAAATTGTATCGCTGAACTTTCCGATTTGCTGGTATTTTTGATATAATTCAGCATACAACTTGTGGTTATCCATATTAGGCTTGTATTCAAAAGCAAAGCCTTGTCCCATTGCCTGTTGCGCTTCTTCAACCGTAGGATAAATGTCTGCCGCCACAGCGCCGAACATGGCCGCTCCGAAAGCGCAGGCTTGTTCTGATTTAGCGACTTTGATCGGCATTCCCAATACATCAGCTAATGTTTGCATAACGAAAGGAGATTTCAAGGAGATTCCGCCAATACCGATAACTTCTTTGATCTCAATACCATTTTCCAAGAAACGGTCAACAATAGCTTTGGAGCCGAAAGCGGTGGCTTCAACCAATGCGCGGAAAATTAAAGGAGCAGTACTTCCCAATGTCAATCCGGTGATGGAACCTTTCAGTAATTGATTGGCATCGGGTGTGCGGCGTCCGTTCATCCAGTCGGTAGCGATGATTGTGCTCTCGCTTACCGGAATTTTTTCGGCTTCTTTGGTCAGTTGAGGTATAATCGCATCAACAGCCTCTGTAATTAGTTTTTCTTTTGTAGCAGCATCCAACAAACTCGAATTACCGATTAAATTACGAATTGGCCATTCCAATACCCGTTTGAACCAGGCATAAATATCACCGAAACCGGATTGTCCGGCTTCCAGTCCGACCATTCCCGGAATTACAGAACCATCGACCTGGCCACAAATTCCCGGAATCAATTTATCACCGATTTCATTGTAAGGAACCGCCATAATATCACAGGTAGAAGTACCGATTACACGAACAAAATCGCCCGGCTTGATTTGTGCGCCGACTGCTCCCATGTGACAATCGAAAGCGCCGACAGCAACAGCTACTTCAGTGCTCAGTCCCAGGCGTTTGGCCCATTCTTCGGTCAGATTACCGACTTTTATATTGCTTGGATAAGTTTCTGTATATAAATGCGAACGGTACCCGGCGAGTAACGGATCTAACTTAGTCAGGAATTCTTCTGAAGGCAATCCGCCCCATGATTTATGCCACATCGCTTTATGTCCGGAAGCGCAACGGCTTCTCGGCATGGTTTCCGGCTTACAATTTCCGGTAATTAATCCGGGTAACCAGTCACAATGTTCTACCCATGAATAAGCCGCATTGCATACTTTTTCGTCTTCGCGGAGCACGTGCAACATTTTCGCCCAAACCCATTCGGAAGAATAAATTCCACCTTCGTAAGCGGTATAATCTATTTTCCATTCTTTTGCTAATTTATTGATTTCAGCAGCTTCTTTGATGGCCGTGTGGTCTTTCCAAAGCACAAACATGGCATTGGGGTTTTCTGCAAATTTAGGTAACAAAGCCAACGGAGTACCATTATTATCTGTCAAAACAGGTGTGGAACCGGTAGTATCGAAAGCTATTCCGGCAATATTTTCAGCAGTTCCGGCGGGCGATTTCGATAAAGCTTCTTTAATGGCTCCTTCCAACACTTCGATGTAATCGAGCGGGTGCTGACGGTATTGATTTGCTTTCGGATCGCAATATTTTCCTTCCATCCAGCGGGGATAATATTTCACTGCCGTAGCAATTTCTTTTCCGTCCGATGCATCTGTGATAATAGCCCGACAGGAGTCGGAGCCGTAGTCGAGTCCTATGATGTATTTCATGTTAGTTACGAGTTACAAGTTACGAGTTACAAGTTATAAATCACGAAACTTACTCGTAACTCGTAACTTGTAACTCGTAACTAATTTATCTAAGCGCTTTATTCAACATATAATAAACTTCGTTATTTCTTAAATCCTGACGGAATTGACGGATATTGATATTTTTATCAATAATCAACATTTCAATGTCTGCGATTTCAGCATAATCTTCCAGCATTTCAGTCGTAACAGAGAAAGAAAAACTGGAGTGGTGGGTACCTCCTGCCAGAATCCATGCACCTGCTCCGATTTCAAAATTCGGCATCGGTTTCCATAATGCACAGGCAACAGGAAGTTTCGGAAGCGCTTTCGGCTCTCTTACTTCCACTTCATTGACAATCATACGGAAACGGTTACCCATATCCACGATTGTAGCGGCAATGCCTTCTCCTTTGTGAGCCTGGAATACTAAACGGGCGCATGTACGTGCATCCCCGATTCCAAGGAAATGAACTTCAATGCGAGGTTTAACACCGGTAATATCCGGATTGATTTCCAACATGTGAGATTGAAGAATAGTACTGTTTTCACCATCAAAATTTAGGGTATAATCTTCAAGGAATGATTGACCGCCGGGCAAGCCTTGTCCCATAACCCACATGGTACGAACCAAAGCGGCTGATTTCCAGTCTCCTTCGGCACCAAATCCGTAACCTTCAGCCATCAATCGTTGCGATGCAAATCCCATCAGTTGTTTCACACCTTCCAGTTCGTTGAAACTGGTAGTAAAAGCCTTGGCACCTTTGTCCTGAAGAAAACGGCGAAGTCCTATTTCCTGAGCAGCCGCATCACGAACAAACTGATGTTTTTCAGCTCCTTTTTTACAGTCAGCTGCAAAGGCATATATCTTTTCGTATTCGGCAATCAACGCATCAATTTCGCTCTCTTTAACATCCTCTACATAAGGAACTAATGTAGCAATAGGAGCATTATCGACATGATATCCCAAACGGATTTCGGCTTCCACTTTATCTCCGTCGGTTACAGCTACATTGTTCATATTATCACCGAAACGGATGATAAGCATGTCCTGCGAATCCGCCCAACCTGCGCAAACGCGCATCCAGGAAGCAATCTTTTTTTGTGTTTCTTTGTCTTTCCAATAGCCGACCACCACTTTTCGAGGTTTGCGCAAGCGGCTGGTAATATGACCGAATTCGCGGTCGCCATGAGCCGATTGGTTCAGGTTCATGAAATCCATATCGATTTCATTCCAGGGAATTTCTTCGTTGTATTGAGTATGAAAATGGAGCAGCGGTTTTTTGTAGTCCATCAAACCATGTATCCACATTTTTGCAGGAGAAAAAGTATGCATCCAGGTAATCATGCCAACACATTTGGTGTCTCCGTTTGCTTCGCGCATGATTGCCGATATTTCCTTTGATGAGTTAGCAGTTCCCTTATATACTACTTTTATCGGTAATTTTCCGGAATCATTCAATCCTTTTACCATTTCATTGGAGTGTGCATCTACTCTTACTACTGCATCTCCTCCATACAGAAGCTGTGCTCCTGTTACAAACCAAATTTCGAGATCTTTGAAGTCCATAATTTAAAATTTATGGTGCACAGTACCGGGTACACAGTGCACGGTTGTTATTATTAATAATTTTTCTCTGTTATGATAAACATATCGTGCACCGGGTACCCTGTACCGTGCACCACAAGTTATTGCCCGTAATAAGCTCCGGGACCATGTTTGCGATAAAAATGTTTTTGAATCAGCAAATCATTCATGGTTAATTGCGGATGGACTGAAAAAGCGATAAACGCCATTTTAGCCACTTGTTCCATCACCACAGCATTATGTACAGCATCATGCACATCTTTTCCCCAGGAAAAAGGTCCATGATTTTTAACCAGCACTCCGGGAATATGATTTGGATTGAGATCTCTGAACCGTTCAACAATCACGGCTCCGGTTTCTTTTTCGTATTCGCCTGTTACTTCAGCTTCGGTCATGTCCCGGGTACAAGGAATTGCAGCGCTGAAATAATCGGCATGGGTGGTTCCTATATTGGGAATATCTTTTCCTGCCTGCGCCCAGGCCGTAGCATAAGTAGAATGAGTATGCACGATTCCTCCTGTTTGAGGAAACGCCTTATATAGTTCCAAATGAGTAGCGGTATCAGATGATGGTTTGTATTTTCCTTCTACAACATTTCCTTCCCAATCTACGACTACCATGTCTTCGACCTGCATATTGTCGTACGAAACACCGGAAGGCTTGATGACTATCAAACCTTTTTCCCGGTCAATGCCGCTGACATTCCCCCAGGTAAAAATAACCAAACCATGTTTTACAAGATCTAAATTAGCCTGTAACACAGCTTGTTTTAATGATTCCAGCATATATTTATTTTTTCATATTAGATATTTGAGACAAAAATACAAGAAATAAGTGTAAATAAATACACTTATAACATGTTATACAACATGATTTTAGGATATTTTCTCAAGATATTTTATGTTACAACTTTATTTTCTTTCCCCAATAAGTCTTTTTATTATTGTAACCGGCATACACTATAGTATGTGTACGCGGGGAGGCTTCCCAATCCACTTCCCGTTGGAGGCAAAGTTCTACTTTATTTGCAGTAAGGATTTGGCTAACGGAATCATAGCTCCAAGAAGCGCCTTTCCACATTCCTGCCGTAATTTTATGATCAGCGCCTAAAGTCATGGCAGCAGGTGTTTTTTGTTTTCTGTAACTATACCCAAGATCGATATGCTCCCAGTCTCCAATCAACTCATTCTCTTCAATCGGCACCTGCGGCACAGCTCCATAACGTTCGGGCATTACGACAGGCCAACCATCAGTTGTCCAACGAATGTTTCGTATTTGCCCCATCATAACGGCATTACTGGCATTGATGCCCGGCACATCGGCAGGCAATCGACCCTGGGAAGAATAAAACCAATTTCCCTGACCGTCATCAAAGACCGCACAATGTGAAATACCCACCCAACCATGACTATTATTAAATTTATAAGGATGCGTAACGACAGGATACATTTCTCCTCCTGCCGACACATTTGTTCCATCGATACCGACATAAGGTCCGGTAATATTTTTCGAGCGACATACACGCGTATTATAAGCTACAGACAATTCATCGCAGGCCATAAACAGATAATAATAACCGGTTTCGGGATTATAAATAATTTCCGGGGCTTCCGAGCCTTGCCAGCGGCTGGCGCTATTCCGCGTAGCAATCAAGACTCCATAATGAGGTAATGCGGTTGCCTCCCAGGGATTACCTAATTCATTCAGCGGCATTCCGGTTTCCGGATTTAGTTGCAAAGCCACAATTCCACTATGCCAAGAACCATAAATCAGCCAATGTTCTCCTGAATTTGAAATAATATAGGAAGGATCGATAGCATTCCATTTGAAATAAGCATTCCAATCATTCAATGAACTACGCGACCAGTTTTTACCTCTATCGGTTGACGAACAGACTACATATCCTTTGTCTTCCCAAACATTTCCGGCAGGATCCGACGTTTCCATCATTCCGATAAAAGCGCGTTCCGTCCACGATTTATCGAAATTATCCGAAGTATTCGCTTTTCCTGTTGCAATGTAATTATCGACCACAATGCAATAATACATCCGGTATTTTCCGGGAGCTGCTTTTCTGACCACGGGCGCCCAATAACCATAGCCCGGAACATTAATTACAGGCAATCCCAATGCTGTACGCATTTCGTTTAATTTGGCCTTTACCCACAACGGCGTATTTTTCATCGTTGCACCCAAATATTCCCAGTTTACCAAATCTTTAGACCGCCGGGCATGAAAATGTCCCTGCCCTTTGTGTACATTACCATACGAAGCATCCGTTTGGTACATATAATAATATCCATCCTCCGCTTTCACTACTGTAGGGTCATGCACATTCGCCAAATTCCATTGGTAGCGATTGCTCCAGGCCGATATGTCTGTGTAATCATCGGGATAAGTCGGCGCTTCATATTTTCCCAGTAAATCTTCTTCAACTATATCTAACGTTGTAAATAAGATTTCAGCAGAGTAAACAATTTGTTCATCAGTTGTAATTACAAATGCTTTAGCATAATAGGCAGTACCCGGCTCCAAATTGAGCAATAAAACAGTAACATTTGATCCTGCGTTTTTGTCTTCCACCGTACTATCTGCGATGGATACCCCGGCATGAGTTGCCATGCAAAATCCTTTTGTTGACACCGAATCAACATCTCCCGACAAAACTGCCGAGAGCGTCACCGCATTAGTGGATAAATCATCATAAGCAGGTGAAGCTAAAGTCACTTCTATCGGATTCGGGGTTGGATCAGGATCAGGTTTGGGAGTTGGGATCTCATCATTACTTTCGTGACATGCCATTACTACGAATGCACTGCACATTACCACATTGATCCATTTCAAAAATTTCAGATGCGCCATATTCGTTCTATTTTATTTAAGATACAAATGTATGCTTGGAAAAACGAAGCAAGGTGGACAAATGAACAAAGGTAGTGGATAAATACGCTATCGTTCCAACAAGTCGCTGGGCCTGGCATTGAAATGTCTGGTAAAGCAACGGGTAAAATATTTCGGATCATTGAAGCCTACCTCATAAGCAATTTCCGAGACATTCATATTTTTGGTTTCACGATTCTTTAAAATCAGTTCCCGGGCAATATTGAGACGATAATTTCTTACAAACTGTCCGGTCGATTGTCCGGTCAAACTTTGTAGTTTTTTGTTGAGTAAACTTTTACTCACACCCATGGCTTCTGTAAAATCACCGACTTCGAAATAAGAATTTTTATAATTTAGCCTCATTACCTCCATAATTTTGTTCAGAAATTTTTTGTCGCTGGATTCTTCTTCCATACACAGGGCTTCCACATCCATTTCAATGGAAAACTTTCGCTGGTATCGTTTCCGGTTTTCCAGAATATTCTGTATGCGAGTAAGCAATAACGTCTCATCAAAAGGCTTCACCAAATATTCATCCACACCCATGCGATAACTTTCCAGCCGGGCTTCATCAGATGTTTTCGCAGTCAGCATCAAAAAAGGGATATGCGAAATTGCAAATGATTCTTTCACTCTTTTCGACAATTCAAGGCCATCCATTACCGGCATCATCAAGTCGCTTACAATAAAATCAACAGGATGATGATTGAGTAGCGAAAGCGCCAAC
This sequence comes from Bacteroidales bacterium, assembly GCA_031553835.1. Lineage (GTDB taxonomy): Bacteria > Bacteroidota > Bacteroidia > Bacteroidales > Azobacteroidaceae > JAVBKX01. The sequence goes on from JAVBKX010000028.1 coordinate 16,269, forward strand.
GCTCCATCCGGCGCTTCGATCACATGGTATTGCTGATTGAGAATAGAGCGAATGTATCCACGCATATCGGCATTATCTTCGACTACAAGAAGTGTCAGTTTATCAGGAGTTTGCAAATTGAATGTATCAGATTCATCCGATTCTATGGAAGATACAGGCAGACAACCGGATGTGGAAATTTCCTGTTCGCCATGTTCGGTCACTCGTTGCAACGGCATAGTGATACGAAATGAGGCCCCTGCCCCATGATTGTTGCATGCAGCAATTTTTCCTCCATGCAATTGTACGATTCGCTTACACAAATAGAGTCCGATACCCGTGCCGGCTTGTCCATATACCGGATATTTCGCCGCACTACTCGATTGGTAAAACCGATTGAATATGCGGGATATTTCTTCCTCCTGAATTCCATTTCCCGAATCCTTCACGCAGATATACAGTTCTTCCCGGTTTGTTTCCCGAGCATTGAACGCAGCAACATAAAGCGTTACATTTCCACCATTCGGAGTAAATTTAATTGCGTTACTCAATAGATTGGCCAATACTTTCCGCATGGCCTCTTCATCAAAGAGGATATAAGGCGAATGCAAACGATAACATCTTCTAATCACGATATTGCGCTCTCCTGCAAATACTTCAAATGGGGTAATCAGTAAATCTGTAAAATCCAGGAAATTACCTTGAGTTTTCACAATATCCATTTTTCCGGATTCCACTTTCCGGAAATCCATCAATTGATTAACCAACGATAATAAATATTTGGAATTACGTTCTACAAAATTCAATTGTTCGATGACCTGCGGATTATAACTTAATTTCAGAGCCCGCTCTATCGGACCGATAATCAACGTAATCGGTGTGCGAAATTCATGAGTAATGTTGGTAAAAAACGATAATTTATCGATAGTCGCTTCTTGTACTTTACGCGACATTTGCACCAATTGAGCTTTCTGACGGGTAATTTTCTCATTTTGCTGCATCAAAGTGGCATTTTGATGAGAAAGTTCAACCGTCTGGTTTTCCAACAGTTGTTTCTGTTCTACCAATTCCCGGGTACGTTCCTGAATCGTTTGATGCAGCATTTCCCTTTGTCGTTTTAATGACCGGATACGCCACTGATAAACCTGCCATCCTCCCAACACGATCAGCATCATCACAAGTACTACAAACCAAACTGTTTTATAGAAAAACGGCTTCACTACGATCTGTAATTCGGCAACCGGATTCTCCTGCCTTGGATCGGCCGAATTATATTTTACTTGAAAAGTATAGGTTCCTGCAGGCAAATTTGTATAGCTTGCAAATCTTCTCGAAGCAGGCACGTGAATCCAATTGTCGTCAAAACCGACCAAGCGGTAACTATACATCGCAGCATTACGGGAATCAAAATTCAACGCCGCAAATTCAATAGAAAACGATTTATCTCGTTCATGGAATCGAAGTGTATGACAAGTAGAAATATCTTCCGATATATATTGTTCGCCCGGTTCAATGGGTTTGTTTTCTACTCTCAACCGGGTAAGGCACACCGTAGCCGGCGAAAGATCCGCCCCTTCCCGCTTGCCATCGATCGCCGCCAATCCTGAAACGCCTCCAAAAAACAACGTTCCGGTAGCAGAACGGCAAAAAGCATTCCAGTAAAACTGGTTATCAGCCAAACCATCTTCTGCCGTATAATTCACAAACCGATTTTCTTCCGAATTATAGCACGACAAGCCATAATTAGTGCTAATCCACAAACAGCCGTTTTTATCCTGCAAGATACCGCGAACGCTATTGTTGGGCAAACCGTCTTCTACTGTGTAAGCAACAAATTTTTCTTTCCCTGTCGCATCTTTCACATACTTATATATGCCATAGCCATTGCTTCCCAACCAAAGAGCGCCATCGTCCGTCTCACAAAAACTGGTCATTTTCTCCACTACTTTCGATTCCGGATGATCCAATTTATACACCAAATGACGATATTCAAACATATTCTTACCGGATGAACGGGAATGTAAATCGACAACAAATACGCCATTCAAACTACCTATCCATAACTGCCCGTTTTTATCAATGATAGAACCGACACATCCCAACAACCGACCGGCAGCATTTTCGTCCAAAAGAGATGTAAGTTGATCTGTCTGCAAATCATAAAAATAAATACCCTGATTGGCTCCGATCCACATGCCCTGGTTGATCGGATCATATCTTAGCATCCCAACAAAATCTATCGGAACCTGCCTTGTTGTTTGCGAAGATATTCGCAGAAGAATCCGATCAGGAGTTTTCAAATCCATCAGGTCGATGCCTCCACCCCAGGTTCCTATCCAAAGCCGGTTAAGATTATCGGCCGTCAATGCGCTAACCGAATTATGACTCAGTTTTACAGGCGTATCGGTAGTGTAATGAACAAACGATTCGCTGTTTTTATTTTTACAATTAAGCCCTCCTTCTACCGTTCCGACCCACAAAGCGCCTGCTGCATCTTCATAAACGGCATTGACCGGATTTCCAGACAAACCGGATGGATTATTTTTGTTATAAACATAATTACGAATTCGCAATCGTTGAGGTTCGATTTTATTTACTCCTCCGGTTTCGGTGCCCGCCCAAATGCGATCGCCGTCGATCAACAAACAATTGACAAAATTACTGTTCAACTGTTTTCCATTTTCTGTGGAATGATCAGCAATCTGTTCAAAATCATCCGTTATCGGATTATAAATGTTCAGGCCTCTCAATGTGGCAACCACAAGTTGTCGATCGGTTGTAATCGCGAGGTCTGTTAAAAAATTTTGCGAAAGCGAACGATTATTTCCAGGCTCATGTTGGTAATGTTTAATTTCATTCCGCGTGCGATGATATCGGTACAGACCTCTATCGGTGGCGACCCACACTTCATTTTCTTTAAGTTGAAAAGAAGAAATATAAGTTCCGGCATCAAAAATCAGGGAAGCAGCCACCGGATTCATCTTCAAATTTCCATCGTTATCAAAAGTCACCTTATTTACCTCATTTCCGGCGCCCAGCCAAATGCAACCATCGGCATCAATATCAGCCATTGCAATATCAGGCCCGGCATTTGTAATGTCAGGCAAAGTACGTACCCGGATAATATCGCCGCCGGTATTTAATTCAATATAGAAAAGAGTTGGCCTGGAAAAAATCCAAATCCCGCCTTTTGTATCACACAGGATGCGGAGAACCGATTGATTAGCCAATGTCGAAAATTCTCCGGTCGGATCAGTTGGAGCAACAAGGCGATGGTATTGTAAATCAAGGATATCAATTCCATTTTCCGATGTTATCCATAATCGACCCAAAGCATCTTCACAGATATTGCGGGTAAAATTACTCCTCAATTTACATCCGGGCGTATTCGTTGTATATTGCACAAAATCATATCCGTCATAACGCGACAATCCGCCTCCGTTAGTTGCAATCCAAAGGAAACCACGACTATCTTTATACAAATCATCAATAAAATTGCTTTGCAAACCATGGTCCATGGTAACGTATGTAAAATTGTAACCACTGGCAAACGATCCTTGAGCCTTGGCTGCCAAACAGGCACTTCCAAAAGCACATAAGACAATTACAAAAACGAGGATGATGTTTTTCATGGCTTTCCACATTGGTCTGGTAAAATTAATGAATATTTTAAAACAGTGTCTATGGGAAAGCAAACGATTACTTTATCCGGTCAAATCGGGAGATCCAAGCAACGGTTATCTCAACGATTTTATCAGTTCTTCTGGAGTGTAAACGGTTATTTTTGCGTTGGAAAAATCCTGTTTATTTCGGGTAATTATAATATCTATATCATTTGTCATAGCAGATTGATATTGAACAGCATCTTCGAAATCACCGAATCCCGCGTGCAATGCCTCTATAATTATCATCTTAGACACATCAATAATGTCAATTATTTCTATTAATTCAAGTAAAAATGCTAATGTTTTTTCTTTTCCTATAGCCTTCTTTGATACATAAAATATATCAGTAATAGAAGTCGCAGTGATAAACCCTTGTATTTTTTGTTCATCTATATTATCGAAATAGTACTGGCAAGTTCAAAATGGGGCTCCCTTCGCAAGGCTATGTCAAGTATGATGTTGGTATCAAGTAATATTCGTTTCATTTATACTTTTCCGTTAAGTATTGAGATTTCAAATCATCCGAACTTTTGTCTGTATTAAGAAAACCCGCCCATTTATTAACAAATGCTCTTGCTTTTTTACTTTTCCCAGTTGTTTTTTTAGCCTTAGCCACCTTGGGTACAATTATGAGTTCTACTTCCTTATCAAACAAATCAGGAACAAATGGTAACGAAATCACTCCCCGATTAGATATTCTGGTATTGAATTTATACGCTTGCATAACATAAAATTTTGCTTCCAACTACAAATATAACAAATTCTATGATTATTTAGCTGTGCAGGCATGTTATTTTCATCATGATGTTTTTCATGGCTTTCCACATTGGTCTGGCAAAATGAATGAAATAAGGCGGACTACCGCCCGCCTTATTTTACAGTTCCCAATATAAATCAATATCGTATTTTAAACGTTTTGGGTCCGATGGTCACCATAAAAATACCCTTCGCCGGCAACGTAATCAAGCGGTTGGTTCTGCCTTGGGCAATTTTCCTTCCTACTAAGTCAGAAACCATAACTTCCACATCTTGTTCAAATCCTACAACAACTCCATTTTCCTTGATTGAGATAGAAGCTGAAGCATAATTGAGAGTATTGATATTCTCTTTTCCGCCTTCTTCCAATTTTACAGTAGCAAAGTTGCTGGCTCCCATTCCCTGGTCAAGCGTTTGAACTCCAATCGTATATTCTCCTTCCTGAAGCGACATGGAATAATGATTCAATGGAGTAGCGACTTGTAAATCATGTGTTCTTTTTAAAGAACCCGTTTCAGGATCAGCCGGCAATAGCATGAATATTGCTCCGGTTTTTTCATTTTTAACCATAATATTATAGGTAAAAGCAGCTTCCGCGGTTTTGTCATCAAAAAGAGACGCATCCCAGGTAATATTTAACTGTCCGTCTATTAATTCAGCTTGTACATTTGACGGAGCCTGAGGAGGATTATTAGTTTCTGTATCATTCAGATAAATACGTGCAAGATAAGAAATAACAGGTACGCTTACAATTTCACCTACATTATCAGATGTTTTTCCCGTTACAAATACATCCAACGACCCATTGTTATCAATATCTCCAACAGCAATAGCACCGTCTGCGCCAACACTCATAATAGGAAAATTATCGTCTAATTGGAACATACCGTCGTGATCCTGATAACAAATCCATACCCGGCGATTGGGTTTTACACTTCCGTCTCCATGCTTTCCCGTATAAATAATGTCAACATAGCCATCATGATTTAAATCGGTTACATATCCGCAAGAACCATTAAGATCAATTAATCCTGTATCTCCGGATTCCTTCTTCGTAAAATTACCTGCTCCGTCATTGTACCAAATAGTAGCCTGCCGGCTGGAAGCGCCATTACCCATTAACAAAATATCTAAAAATCCATCCGAGTTCAAATCGGCCACCTTCACTTCACCTTCATAACTACCTTGTCCAATCATATAATCCGGAGTTATGTCTTTAAAAGTTCCATTGGTCATGTTTTTATAAATCCTGACATCCACATTGGGATCATCATTGGAATAACCATTGACCACTAAATCCAACCATCCGTCTTTGTCTATATCGGCAAAAACAGGAACTCCCGAACTGAATTTTTTAAAATTAGGCAACAGATTACCATTTTTATCATGCGCTACTTCTTGCAGGGAAAATGTACCATTACCCTGGTTGTTTTTATACAAATCCACATGACGTCCTTCACTATCTTCAGTAACCATAACAATATCGATCCATCCATCTTTATTATAATCTCCCGCACTGATGTTTTTAATATAGCTTTTTTGATTACAAGCCATTCTGAACCCGGAATTTTCAATTAATTCAAATCGGAAATTTTGTTCCGGGCCAAGATTTTTCAACAAATAAGTATAATCAGAGGTCAAAGACGTTATTGCTTCATCGCTGGCGCCATCTCTTCCTCCATTTAGCAATAAATCCAGGTAACCATCATTATTAAAATCAAAAACGTGGAACGTGGAACGTATATTCACCGGAATATTTGTATCATCTTTAGTTAAAACAGTATAAGTACCATCTCCATTGTTTTTCACTAAATTAGAAATACATTTCATGGCTTCTACCTGCACATCAGCTTCGCTGGGCCAGGGAAGTCCATTTTCTCCTCCATAGATAAAATCCAGGAAACCATCGTTATTGAAGTCGCCAAATACAGGGATTGTGCGTTGGGCGCTACAAAATAAATCCTGTACCATTTCATCCTGGCTGCCCACCCGCGTAAAAGAACATTTAGTCTGAGCAGAAAGATTTAAGATTCCTCCTGTACACATCACCGCCACACAAGCCATTCGTAAAAAGTTTGAGTTTTTCATAAGCAATTTATAGTTATAATTAATAAATAAATGTAATGCAAACTTAATATTTTTTCACTAATTCTTCATCGATTTTGATTGCATTAACAAAAAAATAATGCACAAAGATTGCATCCACTCCTTTTTTCATCAATTTTCATTTGTCCTCCATTCCTGGTTAATTGTCCACCCTGAAAAATTCAAAAACTGGTATTTTTGCATTTTTAACAAAAATATTTTTTGACGCATCTGATCATGAAAAAATTAATCTTTTCGATCGCAACGCTATCACATTGCTTACTCATGTTAAGTTCAAATCCGGCAGCATTTGCCCCCGCTCCTTCTCCTAATCCGTGGAAAGATAATTATCACGATGTGTCGAAAATGGAAAATTACCGACAATGGGGAACGTACAATGTACATGATCCGGCCTGCAAAAAAATCGGAGATTATTTTTACATGTATTCTACCGATGCCATCTTTGCCGAAAATAAAAAAGAAGCCAAAGAAAAAGAAGTGCCGTTGGGATTCATTCAAATGCGCCGTTCTAAAGATTTAGTCCATTGGGAATTCACCGGCTGGGCATTCCCCGAAATTCCCAATGAAGCCGTACAATGGGTTCGCTCCTATGCGGGAGGTAAAGGCGCTACCAACAGCTGGGCGCCTTACCTGATGCCTTACCGGGACAAATTCAGACTCTATTATTGTGTTTCCGCCTTCGGAAAAAAAACTTCCTACATCGGTTTAGCCGAATCTGATAGTCCCGAAGGCCCCTGGGAACAAAAAGGATGTGTTGTAAAAACCAATAATGAAACGGATATGAACGCTATCGATCCGAGTATTATCGAAGATCCGGAAACCGGACAATGGTGGATGCATTATGGATCTTACTTCGGCGGATTATATTGTCTGCAACTCGATCCGCAAACAGGATTAGCCCTGCAACCGAATGACAAAGGACATTTAACCGCTCGCCGCGCCAATTACAAAAAAGACAACCTGGAAGCGCCCGAAATTATCTATCATCCGGAATTAAAAAAATACTTTCTCTTTGTTTCATACGATCCTTTAATGACTACATATAATGTTCGCGCAGGTCGTTCGAAACATCCGGAACAAGAGTTTACCGATTTCTTTGGAAAAGAAATGAAAGACACCACCAATAATTTTCCAATACTAACAGCTCCTTATCGTTTCGAAAATCATCCCGGATGGGCGGGAACAGCTCATTGCGGTATTGTGAACGATGAGCAGGGAAATTATTTCATGGTTCACCAGGGCAGGCTCTCTCCGCAAAATCACCTGATGGTATTGCATGTAAGACAAGTGTTTTTCACTCCCGACGGATGGCCGGTGGTATCGCCCGAGCGCTATACCGGCAGTCAACCGGTTCATTTCCAGAAAAAGGATCTTGTAGGGGAATGGGAAATAATCCGTATCTTCGAACCTCAATACGAGCGACAATTGGAAGCCGGGCAAATTCTCCGGGGAGAAGGCGAACTCAAAAACGAAGAATGCAATCCATCGGTTCATATACAGTTTATGAAAAATGGAAAACTCGACGACAGCAAGGGTGAATGGAAATTTGCTGCCGACAAACAATTATTACAGTTAAATATTCAAGGAGAAAGAATCAGTAATTTGATTGTATTTGCCGGACATGATTGGGAAAATGAAACAGAGACAGCCCTCTTTACCGGACTAGACAGCCGGGGGCGATCTATATGGGGAAAACGTATCAAATAAAATAATGCTTATGAAATTGTACAAAACTTTACTGGCCGCACTGGCTTTATTTACAGGAATGACCGCCTATGGGCAATCCAACGAATTAGTAATTCAAACCAATAAAACAGGAGCAGAAATTCAGTCCACAATGTACGGGCTTTTTTTCGAAGATATTAATTACGGCGCAGACGGCGGTCTATATGCCGAATTAGTAAAAAACCGTTCCTTTGAATTTCCACAACATTTGATGGGATGGAAAACGTTTGGAAATGTTTCATTGCAAAATGACGGCCCGTTCGAACGTAATCCTCATTATGTTCGGCTGTCCTATTCCGGACATGATCATAAGCGTACCGGCTTGGAAAACGAAGGCTTTTTCGGCATCGGAGTAAAACAAGGGGAAAGCTATCGTTTCTCCGTATGGGCGCGCCTGCCTCAAGGAGCAACAACAGAAAAAATCCGGGTAGAATTAGTAAAACCCGATTCCAATGGCGAAGAACATGCATTTGCATTCAACGAAATCACCATCGATTCGAAAGATTGGAAAAAATATCAGGTCATACTGAAAGCTAAAACAACCGACGCCAAATCGATCCTGCGCATTTTCCTTGCATCAAAAGGGACAATTGATATGGAACATATTTCGCTTTTTCCCGTTGACACCTGGAAAGGTCGCGAAAACGGACTGCGCAAAGATTTAGCCCAGGCATTAGCCGACATTCATCCCGGAGTATTCCGCTTTCCCGGAGGATGTATTGTGGAAGGAACTGATTTAGATACTCGCTATGACTGGAAAAAAACAGTCGGTCCGGTCGAAAACCGTCCGTTGAACGAGAACCGTTGGCATTATACCTTTTCCCACCGTTTTTACCCCGATTATTACCAAAGTTACGGATTAGGATTTTTCGAATTTTTCCAATTATCCGAAGAAATCGGAGCCGAGCCATTGCCCGTACTCAGTTGCGGATTGGCTTGCCAGTTTCAGAACAACGATCCGAAAGCTCACGTTGCGGTCTGCAATTTAAACAGTTATGTGCAAGATGCCCTGGACTTGATTGAATTTGCCAATGGCGATATCAATACCACCTGGGGTAAAGTGCGTGCAGACATGGGGCATCCGGCGCCTTTCAATCTCAAATTCATCGGCATCGGAAACGAACAATGGGGGCCGGAATATCCGGAACACCTCGAACCTTTCATCAAAGCCATTCGCAAAACTTATCCCAACATCAAAATCATCGGCAGCTCCGGCCCCAATTCGGAAGGCGATCAATTCGAATATTTATGGCCGGAAATGAAACGATTGAAAGTAGATTTGGTGGACGAACATTTTTATCGTCCTGAAAACTGGTTTCTTAAACAAGGAGCTCGTTATGATAATTACGACCGCAAAGGGCCGAAAGTATTTGCCGGAGAATACGCTTGCCATGGCAAAGGAAAAAAATGGAATCATTTTTACACCTCCCTGCTCGAAGCCGCTTTTATGACCGGATTGGAACGCAATGCCGATATGGTACAAATGGCTACTTATGCACCGCTATTCGCTCATGTGGAAGGATGGCAGTGGCGGCCCGACATGATCTGGTTTGACAACCTGAATTCCGTTCGCACCGTCAGTTATTATGTTCAACAACTTTATGCCATGAATAAAGGCACCCACGTGCTTCCATTGACGATGAATAATAAGCCTGTTTCCGGAGCCGAAGGTCAAAACGGACTGTTTGCCAGCGCTGTATGGGACAAAAATCAAAAAGAAGTGATTGTAAAAGTGATCAACACTTCCGACAAATCACAATCTATTTTCCTTCATTTCAACGGAGTAAATAAAAAAGAAAAATTAGGAAACGGGCGTTGCATTCAATTACAATCAACTGATCCGGATGCAGAAAATACACTCGAGCAACCATTTATTATCGTTCCGAAAGAAACGCCGGCAGCAATTGAAGGTAATGTTTTCAACGCCACATTAGACGCCAATACATTTGCTATATATAAGTTTATAAAACAGTAAATTTCTTCGTCAAATGTTTACCGGGGGAAGAAGCGCCTGAGTGGAATATCAATTAGTTATAAAGAAAAGTAATCCCCTCCGTCCAGGAACCGGTCATACTTTTCTTTATTAAATTTGTAGTAATAAGCTCCTTTTTTCGAGGAGCTTTTATCTTTCTCATCCAATTTCTCTAAAATATCCATTTCGAATAGCTTTTTCCGGAAATTCCGTTTATCCAACGGATGCTGATAAATAGCTTCGTACAGCGACTGAAGCTGCGGAAGTGTAAATTTTTCCGGCAACAGATTAAATCCAATAGGCCGGGTTGCCGTACGATGTTGCAGCAATTTAACCGTATCTTTCAGAAACTGGTTATGGTCAAGCACCAACGTCCCTACCTCCTTGATATTCACCCATTCTGCATTATGCTCTTTCTCTAATTTTTCATCAAACAGTTCCATATCTATCAAAGCGTAATAGGCGATGGAAATAACCCGTTCACCGATATCACGGCCTAAATCACCATACACGCCCACTTGCTCCATATATACACCTTCTATGCCGGTATATTCCGAAACCACACGAGAAACTGTTTCGTCCAGGCTTTCGTCAGCCCGGACAAAACCACCCATCAAAGAACGTTCTCCTTTCAGGGGTTCAAATTTTCGATTAATAATCAGAACATGTATTGCATTTTCCTTGAAACTAAGGATAATACAATCCACAGAGACAAAATGTTTGTCTTCTTGTTGATAAAATTGGGTCATATACTACAAATAATGAAGGCGCAAAGGTAACAAGAAATATCTACACTGCACTCATAATTAATACCTAACCTTATTTATTTCCCACCTGCTTCCCTGCTTCATCGATAATTTCCATAGTCCAAAGCGAACATTGATGATTATTAGTATTGGACCCGGAAGCTCCCGCCAGAATTAAATCAATAAATTCTGAAATTTCATAATAATATTCACTATGAAACATCGGAACAGAAAGATCTTCTGCAGTTTTATTTTTCCGGTCATTAAATATTACGGATGAAATGGTATTAATACGGTCTAATGTGAGTGTACCATCCTCTCCCTGAATAACTGTAGGGAGATTTGAATCCGCTATTTTTGAATACATCACTGTAGCTTGCATCGATTCATATTCAAATTGAATCACTCCCTGACCATCCACTCCTGTAGAAAGCAACAGCCCGGAAGCATTGATACGCAACGGCTTGCCAAACAAAACCACCATCGGATAAATCGTATATACACCGATATCCATCAATGCGCCATTAGCCATTCCTGCTTTGAATGCATTCAGGATTTCTCCGGCCTTGAACTTATCGTACCGGGAAGAATATTGACAATAAGATGAAAAATAATTCCGCACAGTACCGATCCTGTGAAGATGCTCACGAACCTGAGTAAAATTGGGCATCAATGTCGGTTTCATTGCTTCCATCAACACCCGGTTATATTTTTTAGCAGTAGCAATCATTTCCCTTGCTTCATCCGCATTGGCTGCAAAAGGCTTTTCACACAGTACATGTTTTCCGGAAGAAAGACACAAGATCGTTTGTTCGGCATGTAAAAAATTAGGTGATGCAATATATACCGCATCAATCAGATCACTTTCTGCCATCGCTTTCAAATCCGTAAAAGTATGCGGAATAGCATGTTTCCTGGCAAATACAGCTGCCGTTGCCTGCATACGCGAATATACAGCTGCCGGCTGAAAACGGGCATCTTCGCGTCCGGCAGCGACAATCCAATCGGAAATAAAATTAGTACCGACAATGCCAAAACGGACAGGTGGGACGCTCAAAGAATCAGTCATTTTATTCATTAAAAATTTCAGAAATAAATACTATTTTGGCAAAAGGCCAAAAGGTCAAAAGGTCAAGGCCAAAAGGTCAAGGGTGAAAGGTGAAAGGTGAAAGGCGAATGACATCGTTTATAACTATCCTTTGCCTTTTGCCCTTAGCCCTTGACCTTAGCCTTTTGCCTTGTAAAATGCACTTATCAGCTATAAATAATGGGGTTCAAAGATAATTCAAATATTACAATTACATAAATGTTTGGTTCTGTCTTTTCAAAAAATACAATTTAGCCATTACTGCATTAGCAAAACTTTCACTACCTTTGGGCTTCGTTCACAAAAAAGTAAAAAATCAGATGGAAAAACAGTTATTTTTAGGAGACGAAGCCATTGCCCAGGCAGCAATCGACGCCGGGCTTTCCGGAGTTTATTCTTATCCGGGCACGCCTTCTACCGAAATCACAGAATATATCCAAGCCTCTCCTGCAGCCAAAGAAAAAGGCATTCATTCTGCCTGGTGTTGCAATGAAAAAACAGCATTGGAAACAGCATTAGGAATGTCGTATGCAGGAAAACGAACGCTTTCGTGTATGAAACACGTGGGACTGAACGTAGCTGCGGATGCATTCATGAATATTGCCATGTCGGGCATCAACGGCGGAATGATTATCATAACAGCCGACGATCCGTCTATGCACTCATCTCAAAATGAGCAGGACAACCGCTTCTATGGTAATTTCGCCATGATCCCCATGTTCGAGCCTTCCAATCAGCAAGAAGCATACGATATGGTATATGAAGGATTTGCATTATCCGAAAAATTGGGTTATCCCATTTTGTTACGAATTACCACAAGGATGGCGCACTCCAGAGCAGGAGTCGTGACCCGTCAGCCGTTACCGGAAAACAAAATACAACTACTTGAAGACAGTCGTTCCCGTTTTGTACTGCTACCGGCCAACGCCCGCAAACGATTCAAAGTACTGATCGATATGCAGGCGGCATTTCTTACCGCTTCGGAAGTATCCAAATACAACCAATATATTGATGCTCCAAATAAAAAATCAGGCATTGTGGCCTGTGGCATTGCCTTTAATTATTTACAGGAAAATTATCCCAACGGATGCGAACATCCCATATTGAAAGTAAGCCAATACCCTGTTCCCAAAAAACAATTGGAGCAATTAGTCAATGATTGTGATGAAATATTAGTACTCGAAGACGGCTTCCCTTTTGTGGAAGAGCAACTCAAAGGCTACCTCGGAATCGGGTTGAAAGTACATGGCCGGTTGGACGGAACGCTTGCCCGCGATGGAGAATTGAATCCCGACAAAGTCGCCAAAGCATTGGGCAAAGCCGTTACTACTTACTACCAGATACCGGACGTCGTCACAATGCGTCCGCCGGCGCTATGCAACGGATGCGGACACCGTGATGTATATGAAGCCTTGAACGAAGTGCTGGCAGAATACAAAAATGCCAAAGTGTTCAGCGATATCGGTTGCTATACCTTAGGAGCATTACCTCCATTCCGCGCTATAGATACCTGCATTGATATGGGCGCTTCTATCACTATGGCCAAAGGCGCTGCCGACGCAGGTATTTTCCCTTCCGTCGCCGTCATCGGCGATTCCACTTTTACCCATTCGGGAATGACCGGATTATTGGATTGTGTAAATGCAAACGCCAACATATTAGTCATTATTTCGGACAATGAAACCACCGGTATGACGGGAGGACAGGATTCTGCCGGAACCGGTCGTATCCACGATATTTGCAAAGGAATCGGAGTCAATCCCGGGCATCTGCGGGAAATCGTTCCGTTGAAAAAGAATTTCGAAGAAATGAAACAGATGATCCGCGAAGAAATCGAATATCCGGGACTGTCTGTCATTGTCCCATGCCGCGAATGTATTCAAACGCATGCAAGGAAAGCAAAAAACAGGTAACCAGTTTATCAGTTGACGAGTTGACAAGTTGACAAGGAAGTGGATTATCTTGTTATCTTGTAAACTCGTAAACTAATAAACTCGTAAACTAATAAACTCGTCAACTCGTAAACTTGTCAACTCGTAAACTCGTCAACTCGTCAACTCGTCAACTTGTAAACTTGTAAACTTGTAAACTCGTAACTCGTAACTAAAAAAAATGAAAACAGATATCATATTATGCGGAGTTGGAGGACAAGGCATCCTCTCCATCGCAGCCGTTATCGGCGAAGCAGCCATCAAAGACGGTTTATACATGAAACAATCGGAAGTACACGGAATGAGCCAACGGGGCGGCGATGTTCAATCCAACCTGAGAATCAGCGACAAACCTGTTGCTTCAGATTTAATACCGTTAGGCGCAGCCGATGTCATTATCTCTTTAGAACCGATGGAAACGCTGCGTTATTTACCTTACCTGAAAAAAGACGGATGGGTAGTCACCAGTTCCAAACCTTTTGAGAATATTCCCAATTATCCCGATTTACAAAAAGTAATCGATGCGTATAATGCTCTCCCCAATAAAGTAATCCTGGATGTGGAACAAATTGCAAAGGATTTAGGAGCGGCTCGTTCGAGCAATATAGTGATGCTGGGAGCAGCATCCCCTTATATCGGCATCGAATTTTCCAAGATAGAAGATGGCATTCGCAGCATCTTCGGGAGAAAAGGAGAAGAAGTGGTGAATATAAACTTGAGAGCATTGGCAGCAGGGAGAAATGAATGAAGAAAATGAAGAAATGAATGAATGAAAAGAATGAAAAGGAGGTCAATAGATGAAAGAGAATATTATATTAGTCAAAACGTATAATTTCTCTCTGTTAATCATCAATATTTACCGCCATTTAACCGAAAACAGAAAAGAATACGTTTTATCAAAACAACTTTTGAGGAGTGCAACTTCAATAGGGGCAAACTCAGAAGAAGCTGCTGCTGGTATCAGTAAAAAAGACTTTATTGCCAAATATCAAATTGCATATAAAGAAGCAAAAGAAAGTCATTATTGGTTAAGATTATTAAGAGACTGTGATTTACTTGATAAAAATAAAGCAAATGAAGCACTGGTACAATGTGAAGAAATCATTCGTATTTTAAACGCCATACTCCAAACATCAAAATCCCAATAATCCTTTCATTTCCTTCATTATCTTCATTATTTCATTATTTTAATTGAAATATGTTTTACCCCGAAAATTTTGAACAGAAAATAGGTTTCGACACCATCCGGCAACTATTGACGGCCAAATGCCTGTGTCCGCTGGGAGAAGAAAAAGTCACAGATATGGCATTTTCTTCCGAATTTGCCGTTATCAACAGACAACTGCGGCAAACGAACGAATTTGTCCGGATTTTGCAGGAAGAAGATTTTCCTTCGGGAGCTTTTTATGATGTGCGTCCCGCACTAAAAAAGATCAGGATTGAAGGAACATACCTCATTGAAAAAGAATTGTTCGACATCCGCCGGTCGTTACAAACCATCCATGATATTCTTTCTTTTTTTGCTACAAAAAAAGAAGACGAAACATATCCGTATTTGCAGGAATTGGCTTCGGAAGCAGAAACATTTCCGCAAATTGCTACGCAAATCGACCGGATATTGGATAAATTCGGCAATATCAAAGACAACGCATCTTCAGAATTAGCCCGTATCCGACAGGAATTAAGCAAAACAGTGGGCAGCATCTCCAAAACGCTGAACAGCATTCTGCGAATAGCTCAATCCGAAGGTTTTGTGGATAAAGATGTAGCGCCGACCATGCGCGACGGACGGTTGGTGATTCCTGTTGCTCCGGCATTCAAACGGAAACTCAAAGGAATCGTACACGATGAATCGGCCAGCGGAAAAACGATTTTTATCGAACCGGCCGAAGTCGTCGAATCCAACAACCGTATCCGCGAATTGGAAAGCGAAGAACGGCGGGAGATCGTCCGCATCCTCACCGATTTTACCAATCAGATGCGCCCGTTTATCCCTCAGGTGCTCAACTCCTGCCAATTCTTAGCCGCCATCGATTTCATTCGCGCCAAAGCGCTTTTCGCCCTCGACATCCAGGCCATACTTCCCAATGTTGAAGACAAACAGGAGATCGATTGGTACCGCGCCATTCATCCCTTACTTTTTTTAGCGCACCGGAAACAAAATAAAACCGTTGTTCCGTTGGATATTACGCTTGATGAACAGAAAGGCCGCATCCTTCTGATATCCGGACCCAACGCCGGAGGAAAATCGGTTTGTCTGAAAACGGTTGGGTTACTGCAATATATGCTGCAATGCGGATTGTTGATTCCCTTATATGAAAACTCGCACACCGGCATTTTCAATGATATTTTTATTGACATCGGCGACGAACAATCAATCGAAAATGACCTGAGTACTTACAGTTCGCATTTGACGAATATGAAATATTTTGTCCGGAATTGTTCGCCCAAATCCCTCATCCTGATCGATGAATTTGGCAGTGGAACCGAACCTCAAATCGGAGGCGCCATTGCAGAAGCCCTGTTGGATCGTTTCAATCAAAAGAAAAGTTTCGGAGTCATTACGACTCACTATCAAAACTTAAAGCATTATGCAGAAGATCACGATGGAGTAATCAATGGAGCCATGTTGTACGACCGGCATCAAATGCAACCGTTGTTTAAGTTATCGATCGGAAATCCCGGAAGCTCTTTCGCCATCGAAATTGCCAGGAAAATAGGATTACCCGAAGATGTCATTGCCGATGCCTCTGAAAAAGTGGGACAGGATTATATTGATATGGATAAATACCTGCAGGATATCGTCCGCGACAAACGTTACTGGGAAAGCAAACGGCAAAATATCCGCCAACAGGAGAAAAAATTGGAAGAACTGACCGAACGTTATAAAACCGATTTGGAAAAAATCGAGAAGCAGAAAAAGGAAATTATGGCTGGAGCCAAAGCTGAAGCCGAGAAAATGATTGCCGAATCGAATGCTAAAATAGAAAACATCATCCGGGAAATCCGGGAATCGCAAGCAGAAAAAGAAAAAACCAAAATCCTGCGTAAATCATTGGACGATTTCAAAGAATCACTCACACAACAAACAGAAAATGAAGATTTTATCGCCCGGAAAATTCAAAAAATCCAACAACGGGAAGAGCAGAAGAAAAAGAAAAAACAACCCACCGAACAACCGGCATTCAATCCGGGAGTGATCGAGATCGGAGATGCTGTTCGTCTTACCGGGCAAACTTCCGTTGGCCAGGTAATGGAACTTAAAGGAAAAAATGCTATTGTCGCCTTTGGCTCCGTAAAATCAACGGTTGCTTTAGACCGGTTGGAAAAGGTCAGCAAAAATCAAATCAAACGGGAAGAGCAGCGGCAAACTTCTGTAAACTTCATTTCTTCTTCTTTCGATAAAAAATTGAATTTCAAATTAGAATTGGATGTTCGCGGCATGCGGGCCGACGAAGCGTTGCAAGCCGTTACTTATTATATCGATGATGCCATCCAATGCAATGCCGGACGGGTACGAATTTTACATGGAACGGGAACCGGAGCACTGCGCCAGGCTATCCGGGATTATTTAAAGACAGCGCCGGGAGTGCTGCGGTTCCACGATGAACATGTGCAATTCGGAGGAGCAGGCATCACTGTAGTGGAGATGTAACCACTATTGTTTCATTTATTTCTTGATTACTTTCGCCATGCGATTACCCACCTTAACCAAATACAAACCATTCTGACAACCGCTGAGGTCTATATTTTGTGATCGTACATTGAATAACTGTGCGCCCGAAACAGTATATACACTGACAGCCTCGTTTTCAGGGTTTTCGATGAAAACAACTCCTGTTGTAATTGCAGGATATACTGTTAAGGGTGCAACTACCTCAGGCGTATGAATGCCTGCGCTTATATTTGTCCACGCGTCGTAGGTTTCTACATAAAATAGTTGGCCGTTGACATTACAGGTTGTTGCAGTTGGTCGGCCCTGGGCATCGTATGTACGCTCATAGATGTATTCATGCGAATAGGTATCTTCCTCGTCATACATATCATTCTTAAGATAATACCTGGTTAATGCGCCATATTCATTGTATTCCCTTGTTTCAACCCACTCCTTGATATTCGAAAAGTCAGCACTGGCTGTTTCGGTTTCCGACCAGCCTCCATTGGGTAATTTTTCAAGGACGGTTTTTTCCACTTCCTCCCCGCCGATAGTAAGAGTTTTTGTCCATTCGCCCTTCACATCGTCTATTGTACATTTGTAGGCGCCTGTCTGTCCATTGTAAAGCACATCCATATCAACAAACAAACTATGAAGCTTGTAGTCTTCCCAAACATAATTTACATTGTAATCGGAGTCGCTGCCTCCCAACGGATCTAAAGTATATGCATTAAAATATTCCAAATTTTTCACCGGCACAATATTACTGAAGACCGCCACTTCATTGTTGTCTATACTCAATCTCGCAGAAATGAGTTCAGACAGCTCATTTCCCCATGTATAGGTATAGGTATAGGTGCCTTCTTCTCCATCTTCCCATGAGGTTTGCGTTACTTGTCCCCTGCCATTAAAGGTAAAATCGGATGATGTTTCCAACTGACCGGTATCAGGGTTATATACTTTCCAACCGGTACGGATACCTTGGGCATTGACAATAGCTTCTGTCCAATCACTTATAATATCACCGTATTCATACTTGTATGACAGCTGCATTCCTTTACTGTCGTAGGAAGCCGCCATTTTGGCCCCCCCGTTCGGATCATTGACATTAATACGTTCATCTTTTATTACTACAAATTCGCCATTGGGTAAACGATGATACCCTCGTAAAATAGTTTCGGCCAATTCAAGCCCGCTTCCACCTGTTAAATAGTGCTTTTCAGACGTAACGTGTCCGTAACTGTCATAAGCATACTCAATTTTAGTATTGCCGCCATCGCGATACGCCACTGTCGGCAAATATACTGTACCGGCTGCAAATACTTGTCCTGCCAATACAAAACCAAGCAAACATACTGAGTAAAAAAACATGTTCTTCATACCTGTTTAATTTTAAAATGGTGAATAAAATATAAAAAAATAAAAAACACGACAAAGTACAAACTTTATTACGGTAAACTTAGATTTCCGAGGCTTCAACCGAACGGATATTTAGAAGATTATAACAGATTAAAAACAAGTGTCCCTCCCTCTCCTTCACAACTTGAAATATCGTAAAAGGCAAGCTGCTAAAGACTTTCACAGGGACGGTCGCGGCAAAGATAGCATGTATGCAAATTGTTATTTTCATGCTGTCGCTGTTGTGTATAAGTACAAATGTAATAATAAAACTGAATTTTTTGTATCATTTTTGTTTTGCCCTTGAGTAGCTCAATAGGGAATACAATAGAGCACAATCAACAATACAATGCTAATAATAAACAAATACAACGAAAGTTTCTTCTCAACCAATGCAAAATAATGGGCAACTACCATCGAACAAGGAAGGCAGGCAATCTGCGCCCAGCTTACTTTTTCCGAATTTTGCATGATCATCATCAAACAGGTATAAATTGCAAAAATATACAAAAAGTAAAAATAGCGGCGGGTACGAATTTTTTCCTGATGAGAGAACAATAAGAAGTTCATACCGGAAATAATCATCAGCAAAATAATCAAGGCGGTAATAATCCAATCTTTCAAAGAAAAGTCGGGAAGTGTAAAAAACAACAACTCTTTCCAGGATGGCACTTGATCAAGCAAAAAATTCCAGTCATTTTTATAAACACTCCAGGCGGTGACAAACAATAAAACGGTGAGTATCCCGATAATGCTTGCAAAAAACGACTTGGCATTAAAGGCCTGAAACCAATAAGCGCCAATCCAAAAAACCGGAATCAAAAAAAGCACCGGAGGCCATAATAAGCTACAAACCCCAATAATAAGCGCGATATTAAACGAACTATCTTGTGTATATTCTGCCTGGTACGACCGGTACAACGAAAACAAGCAAAGCATGATTCCAAAAGAAACAATGCTCGCCGTTATCGAATAAAAAAACAACGGATTCGCTCCGCAAAACAACAAAAAGAACAGGGAAGGAAATACAGTCCGTTGCCGAATAACTGTAAACCGGTGATTAAACCGAAGCCACAACAAGGCAATAACAATCTGAATGGTCAAGGTGACCCACACATCCCATTTTTCGGCAGATGAAGGAGACAATAATCGCGCAAGTACACACACAATGATTCCCAATGGAATCATTGCTTTTCCATTTACTATGGTTCTATGTATCGCTCGAACGTCCAAGGGAATAAAAAAATGAAAGAATGAAAAATGAAAGAATACACTATATATCTTTCCCAATATCCGACCGGAAATATTTTCCTTCGAAATCTATCACAGAAGCATTAGCAAAAGACTGTCTCATAGCCTCTTCCTTATTTTTCCCATACGAACTTACAGTGATCACACGGCCGCCATTGGTAACAATCCGTCCGTCTTTTTCCGCAGTGCCGGCGTGAAACGCAATACTTCCTTTCACCTTCTGCAAACCAGCAATCACTTTCCCTTTTTCATAATCGCCGGGATATCCTCCCGAAACCAGCATCACAGTCACAGCGCATCGTTCGTCAAAAACCAGGTTCCGGCTTTCAAGATCACCAGTTGCAATTCCTTCTAATAAATCCACCAGGTCAGATTGAATGCGAAGCATCACCACTTCGGTTTCCGGATCACCCATCCGGCAATTATATTCAATCACCATTGGTTCCCCATTCACCTTTATCAATCCCAGGAAAATAAATCCCTTATAATCAATATTTTCAGCTTTCAGTCCCTGGATAGTTGGAATCACAATCCTTTCTTCCACTTTTTTCATAAAAGCCTCATCGGCAAAAGGCACCGGAGAAACAGCTCCCATTCCTCCCGTATTCAGGCCGGTATCCCCCACCCCAATCCGTTTGTAATCTTTGGCTTCCGGCAATATTTTATAGGAATTTCCATCCGTCATCACAAATACGGAACATTCAATTCCCGACAAAAATTCTTCAATGACCACCGTACTGCTCGCCTGGCCAAACATGCCGTTAAGCATGCATTCCAATTCTTTTTCGGCTTCAGGAAGATTATCAATGATCAATACCCCTTTGCCCGCTGCCAGTCCGTCGGCTTTCAGGACATAAGGAGGTTTCAATGAATGCAGGAATACGATTCCTTCCTGCAAATTGCGGATAGTCACACTCATATACCGTGCAGTAGGTATCTGATGGCGCATCATAAAAGCCTTGGCAAAATCCTTGCTTCCTTCCAATTGAGCGCCTTCGCGGGAAGGGCCGATGACGGGAATGGACGATAATTCCGGATCATGCTGAAAAAAGTCATATACACCCTTTACCAGCGGATCTTCCGGACCAACCACTACCATGTTCACGGCCTGTTGCAATACAAATTTTTTAATGGCAGGAAAATCAGTTGCGGCAAGATTGACATTGCTCCCCACTTGCGCTGTCCCGGCATTTCCCGGGGCAATATACAATTGTGTGACTTTAGCGCTTTGCGCTATTTTCCAGGCCAAAGCATGTTCGCGGCCTCCGGATCCTAATAAGAGAATATTCATATTTTTAGTTACGAGTTCGAGTTACAAGTTCGAGTTACAAGTTATGAGTTACAAGTTACGAGTTATGAGTTACTTACCACTAATTTTTATTAAGTTCGTTTCTTTTCCCTTCGAATAATTCGTATTTACGGAATTCGCATTCCAATGCACCATTAATCAATTTCATTTTTTTCGATGGTTTCAAACCTATTTTATCAAAACCTTCCTCATTTGAACTGATAATCCACGCATCATAACCCATAAATACATGTTTCAACCGTTCTCCGATCATGGAATACAAACTCATAATATCCCGGGGATTCAATCGTTCGCCATAAGGAGGATTGGTTATCAAAATACCTTTTTCGGGGGCCGTCTGATATTGTTGAAACGGTTTTGTTTCTAACGTAATATAATGCGACAACCCTGCATTTTTGACATTTTTCGCAGCACAGGCAATGGCTTTCGGAGAAATATCCGATCCATAAATTTTATGTTCGAATTCTTTCTCTCCGCTATCGTCGCTGCTAATACTTTCAAATAGATCCGGATCAAAATCGGGCCATTTTTCAAAAGCGTATTTATCGCGAAAAATTCCCGGCGCAATATTTAGCGCAATCATCGCCGCTTCAATCAATAACGTACCCGATCCACACATCGGATCCACCAGGTTGCTCTCGCCTTTCCATCCTGTTTTCAGAATCATTCCGGCAGCCAGTACTTCATTGAGCGGCGCCTCTGTTTCTTCGGTTCTATAACCTCGTTTATGCAATGATTCTCCGGAACTATCTAACGAAACAGTACATTCCTGATGCGAAATATGGATATGTATTTGCAAATCGGGCGCATTCAATCGTACGGAAGGACGCGCCAGTCCCTGATCCGTAAAAAAATCAGCAATTGCATCTTTCGTGCGATAAGCAACAAACTTAGAATGTGTAAAAATTTCCGAATTCACCACGGCATCGATTGCAAATGTTTTCTTTTCGGAAAGGTGTTGATCCCAGGCTATTTTTTTCACCTGTTCATACACTTCGTCCGCACTTTTGGCGCGAAAAGCAGCAATCGGTTTCAAGATTCGCAAAGCCGTACGACAATGAAAATTAGCTTTGTAAAGCAACATTTTGTCCCCTTCAAAAGAAACCATTCGTCGCCCGATCTGTACATTATTGGCTCCCAGTTCAATCAATTCGGTTGCCAGTATATCCTCTAAACCGTATAAGGTTTTTGCAATTAGTTCCATTGAGAAAAAACTCCCTGTTTATTTACCGATTAGATATTCCAAATTCTTTACCCGTCATCCGATCCACAACAATTTTCCAGACTTTTACATTATTTACCGCCGGATCTGAGTATGAAAATTTCCTTCCCGAATAATGTTTCATCAAAATATTCAGGGCATCAACCTTGGCTTCTTTCGATTCTTCGAACTCCACTTTTCCGGAAGCGATCACACTGCGGGCTTTCATGCTGTAACTACATGCCACATCGGGATGTTGATAAGTCAACCGATGACCGGCGCTAAATGTAACGCAAACCCGGTTATTTCGTTCCAGTATTTCCTTACTTCTGCCTTCGTATCCCGAATGCAGGTAAATAACGCCATCCTGATAACCGAAATTCATCGGAATTACATAAGGCGTTCCGTCGGTATCGGCCAATCCGACATAACAAATATCGCATTGACTGATTATTTCTTCCATGATCGTTTGATCTGTTAATTCTATTGTCTTCATAATCAACACACAATTGTACCCCGGCCCAAATTAATCTCATCCGCCCGGGTAATGACGACTTCTTTTACTCCGCAATGAATGGCTTGAAAAGCATTTTCCAATTTAGGGATCATTCCTCCCGAAATGATTCCCTGTTCCACATATTGATCGAATAATTCCCTGTCAACCTGACGGATTACGCTTTGATCATCGTTTTCGTCCATCAACACTCCGCTTTTTTCGAAACAATAAATGAGCCGGACATCAAAATATCGGGCTAACTCTTTTGCTGTTTCTCCGGCAATCGTATCGGCATTCGTATTCAATAAATTACCGTCGCCATCGTGAGTCAACGGAGCCAGCACCGGAATGACGCCTTCTTTCAATAATTGGGAAACAGCTTCGCCATCGACCACATCCACATCGCCGACAAAACCATAATCGATTTGATCAACCGGCCGTTTCCGGGAACGAATAATATTCATATCCGCACCGGTCAATCCCAACGCATTTTGCCCACGCGCCTGCAATCCCGCAACAATATGTTTGTTCACCAAACCGGCATACACCATCGTCACCACTTTCAAGGTTTCCTCATCCGTGATCCGGCGTCCGTCCACCATCTTACTTTCAATGCCTAATTGTTCCGCCAAGCGAGTCGCAGAGCGTCCTCCGCCATGTACCAGCATCTTGTAGCCGGCTATCGCAGCAAAGTCGCGAAGCAGTTGTTGCAAAGACGCTTCTTCTTCCACAACTTTACCCCCGACTTTTACGATTGTCAAATGATCCATGATGTATTTTGAATTTTTCGCACAAAGCTACGATTTTTTCGGGAGATAAACACAAAGACACAAAGGCACAAAGTTTTTATAGAATTAAAGATTAAAGACCAATGTCGTTTAGTTAAGACGATGAATCGAAATACCATAATGCCACAGAGTGGCTTAGCCTTATTAATCCGCGATTTTAATCGCTGGAGAAAGGCAGCATACAAAATCAAGCTGCATCGCAGCGTCGCAGATGTCAAGCTGCGTTGTTACGCAACTAAGCGGGATGAACCTACCCCATTCCAGTGGTTAAAACCACTGGTTATTAAGCCAATGTCACTATGCGACAATTCTTAACTAAACGACATTGGATTAAAGACAGAAGAAGAAAGAATTAGATAAGAAGATAGTTAAGACCTGTCTTTATTGTTTTTAATTCTATTGCTTTCTTTTTAAATCTTTGTGCCTTTGTGTCTTCGTGTTTAAAAATTTGTCAGGCGTAAGCAGTTGAGGCTGTCTCAAAAGCCTATAATGGCTTCAATTAAAAACATGTTATATAACATATAAAAATAGTTGCATTTTCTGTGTTTTTGATCTTACATTTGCACTGCGTTGTAAGAGTGTTCTCTGAACGCAAACCAAAACTATTTTTTTAATACAAAATCTTAATTTATTTTTTATGGTAACAATCAAATCTGTAGCCAGGATAAATCCTTTGGCTCCTTCAGAAGATCCCAGGTTTTATGCTCGCGCTATTTCTAATGGCACATTGGACCTCAACAAATTGTCGGAATTTCTTGCTGATGGCTCTACACTTCGTCGCAACGACGTCTATGCTGTCTTAATAGGCGCAGTGGACATAATGATCAGAGAAATCAAAGATGGAAACCGTATTTCCTTTGGCGAATTAGGAACATTCTACTTGTCGGTCAGCAGTACCGGAGTCGAAAACGAGTCTGATTTTCAGGTGTCTCAAATAACCGGTAACAGGATCAAGTACCTGCCCAGCATTACGCTTAAAAACGCCATGAAGAACGTAAGATACCGATTGGTAAAGAAGTAAATCATCCTTTTGGTAAAAATGTCAAGGCCGCCCTAAAAAAGCGGCCTTTTTTTATTTATTTACTTTACTTTTTGTTGGGCATCTCTTTTGATTCTATTGCCCAACCTTTTTAAAAACGTTGTGCATCACTTTCACAAATGATACATACAATTTGGAAGATTTCCGGTTTTTCATTCCACAATAAGCCTTACATATTGACACAATTGTTATATTTTTTAATACATTTACATCACTTTCAAATATTTATAAATGTTACTTTTGTAAAAAAAAGCCTTGGAGTTTGCCGGCAACAACCGGATCTGACACTGCAACGATCACACTGCAGGATGGAACGGTACACAACCATACGCGCGGCAAAGAGGAACGGATTTTTACGTATGAGGAAGGGATACAGATTTTTTGGTAAAAAAAATAAATACAGCCATGTCACAACATATTACAATAATATTGATGTCGATTTTATTGGGATTTCCTTTGTCATTGCAAGCGCAACAAGACTCTATTGTTACAAAATTATCCTCCTTTGTCCAAAACATCAACACGTTCAATCAGCTTTATCCCCAGGAAAAAGTCTATCTGCATTTCGACAATACAGGCTACTTCCTGAATGAAAACATTTGGTTCAAGGCCTACATAGTAGTCGCAGAAAATCATCAGACAACCATCCTAAGCCGGGTACTATATGTTGAATTAATTTCTCCTGATGGTTATATACTGGAAACAAAAAAACTAAAAATAGAGAACGGCCAATGCCATGGGGATTTCTACCTCAAACCGGAACAATTCGCAGGATTTTATGAGGTCAGGGCATATACTCGGGTCATGCTCAATTATGGCGATGAAACTATCTTTTCCCGGGTTTTCCCTGTGTTCGAAGCACCCAAAAAAGAAGAGGAATACGACAAAATGTCGATGCCCAAAACAGCTTGGAGTAAACGACTTCCTCCGCAAAGAGAAAAAAAAGAAAGCCTGAAAAAGCTTAACCTTGACTTTTTCCCGGAAGGAGGAAATTTGGTACAAGGCATTGCCTCCCGGATGGCATTCAAAGCTACAAATAACCAAGGACTAGGAGTAAATGTAGAAGGAAGCATTTACAATGATCGGAAAGAAGTTGTTGCCACGTTTTCCTCCATGCACAATGGAATGGGTAATCTTGGATTCATCCCAGAAACAGGGAAATATACTGCCATTGTACATTATGAAAACAAAGACTATTCTTTCCCATTGCCTGACGCATTGAATGCCGGTTACATAATGGGTATCAATAACTTACACTCCGAATTTATCGGGGTACAGTTGCAAAAGAGTGAAAACCTCCCCTCCCAAACTGTCGGACTTTCCATCGCTTGCCGGGGCAAGGTGTACATATTTGAAACAATTGACTTTTCGTTGACAGCTGAAAAACTATTACAGATTCCTCGCCAATCTCTTCCTTCAGGGGTCAATCAGGCTACGCTATTTACCAAAGAAGGAGAAATTTTGGCAGAACGGCTTTTCTTTGTCAACCACCACGACAATGCCAACATTGTAGCAACACAACAAAAAGCAGCCTATTCTCCTTTTGAAAAAATAAATATCGGATTTGAAGTGATGGACAAAAATGCAAATCCAATAGAATCAACATTCTCTGTATCTGTAACAGATGCCGCCACCACACAAGTACAAGGTGCTGGAAATATGCTTACAAACCTGTTATTATCTTCCGATTTAAAAGGACACATCGAAAGCATAGACTATTATTTTGAATCAGACGATAACCGGCACAAAATGGCATTAGACCTATTGATGATGACCCAGGGTTGGAGACGCTATTCCTGGAAACAAATGGCAGGAATTGATCCTTTTGAATTAAAACACCACATTGAAAAAGGGATCGTAATCGACGGGCAAGTGTTGTCAATTGTCAAAAAGAAGGAAAAAGAAAACTTAGAAATAAAAATGTGGATGTATTCGGAAGATGGCTTTTCACAACAAGGCACATGTACAACCGATGAAGAAGGGAAATTCAACTTTCTGCCGGATGATTTTTACGGTACATGGAAGCTTTCCCTACAAGCCAAAGAAGAAGGGAAACGCAAACACAACCGTATTTTGCTGGATCGACAGTTTACTCCAGATTCCAAAACTTATTCTTTTTTCGATACCCATATCACACTAAAAGACAATCCGTTGCCAGACAACTCAGAAATCACCACGGCTGTGGAAATAATGACAACAAATGACAGCCTGGATTTAGCAGAAAGATTTCCAGACACTCACTTATTACCCCAAGTGGATATCAAAGGTAAACAAGTAAGAAGGTTTCCGGCAATCACCTACAACATTGAGGAAGAGCTGGATAAAATGGATGATAAAGGAGTAGATTACAACGATGATATTTTCAATTTTTTATGGAATACAAATAAATATTTTGGTTATAATGGTAAAGGCCAGCCAACATATAAGGGTAAGCTAGTTGGTTTTGAAGGAAAAAATATCATCGCCTTGGAAAATTTATTTCTTTCTGATTTGAAAACCATTGAAGTAGTTGAAAGACCCTGCATTGATGCTTCTGGTAATTTTTATGAAGTAACCGTATTACTCACATACACAGGACGAAAATGGGCCGATCCCAAAGGTATCCGTCTCACTACCTTAGAAGGCTACTCCAATGTAAAAGAGTTCTATTCCCCTGATTACAGCACAGGCATTTTACCTGACGAAAAAGATTTTCGCCGCACTTTATATTGGAATCCTAATGTAAAAACAGACAGCACTGGCAAAGCCAATGTCAGTTTTTACAACAACAGTTCATGTAAGCAAATCAATATCAGTGCAGAAGGGATAAGTGACAATGGCATTCCAATAATATACTCTAATTCAATAAAAGAATGAAAAAGATTCTAACATATTGTTTGTTGTTATGTAGCATTCCATTGGTCGCCCAGCCCGATTCTGCGACATTACAGTTATCCTCTTTTATCCAAAACATCAACACTTTCAATCAGCTTTATCCCCAGGAAAAAGTCTATCTGCATTTCGACAATACCGGATATTTCTTAGGTGAAACCATCTGGTTCAAAGCATATGTGGTAGTCGCAGAAAACCTCCAACCAACAGTATTGAGCAGGGTACTGTATGTGGAATTACTTTCTCCTGAAGGCAATATTGTAGAAACAAAGAAACTAAAAATTGAAGATGGGCAATGCCATGGAGATTTCTACCTCAAGCCTGAACAATTCGCCGGATTTTATGAAGTCAGGGCATATACCAAACTTATGTTAAATTGGGAAGACACTTATTTTTCCCGCGTCTTCCCAATTTTCGATGCTCCGAAAGAGGAAGGGCAATACGATAAGTTGACCATGAACATACGTCCCAACAGTAGAAAGCTACCCGAAAAACGGAATAAGGACGAAAAGCGGAATGTCCTTAATATTACTTTTCTCCCCGAAGGCGGACATTTGGTCAATGGCACAACCTCCCGGGTCGCATGTGTAGCCACAGACAAAACAGGACAACATGTAAGCGTTTCGGGAACGTTATTGAATGAACACCAAGAAACCATCACAACCTTTGCAACCATTCATAATGGAATGGGTTCATTCATAGTTACTCCGGATGGCAAGAAACAAACTATCAAAGTAGAATATGAAGGCAAAACATATTCATTCTATTTACCTGATGCACTACCTGCCGGTTATGTCATGAAAATCGACAATCTTCGGAAAGATTTTGTGATTGTTGAAATACAAGAAAGCGAAATTCAAACTCCAGAACCATTAGGAGTGTCTATTTCCTGCCGGGGCAAAGTACATGTATTTGAAACCATAGAAACTAATGAATCTGCCAATCGCATACTGAAAATTTCAAAAAAAGATTTGCCTTCAGGTGTCAACCAAATTACATTGTTCAATGCCCAAGGGGAAATATTTGCTGAACGTTTGTTCTTCATTAATCATAATGAGCAAATTGCGATTACTGCCAATCCGGACAAATCGGCCTATCAACCTTTTGAAAAAATCAATATCGATTTACAATTATCAGCACCGGTTGAGACTTCGTTTTCATTATCTGTGACTGATGCGGCCACATCACCTTTTTCATCCAATGGTTCTCCATTGACCAACCTGCTGCTTGCTTCTGATCTAAAAGGACACATTGAAAATATCGATTATTATTTTGAATCGGATGACAACCAACATAAAATGGCCTTGGATTTACTAATGATGACCCAAGGCTGGAGACGCTACTCGTGGAAACAAATGGCAGGAATCGAACCGTTTGAATTAAAACACCACATCGAAAAAGGGATAGTCATTGACGGACAAGTGTTGTCTCTGTATAGAAAAAAGCAAAAAGAAAATATAGAAGTTTCCATGTGGATGTATTCTGAAGAAGGGTTCTCGCAACAAGGAAAATGCATTACTGATGAAGAGGGAAGATTCAATTTCTTACCCGATGACTTTTATGGAACCTGGGAATTGTTGCTCCAAACGAAAGAAAATGAAAAACGGAAAGAAAATCGGATTGTATTAGACCGGCATTTTTCTCCACAAACCAAGGAGTATTCATACTATGATATAAACTTGTTAAGGAAACAACCAATACAAGAAACAGGAGTATCAACTGACCTTTCGAACAATATAGACATTGACAAAGAAGATATAAATATAGAACAAACTAACCCTAAATCCTACTTATTACCTGATGTCACAATTAAAGGGAAAAAGTGGACAAAACGAGAAGAAGAAGGGCTTAAAATTGCCAATGTCATTTATGATGTAAGCTCCGAAACCGACAAAATAAAAGATTTAGGTGAAAATTACACAGAAAACATACCAACTTTTCTATTAAATACCAACAATTTTTTTTCAGTTTCTAATGGATATAAGTACAAAAACAAACCTGTATTGTTTATTATCAACAATATGGAAATTTGTCGCTCGTCATGGGAAGATATATCAAATGTATTGGTACAAGACATAGAAACTATTATGATTTCAGAAAAAATTGGAGCTTATTGTTCATACATGCCCTTCGATCTAAGCTGTACTATATGCGAAGATGTAGATCCCCGAACACTTCTCATTTTCTTATATACTTATGAAAATGGGAACAAACACGATGATCCCAAAGGCATTCGAAAAACAAAAATTGTTGGCTATGATCAGTCTAAAGAGTTCTTTGTTGCCGACTATAGTTCTGTAGTTTTACCCGACGAAAAAGATTTTCGTCGCACACTCTATTGGAACCCTAATGTAAAAACAGACAACACAGGCAAAGCCAATGTTAGTTTTTACAACAATAGTTCATGTAAGCAAATCAACATCAGTGCAGAAGGGATAACATTGATTTTAAGTTGAAAAACAAATGAGCCACGTAGCGGTTTTGCCTTTTAAACACAAAGACGCAAATTTCAAACTCGTTCATCATCGCATCTTGGTGTCTTAGTGTTCAAAAAAATACAAAATTTAGTTAAATTACATTCTAAATCATTAATTTTACTAAAAAATAATGCAAATTAATGATTTATTAACGATCTGTTAATGCAGTCAAAGTAATTTTACAACAAAATATTAATGTGCAATATCGCAAACAATGGCACTACTTACAAAATACATTTTAATTCATAAAATGAGAACACAAAAACAAACCATTTTTATTCTATTGGTTATAGCGCTTACAATTATTTTCCCATCTTGCGGGAAGAAAAACCGGGCGCTTGAGGAAGCCCTCTCGTTTGCCGGCGATAACCGGCCGGAACTCGAAAAGGTGCTGGATTATTACAGTATGCACAAACAAGACAGTCTCAAACTCAAAGCAGCCCGGTTTCTTATCGAAAATATGCCCGGGCATTGTTCGTATTCGGGAGAACAAATATCCGCCTATTATGCTGCTATCGATACAATCCTCAAAAGCGACAGGGATCCGGCTTCCAAAATGCAGCTTGTCAACCAGATTGCCGGAATATTTCCGGATGCAAAAAAAGAAATAAAGGAAGACATCAAAATCATAACGGCAGCATACCTCATAAAGAATATAGATACAGCCTTTGATCTGTGGAAAAATGACAAG
The DNA here is from genome assembly GCA_031553835.1 of Bacteroidales bacterium. Classification (GTDB taxonomy): domain Bacteria; phylum Bacteroidota; class Bacteroidia; order Bacteroidales; family Azobacteroidaceae; genus JAVBKX01. The sequence continues at coordinate 47,412 of JAVBKX010000028.1, forward strand.
CTGACGGCATACCTCTCCTTCAACGATTTTTGCGAATACCTGCTACCCTATAAATGCGCAGAATTACAGCCATTGGACTATTGGCGCGATACTCTGTCAAGCAAGTTCAACAAACGAATATTGAACGATGCGATCAATGACGAGAACTACCATAGCCCTTATTACCGGGCATACTGGGTCAACGCAGAAATCAGGGAAGACGTAAAACCAATCATCCTTCCTGAGTTGAATGAATTCAAAGGCGGCAAATTCTACAGTTCTGCTTCCATGTACCGGATGCCTTTTGGCGATTGTTTCGATTATTCGGTATTGGCAGTGAGCGTATTAAGAAGCCATGGAATTCCGGCAGCCCTCGATTATATTCCCCAATGGGGACGGGGCTATTTGCGCCATTCCTGGTTTTCATTTGTCAATGATAACGGAATGTTTATGTCTTCCCCCTGGGGTGTCGACTCCAATCCGGGGGATATCTTCCATCCCTGGGCCATCCTCTCCAAAATATTCAGGTATTCCTATGCCCCCGATGAAAGGAGGAAGCGATACCATGAGGAAGTAAAATACAGGATTGCCAATCATTTCAGTATTTTCAATCACGATGTGACCGGTGAATATCTCGCTACAAGCAACCTGTCGATCCCCGTCCAGACAGATCAATTGAAAGATAAATATGTATATATAGCCGTTTTTAACGGCAGGGAATGGAATGTTGTTGATTTTGGACCGGTTAAGAACAAAAAAGCATGGTTCGGCCAAATGGGACGGGGCACTGTGTACTTAGTGCTTGGCCACGATGGCAATGGCCTGATCCCTGTTTCCGATCCGTTTATCCTCCATAAGAATGGCTCGCTTCATTACTGCAGAGCCGACCGGTCGGATGTCGGGCAGGTTACATTGACCAGAAAGTACCCGGTTTCCGCTTTTGTCGCCCTGGTTGAAAGCCGGTTGGTAGGCGGGAAAATCCAGGCTTCGCACCGGAAAGATTTTTCGGAGTGTGAAACTTTCTATGCCATCGATAGTGTATTGTTCCCTGATTTGGTATCCCTAAACTGTGATACCCCCTACCGTTACTGGCGCTACCTGTCGCCCGACGGTTCCGGTGGGAATATCTCCGAAGTTCAATTTTATGAAAAAGGGAAAGATGGTATTGCCAAAGGCAGGGTGATTGGCTCGGAGGGCAGTCCGGGTTGGAGCAAAGAGAATGTCTTTGATGAAAACTGGTTGACCTCATTCGATTCGGTGGAGCCTGACGGGAATTGGATGGGCTTGGAGTTTGACGAGCCTGTCTGCATCGACCGGGTGAGGTGTGCGCCCCGGACGGACGATAACTTAATCCACTCGGGCGATGAATATGAATTGAAATACTGGGACGCCGGGCAATGGGTTTCACTGGGCGCGAGGGTTGCAACTGAAAAAGTATTGAAATATGATGGAGTGCCGCGCAATGCCCTTCTCTGGTTGAGCAATATTACCCATGGCCGGCAGGAGTGCCTGTTTACTTATGAAGAAGGCCGGCAGGTTTGGTGGTGAAAAAATGAAGATAATGCAATAAGCGGGACCGTGAGTTAGAAACAGAATATAAATCAAGGGAAAAAAGGGCGGAAGATTGTCAACTCCCGCAAAGAAACAGACAATTGCAACCGCCCCGGACTCCCTGCTAAACAAGGAGGGCCATAATGATGACGTAACAAAGGTACAAAGAAATCGGCAAAACCCGAGGGATTCGGGGGGCTGACAAAAGAACAGAAATTTTACAAGCAGGTTCAATA
>JAVBKX010000022.1:0-23451 GCA_031553835.1 Bacteroidales bacterium
TTTTCCTGTTTGTTGATAAAATTGACCGATTTTCATCCATATTTGACCGATTTTCGCTGTTATTACACAAATATTTTACCATATATTTGCAAACGATTACTTTAAATTCAAATAATACTAATGAAAATAAAGACACAAATATTTATATACTTATTTATATTGCTCTCTATTTTCTCCTACAAACAAAATAATAAACGTACGGAAGCAGAACAAATCGTCAAGGGATGGATTGGAAAAGGAATGCACCTATTCCATCTCCAATACCGGAGCCTCTCCACTCATCATCCAACAACTGACGATTCGCCCATAAAACTGGGAAGCAGTGGCGCAACGAGTTAGAAACAGAATATAAATCAAGGGAAAAAAGGGGCGGAAAATTGTCGAATCCCGCAAAGAACAGGCAATTGCAACCGCCCCGGACTCTCTGCTAAACAAGAGAGTCATAATGATGACGTCACAAAGGTACAAAGAAATCGGCAAATTCCGAAGGATTCGAACCCATGTGGTTTACAGTTGTTGAAAGGATAGAAACAACTAATGATTAAGAAAAACGAAACAAGAGAAGAGAAATCGAATATGATTAATGAGTTAACACATGTTAGAATAAAAATAAATAGCATCAATTTTGACACTATAAAAATCGGCGAAGAAGTAAAGATACAATTCATAGTAGAAAATATAGGAAAGAAAGCATTAATTACTTGAATATGCAGAGAAATCCGAAAAAGGATAAATCAGTCCCTGCGAGTTAATGTTTTTTCCAATTCTTCCAATGATTTGCCTTTCGTTTCCGGAATTATTTTCCAGGAAAAGAGAAATCCGAAGAAACAGATCCCTGCATACAAACAAAATGTACCTCCTGTTCCCAACCCGCTGTTGAGGAACGGGAAGGTATAGGTAAGGAAGAAGCAGGCGATCCAAAGCGCCGCAGTTCCAACTGCCATGGCAACGCCCCGAACGGCATTCGGAAATATTTCGGAAAGTAAAACCCAGGTAATTGGCCCCAGCGACATAGCATAAAGCGCAATAGCACAAACAACCAGTATTACCATAAAAATACCGCTCATACCTGCAAAATAGCAAGAGCCAAGAACAGCATATACAATCGCTAATCCTATTGTGCCTATCATCATCAGTTTTTTGCGTCCTAATCTATCGACAGTAAATATGGCGACAAAAGTAAAAACAAGATTGGCGATTCCGGTAATAACAATATTCAGCAAAATATCTGAAACGCCATATCCGGCAGACTGAAAAATTTCCTGGGCATAATTGAAAATAACATTAGTACCACTCCATTGCGACAATACCGGAACCAAAATCCCAATCAGCAATATCAAACGCATTTTCTTAGAAAACAATGATTTTAATGCTGCAAAACCAAAACGGTGTTCTGAAACAGCATGGGTATAATCTGTTAATTCTGCCATCGCATACGCTTCATTTCCTATTTTTCGTAATACAATGAAGGCCGAATCATTTTTTTGAGTCTGAACCAACCAACGGGGGCTTTCCGGGATAAAGAAAGCCAAGACAAAGAAAATAGCCGATGGAATACAAACAGCCCAAAACATCCAACGCCATCCCAGTTGTCCATTCCAGGAAGCAGCGATTTCCAACATGGAAGCATGCGTTGCTACCGGTTCGGCAATCAACATATTGACAATTTGCGCACTCAAAATTCCTACAACAATCGAAAGCTGATTTAACGTAACTAATTTTCCACGGATGGGAGTCGGAGCCACTTCGGCAATATACATCGGCGAGACATCGGCCGCCAGGCCAATCGCAATGCCTCCAACAAAACGGGCAATCACAAACCAGGCAAAATTATTTGCTCCTCCTGTAGCCAAGGAGGAAACAAAAAATGCAGCAGCAGCCAGTAACAACAACTTTTTTCGACCATATTTATCGGCCAGGATTCCTGCGGTGGTAGCGCCAAACAAACAGCCAAGCAGGGCAATACTCATGGCAACAGCCTGCATCAAAGTACTGTTATGAATATTGAAAAATGCTTCATAAAATGGCTTGGCTCCGCCGATTACTACCCAATCATAGCCAAACAGCAAACCTCCCATGGCAGATGTTATGCAAATGAAATAAACAAAACGTTTATTGTATGTTTTCATATTATTGTTTGATAAATTTCAAAACTTCCTGTTTTTCTGTTCCTTGCAAAATCAAAAAATAAATGCCAGGACTCAAAATTCGTGTATTGATTTTCCCTAAACTCAAATCTTCCAATTGCCAAATTTTTTTACCTTGCAATGTATAAATTTCATAACCACTGAAAATTAGCGGCATTTTACTATCTATGTAAAGATAATCACTACAAGGGTTAGGAAAAATCCTAACCCTGTTGTTTTGTATCATATCGTCAGAAGTGTCGGCCGCAGGATAAATTTTTAAAATACGGGCATCCGTACGGGTCACTGTAAATGTTAATTCCGTTTGTGTTGCCGGAATCACCGTCTTTGTATCCATCCACAACTCATGCATCACATATGATTGCCCTGCCGGAAGATTCACCCGGCTATAATCAACAGTAAACTTCTTTTGAGAAGGGACAGAGGAAAAATGATAAGCTGCCAAATACAATGTGTCGCCAATCCATTGCATGTACAAATCAGCCGGTCTATCGCCCCATCCTCCTTCTACCGGACGAAACGATTTTCCAGTTTTTCCCAGTTTGGTGATTTCTGTTTTTTTCGCAAATTCAACCGCTGTTTTGCGTGTTAAATCCGTACAATTGGTAAAATCATCGCCAAACATTGTCATTCCGGTGGTAACAACCGATGTCATACGCACTCGGTTGACATTAACCGGATGCTTGGAATAAGTTCCCGGATATGGATTATTATTAGTAAAAATACCGAAAACCATAATATCCGGATTATTACAAAAATACACTCGGTCTAACCACCAACCATGCGCCAACGCATTGAGTTGATATTCCGTATCGGCCATCGCCCCATAATTTTCACAACAAATATGGCGGGTATGCGCATATTGAGAAGGAAACAAAGGAGCGATCCCCAAATTGAGAAACATCCGTCCGTCAATATATTTCACCAAATGGTCAAAACCCTCATTATAAGCCTGAATGCCGGTAGTTACTTCCGGATCATACCAGGAATCGGCTTCCTGGCATCCATGACTCATAAAATCAATTTTATAGTATTCGTATCCATCGCGGATAAACTGATCGACATAATATTCATTACGCATCTTGGTTCCGGGATGTGTCGGATCCAGGGCATAACCATTGTTCAGCATCCGTTTAGCGCCATTTACTTTGAGGTGAATATCGCCATAGGTATATTGATTGTTAGTTCCCTCCACCATACGGTTTTCATTCCCGCTCCAATCGGAAAACGGCGTCCAGTATATCCCTGCTTTTTGCCCCCGTTCATGAATATCAGCTACCAATCGCCGGCGATTTTGATAAGTCATATTATCCCAAAAAGCATCCAGACTCATATAGACCGTTCCATCATTGAAAAAGGCAGCTTGCAACGAATCGGCAAAAAATTTGGAAACGCCATCAGCGATCGGATAAGAAAGGTTCATGTGAGCATTGCCCCAACTGTTCCAACCGAAAGGTACTCCCGATTTCCATTCCAATTTGGGAGTGACCATGGCGTTTACATCCGCATACGTTTCCATACCGGTGCGCCAATCGCCAAAATAGCCGACAAATATTTTCGGAGATTTGATCATTGTCCCTTTTACTTTACCATGAGGAAGGAGATCGCGTGTAGAAGGAGCTGTTCCTGCGGCATTGGTAGCTATTCCTCCAAATATTTCCAGCGAATTCATCTGATTATTAGTATTCACTTGATACACCACTCCGGTTTTCCAGCGGTCATGTTCTACAGAACCCATGACTAATCCATTACGGTTCGATTTATTGAAAAGACAGCCGACTTCGTAACTGGTGTAAGTATTATCCGTAAAAATATTGGAAGCATACCTTACCCATGCATCGTTGTCGAATGGAACCGCCAACGTTACATTTTCACCGGCAACATCCGGTAAAAATGCCGTTGTATTGGAAGTATTGACCGGTGACATATAATTGGATGCAAGGAGATCATTAGAAGTAACTTTTAATTCCGTCAATATATAATGGCCATGTGCATACAAAAAATACGAATGAATAGCCTGAAAAGCGGGTGTCGCATTATTATATTGAATGTCAATACGTTTACCTTCTCCAAATATATCCGAATAATTTTCCTGCACATCTATTCCTGCAAAAATTAAAGAAGTACAAGGAAAACGCATATCGTCTAATTTGAAAACGGCTGCACTGTTGGCAATCAACAGTACGCCATTTTTCGAAATATTCGCAGCCCCGTTTGAATCGGAAATATCCAATTTCCAGGCGCCTTGTTCGACAATGACGGCAACAATCGCCTGACAGCTAAATAGTACAAAAAATAAAACGACCAGGATATACTTATTCATAAGTTTAAAATACTATTTTCTTGACTATTTGGGATGCATTCCCCACATTTGTTTCGACTAAATACATTCCGGGTTCCAGTTTACCGCTTGACCAGTTACCACCGGCTCCGACAATCATCTTTCCAAGCAATTTACCGTCAATGGTCATAATCCGGCACAATGCATTGTTAGAATTATTATTGCTAATGTAGATGCTCTTATCCACAATATTCACATCAATATTTTCCACAATCGCCTGTTTGATATTGCTTCCTTCCTCAAATTTTGCAAAAACGCTCCCTTTCCAACCGTTATCAATCGCTTGCACACCGATTTCGATGTCAGCCGTTTCCGGAATATAAAGGCTATACTTATTTACAGGAATAAATGTTTGCAAACCGGCAACTTTCAGCATTCCGGTAGCAATATCGGCCGGAACTAAACAATTCACTTTACCATCGGGATATTTTGCATAAATGTTGTACCGGATAGCATCTTGCGGTGTAGTATCATCGTGCGATTTATCCCATGACAAATCATAGCAATTTTTCTGTGTATTATATGTCATTTGTACATTACCCGGTGCTGAAGGAGCCTGGTTAGGCAATATTCCTTCTCTTCCCTGATTCAATGCAAAGAAATTCGGCCAGGGGCCAAAAGCATCATTGGTTCCATCAGAATCATGAAACCCAAACAAATGCATATCCAACAATCCGTCTTTGTTGATGTCGGCAAAACAAGTAGAACCTTGGCGTGCAATACCATCTTTCGGAATAAATTCAACCGGAGTGAAGAAAATTCCGTCGCCACTGTTATAGTAGGTTATGTTGTTGGAAGCCCATCCTTGTGTCAGGAAATCAATCTTTCCATCATTATTGATATCACCCACGGCCAAAACAAAACAGACACCGCCGATATGAGTTTCAGTCTCATCATGCCGGGTAAAACCTCCCTCCTTATTATTTATAAACACTTTACTGAATCCGCTCCAACTGTTATCATGAAGATTACGGCCAAATTCGACCAGATCTGCATAACCGTCATTATTCAAATCAATGAAAGCCGTCTCGCCCTGGTATTGTCCGATAAATTCAATTCCGGGAACATTGGAAAAGGTTCCATTACCATTGTTTTTATACAGATAAGTCATACCTCCGACTTCATCTTTATATCCTGAGACCAAAATATCCATCCAACCGTCATGATCGTAATCGGCAGCATCTACAGCGCCTCCATTGATTGGCTCAAAATCGGCAGTCCCATCAATCGGATTGGCGATATATTCAAAAGTTCCATCGTTTTTATTTTGGAATAAGGCAACAACCCGCGCCTGGTTATTTCCTTCCCAGAGTCCGCCTCCGGTATAGCCGGTAATAAGCAGATCAGACCATCCGTCATTGTTGTAATCGAATACCACAATGGCATGAGGATTATGATCGGCTCCACCCCTTGACAGATAAGGGAATAAATCAGACAAATCCATGTCCCATACCAAATTATAATCCGGAGCCCCTGTATTTTTAAAGAAATCGGTAACAGCATTTCCGGTATCATCTTTACCTATTGTAAACAAATCTAAATCTCCATCGTTATCGAAATCGATGAAAGCGGCAGAAGCTTCGCTTTTACCATATAATTCATTGTTTTCGACCTGAGTGAAAGTTCCATCGCCATTGCCTTTATACAACCCAACACTGCCTGTCCCCTGACCGGTAATGATGAAGAAGTCTAAAATGCCATCATTGTTAAAATCGCCAAAAATACCTTGCCCGTCAGCTGACTGGGGAAGCGTCCCATTTGTGACAGGATTGGTTACAACCTGCCAGGTGACGGTAGGAGGAGTTTCTGCAAACATTGCAGTAGAAACTCCCAATACTAAAATAAAAATCAACTTTTTCATGATTCAATTCAGTTTTAAAGTTAAAGATTCTTCATTTACTCAAATTTTTACTTAAGTCCCGGATTCTGATCCATGTCGGGATTAATGAAAGGATTTTGTTTCATTTCTACCATAGGAATCGGAAACAATTGATGTTGCTCGCCAATCATCCCGCTTTGGGACGCCCACTGATTACGTATTTTGACATATTGCGTGAAAAAACCGGTACGAACCAAATCCATTCGTCTCCACCCTTCGGCAGGCAATTCACGCATACGTTCATCCATCAGTTTCACAATAAATTCGTCTGCCGACATGTTCAGCCACTTATTTTCCTCAGGAAGTATCCCGCCGAAAGCTCTTTTGCGGACAGTATTGTTTACTAAGTCAATTGCGCCCAAGACATCGCCTGTCCGAGCCATACATTCTGCCAACATCAACAAGGCATCGGCATAACGCAGGTAATACTGGTTTACCCCGGTATAGAAAAATGATTTGACGCCATCGATGCGGGCATCTTCAAATTTTTTGAAGTGAGGTTTTGTTTGGTCATTTCCAAAACCGGCCGTTGGAGTCGGTTGTCTTCCTTTATAAATAAAGTTGCTGCGAAGGTTAACCTCTTTACGCAAATCTCCTGTTTCGTAAATATTGACACAATAAGGAGTAGGAAGAATAACATCGTAGCCTCCCAACATGCAATTCGGATCGCTCGAACAAGCACGTGAACCTGCAAACCATTGTGCATAGCTGCAATCCGGATATACCGAATTAAAATAGAAGGTAAAAACTTCTTCAGGACTGTACACTCCTCCTTGCGGCGAATAGCCTCCGGTTTTATATACATCAAATAGATTCGCATAATTTATTTCCAGGTTAAAGCCGCTCCGGTCTTTCATCTCCTGCAACCATATTTTTGCTTCTGTATAATTGCGATAACCTGATTCGACCGGCGCCGACATATATACTTTAGCATAAAGCATGGTTGCAGCCCAAGTTGTAGGAATGCGTCCATCGACCGGACGTTTTTCAGGTAAATATTCTATTGCTTTTTTCAAATCTTTTTCAATAAACTCATACACTTTACTGAGTTCTTGCCGGGGACCTAATTGGTTTTCCCCATTTACCATGTCAGGCAACGGAATTTTTCCCCAATATTGAGTCAGTTCAAATAATATAGCGGCACGGTAAAAAGCCAACTGTCCGGTAAAAAACTGAATCCGGGATAAATCTTCTTCCGATGCACCGCCTTCCATTTGACTGAGATAGTATAGCCCTTCGCTCGCTTGTACAGCCGCCGGCCACCGCGCATTCCACAATTCGGCAACGGCAGAATTTTCAGAATCATAATAACCGTCGAAGCGATCAAAGGCAGCGCTAAGCGCCTCGGTTCTCATCTGATATTCACCCAGTTGAGCCTCATCAGTTCCAAGCATACTATAAAAGGCTTTCCGGTTGACGCGTGTATCGCGCCATTTATAATAAATTCCAAAATTAAATGCCTGTACATTATCCAAACTACTGAAAACTTGCCTGGTCGAGAATCTCGTTTGAGGATCCTGAGTCAAAAAATCGTCCTGACATGAACATGCTAATAAAGCCAGGATATATAGGATGATTCGATTTTGTGTTTTCATCTCCTTATGGGTTATTGATTAAAAACTCACATTAATACCGGATACAATCATTTTCGTATTTGGATACCAATCTCCTGTTTCCGGATCAAATCCTTTGTAATCAGTAATTGTTAGCAAATTACTTCCGGTAACATACAGCCGGAGATTATCCACAAAAATCTTTTTCATCCATTTTTGAGGAAAGGTATAGGATAATGTCACTGCGCTTAACCGGAAATACGAAGCATCCTGAACAGAAATGCTGGTACTTCCATACCAAAATCCGGTGCCGGCATGAAATGCCCTCGGAATAGTCGTATTCGTATTCTCCGGAGTCCAACGGTTCAGTAAATCTTTGTGTGCGGCAGAACGTCCATCACTGGTAACCAATACATTATAAAGAAAGCTGGAACGTTTTGCTCCATGAGAATAATTGGCTACTACATTCAAATCCAATCCTTTGTAAGACAACGAGGTACTAACACCTCCATAAAAATCGGGATCTGTTTTGCCTATGATATCCCTGTCACCGTCATCAATAATTCCATCTTTATTTTTATCAAGAGGAAGGACATCTCCCGGCTGAGCCATCCTGGAACTAAGTTGTAAGGTATTGACATAATCCATGTCCGATTCCTGTATAATCCGGCCGAAAATATACATATAGATCGTATTCAGCGGTTGTCCGACAAATAAATTGCCTTCGGTCTGGATTTCGGTATTACTCCATCCGCCCAATTTGAAAATTTCCCGGGCATTTCCATCCAGACTGAGGATTTTATTACGGTCGGCCGAAATATTGAAGCTCACGTTCCAGGCCCAATCCTTCATTTTTATGGGCTGGGCATTAATCGTAAATTCAACGCCTTTGTTTTCAATGCTGCCAATGTTGGACAACTGTGTGAGGTATCCCTCTGAAGGAGGCATACTAATGGTCATCAACAAATCATCATTATTAATATGAAAAAGATCAAGGGTAAAGCTCAGACGATCGTGCCACATACCATAATCCAATCCGATATTGAATTGTTTCTGCTTTTCCCAGCGCAAATCAGGATTGCCATAAGCGCCATCATTGATCAAAACGCTAGTACCTAAAGTTGCATAGGTATAAAAAAGCGTCATATAACTGTAATTAGGAATATTCTGGTTTCCGGAAATTCCATATCCAGCGCGGAGCCGCAGATTATTAATCAAGGATTGATTTTTCATAAACTGTTCTCCCGTAATATTCCACGAAACGGATGCAGAAGGGAAAAATCCCCATTTGTTATTGGGTCCAAAACGGGAGGAACCGTCATATCGTCCGGTCAATGTGGCATAATATCGTCCGGCATAATTATAATTAGCTCTCATAAAGAAAGAAGACAATGAATAAGTCCAAAAATCAGATCCTAAATTAAAATCTTCCTTTGAAGCTGCACCACCTAAACTCTTATAAGAAAAATAATCATTACCAAAACCAACCACCGATATATTGCTATGATTGTCACTATAGTATGACATATTCATCCCCGCCAGGCCGCTGACCCGGTGTTCTTCATTAATAATTGCGCTATACGAAGCGGTATTATCCCATTGCCAATTCAATAATTTTTCTTTGTAATGGGAAGCACCTCCGCCTGCATAACTTTTATATGCCTGAGTAGAAGTAACAGGATAATAAGTGTAATCTTCTTTCCCTATATAATCGACAGAAAAAGTGGAACGTATATCCAGGTTTTTAATCGGATTAATATTTACAAAGCTGGAACTCATAAATCGCGCCTGGTAAGCATCCCTGATAATATTCAAATCACGCAAAGGATTTGTGTCGGCTTCACTTTCTTCTGTACCAACTTTCAAATACCAATAATCTGCAGAAACCGGCAGAAGCGGATCCGCTCTTAATGCAGTCTGAAAAGTATTGTCATTACCAACCGGATGCCCTTCCTGATATACAAACGTATTGTTTGATCCGATTTTCAACCAGGGCATTACTAATTGTTCAATATTCAATTTTCCGGTATAACGGTCATAACTTGTGTTTTTCATCTGACCGGTTTGTTCATTATATCCAAAACTCAAAAAGTAATTATTCGTATTGGATCCTCCGGAAAAACTGATTGAATGATCTTGCTGAAAACCTTTTTGGGTCACAGCATTCAACCAATCATACGTTTCTCCATTCAAATAAGCCGCCATTTCATCTGCAGTAAAAATGGTATTGGGAGGTACTGTCGTCGATTGAAACATATTTTTAATATTCGCTTCTAATCGAGGTTTGGGCATCGAAGGATTTTTATACAAATATTCATTTGTATAGGCCTCCACCCGCAAATCATGGAGTTGGGTTCCATCAAGCATCGGCATGGTTTTCGAGAAATCCTGAAATCCAATCCAACCATTATATGTCAACCGCCCCTTACCGCTTTGTCCCTTTTTCGTAGTAATAAGTACCACTCCATTGGCTCCACGCGAACCATAAATCGCCGTAGCAGAAGCATCTTTCAAAATATCGACCGTAGCAATATCCGAGGGATTCAACATTTCAAATCCCTGGTCAATGATTAATCCATCCACAACATAAATAGGATTTGTCCCGTATTGAATGGAATTGTTTCCCCTGATTTTAATTGTCGGATCTCCTCCCGGTTTAGCATTATTTTGGATAAGTACCCCTGCCACTCGTCCCTGTAACGCCTGATTCAAATTGCCGGTAGGAATTTCTTGCAACTCCGCTGCATCGACCCGGGCTACAGCGCCTGTCAGGTCTTTTTTCTTCATGGCGACACCAACTACAACAACCTCACCAATCCGGATAGCCTCTTCCGAGAGTACAATGTTCAACGTTTTTTGTTCATCGATTTGAAACTCTTGATTTTGATAACCTAAGTAAGAGACGTTAATTGTGGAACCTTTGTTTACAGGTAAAATAAAATGACCTTTTTCATCCGTAATCGTTCCCGTAGTAGTTCCCTTAACCATCACACTTACTCCCGGAAGAAGATCTCCTGTTTTGGAATCGGTTATTATCCCATCCAATTTTATGGATTGTGCTACCATTTCCATGGAAAAAGGCAACACGATCATCCAACAGATAATAAATAAATAAGATTTCATGGTACGTCAAATAAATAAGGTATTGGAAACTAAATTGCATTTAGTTTGAAAACGAAATTAACAGGTCTTCTCACAACCTGTTAACATCATATTTTAAAGAAGTCTTATAATACTTGTTCTATTCCCAGAACAATCACATCATTGCGGTCAGGAATATGAATTTTCAATCCTTTTTCCTTCAAATCTTTTCCGGTAAAGATTCCCCAGTCTTTACCGCCACAAGGTTCGTATATCCGGTATTTTTTATTTACGTCCACTACAGTCACCGGAAATGTACGGGTATCATCCAGACAATCATTCCGGAAATAGAAAAGAATACCGCCGCCTTTCTCATTATTAAACCGGTAAACGCCATCCCAGTTAATCATGGTAGCATGATCAAATACATCCGACCGGAAATAATAACGTGAGTATTGATACTTCTTTTCCATTTCCCTGAACCATCCGGACCAGGTAGAATAGAATTGCTTATGTTCGGGCGTCAGTTTACGCGGATCGCCGCACATCACCTGCACTCCTGAAGCCAACGAAAGATAAGTAAACTTATACATCGGACTATCCATCAATTGGTTTCCGACCAACATAGTTTGCACCGGCAGTACCCGTCCCCGTTCGGAATTAATCTGCCGGATCGAAATCGGCCCGCGTGGAGCCGGAAATACATAATTCGTCAACCAATCCACATCTGCAATTTGGATCAAGGCATAATCATTGATATGATACCTGCCCCATAGTTCAAAAGTACAATCAATTATCAAATCAGGAAATTCCCGTTTCAGATCATTGAATAGACGAATCGATGATTGATAAATAGACCAATAGGAACTGGCCTGATCTTTATAATATCCATATTCATTGTCGCGCGCCGAATAATCTCCTGTAATTTCACTATCTGTAATGTAAGCAGAAGACGCGACTGAAAAATCAAGTTTCAGGTAAGCCAACTTGCAATTTTTCACATAATGGCGCAATTTATTCAAAATATGATCATAGTAAGGCGAGCACATCGACATGGAAATATTGTCGCTATTCTGATCATAGATATTGCCGATCGAACCATCTTTTGCTTTTACAGCCCACTCGGGATGTTCTTTAAAAACCTGACTCTGTCGTTTTACCGTAGCAATCGAAAACCACATGCCGGCTTGTATCCCTTTGGAGCGAATATATTCGCAGCTTTTTTCTACTCCCGAAGGAAATTTATCGGGATGACTATTGTAGTCGCCAATATAATCCTGCCAGCCATCGTCAATAATCAATACATCCACACCGGTTCCTTCCAAATTATCGGCAATGTCTTTGATCAAACCTTCGGAAATTTTAGTTTCAAAAGGAATCCAGGTACAATAATAAAAAAGCGGATAGGATGTATGTCCAAACAATTTTACACCTAAATTTTTACGGACAAACTGCGCCAGATCCACATCAAAGCAATCTTCCCATTTGTCTTGTTTGGTAAGCAAAATAAAAGTCTTTGGCGACACAAAAGTTTCTCCGGCCTTTACATACGTTTTGAAAGGAAATGCTTCATCAACATGTTTCATGCCAATAGCAATCTGGTTTTCCCTTAAATAGCAATCCGTGCGTTTAAGTGTGCTTGGAGTTTCATTTCCCAAAATAATTCCTTCCTGTTCATTTTCATTGTACAGCAAAAGGGCTGAGTCGTAATAATCTCCCACATAAGGAATCCGTGTGATATTAGTCCCATAATTGGCGTAAACATTGGTCATATAAACGTATGCAGGAACCAAATACAAACTTTCCATATTGAGGTTGATCAATTCCAACTCCTGGTTAGTCTTATTATTTAGAGTCAATTGTTTCCGAATTACAGGAGAATCTTCATACATCATGTACGAAAGTAAAATTTCAATTCCTGAGATTTCGGGCTTTGCCCCGGTAAGCAAAATATCAAGCTGTTTTCCATTGGGAATATCGACAGGAGTAGCTTTCACATAATTGAAATCTTTTCCTGTATATTCTTTCCGGTTGATGGTAATATCAAATTCCCGGCTGATCGGATTGGAATATTCTTTATTGTTCAACCGGTTAATAATACTGGTTGTAGTCACTCCGTTTTGAACCTGAATAGTTCGTTCAACAAACCGATTTTGCATCACTACATTTTCCTGATTGATGCGAATGTTGATTTCACTATGAGCCTCGGAAACCCATAAAAGTATCGGCAACAAACATAGTAATTTGAATCTTCGAGTATGTTTCATGGATTAAAAATTAAAAGTTAATAAACTGATTGCGTCACTCTTTTTTTACGATATACACAGGTTGAGAGTTCGCATAGATGACAGGAATACGCAGAAAACCGCACTTCTTTTCCTATTCCTATCACTCCGCTGATGGATTTTTCGGGCAACATTAAAGAGGATGGCGTCAATGTAATACCGCAAGGTCGATCCGGCAATAATGCAAAAAGTTTGGCTTGTTCTTTTACCGACCAACCGCAATATCCCGGACTATAACGATTGGTGATAAAAAGCTTTTCGTCGTTCATTTCTTTTTCCAGCTGATCCTGAAAAATATCCATTGCTTTTTCTACGGCTATACTTCCCAACCTGTCTGTAAAATACGCCTTCAACGGTTCATTATTTTTCCAGTACATCTTATATTGTTCTGTAGGTCCATATCCGACACTGCAAGTAAACAAAGCCAGTTTTTCCGATTTATTAAGTTGGCGGATAATTTTTGCTCCGCATTCAAACTGCTTATTTTCAATGGTAAATGTTTTTTTAGACAGTTCCTGTAAATCGAATAGCTCGGCATGGAAGAGAGGATGTATGATTTCATGCCCCGACGAAAGGACTTCAATCAAATCATTTTCCCATGTCATCAACGCATCCCACGGAGTCTCCGCTGTAACAAAATCTTCCAATGTCATCTGTAAATCGGAATAGTTCAATGCTTTTTCCATTCATCAACAATTAATTTGCATTATAATCTTTCAACGCTTTATAAAAAGCATCGATATTTTCTATCGGAGAATGAGGCGGAGTATCGCATCCGCTCGACAAAATGTAATTAGGAAAAGCCGTCATATTTTTCAACAACTGCATCACTGCATTATACATCATTTCCGGCGTTCCTGCCTTGAAGAGTCCGACCGGATCAATATTTCCAAATACCAGAGCCGATTCAGGCACTTGTTTAGCTGCTTCGGGCAGATGGATGGCATTCCCGAAATGATAACCCATCGCTCCCGTACTCACCATAGCCTTTGTGCAATGGCCTGTATTTCCGCAATTATGAAGTACGACTGCAAAATAATCATCCTGTACTTCTTTGACCAACGATTGAATATAAATCGAAGAAGAATTCAGGCAATCTTCATTCGATAAAAGTCCGGCAGCCGGTTCAGCAATCACAATACCCGAAACTCCCGTTTCTTTCAATGCCTTACAGTAATGGATCAAAAATACAGTACATTTTTCAAGCAACAAAGAGGCTGCTTCCGGATTAATATAAGGCAACATCATCATTTCCGACATATCATATAGTCTTCCGGCCAATGAAAACGGGCCAATACAACCGGCCAGCACCGGTTTATCTGTAATCGCCTGCGCAGTCAAACGGTTCGCTTTAATATAATCGGGAATCCGTGCGATATTCAACTCCGGAATTTGAAGATTGTGTATATCATCTTCATCTTTCAACAATCGAGCTACCACCGCAGGAACTTCATTTTTCGAAAAATGAATCTGTGCTCCGAATGCTTCAGCTTCAACCGTCAGATCCATAATGACAGTAGTAGCCGCCGCCGGATATTTTTGTTCCAACGCCATAATGGCCTGATGATGTATTTCGCCGTTAGATACGGCATCCAGCACATTTTTTCCGATCAACTCAATTCCCGGATGAGTCATGACAGGAACAGCAACCCGCTCCTTTTGTTTACGGATTTCAGATATCCATTTTTTCATATCAATGGCAGCCATACGATCAAGTTGTTAATTTGTTAAGGATTTCAACCAAAGCCTGAGGGTCTTCCGTATAATAATCCGCACCAATCTGAGATGCAAAATTACTGCTGACCGGCGCCCCGCCAATAAAAGTTATCACATCAGGATATTTTTCCTTGATTACCTTATTGATTTTTTCCATATTCACCATCGTAGTAGTCAACAAGGCCGACATGCCGACGAAAGCATCGGGATGATGCGATATGGCCTCCAGATATTTATCGACACTTACATCAATACCCAAATCAATCACTTCATATCCATTGCCTTCCACCAACATGCAGACAAGATTTTTCCCAATATCATGCAGATCGCCTTCCACAGTGCCTATAATAAACTTACCTTTACGCTTAATGGAGCCATCACTAAAATATTTCTTTAGATGCTTCATGGATGCAGTCATCGCTTTAGCGCTCATTAGCACATGGGGAACAAACACCTCATTGTCTTTGAACTTAATTCCTACTTTGGTCATTCCGGCAATCAAAGCATTTTTGAGGATATTGGAAGGAGGAATGCCCTGCTCCAACGCTTGTAATGTCAATTCATCCGCCCCATCCTGTCCTTTCATCTGAGGAGGATATGGCGAATCCTTACTAATTTTACCCACTTCCACACAGTAGGCAATTTGTTCTAAAATATTTCCCATCATACTTTTGTTTAATAGTAAAGCCAAAGCTCTTCGTTGGCGTTTCCGGTATTTTGCCGGGGAACAAAAAACATATTTAGTAAAAATTCTACTGAAATAATAAGGGTCGTTAAATCCAACCATAACGGCAATTTGCCCTATCTTATAATCGGATTGTACAAGAAGTTGCCGTGCATTTTGCATCCGCAGATGCAATAAATATTGAGTCGGGGCATATCCTGTAGCTTTCATGAATAAACGATAAAAATAAGAGGAAGAATAACCCAATTGTTCCGCCAATTCATCCATCTTTATCTCTTTATTCAGATTTTCATTCATATAATGCGTAGCCTGGTGAACGATACTTTTCCCATATTCATTTTCCTTTATTTTGGATTTCCGGAAATTTTTCAAATAGGCAAGCGAACCTAAAAAATATCCCAGGCACAATGAAGAATAAATCAAGCTGTTATCGTCGTAGCTTGTATTCAACGTATTATAAATCTCATCAAACATGGCGATCCGTTCCTGAATACGCGAATCGTCGTCCACCTCGATAGCCGTCGGCTGAAAAAACGGATCGGCCAACAGCGGCGCTTTCTGTCCTTTGAAATGAATCCAATAAATAGTCCACGGATTTTCCCCCTCACTACCATAGCTATGGGCAACATTGGGAGGAAGGATAAAAAATTGGTTGGGCGCTATATCAAACCGTTTTCCATCCAGTACATACCATCCAAATCCTTTCACACAATAAATAAAAATATATTCATTGCTGCCTTTTGGACGTTCGCCGTAATGAAATTCGGCATTAGGATAATACCCGATGGAATGAATATAAAGATCGCTTGTAAGCGGATTATTTTCCATCCTGTCCAATACATAGAAAGGAAGGATAAGCAACCGTTGACCTTTAAATCCTGAATTGATACGTACCATTGGGTTATATATTTATTTCCACTTCAAAAGGCGACGAATAATGGAGTCTTCTTCCTCTTTGTTGTCTGTTGCCACCCAAAGAAAAATACCGGCCGGAGACACTTCATTCATAAACGCTTCCAAATCTTTTTTATCTAAATCGACAATAATCGATACTCCTTGGGATTGCACATACTTTATAAACGGAATATGTTGCATAACCGGATAATCGTCGGCCATTCCCTGCACCCACTGTATGGCTTTAATCTCTTTCACACTCAATATACTGTCGATATGGTTGGCAACTCCTTTCCCATCCACATGAAAAATATTATGAGTCATCGTTTTTACTTCTTGTTGTAAAGTAGGAAGGGCAAATTCATCAAATTGTTCCGGCGAAATCATAAACGAAAAATCATTGCTTGGAATATGCAGGCGCCCGCCGGGAACCGGAATGTTCATCCAAGTGGCCGAAGGCATGCCGGCGGCCTTCAGCTTCTGATCAAAATCATCGAAAACATCTAAAAAATGCTCGGTACTCAGTTTCATCAATTGATTTACCAGATCCGGATCTATCATCAAATCCACACACAGGTTTTCCGTCCCGCGCCAGGCTGCCACACAATCCATCCCCGGATGCAAATCGGTATAGCCTACTATAAATTGCCCATTGCAAATATCCAGCGCTGCGTCTGTCAATTCATGCATTTTCCGGTAATAAAGATTATTTTTATCAAATCGTATGTTGGGCAAATCCGAAACATCATCAATAATCGATTCACACCAGGAAGTCACTTCACCAAATTCCAATCCGGCGCCATGCACCGCGGCATAAAAATTGGGTCCCAAATTGGGCATGTACACCGGAAAAGTTTCGGCATTGAACACTTTTCCTTTCACCGAATCCAAAAAAGTTTTCGCCTGAAATTCAGCATCCATCCAACGTTCTTTGAGCGAAATATGACCTGAATTGCTGACCATGGAATCGTATTCGGCATTATGCCGGTGAAAGCGAATCGGAACCCGGTCTGTAATTTCCTGATTAAACCATGCCTCAATCCGTTTGATGCAAGTGTCAAAATCGGGTTTAGTTTCCAAATAAAAACTCATTGATATTCTAACTTTTCTGATTGATAATATTGACATTACTTCACAATACAAAATTGCGAATATTATTTCAGTCAGAAAATAGATAGATTGGTATAAAAAAGATGGATATTTATTGCCTCGCGCAAAATGGTCATTTGCATTTTTCGAACCGGAAGTAAACGGGATGCACAAAATTCAGGTATTTCACAATTTTAAATGCATTGAAATAATTGAAAAACCGTTTTCTGAATGCCTGAAAAGAAGCAGTGTATTGCTTAATTTCCACCATTTTTTCCACAAAACCATCCTGTATCAAAAATTGCTTTAAAGGCGACTCATATTGGCTGATCATTTGTTCGATAAAACAAGTATCGGCCTGATAAAATGCTTCCAGATCGGCAAACAAACATGTTAATAACCGGAATGCTTCCCGCGAATGCATCTCTTTCTTGCCTTCAACCATAATCTTCGCTACAGCCGGGCCTGTACCGAACGGTACACGATCAGACAAACGCGCTGCGGGATATACAACAGTTGTATCAATGAATTGACTTTTCCCTAAAGGAAACACTTTTTGCAGGAAATAAAAATCTTCACCGGCCTGCTGTTTTCCCATTCCTCCTGCCTGTGCGTATATTTTTGCACGCACAGCAAAAGCCGAGCCAATGGTAAAATACGGATATGGAAATCCTGTCGAAGCCAGCATTTGCCGATAGTCGCGCAAGTATTTCTCATACAATTCGACAGCCTGCCTCAAAGGATCTGCTTTGGATAAATGCTCCGTCGGATGATGGAATTGAATGGTAGCAGAAAGAAGTTTTTTGTCAGCAGCAAAATGACGATAGATTTCAGACAAATAATTGGGTTCGACCGTACAATCGGCATCCAATGAAACGATCACTTCGGTCGTTGACCGGTTGCGAACAAAACGGCGCAAAGCCTCATCCATTCCCAACTTTCGCGGCAAACCGGCTCCTATGTATTTATCAGGCAGGTGTTCAACAAGTAATGGGATAATATGAAAATTGTCAGTATTATGCATAATCGCAAAATTTTTTACCAGTTGCCAGGTATTCCGATTTTGCAATAAAACAGATTCAGGAGTACTTTGCCAGGAGTTGATCATTATCAACATTTCGACATTAAAACCATTGCGATCGCATTCAATCAGGCTTTCTAATGTTGTCAGCACATCCGGTTCATTGTAGCAAGGAATCACCACAATCAAATCCGGAGGAACAGTCACCGGAATATCATCTGTCAGAGGAGACGATTGTTGTTTGTTCAAATATTGCTGAATCATGTGATAAATGACAACGGCCAATGACAAATTGTTTTCGTCATTGGCCGTATTTTAACTAAGGATTGTATTGTTATTTCTTTTCCGGTTTATATCTGGAATTCAAAAATTCTAACACTTGTTTCGTGATGTCATACGCCTCGTTGGCCAACAAAATATTGTCATTCCCGGCATTACTGAAAATGAATTGATATTTTTTACTTGCATTGAATATTTTAAGAGCAACCATCACCGTGTCACTCAATTGTTGGTTCACCCTCAGGCGCTCCATTTCCAATTCATTTTGATTGCGGGCCATCAATTCTTGCAGATCCCGTTGTTTTTTTTCTAATCGTTGTTGCTCAGAAACAGCGCGTTCGCGGCTCAAAAAAGCGTTATTATTCACTTTATTTTCAAAATCCACCATTTCGGCCGACAGTTGTTGCCCTTTTTGATTAATGGAAGCCCGGGAAGTTTCCACTTTATGCATTAATGCATCATTCAAATCTTTAGCATAGTTGTAGTTCAACAATAAAGTATCCGTATTGACATAGGCAACCGGCAATAAGACAACAGCAGAATCACCACCACTCATGACCGGATCATTACCTGTTTTGTTACCCGAAAACTGCAAAATGAATAAAATAATAACTGCTACGGCAAGAATTCCGCTAATAATGTAATTTGTATTCTTCATAAAATGTTTATTTATTCTTTTTTAACTTGTCAAGCATTATTAATCCGATCCAAAAGATTTTGCCGGTTTCTTTCTCTGGCATCCATACTATGAGCACAAGAAATCCCTTTCCCTTGTAATTTGCTGTTGTTTCCTATATGTACATTTGGAAATGTTCCATTTTTAGTAAAGAAAACCTTAACGCCAAGGAGCAAAACACAAGCAAAAACCAGTATAATTGTAACGATAAAAACGGGAATCATTCAATATGATTTTTCTTTTTCGCCCGCAAATATAGTAGTAATTATGTTTAAAATCCATTTTTTTCTTGAATATTCTGTGTTTTTTGTGTTTCTTTATCGTTTCAAACTCAATTTTATTCGAATTACTTAAATTATTAACACTTATGGAAGTAAAGAATTTGAACCCGGCAGGTATATGGAAGTTCTTTGATGAAGTCACAAAAGTTCCCCGTCCATCTAAAAAAGAAGGGAAAATTGTTCAGTATTTATTGGACTTCGCAAGAAAGTACAACCTGGAAGTACAAAAAGATGAAGCAAACAATGTCCTGATCAAAAAAGGAGCTACTGCAGGAAAAGAACAAGTACCGACTATCATACTACAATCGCATGTAGATATGGTGTGCGAAAAAAACAACGATGTAAAACATGATTTCGAACACGACCCGATTCAAACTTATATTGAGAATGGTTGGGTAAAAGCCCGCGGCACTACCCTCGGCGCCGACGATGGAATCGGAGTCGCTTGTGCACTGGCGATTTTAGCATCCGACGATGTTGAACATGGCCCATTAGAATGTCTTTTTACTACTGACGAAGAAACGGGACTTACCGGCGCCAACGCCCTTAAACCGGGCTTTTTGACCGGAAACACATTGATTAATCTCGATACGGAAGAAGAAGGACAATTCTATATCGGCTGTGCCGGAGGAAAAAACATCATCGCTACGTTTACTTATCAACCCGAAAAAGCGCCGTCGGATTATTTCTGGTTTGAAGTACAAGTAAAAGGATTGAGCGGGGGACATTCGGGAAGCGAAATCCACAAAGGATTGGGCAACGCCAATAAAATATTGAACCGCTACTTGTGGACTTTAAATCAAAAATGTCCTGTATTATTAGTGTCTATCGATGGCGGAAATTTATCGAACGCCATCCCGCGCGAAGCCAAAGCCATTGCCGGAGTTCCAGGCGATTGCAAAGAAAACGCCCGCGTTTTATTAAACACCCTTATCGCCGAAGTAGAAGCGGAATTAAAACAAATCGATCCGGCGGTCAATTTAAGTTTGTCATCAGTAGCTGCACCAACCGAATGTATAGATAAAAAAACAGGCGATCAGTTAATGAATGCATTATATGCATGTCCTCATGGAGTGATCGGCATGAGTTTCGAAATTCCCGGTTTAGTCGAAACTTCTACCAACCTGGCTTCTGTCAAAATGCCCGGAAACAATCAGATTGTAGTTACTACCAGCCAACGCAGCTCTGCCAATTCGCTGAAAATTGATATTGCCAACATGGTAACCTCCGTTTTCAAATTGGCCGGAGCCGGCGTAAAAGCAACTGACGGGTATCCGGGGTGGAAACCGAATGCCAATTCCGGAATATTGAAATTATCCAAAAAAGTATATACCGATTTATTTAAAAAAGAACCGGAAATAATGGCTATTCACGCCGGATTGGAATGTGGATTATTCCTTGAAAAATATCCGAATCTCGACATGATTTCCTGTGGTCCGACCATTTTAGGCGCCCATTCTCCGGAAGAACGAATGGAAATTGAAACCGTAGAGAAATGGTGGAAATTTGTCACCGCTTTACTAAAAAGCATTCCGGCAAAATAAAACCTGTTTGTCACCGTTTATTATAGAACACGGATGACACGGAAAACACAGGATTTCACGGCTTTAATTCAAATATCCGTGATACTCCGCGTAGTCCGTGCCATCCGTGTTTCATTTTACATCAAATTGTTGTTTATGTCGCTTGTTCGTCTTTTTCCGTACTCAATTGTTTTGGTTTTGTTTTCGCTTTTTTCCTGCGAAACGGATTTCGACAATTATTCCACTGATAAAAATCATATCCTTTCTTTTTCCACCGATACATTGTCGATTGACACCATCTTATCTACAGTCGGAACAAAAACGTATCAGTTTATGGTCTATAACCGCAACGACGAACGGCTGCGGATTTCGTCCATTGAACTGCAAGGAGGATCCGACAGCGAGTTTCGTATCAATGTCGATGGCATGAAAGGATGCCGGTTTGAAAATGTGGAAATCGAAAAAAATGACAGCATGTATATCAAAGTAGAAGCAACCGCTCCTCATAATGATGAAACAAAACCAATATTACTCCGCGATTATGTAAAATTCATTACCAATACAGTTCAACAGCAGGTTGTACTGGAAGCATACGGGCAGGATGTCGTAATTATACGGGGCGACGTCATTGCATCAGATAGCACACTTAGCAATCAAAAACCATACTTAGTATATGACAGCTTATATGTAAAAGAAGGCGCTACTTTAAACATACAACAGGGAACAACATTTTATTTTTACAATAAAGCAGAATTGATTGTCGCCGGCACATTGCAAGTCGCCGGCACGTTACAACAACCGGTAGTTTTTCGTGGCGACCGCTTGGATATCAACATAAATGTGCCTTACGACAGACTTCCGGGACAATGGGGAGGAATTTATTTCAAATCATCCAGTTACAACAATAAAATCGAATATGCTCACATCCGAAACGGATTGTATGGCCTCGATTTTGAACGTTCCGAAACCGATCAGCCAAAATTAACCATTTCTAATTCGGTAGTTACCAATAGCTCTCATACTCTCATTTCGGCTGTTAATTGTAAAATCGATGGCACAAACTGTGAATTTTCCAATGCCGGCGGAGGATTGATGCTGTTGACCGGCGGGGAATATAGTTTTACCCAATGTACTTTAGCCAATTATTTTGTGTGGGGAGGAAGTACACCCGGCAATACAGTGATGTTAGTCAACACATGGTATGATCCGGCTGCAAAAGATACGATTCCAATGGCCATTACAAAAGCCGATTTTTTAAACAGCATTCTCTATGGATCATCAACATCAGCGGGAGTCGCTGTTTACAAAAATTCCGGAAAATTTTCGGATACACCACTCAATTATATTTTCAATTCTTGTTTGCTACGTACAGGCGATAGTAAAGACACCCACCGTATTATCCGTGAAAATGACGGAGAAAAAGTGATCGATTGCCTTTTTGATAAGGATCCCGAATTTGTAAATTCCGGAAAAACGATAAACGGAGACAATCCTTATACCTATGATTTCCGCTTGGATTCGATTTCTCCGGCACGCAACGCAGCAGACCCTGCTATTGCAAGTCAAGCGCCTTATGATATGAACGGGATTTCAAGATTTTTGGACGAAGGACCCGATATGGGCGCTTATGAATGGGTTAATGGGGGTAAACAATAAGTTGGGATAAAGTTACAATAACATTTAGATTAAAAGCCATATATTTTTGTAAAACGTTTTTTTGTAAGTCCGCATTAAAAGCAGATGTAATAAAGAAATTTTCACTGAAAATAAATTCATTTCTTATGATGCCTCCATAAAAGTACAATTTGACCAGGATACTTGTTCCTCCATCTCCTATTTGGCTGAATGTATTAGGGCAACCGCATCTTAATTTGTTAGGATTTTCAATAAATACTCATTATTCCCTCCGGCATCGAGTCTTTTTCCCTTCACGCTTCTTTTCTTAGAATTTTCATTTTTAATCAGATTAAGCGCAATCCGATTAATCATGGAAAAATTTTG
>JAVBKX010000009.1:0-181448 GCA_031553835.1 Bacteroidales bacterium
ACTGCATACCGTCAGGGTGATGATTGCTGACAGGTTGCTCCCCAGCAGAGCCTGTTTCCTCTTAACACCCTGATACAAAGATAAAATATAAAAGTTAATAAAAATAATTATCCAAATTTGTTTGGATTTTAAATGGAAATAAATATTATGAACAAGAAACTTAAATCTTTTTTATTCGCATTTGCCTCTGTGGCTTTAACTTGTAGCTTTACTGCCTGCGAAGAGGAGGCGACTATTCCGGATACATCCAATAGTGATGAGTTAAAATCAATCAACAAACAATACGTTGAAAATGTAGTATTGCCGACCTATGCTGCGCTTGCAGATGCTACCGTTGACTTATATCAGGCGGTTACCAATCTGAAAGCCCACAAAAACGATGCTAATGTACAGGTGGTTGCAGACAAGTGGAAATCTACCCGTATTTATTGGGAAGAAAGTGAAGCTTTTTTATTTGGACCGGTGGATGAATTAGGTATTGACCCCCATATCGATACATGGCCGATGGCAATCAGCGCTTTCAATAACTTGATGAATGATGCTGGCTTTATTCAATCAATCAACAATGAAAATGGAGACAAGACTGTTGCTTTAGCCGACAATGAAGATGGCGTTCTTGGATTTCACAGCATCGAATATACCATTTTCAGAGAAGGTAAAATAAGAAAAGCAAGTGATATTTCCGACACCGAAATGATTTTTGCTGTTGCTGTTGCAGGCGATTTACGTAACCAATGTTGCTTAATCGAATTAGGATGGGTAGGCGAAAGCGGCATAAGTGCAAAAAAATTAGAGTATGCAAAAAGAGCCAATAATTATGCTTTATTAGGAGGAGAAGCTACCTCTCAATATGCAAGCAAAATGCTCTCTACCCCCAATGCCGTTTATACATCAGCGCTGGGAGCAACCGTTGCCATTCTGGATGGTTGTATCGATATTGCAGACGAAGTAGGCTCCATGAAAATCGGAAAACCTTTCAATGGAGCAAACGACGAGGATAAAAATTACATAGAATCGCAATTCAGTTACAATTCCAAAGTGGACTTTGCAGGAAATATCCGGAGTATTGAAAATGCTTACTTAGGAGGAATTCCAAGTAAAAGAGGAACATCGGTAAGCGATTATCTGAAATCTAAAAATGCATCATTGGATACGCAAATAAAAACGGCAATTACAGATGCTCTTGCAAAAATCAATGCGATCGAAAATTTTGAAATCAATGCACAATCCGCAAGCACGGAAGCAGCGATGAATGCTTGCATTGAGTTGGGAGATTTGCTGGATCAAGCTAAAGTTGTCATAAGAGAATAAGTAGGACACGGATTACACAGAAAATCGCGGATTATTTTTTTTCAGCTGAATATGATCGTATTATAATAATATATAAAATGAAACGAACCAAATTTTTACTGTTCATGATTGTTCCGGTTGTCTTGTTCGGATGCAAAGACGACGAAGGAAACAACTCTTCTCCTTCCGGAGATTTGTCTGATGAATATTATTCCGGAGGACGGCTTGGAACTGTTTTCGATGATGGAATTTTCGCATACGAACTACCGACTCC
Organism: Bacteroidales bacterium; assembly: GCA_031553835.1. GTDB lineage: Bacteria > Bacteroidota > Bacteroidia > Bacteroidales > Azobacteroidaceae > JAVBKX01. Next base: position 1,565 of record JAVBKX010000009.1, read on the forward strand.
GGCCGTAGAACAAGCCGGCATGCTGACCGAATTCAAATACGGTGAAGCTTTTTTTGAAAAACCTTTTTTATCTAACGTTTCAGGTGTTCGTCATGGTTTAGGACCAGTGTATGTTCGCAATTCATGTGTATCCTGCCATCCCGGTTACGGACATGGAAAGCGTATGGATCGCTACAACGCAAGTGATCATGGGAACGGCTATTTGCTTGTGGTTTATAACAAAGAAACGAATGCCTATGTACCCGAACTGACAGGTATGCCGCAAACCCGTGCAGTAGCGCCTTTTCTTCCTCCGATCGACGAAAAAGGAATCAATATCGAATGGAAAGAACATACTGATTTGTGGGGAAATCAATTTCCTGATGGCGAAATATACAGCTTGATCTATCCCGAAGTAACGATCGACCCGGCCTACATCAACACCGATCCAAAGCCGACAAATTATGCAGTGCGCCTTGAAGCGACCATCGGTATTTATGGTACAGGACTCATTGATGCAATTCCTGATGATTCCATCATTGCCGAATACAATCGCAAAAAACTCAAAGGATATACTTTAAATGACGCAAAATACGATCCGGCCAATTTTATTACAGAAAATGATGGGACAAAACATCCGGGACGTTATACTTATGCTCTTTCTCGCGGGACATTACAAAACGGACCCGGCGCCAATGCAATCTGGAATATTACCAATGTAACCCGTCCCGGACGTAATTACAATTACATAACCAAGGCTTATGCGACAGCAATGTCAAAAAACGTACAAATACAAAATTCGCTCGGAAAAACGGAAACGGAAATTTATAACGAATTGATGTCGCAAACGATCCAATCCGAATTGTCGAAAGAAGAATACATTCAGTTTATGGTATGGCACAGAGGACTGGCCGTGCCGGCTGCCCGCAATTTAGATGATAAGACTGTACAAAAAGGGAAGAAAGCATTTTACAGCATCGGTTGTACATCCTGCCACCGTCCCTCATGGAAAACCGGACCCGATGACTATAAAGGGGACACCTTGTTGGTGGACAGAATGCCGAGATACCCATATCAAACAATATGGCCCTATACCGATATGCTACAGCATAAATTGCACATGGTAAACGACATCCGTACCGGTTGGTGCCGCACTACGCCACTTTGGGGACGTGGACTTTCTTTGAAATGTACCGGAGCCAGCGATCATTTGCATGATATGCGCGCACGAAACTATACAGAGGCGATTATGTGGCACGGAACAAGTACAGAAAGTGATGCGTATCGCTCTGTAGAAAAATTCCGGAATTTGTCGAAAGAAGATCGGGATGCTTTGGTGAAATTCCTGGAATCAATTTAAAACACGAACAAGAGGTTTGCACTGCAATTTTCTCAAAATCAGGATAAAATAGGCTGTTTCAAGATAGGAACAGCCTATTTTTTTGAGGAGAGACACATTCATTTTAGGGAATAAAATCAATTTATTTTATAACTTTGTTAAAAAAAAATGTCAAACGAACATGACATCGACATCCAAATTCTCTATTCCCTAAAACAAGGCGACAAAAATGCCTTTGAAATTGTTTTTAGGAAATATGTTGCCAAAATATACCATTTTGCAAAGAATACGCTTTATAATGAAAATGTAGCCGAAGATATTACTCAAAACGTTTTTCTTTCATTATGGGAGCACCGGATGGACATTATTCCCGAAAAAAATTTTTCCGCCTATCTTTATACAATCGCAAAAAATCTGATATATCGCGAAACGGAAAAAATGTTACTGGCTTTTCGTTATACAGAACACCTTAATAAAACCCATCAGACAGACGAAGATCTTTTCACCGAAGAAATGATTAATGCAAACTCGTTGGAAGAACTAATATTCCGGTTAGTCGAACAACTTCCTGAAGCACGTAAGAAAATATTCCTTTTGCATTTCGTGGATGACCTGAGTAATAAAGACATCGCCACGCAACTTTCTATTTCAGAAGACAATGTGGCACAACAAATCCGACGTTCCATTACATATCTGAAAAAACACTTGAAAGACTATGTTTCCCTGTCAGCGCTGCTTTATCTTTAAGTTAGAGACCAATCCAAATACATCTAATTTATTAAATTATGTAAAATCTCAAGACCGCTGTTAATAAACTACCAGGTTTATGTATATATATTGTTAGAAGAGATACTGAATGAAAAACGAATTATCCATATTAATAGAAAAATTTCTCCTTCAACAATGGGAAAAAGCGACTTTCGATCCTGAAAAAGAAGTTGAAGAAAGAATCTGGACGAAATTGCAGGAACAAATAAATGCGAAGCCGACTATTCCGGCATCCGGATATCTTTTATGGAAAAAAGGGTTACGCATCGCCGCTTCCATATTGATCCCTTTGTTCTGTGTAGGATTGGGATATTATTTTGCAGAAATAAAAGCAGCATCAGATCGTAATCCTGTAACCGTTCAAGTGGAAATAGGACAAAAAGCCAGCGTATATTTACCCGACGGAACACATGTTTGGCTTAATTCTGCCGGAATGTTGAGTTACGACCACTCCTATAACAAGAAAGAACGGATAGTTCATCTGCAGGGAGAAGCCTATTTTGAGGTAAGTCAAAATAAAAGACGACCTTTTATAGTAAAAATAAATGATATTTCCGTCGAAGCATTGGGAACCAGTTTCGATGTCAAAGCTTATCCCGAAGATGATTCTGTTACGGCCACTTTGATAGAAGGCAGTATCCGGGTAAATTCTCCCGCTCAGTCGGAAATATTGATTCCAAACGAAAAACTAACTGTTACCAAACATAACGGGCATTTTGCCAAAAGCAGACTATTGGATGCTGAGAAAAATATCTCCTGGATCAATAATCAATTGTCATTCGAACAGGAAAGGTTGGAAGATATCGCCAAAATTTTGGAACGAATGTATAGTATCCGGATCATATTTGCTTCGGAAAACCTGAAAGACATCCGTTTTTCAGGAACCATCAAAAATAATAATCTGGGAAATGTATTGGAACTAATCTCTTTCGTTTCACCTATTCGCTATTCCCAGGAAAATGATTCGACCATCATCATTCGAAGTAGTCAATAAATATTATAAGAATAAACCATGGACACATCGTAAGGAACATAGATAAAAGCAAAAAAACGGAACAATGGGGGCATCATTCCGTTTACGCAAAAGGGTGGTTACTGGCCAAAAAATACAAAGCATTTTTTGAAGACACAATCTTCAAAGGGCATATTTTATACCCTATTTGCACAGCAAAGATAACAAAATATCAGTAATAATAATAAATCTAAGAACATGAAAAATAAAGTATTTTGTGGTTTATTGCTATTTCTTTCCATCGCCGGTTCTCCATTAGCTGCCATGGCGCAGGTTACAGTTTTGGCTAATAATACAAAAATAAGGCAGATTCTTTCACAAATCGAGAAAACAACTCAATACAGCTTTTTCTACAGCGACGATTACCTCGACCTGGACAAAAAAATTAATGTAAACTTGAAAGATGAAAGTCTGGAAACTGCATTGAACAAAGTATTTCAGGGGACAAACATTCATTATGCGATTGGAGAAAACAAACAAATATTATTAACAACGGAAGATTTGAAGGACAAGCAGGAAATCATTTCCACAAAAAATTATACGGGAATGATTACCGATGTTGCCGGAGAACCAATTATCGGTGCCAGTATCCGTGTAAAAAACGCTTCAACCGGAACGATAACGGATATGGAGGGTAAATTTTCGCTGTCCGTCCCTGTTGGTTCCACTTTGATCGTTTCTTATGTCGGTTATATCGTACAGGAAATAAAAGCAGGAAATCAGACATATCTGCTGATTAAACTGGCAGAAGACCCTCAATTGCTAAGTGAAGTGGTGGTGGTCGGATATGGAGTACAAAAAAAGAGCGATCTCACAGGAGCCGTCAGCTCTATAAAAACAGAAGAGATTCCCATTACATCCGATGCTTCTATTGGACAGTTAATCAAAGGAAAAGCTGCCGGGGTTACCGCCCTGTCAACAAGCGCCCAGCCGGGTGGAGGCGTTGACATCCTGATACGTGGGGCTGCTTCGGTTGGAGCAGGCAATGAGCCGCTTTTTGTTATTGATGGTTTCCCCATTTCTAATGCGGTGTTGGAACCTGGCAACGGTACTCAATATTCTTCGGGTAGTCGTAGTCCATTAAATACGCTTAACCCGAATGATATCGAATCCCTTGAAATATTGAAAGATGCTTCGGCAACGGCTATTTATGGTGCGCGGGCGGCTAACGGCGTAGTCCTTATTACCACCAAACGAGGGAAAGACGGTTTGAAACTGAACTACGACGGCAGTTTCACAACACAGGTCATCGACAAACCCTTTGAGGTTTTCAATGCTTATGACTATATGGTGGAAAGCAACCGGATGGTTCGCCAGAAATGGATGCGAGATAACATGCTTTATCCTTTTGGATCAACCAATCCGTCAAGTATTCCGGAATTTAATGCTAACCGCTATACTCCCGAACAGATTGCAAATGCAGGCGCTGGAACCAATTGGTGGGACGAAATCATGCAACCGGGTTTGGTGAACAATCAAAATATCTCCATTACGTATGGAAATGATAAAATCCGCACGTATGCTTCTTTTGGTTATTTCAAGCATGACGGGGTGGTAAAAGGGTCGGCCATGGAACGTTTTTCGACCAAAATTAATCTCGATTATACCATCAACAGCTATATTGAGGCAGGTATGTCGTATATGGGCGCCCTTATCAACAATGATAATATTCAGGGAGGAGACGCTGAATGGGAAGGTACAACGATGATTATGTCGGCTTTACTTTTCGACCCTTCCCTGTCGATAAGAGACGGAGAAGGTAATTACAGCGAAATGAGTTGGTATGCACAAATGCCGAATCCTGTTTCCTACCAGGATGTCAATGACAAAACCAAACAAACACGTAATATGACCAACCTTTACTTGCAGATTGAGCCGCTGAGAAATTTACAGATACGAACCTCGGTTGGATATGATGGTCAAAGCAGTGTACGTAAAAGTTATTTTCCTAAAACATTCCGGTTAGGTAAAAATAAGGACGGACAAGCCCTGATTGCACAAATGAACCGTGAAGACCTGCTATTTAATGCCGTAGCAACCTACAATTTTGACTACATGAAAAATAAGTTTACGCTGATGGCAGGATATGAATACCAGGAATTTGATGCCGACAGCTATTCGCTCAGCGCATCGGGTTTCTTTACCGACGCATTCCTGTACGACAATATGGGCGTGGGAGACAAGGAACAATATGCCATGGGTTCATCAAGAGGTAAAAACCGTATGGCATCCTATTTCGGACGTATTTTCTATAATTTGCTCGACCGTTATATGCTGACTATTAATATGCGTTATGACGGCAGCGATAAATTCGGAACAAACAAAAAATGGTCGTTTTTCCCTTCGGCTTCTGTCGGATGGCGTGTCTCTGAAGAAGAATTTATGAAAAATATTAAGCCGCTTTCCAACTTGAAATTGCGGGTGGGTTACGGACAAACAGGTAACAGTAATATTGGCTCCAATGCATTATCGTTTTACGATGCCAACCGCTCTTATGCTTTTAACAGCACCGTTTCTCCGGGTGCTATGTTAACACAAATCGCCAACCCTAACCTGACATGGGAAACAACTACCGAGTTGAATCTTGGGTTGGATTTTGGATTTTTTGGTAGCCGGGTTACAGGGGCAGTCGAATATTTTGACAAAACCATCAGCAATTTATTAGGCAGTCGCAATTTGCGTTCGTGGATGGTTGTACCTTCAGTAGCGGCCAATCTTGGAAAAACGCAAAGTAAAGGAGTGGAAGTTACCTTGAACACAGTCAATGTACTGACTAAAGATTTTAAATGGACAACCGATTTTACCTACACCCGCTATCGCGACCGCTGGAAAGAACGCAGCCCGGATGTGGTATTAAGCCCCTGGCAAAGTGTTGACGACCCGATACGAGCTATCTTTTATTGGAAAACCGATGGTATTCTACAAATCGGTGAAACAGTTCCGCACATGCCGACCGCCATACCAGGAAACATGAAAGTGCAGGACATCAATGGTTTTGACGAAAACATGAATTACATCGGCCATCCCGATGGAAAAATCGACGAAGCAGATATCGTATTGTTAGGAACACATGATCCCGGTTATACCATCGGCTTCAATAATACATTTCATTACAAAGATTTTGACCTGAACATTTATGCTTACGGCGTATTCGACCAACTGGCGTTTAACGGTGTAAAGCAAAAATACATCGCTTACGGTAGCCACATGCACGATTATGGTTACAATCTTTGGGTAGAAGCTGCCAAACGCTGGTCAACCGACAATCCCAACGGTATTTATCCGAGCGAAGCGATCAATGTGTATCAGGGTGCTGATTCATGGCTTTATGAAGATGCTACATTCTTCAGGATAAAAAATATTACGTTGGGCTATACTTTCCCCAGAAAGTATTTGCCGAAAGGAGTCGGTAAAATACGAGTATATGCCGACTGTCAGAATCCGGTAGTATTTACTAATTGGGAAGGTATGGATCCGGAAATTGCCGGTTCACATAAAGCGCCTTATCCCAATCAACGCTCTTACGCAATCGGTCTTAACGTTCAATTCTAAATACGATAATTCATTAAAATCATGAAAAAGAAATTTCATTTTTTTGCAATATTGGTTGTCGCGTCCATTGGCTTTTTGTCCTGTGAAGACAATTTAGATCCGGAAATATTTAACCGGTTGTCCCCTAACAATTTTCCGGCAACTACTGAAGATTACCTCACCTTGGTAACCGGCGTTTACGGACAGTTCCGTTACGATAATACATGGCATCGCTATTCATGTAACGAATCTTCACGTTTAGGATTGGGTGAAACCGGTACCGACGAATTTTACATGCCGTGGGAATGGTGCCAAACCCCGCAAAAAAACTTCAACTTCAATCCGGGATATGATCAGTTTACCCAGTTTTATAAATTCATGGTGCCGTCAGTGACAAGAGCAACTTATACATTAGCAATACTTGAAAAATCGTCGTTGGAAGATGAAACTTTTAAAAACCGGTTGATGGCCGAAGTGATTGGTTGCCGCGCTCAATGGCTGTATGATTTGGAATCATTTTACGGTCCGCCTGCCGTGGTATTGGACAAAGAAAAAGCCTTGAATCCGGAAGAATTATATTTTCCTCCACGTCTTTCGGAAGAGGATTATTTAGCATTTTTAGAAACAGATCTCAAATTCGCTATGCAACATTTGCCCGCCAAATATGATAATGCTTCCGATTATGGTCGATGGACCAAAGGCGCTGCGGCAAGCCTGCTAATGAAAGTCTATATGCACCACAAACGTTTTGACAAAGCCATTTCAATCTCCGATAGTATTATGACCTATGGATATGGTTTAGTCAAAGAATACAAAATGATTTGGGATATTGACAACGAGAAAAACGAAGAATGTATTTTCGTTTTACCCTGTGCAACACAATACAATGAAAATGCCAATCTTTTCCAGTTCCATGTATTACCGCCGGATTGGGTCTGGTTGTCGGGAACAAAAGTGCAGAGCGCTGACGGTATTCGTGTACCTTGGGACGTGTACAATAAATTTGACAAAGAAGACGGACGGTTATCATGTCTGCTAAAAGATTATTATATCCTGAGGAACAAAGTGCCGACATTAATAGATGGACGGGCAACCGGGCGGTTAAGACAAGGCGCAATTCCCTGTAAATATGGCGAAGATCCTGCTTCTGACGGGCAATTTTGCGGTAATGATATTGTATTGATCCGATATGCTGATATTCTTTTACTCCGTGCCGAAGCTCTGAATGAAGTAAATGGTGTCAATCAGGAATCTATTGACTTGATTAATAGAGTCCGAGACCGCGCTTTCAATAATAATCCGGCCAAACGGATAGCTCTATCCATGTTTCCCGACAAAGACAGTTTACGCGATTACATTTTGCAGGAACGGCAATTTGAACTTTTCATGGAAGGCGAACGGCGCGAAGACCTGATACGTCATGGAAAGTATATTCAAAATGCCCGGGACCGTGGTATTACCACTGCCATGCCACATCATGTAAGGTTTCCTATTCCAAGTCAGATTGTTGTTGAAGGACAGGGACATATCAAACAAAATGACGGATATTAAAAAACAATATGGATAGTTTCAATCTTATTATTAATTTAAAATTTTAGTTACCATGAAAAAGATTTATCTTTTATTGTTGTGTGTATTTGCATCAATTGGTTTGTATGCACAACAAATTACAGATTTACAAGTAGTTGAAGTACTGGCAAGTGACGATTTTGAAGATGACGAGGCCTGGGTGAATTTCGATCAACCCGGTGTTAATCTAACGCTTAACAATGCACTGGGAGGTAATCAAACCTACACTTGGTCGAATGCATGGGGAGGCGCTTGCGTCCATTCGGGGAAAAGCGCCGTAAGCGGAGAAAAATGTGTTCAGCTACACTGGGGTGGCACTGTGGTATTGCAGGGATTTGAAATAGATCCGACAAAAGTATATCAATTAGAAATTGCGGTACATCCACAAGGCGGGGTGTCGGGAGAGTGGAATAACTGGGGCGCTGTGCATTTATTCGTTTTTGATCAATCGAACGTTTGGCAAACACAGGGAGTAAGAACCCGGATCAGTAACAATGAGGCAACCGGAAGCAGCCCAAGTTTACTCGCTTATGATGTATGGGTAGGTGAAGATGGGACGGAACAATTTGCCAATTTATTGGAGTTTCCCGATCAAATACAAACTTATGCGATCAATGATGCAGCAGACCCTGCGGCAACCAATTTTTGGATTCCGCTGAAAATGATTTTTAAAGGAAGCGGTACGACCGAAGATCCGCTCATTATTGATTATTATTTGAATAATATTTTTGTCCAGACTGCGGTTATCGATAATCTGGTATGGAAAGGCGATTCCATGATTGGAATTCAAAATGGATCTGACAATGCCGATTTGACTCGCTACGACAACTTCAAACTTTCTGTTTTGGGCGAAGGTTCAGGAATCATTCCGGTTGTGCCGGAAAAATTATCGGTTTCGCAATCCGAAAAAGGATCGTTGAGAATTACAAGCGACATTTATGGTAAAAATACCCAATACAAACTGTTTAATGTTACCGGCATGCAGGCCATACAAGGCATTTTGACTGATGCAACTACTATTGTTCCGGTCGGCAACCTGACTGCAGGTGTTTATATTCTGCAAGTTACGGACAAGCAAACCGGTGTATCCAAATCAATTCGTACAATCATTAAGTAAACGAGTGGACGAGTAAACAAGTAGCAAGATTAAAAACTCGTCTCCTTGTTTACTCGTCCACTTTAAAAAACATATCATGAAAAGATCAACAAAAAAATCCGGAGTCTTTACTTTCATTTTGAGTGTCATTGTATTATTTTTTTCTTGTAATGACGAAGATGTTACAACTTTGGAACCAGGCTGTACAGTAAGTAATACCGAAATCACGCTTGGTTTGAGCGAAACACAACAAGTATATGCGTCAGTCTATCCTTACGAAGGTGAAGAGGAGGTAAAATGGTCGAGCAGCAATCCGGATATTATATCCATTGATGACGAAGGAACTCATCACGGAATAAGTTCCGGAAAAATAACCGCCTTATCGGTCGGTGAAGCGAATATTACTGTCGAGTCGGTGGTAAATGCTGCGAAAAAAGGCGTTATCAAGGTGCATGTAGTCGAACATACCTTTACTGATTTGGCGCAAGGTGAAAATTATGCATCCGCTGATTTAATGACCTACCGCGTTCCTGATGAATATCCACAAGAAGGAGAACCGTTGTTCAATGTTGCTGTTAATGGAAAATATACAGGCATTTATACGGATAAAAACGCCTGGGGTAATTTGGTCAGTTTCTGTTATTTTGATTTTACTCCGGGAAAAGAAGTGGAAATAGTCATCAACGTTAACAAACCTTTCTACAGTTACAAAATCTTACCCGAATCGAACCTTATTTCTTTCTCAAAAGAAGGAAATATAATTCGTTGTAAATTGAAAGAAGCCGATAAAACCTTTTCGCTTGTTTTCGACGATAATTATAAAGGCAATACGCTGCATCTATTCGCCAATGCTATCGACGTCGATGCGCCGACAGAATCAAATAATGATTTGATATATTTTGGCCCCGGATATCATAACCTTTCAAAACTCTATGGAGGAATCCTTTATGTTAGCGGAAACAAAAAAGTCTATATTGCGGGAGGCGCTGTAGTAGAAGGAGCCGTTTATGTCAATGGTGACGGAAATGTTATTTCCGGTCATGGAATTCTGATGAAAACTACGCCCAATGACCTGGTTATGACTGCTGGTTATGCAAAAAATGTAATTTACGATGGTTTTATTGCCTGTAGTCATCGTGATGGAGGATGGACACTTGGAATGCACGAAGCATCAGGAGTTACAGTAAAAAATGTCAAAGTCGTAAGTACCCGTTATGCGAGTACCGACGGTTTCGATATTGTCAACTCCAATAATATCCATCTCAGTAATGTGTTCATTCGTTCGTGCGATGATGCCATTGCTATCAAAGGACTGATAAACAAGCTTCCAGCTAATTGCCCGCCCAATGAAAATATGTTGTTTGAGCATCTGCAAATCTGGAATGATTGCAATAATGCAATGTGCATGGGAGCGGAAACACGAGCCAAATACTATGATAATATCCGATTCAAAGATATTGATGTTATTTTCTCTTATGATGACCGTGACCATCATGCAGAGTTAGATGAACGTTCAGTTATGACGATAGTCTCTCTCGACGCCACTTATTTCCATAATATTACATGGGAAAATATTAGGGTAAACCGTTGTGAAAGATTAATTTGTCTTACATTCAAAGACAGTTTTTGGTTTGGCAGTATTCCGGGGAATCAATCTACTGAAGGAGGAATTGATGGGGTAATATTCAAAAATATCAATGTGTCGTCAAACAGTGGCAGCAGTATTGCCAACGAAATCTTGTTAAATGGATGGTATGGAGAAGGTATGCCAACGAAAATCGTACAAAATATTACTTTTGACAATGTTACAATTGAAGGAAAACGTGTAAGCAACGAACAGGATACACATGTAAAAACTAATAATACGCCGGAACGGAAATTAGTAAATAACTTACATTTTAAGTAAAAAAAAACATGATGAATTACACAAAAAAATTATCCTCATTATTATTATTGTTGTTATTTACCAAACAATTCCTGTTTGCGACAACTCCCGTAGCCTCGATATCCGGCCCGGATAATCAACTGATAGTTTCAGTTTATGTTGACAATGGGAAACTATCTTATTCCGTTCATTACAAAGGAAAAGAAGTGCTCGAAAATTCGCCCTTAGGTATGGTAACCAATGTCGGTGATTTCAGCAACAACATGAAATTTGTTGCGCACAAGACATCCAACATTGATGAAACATATACGGTCGACCGTATAAAAAAGAGCCGGGTACATTATCAGGCAAATGAATGTATTTATTCTTTTGAAAACCAGCAGAAACAGGGCATGAATGTTGTGTTTCGCATCAGTAACAACGATATAGCTTTCCGCTATGTATTACCTGCATTTGGCGAAACAGCTTGTTGTATGATCGAAAAAGAAACAACCGGATTTAATTTTCCTGTCAATACGACAACTTTTCTCACACCCCAGGCAACGCCGATGAGTTTCTGGAAGCGAACCAAACCCAGTTATGAGGAAAAATATCTTGCTGATGCACCTATTGGGATTCCTTCGCAATACGGTCTCGGCTATACTTTTCCCGGATTATTCCATACCGGCAACAACTGGGCGTTAGTGTCGGAAACAGGAGTAAACGGTAGCTATTGTGCTTCACACTTGAGTGAAGGAACAAAAGACGGAATTTATACCATTGCATTTCCCGACGCAAGGGAAAATAATGGTACGGGAAGCACTACCCCTGCCTTTATATTGCCCGGCGTTACTCCTTGGCGAACCATCACTGTGGGAGATAATTTGAATCCGATTGTCGAAACTACTGTACCTTTTGATGTTGTAAAACCATTATATGAACCTTCCACTGATTATAAATCCGGTCGTTCGACATGGAGTTGGATCATGTGGCAGGATGCAAGTATGAATTTTGACGACCAGGTAAAATACATTGATCTTGCAGCCCTCATGGGATATGAGTACATTCTGATAGATGCCTTATGGGATACGGAAATCGGTTACGAACGGATGCCGGAACTCATTCGGTACGCCCAATCAAAAGGTGTAGATGTGTTTTTGTGGTACAATTCCAATGGCTATTGGAACGATGCTCCACAGGGTCCCAAACACAAAATGCATACATCCATCGTCCGTAAAAAAGAGATGCAATGGTTAAAAAGCATGGGCGTTAAAGGATTGAAAGTCGATTTTTTCGGAGGAGACAAACAGCAAACCATGCAATTGTACGAAGATATCCTTTCCGACGCCAATGAATACGGCCTGATGATTATTTTTCATGGAACAACTATTCCCCGTGGATGGGAACGCATGTATCCCAACTATGTGGGTAGTGAAGCAGTGCTTGCCTCCGAAAATTTGATTTTCACACAAGAGGCTTGTGATAATGAAGCCTACAATGCTTGTTTACATCCTTTCATACGCAATGCAATAGGCAGTATGGAATTCGGTCCGGTCTTACTGAATAAGCGTTACAACCGAACTAACGACGGAGGTTCCATTCGCAGGACAACCGATATTTTCCAAATAGCTACAGCGGTATTGTTCCAAAATCCGGTACAAGTCTTTGCTATAACGCCTAACAACCTGATAGATGCGCCTTGGCTGACTATTGATTTTATGAGTGAAGTGCCGACAATATGGGACGAGACCGTTTTTATCGACGGCTATCCCGGAAAGTATTGTGTTATCGCACGGCGTCACGGTGAGAAATGGTACGTAGCCGGTATAAATGCACAAAAAGAAGTCTGTACGATAAAAACACGTTTACCTATGTTGGAAGGGCAAACATTTGTGAAATATTACGACGATAAAAACCGGAAAGCTCATTCGGAAAAAACGAGTCTGAAACAAGGGGAGGAAATCACTCTTGAAATACAACCTGAAGGCGGTATTGTACTGGCAACACCTCGTGCCATGTTGTGGCAACCGCAAGAGAAAGATTTTTCACTTCGAGCACAAGGCGAAGATTTTTTGTCAGAAAATTTGATGACTTTCAGTGTTCCGGATGAATATCCCCAGGAAGGAGCTCCACTTTTTAATATTGCAATAAATGGCAAATATACAGGCGTTTATACAGATTTTAATGCTTGGAAACAATTAGTGGGTTTCGGTTATTTCGATTTTACTCCGGGCAAAGAGACGGAGGTGGTTGTAACTGTGGCCAAACCTTTTACCAATTACAAAATTCTGCCCGAATCCAATCATATTGTTTCCACAAGGGAAGGGCAAACCATCCGGTTCAAACTGAAAGAAGCAGATAAAACGCTGTCTTTTGTTTTCGACGACAATTACCAGGGTAATGTCCTTCATCTTTTTGCTAATGTCATCGACCGGAACGCCCCAACAAAGTCAACGGGCGACCTGATCTATTTTGGAGCGGGATACCATGACTTAGAAAAAACATACGGCGGTACATTGACAATCAACGGAAACAAAAAAATTTACATTGCCGGAGGTGCCGTAGTCAATGGAACCATACGGGTTGATAAAGGCGAAAGCAATGAAATTTCCGGTCATGGAATACTGATGCGTACCGTTCCTTCCGGTTTGGTACTATCAATCAATCATTCGAAGAAAGTCACTGTCGATGGAATCATTGCGTGCAGCCACCGCAATCCGGGTTGGACGGTAGGAATGCATGAATCCTCCCATATTACGGTCAAAAATACAAAAGTCGTCAGTACTCGTTACGCCAGTACCGACGGTTTCGACATTGTCAATTCCAACAATATCCATCTCAGTAATGTTTTCATTCGTTCGTGCGACGATGCAATTGCCATTAAAGGATTGGTGAAAGGAAATCCTGCCGGTTGTCCACCGAACGAAAACATGCGGTTTGAGCGCCTGCAACTTTGGAACGATTGTAACAACGCCATGTGTTTGGGAGCAGAAACACGGGCGAAATATTATAGAAATATTCATTTCAAAGATGTAGATGTTCTTTTTTCCTATGACGACCGGTATAATCACACCAAATTGGATGAACGTTCGGTCATGACGATTGTTTGCCTCGAGGGCACCTATTTCAGTAATATCACATGGGAAAACATACGGATAAATCGTTGTGAACGATTGATATGCCTCACCTTTAAGGACAATTTCTGGTTTGGCAGCATTCAGGGCGACCAATCGACCGAAGGAGGTATCGACGGTATAACATTCAAAAATATCACGGTTTCGTCGAACAGCGGCAGCAGCATTGCCAATGAAATATTGTTAAATGGATGGAATCAAGCAGGCACACCAACGAAAATCATACAAAATATTACTTTCGATCATGTAATGATTGAAGGAAAACAAGTAAATAATGATGGGAACGTGTCTATCAAAACCAATAATGGAGCAGAACGCGAACTGGTGAAAAATTTAACTTTTAAATAACGTGAAAAGATGCATATACGACGAAATCAAATTATTATCATAATCGTGTGGTTGTTGGCCTTTTTGCCCTTAAACCAATTACATACTGAAGAACTTCAATTAAATACAGCTTGTCAGGCGCTATTGAACAATCCCGAAACCGGACTTGTCTCAACTTCGCTCGACAATTATGATTACACTTATGCCGACCGGAATGCCAATGTAATTATGAATGCTCTAAAACGCCTCGGTAAAAATCAAGACTTATTACTTCCCGAAGGCACATATTATGTCAATTCTATTCTGATCGCCAAAACAGTTTCCGGCTGTACGATTGCCGGAGCGGGAATCGGAAAAACCGTATTAAAAAGAAGCGGATTTTCATGGGATAACAACACGCAAGGTGATTGTCCATTGCGTACGGAAGTCTTTATCACCGACAATGTTACCGGATTAGCGCTGGCCGATATGACGATTGACGGCAATTGTCACCATATTGCCATTTCGGGCTATGGAAAGTGGAATACGAGCAATGGCAGTTATTCCAACGGATTGCCCCAGTTTCCGACTTATATTTCTCAGGATACTTATCGCTCATCGGCAGGAGGGGTTGTAAATATTGCCCTGAGTAATAATATTGCATTTGAAAATATTGCATTAAAAAATGGTTACAGGTGGTGCGTTTCATTAGCAAAAGTAAATGGTTTTTCTATGAAGAACTGCATTATTGATACCGGTAATTTATCAACCGAATTCAAAGGCCATTTTGATGCTGTACCCAATAATACAGTCATGCACATGCATACTTCGCAAGACGGACTTCATCTGGTAAATGTAAGCAATGCCCTGATCGAATACAATGATATTCATTCGGAAGATTCTGCCATTGCTATTGAGTTAAATCCTGCATGGGACTGGGGCGGTTATGATATAACAGAAAATATTGTCATTAAAAACAATTATATTTCTACAGCAAGTCCGACAGATGCTGAAACATTACTGAACGATGACGACGTAATTTATGGAACAGGATTGGCTAATGCCTGGACAGGACAAAGTGCAGTAGATATTTTTTATAATGAAAGCTGGGACTTGCCGGGAAATTATCATTATGACGGACAAGATTATTTTCGCAATATTGAAATCAGGGAAAATGCCTTCGAAGGCGTAAGACAAGGCGTTCGATGCGGTTTCTTCATTGGCGCCACATTAGGACATTTTAATCACCGGATTTATAATCTGACAATAAAAGATCATGAGCCTTCTTTTCTGGCCGGACGTAACCGGGACCAACCTGCAGGCATCCGGAATGTAACCAAAAATACTCATACCGGATCATGGAACCGATCGGGAGGCGCAGGCATTGCCGTTCGTTATACCGATTCGCTGATTGTTTCCAATAATGTAATTGAAAATGTAAGCGGAGGATTGGGTATCAGTATCGAAAATGTGACTCATTTTTCATTAACAGGCAATATAATCGATAAGATTTCAGGCAATCAATTAGGTGATTTGGGGATAGCATGGGCAGGCGGAGAAGGCATACGAATTAATAATAAATTTGTGCAGAATGACCCCAATTGGAAAAATAATCATTTTGACACAGGTTATTTTTTAGTAGAAAATAATAAAATCGGTCAAACAGAAACAACCAAAATAGCGGTCATTTCTACCGGAAATGGTACCATTCACTTGAATCGGAATTACGATATGGATGGAAAAAATTTCTGTATATTGAGCAATGAAATATACAATAATAATACTCAAAACATGAATTGGGGTAATTGCAATGAAACCGGTATTTCCGATTTAAACAGCAATTACATCTTTAGATTTTACCCCAATCCGGTAGAAGATTATTTATATATTAATTCGCAAATACCCGCAGATGAAAACGCACAGATCAATATCTTGAATATGTCTGGAAAAAAGGTATCTTCTATACAATTAACATCCGGCACAAACGTTATTCCGATGCAACAATTATCTTCCGGCATCTATTTATTAAGCCGGGAAGATAAGTCAAAACAAACAAACTATCAATTTATCAAAAAATGAAATCAGAATTTCCGTTCCTGAAAAGGTAATGAAAAAATTATTTTAACAGGTCACAATTCATCTGATTCCTTCCACATTCATACGTAAAGCGTATAAATATTGCGAAGCTGTAATAAATAATGTTTTCATATCTTTTCCTCCAAAGCAAACATTTGCCGTCCAGCCGGCTTCAACCGGAATATGGGCAATTTGTTCGCCCTGGGGGTTGAATACAGTGACTCCCCGTCCGGTCAGATACACATTGCCTTCTTTATCGATCGTCATTCCGTCTGAACCGAGTGATACAAATAATTTTTTATTTTTTAACGATCCATCAGGTTGTATTTCATAAACATACGTTTTATTCGCTTTGATGTCGGCAACATAAAGTAATTTTCCGTCAGGAGTGCCGATTATTCCGTTCGGCTTCTCCAAATCGGTAGCAACTGTCACGAGATGATTACGATCCGGAGAAAAGAAATATACATATTCACCTTCCTGTTGCATTTGCGGACTGCGCATCCAATAGTCACGGGCATAAAGCGGATCAGTAAAGTAAATACCTCCGTCGGGACGTATCCACAAATCGTTAGGGCCATTCAATTTTTTATTGTTGTATCCTGTAACCAAAACAACATGATCGCCATTTTTATCAATGCTCCATATTTCATTCTCCTGATCGGAACACGAAATAATATTACCTTTTTTATCAAAATAAAGCCCGTTGGCTCGTCCTGTATTTTCATGAAAAGTAGTGAGTTTTCCGTCGATCGACCACTTCATTATCCGGTCGTTAGGCTGATCAGTAAAATAGACATTACCCTGCCGGTCAACGGCCGGACCTTCGGTAAAGCGAAATCCTTCGGCGAGTTTTTCCACTTGGGCGTCCGGAGCTATAATACTTGTATTTTCCTGGCCGGATAAAGTAAAAAAACCGATAAAAAGAAAACTGAAAAAAAATATATATTTTATCATGGCTATAGATTTTGCGGGTGAATTTAGCAATTTTTTGGAAACAGAATATGATTTATCGAATGTTTTTCATACATCACCCGCCCGAAGAAACCCTTCTTCTTTTATATAATTTTTTGCCAACTTGCGATTTTACAAAACTTTACGTAATTTTGTTCCATTAGGATTGTTGGTAAAATGTATCAGAATTCAGCCGTTTTTATGTTGAATAAACTAAGTAAATGAAAAAACTTTTTATACTCATTATACTATCAGGATATCCTTTTTTGGAAATTTATTCAAGCCAAAGAATAGATTCATTGTTAAAGGTATTGGATTATACCATTAATAATCGTGTTATATATGAAGAGAAAAAAGAAACTGAGATACGCAAGTTAAAACAAGAAAAAAATGAACTCGATGATATCATCAGCATATATAATATCAACAAAGAAATCATTTCCCAATATGAATCTTTTATCTACGATTCAGCCGAATATTATATCCTCGAAAATATCGGACTTGCGGAAAAACTGGGAGATAATGATCTCTTAAAGGAAAGCCAAATTGAACAAGCGTTCATGTATTCTTTATCAGGATTGTTTATACAGGCGCATGGAATTCTGGCTTCGATTGAATATGACCAACTCCCGACTCTGTCAAAATGTAAATATTGTTGGACTTACATAAGATATTATGAGAATCTGATAAAATACACCGCTGATGAAAACTATTCCCGCCAATATAATAAGGAAATAGAATTTTACAGAAATGAAGTGTTGGGGTTGTTAGATAAAGAATCGGATGAATATTGGAGAGAAAAAGCCTTCAAACTGCAGGAAGCCGGCGATTATCAAGAAGCTATTAAAATACTGATTCCCTCATTCCGGGAAAAACAACCTGATACACATTTATATGCGATGACAGCCATGAACCTTGCAAAAGTTTATGCTTTGATGGGAAACGGGGAAGAAGAAGACTATTATTTAATCCTGGCGGCAATAACCGATGCCCAATTGGCCGTTAAAGAAAATGAAGCGCTTTTAACATTGGCTACCAAACTTTATAAAGATGGATATACAGACCGTGCATACAATTATATTAAAGCAGCGCTGGAAGATGCTAATTTTTTTAATTCCCGTTTCAAAAACAGTGTAATCGCTCGTGTGCAACCGATTATTGAAAATACTTATTTATTAAAAATAGAGCATCAGAAACAAAATCTGCGGCGATATGCCGTAATTACGACTCTATTCGTTATCGCCCTGATCATTGCATTATATTTCAATTACAGCCAAAAGAGAATTATATTAAAAACCCGCAAAAATATTTTGCAGAAAAATGAAGAATTGGTCGAACTGAA
Organism: Bacteroidales bacterium; assembly: GCA_031553835.1. Classification (GTDB taxonomy): domain Bacteria; phylum Bacteroidota; class Bacteroidia; order Bacteroidales; family Azobacteroidaceae; genus JAVBKX01. The sequence continues at coordinate 20,535 of JAVBKX010000009.1, forward strand.
TAAACGACTTAGCGAAACAAATATAATAAAGGAGAAATACATTGGATATTTCATTAATCAAAGTTCTGTTTATATTAACAAATTGGAGCGGTATAGAAAAGATGTAAATATTAAAATAAAAACAGGCCTGATTAATGAACTGTATAATACATCGTCTTCCAATACATTTGAAAAGGAAATAGAAGAAATTTACATCAACTTCGATAGAGCTTTTTTAGAACTATATCCTGACTTTGTAGAAAAATTTAATTTATTGTTAAAACCTGATAAACGTTTTCAACTTCCTGAAAACCAACTCAATGCCGAACTCCGTATTTTTGCCTTGATCCGTTTGGGCATCACCGATGTAACACAAATCGCCTTACAATTACGTTTATCTACACAAACTATCTACAATTACAAAAGTAAAGTAAAAAAGAATTCGTTAATAGAGAATGATTTGTTTGACGAACAAGTAAAAAAGATCTGTTCCCTATCGTGAACCTTGAGTGCCGGCTTTTAATATTTATTGTAAAAAGTTTACCATAGCAGATCCTTTGTCGTTTTTTAACTTGTTGATTTATAGAAATATACATGATTTGCAAATCTACTTTCCCGTTTACTACGAATAACATTGTCGAATTTTTAGGAGTACATTTGTGAAACAGTTTTTGCTGTGATTATTTAGTCTAATACCTAAATTGAAATAACGCATGAAACACCGTTTTTTTGTACTTCAATTTTTTGCTGTTATAGCTACCCTGGTCTATGGACAACAAGCTTATTTTGTAGATGGTTTCCACGGAGGCATATATGGTCATTATCCTGTCGAATGGAAAACTAAATTTATAACGGAACTGATCTCTAAGCATCCCGAATGGAGGATGTGCCTGGAGATAGAGCCTGAAACATGGGACACCGTTGCCGTAAAAACACCCGAAGATTATAACAATTTCCGCAAAATCGCAACAGACAAACGTGTCGAATTTACAAATCCTGCATACGCTCAACCTTACTGCTATAATGTATCCGGAGAAAGTATTATACGCCAGTTTGCCTACGGCATTAAAAGCATCAGAAAGCATTTTCCTGAAGCGGAATTTGTTACCTATTCAGTAGAAGAGCCATGTTTCACCAGCAGCCTGCCACAAATACTTAAACAATTTGGTTTCAAATATGCAGTCCTGAAGTGTCCGAATACCTGCTGGGGAGGATACACTGCACCTTATGGCGGTGAATTGGTCAATTGGATGGGTCCCGACGGAAGCTCCATACTAACTGTGCCCCGCTATGCCTGCGAAGAATTGGAGAAAAATTCTGTGTGGCAAACTACCGCCTGGGGCAACGATACCTCATACATACAAGCGTGCCTGAATTATGGAATTAAACATCCTGTAGGGATGACATTCCAGGATGCCGGTTGGAAAAGAGGCCCCTGGATAGGTGTGGGAAACAACATTAAAAATAACTCCAAATATGTTACATGGCGAGAATACTTCGAAAATGTATCCAATGCTAAAACGGACGAAAACTACCGGCTTTCGCAGGAAGAAATCCGTGTGAGTCTGATGTGGGGCAGTCAGGTATTGCAACGTATTGCAAGACAGGTACGCCGGTCAGAAAACAACCTTGTAATGGCAGAAAAAATGGGTGTAATTGCTAACCTGTCCAATGGATATCGTTACAATCAGAAGAGTCTTGACGAAGCCTGGCGTACATTGATGTTAGCTCAACACCACGATTCATGGATAGTACCTTATAATCGCCTTCACAAGCGGATTACATGGGCGGATGAGATTTACAACTGGACAAATGCTACCGACATGCTGTGTAGTAGTATAATAACAGAAGCAACCAATAGTTTTTCTGCCGGCCATGCCGAAGGCAAGGGTTTGTATCTGCGTGTCTATAACACCCTTGGAGTCCCAAGGCATGAAGTGGTATCGACCGCATTGCCTAAGAATCTTGTCGGTTTGAACCTGAATGTTACAAATGCCGAAGGTAAGAAAATAGAAATTAAGATTGAAGAATCGTCCCTGATATTCGAAGCCGATGTTCCCGCTTTCGGATATGCTACCTACTATGTGGCGCCGGGCAAAAAGACACCTAATACTGATAAAAATAAAGCAGGAGGAAAACCGGGGGAAACAGTACTCGAAAATAGTATGTATCGCATCGTAATGGATCCGTCAAAAGGAGGTATTATTAAAAGCCTTATCGCCAAAAAAGAAGACAATCGGGAATTTGCAAACAACAATAGCACTTTTTTCATGGGCGAACTGCGCGGTTTTTTCTACGACGAGGGAGTGTTTCATTCATCAACAGAAATGCCTGCCGAGGTAAATATCATACAGGATAATCGCTTTGAAAAAAGCGTCCGGATAAAAGGTGAAATAGCCGGGCATCCCTTTACACAAACCATCACCATTAAAGAAAGCCAGCGCAAAATAGAATTTGACCTGAAGATAGACTGGAAGCACAATGCAGGCATCGGAGAATATCATCAGACAGACGCGTACAAAAATAACCGCCGCGCATTCTACGACGACCGGTTCAAACTCAATGTACTATTTCCCGTTAACCTGCAATCGCCCGCCTTATATAAAAATGCTCCTTTTGATGTTTGCCTCAGCGAACAGGAAAACACCCATTTCAATACATGGGATAGCATCAAACACAACATAATATTAAACTGGGTTGATCTGGTGGATGGAAATGGCCGGTATGGTTTTTCTCTGCTTTCGGATCATACCACATCCTATTCTTATGGAGACGACTTCCCGCTTGGGCTTACCGTTCAGTTTTCCGGAAATGGATTATGGGGACGGGATTACCAGATTGACGCCCCAACCAATATCCGGTTTGCAATTATTCCTCACAGTAAAAAATGGGATGCATCAGGTATTCATAACGAGAGCCTGCAATGGAATGAACCGCTTATCACTTCTTTTCTCAAATATGCTCAGCTGGAAAATAGTTCGCTCATCAATGTTGATGGAACCGGTTATGAAATATCTGCAGCTTATTTATGCGACAACGGATTTATAGTAAGGCTGTTTAATGCCGATGGAAACAATTTGCCCCGGAAAATTAAACTCGGGATGTCTTTGTCGAAAGTGGAGGAAATAGACCTGAATGGGAATACAATTGCCTCCCTTAACACAATCAGTACAAATGGCGTAACAGAACTTGAAGTTGAAATGCCCCGTTTTGGATTGAAAACACTCAAACTGACAAAAAATAATTAAAACATGACAAATAATCGGAACAAATTAAAAGTCTAAAAAAATCTAAATGACTTCGTTTTAACTAATTGAATTTATGAGGTTAATTTTGTAAATTTGAACCATTGATATGGATATATAATGGAGAATCTATCTTATTGGGAGGTTTCTTAATCATGTTGTTCCCAATAGGTTTGCAAAAGCTAACGCATAAATTAGTAAAAACAAATGCGAGTAATGAAAGGCAAGATGATCGAAATCTTATCAAATAATCAGAAGAAAATAGCCAAATGGAGGAATGACTAAGAAAATGATTTACATTTAAAAAATTCAAGCGATATGAAACAAATAGAAAAAATCTCAGAAAATAAGAATTATACAGCTGTAAACATCGGCAATCTGAATGAGTTGAGAGAATATTCCTTTATTCATCCCAAAACCGGACAAGAGGTCACAGGAAAAGTATTTGTCAAGGAAGCAACAAAAGCCACCGGAACAGAGATTTCATTTACGACTCTTCCTCCCCGAACAGAATTACCTTATTTCCATTTTCATAATAAAGATGAAGAAACATATATCATTCTGAAAGGTTCAGGATATTATCAGGTGGATGATGATTGTTTTCCAATTACTGAAGGTAGTGTGATACGGGTTGCTCCACAGGGAATAAGGGGACTTTGCAATACTTCCGATGAAACAATGGTGTATATCTGTATTCAAGCCAAAGAAAATTCATTGGAAGAACATACGACAGATGATGGTGGGCGTGTTCCCTGTGAACCCAAATGGAGAAAGAAACATTGAAACAGATAACAAAGAAGGAAAATAACTTGCAACAAAAAGACATAAATTTATGAAAACAATTCAAGACTGTATTCAATTTACGAATGAAAATCCGATGTGTTATTTAGCAACAGTTGAAGGAGACCAACCTCGCGTAAGAGCTTTGGGATTTTGGTTTGCCGATGAGACCGGATTTTATTTCCAAACAGCCAGTATGAAAGAAATACCGCATCAATTGGAGAAGAATCCCAATACAGAAGCGTGCTTTTATAAACACGAAGGAATGATCGGCACGATGTTGAGAGTCGCAGGGAAAGTTGATTTTATAACTGATCGTGCATTGAAAGAAAAAGCATTGACAGACAGACCATTCCTGAAATCATTCGGTTTAACAGCCGAGAGTCCGGAACTAATAATCTTTCGCATCGCTCACGGAGAAGCTCATTTTTGGACAATGGAAGATAATTTGAAACCAAAAGAAATTATCCGTTTCTGATTATTTTTCCCGGCAATAGCAGTAATTAACGCATTGCAACTATAATTAAGACGTTTGTTTATGATTTTGAATAAGGAAGATAATATTGAAAAATACAATTTGGCAGTACTCCTTTTGAAATTGACGACCTTGCAAGCAAAGTCTTAACAGGAGAAAAGGTTTCGACATTGTCATTGTTAGACTATCATAATCAACTTGCCAGTAAACGAATACTTATGAAATAAAACGGTAAGAAATATACTTCACAAGAGTGGCGAAAACATCCGCGTTATTGATTCCTGGATTTTCCGGAACGGCGGACGTTGCCGCCACTCTTTTCGTACAATCCGTCGGCATGCTTTCTGGTCGTTAAAAAATACCTGCTTCATCTGTAATGCTATTTTTTCATCATAGATATAGGCATTGACTTCAAAATTATGTTCGAAACTGCGGAAATCCATATTCGCCGAACCAATCACAGTCAAAAAATCATCGACCACAATCATCTTGGCATGCAAAAAACCAGGATCCATGACATATATTTTCACGCCGGCATTCAGAATATCTTCAAAATAAGAATGACTCGCTGTACTGACAAACCGAACATCAGCATGCCAGGGAACCATCAATCTCACATCGATTCCGGCCAAAGCAGTTAATTGCAACGCCTGAAGCAAACCGTCTGTCGGCAAAAAATAAGGCGTTTGAATATACACATGCTTTTGGGCCGAAGCAATAATCTGGATAGTCGCTTGCAACAAGGTTCTCCAAATACCAATCGGACCGCCTGTAGCTATTTGCATCACATTTTTTGTCAATACGGGAGATTCGGGAAAATAGGATTTTTCATTTGCTATTTGTTTTCCGGAGGACAACCAGTCAATTAAAAATGCAGACTGCATGCCCAATACACCTTTACCTTCAACCCGCAAATGGGTATCCCGCCAGGTGGGTTCTAAATAACGGTCGGCAATATTCATTCCGCCGATATATCCGATCCGGCCGTCAATAACCACTATTTTCCGGTGATTCCGATAGTTTACCTTACTGGTCAAAAGGGGAAAGTGTACTTTCAGAAAAGCTGTGATCTCCACTCCGGCCTTTGCCATTTCGTTGTAAAACCGGTTTTTAACCTGCCAGTTTGCCGCATCATCATACAATACCCGCACTTCCACTCCTTCGCGGGCCTTGCGAATCAGCATATCTTTCACTTTATTCCCGATCGCATCGTCCAGAAATATATAATATTGTAAATGAATGTGATGCCGGGCTTTTCCCAAATCCGCCAATAAGGCTTCAAACTTATCAGGTCCATTGGTAAATATCCGGATTTCACTTCCTTGCAACAATGCCGCACTGTTGTTATTATCCAATAACTTAGCCAATGGAGCAAACTCCGAACAGATATTTTCCGCATTATGGATAATCAAATGATCGAATGATCGCTTTTTTAACCGTTTATAGGATTTGCGCGAAAGCACACGCACTTTACGGGAATCCTGCCCGAAAAAATAATAAATAATAATACCGCCGATCGGAAAAAACACCAACAAAAGTACCCACGAGATTGTTTTCAACGGATTTCTGTTTTCAGAAATAACAATAATGACAATCCCTAAGGCCGTTACCACATAAATGGCTTGAATAATCAACCGGATAATTTGTTGTGGTTCCATGCGTACAATTGATCAATTCCCAATTATCCCTTCAATCACTTTCGGAAAATATTTATACTCCAGTGCATGCACCTTATTGGCCACATCCTCTGCCGAATCAGTTGGTAATATATCACATTTTGCCTGAAAAATGATCTGTCCTTCATCGTAATTCTCATTCACATAGTGAATCGTAATGCCCGATTCTTTTTCTCCTGCGGCAAGCACGGCCTCATGCACATGCATTCCATACATTCCCTTTCCTCCGAACTTCGGAAGCAAGGCCGGATGAATATTAATAATACGGTTGGGATAAGCTTGCAGCAAATTTTCAGGAATCTTCAGCAAAAAACCGGCCAGGACTATAAAATCAACCGATTCCTTTTGCAGTAATTTCAACACCGTTCCGTCTTCAAACTCCTGTTTAGAAAATGTATAGGAAGGAATTCCCAATTGCTTCGCCCGCTCGTGAACATAAGCCGAAGCTTTGTTCGTAACAACGGCCGGAAATCCAATAGCACCCTGTGGATTAAAATACCGGATAATATTTTCTGCATTTGATCCTGATCCTGAGGCGAAAAGCACAATTTTTTTCATCATAAAATTAGACCGTTTTCAATGCACATATTTTAGCGTACTGTGCAATTTTTCGTTTGATTCTTTTTTATTTCCAGAATAATGCGTTACCTTTGCCATGCAAAAATAGCAAGTAATATTTAATTATTAATCTAAATTTTAAAGTTATGTCTGAAATTGCATCAAGAGTTAAAGCGATTATTGCTGAGAAACTGAACGTGGAATTATCCGAAGTTAAAGACGAAGCAAGCTTTACAAATGATTTAGGAGCAGATTCTCTTGACACTGTTGAATTGATCATGGACTTCGAAAAAGAATTCAGTATTTCTATTCCCGACGAAGACGCTGAAAAAATCACCAAAGTGGGAGATGCTGTTGCATATATTGAATCAAAAAAGTAACAACACTCGAATTTTAAAACCGCTATGGAATTAAAAAGAGTAGTAGTAACGGGTCTGGGAGCGATTACTCCGCTGGGCAACAATGTGGAAACCACATGGAAATCCATGCTCAACGGAGTAAGCGGGGCCGGGCCCATTACTTTATTTGATGCATCTAACTTCAAGACACAATTCGCTTGTGAAGTAAAAGGGTTCAATCCTGAAGATCATTTCGACCGGAAGGAAGCCCGGAAAATCGACCGATATGCCCAACTCGCTATTGTCGCTGCAAAAGAAGCTATAGAAGATTCTGCCCTGAATCTTGAAAAAGAAGATTGTGATAGAATTGGAGTTGTATTTTCTTCCGGAATCGGAGGTATCAGCACCTTTGACCAGGAAGTAGGCAATTATTTTCAAAATGAAGCCGCCGGGCCAAAATTCAGCCCGTTTTTCATCCCGAAAATGATTGGAGATATCGCTGCCGGTCGCATTTCCATGATTTATGGCCTGAGAGGACCAAATTACGGAACGGTTTCCGCTTGCGCATCTTCTACCAATGGTATGATTGACGCTTATAATCTGATTCGTCTGGGAAAAGCCAATGCTATTGTCGCCGGAGGTGCCGAAGCTGCTGTCTGTGTTTCCGGAATCGGAGGCTTCAATGCTTTGACCGCTTTATCTACACGAAATGATTCGCCCGAAACAGCCTCTCGTCCTTTCAGCAAAAGCCGCGACGGATTTGTAATGGGAGAAGGCGGCGTTTGTATCATTTTGGAAGAATTGGAACACGCTTTGGCGCGCGGTGCTAAAATTTATGCTGAAATTGCCGGAGGAGGAATGTCGGCCGACGCTTATCACCTGACAGCTTCTCATCCCGAAGGATTAGGCGCTATGCTCGTGATGCGTAATGCATTGGAAGATGCTGGAATGACTCCCGATAATATTGATTACATCAATGTACACGGAACTTCCACACCTGTAGGCGACCCTTCCGAATGTAAAGCAATCAAAGAAGTATTTGGCGAACAAGCTTATAAGTTGAATATCAGCTCTACCAAATCCATGACCGGCCACATGTTGGGCGCTGCCGGAGCGGTGGAAGCGATGGCTTGTATCTTGTCCGTGCAAAACGATATCGTTCCGCCAACCATCAACTTTGCCGAAGGCGATGAAGATCCGGAAATCGATTACAAATTGAATTTCACATTCAACAAAGCTCAACAACGCAAAGTGAGAGCTGCCCTCTCCAATACTTTTGGATTTGGCGGACACAATGCCTGCGTTATTGTCAAGAAATTTGAAAAATAAGTGATCCTTAATATTTTACAAAAAATAAGATTCTTTTTTCATCCGAAGAGAGGATCTTATTTTGCTTTTTATAAGATATTGGGATTCTTCCCAAAAAACATTCAATTGTACGAAGAAGCCATTTTGCATAAATCGTCTTCCCGGGAAATCGAAAAAGGACGATACAAAAATAACGAACGGCTCGAATTTTTAGGAGATGCTATTTTAGACGCTATCATTGCAGACTTAGTATTCCGCCAATTCAAAACAAAAAAAGAAGGTTTCCTTACCAATACCCGTTCCAAAATTGTGCAGCGGGAAACATTAGATTATGTTGCGTCACAATTAGGATTACACAACCTTATCATATCTGCGTCCAATATCCATACACACAAAAGTCATATTCTTGGAAATGCCCTGGAAGCCCTGATCGGAGCGATTTATTTAGATAAAGGATATGAAAAAACCCGTATTTTTATCCAAAAAAAAATCATCAGAAAATTTATAGATGTAGAAGCGCTTTCTAAAAAAGAAGTTAATTTCAAATCCAAACTGTTAGAATGGTGTCAAAAAAATAAAGTAGAAATGAACTTCATTTTATTGGAAAATTTCCCGGATCCCGAAGGTAATCTCGTCTTCCAGACACAGGTCGAATTAAATGGTCTGCCAGCCGGTATCGGCATTGGTTTTTCCAAAAAAGAATCCCAACAAAAAGCCACACACATGGCGCTCAAGAAAATCAAATCTGAATCGGAATTCCTCCAGTTAGTATATGACCACAAACTACATACGGAACAAGAGGAACCGGCCGGACAAGAAGAGCAAATACAAAAAGAAACAACTGAAAAAGAATATTTTACCCAAACAGAACCTGAAATAATTGCCATGGAATCCTGATTCTGCCGTTTACAACATTCTTGTAATTTTTTTTTACCTTTGAACCTTTAACTGTCAACTCCCGCGAGCATGCATGATGAAAATAACGCAATATTCAGATTAGCTGCCGGATTCATCAATGAAACATCCGAACATATTTTCCTTACCGGAAAAGCCGGTACGGGAAAAACCACTTTTTTGCGTTACATCCGCGAAAATACACATAAAACAGCCGTTGTAGTCGCCCCAACAGGAGTCGCGGCCATCAATGCCGGAGGAACTACCATCCATTCCCTTTTTCAACTACCGTTTGAGCCCTATATTCCCGGATTTAATGCTTCGAATAAAAATAGATTCCGTTTTTCGAAAGCAAAATTAGATCTGCTGCGTCAATTGGAATTGCTGATTATTGACGAAGTCAGTATGTTGCGCGCCGATACGCTCGACTCGATTGATATGCTCATGCAACGGATACGCCGGAATTCAAAACCTTTCGGCGGAGTACAGGTGCTGTACATCGGCGATTTGTTTCAGCTCCCTCCTATTGCCAAAGAAGATGAATGGGAATTATTGAAAGCATACTATACAGGAACTTTTTTCTTTCATGCTAAAGTTATTCAACAAACTCAACCGGTTTATCTCGAACTGAAAAAAATATATCGTCAGGATGATCCGGTTTTTATCCATCTTCTCAACCGGATAAGGAATAATCAAATACTGCCCTCGGATCTGGAAATGCTGAACCGGCAATACAACCCGGCGTTTATTCCTCCGGACGACCAAAAATTTATCACGTTAACAACTCATAATTATAAGGCCGACCAGATTAATAACCGGAAATTAGCCGAAATCAACGACAAAGAATCGGTTTTTACAGGAACTATCCAGGGAGAATTTCCGGATTATGCATTGCCCACAGAGATCAACTTGCGCCTGAAAACAGGGGCGCAAATCATGTTTATCAAAAACGACACGGAAGAACCCCGACGGTATTATAATGGTAAAATCGCTACTATTAGCCGGATAACTGATGACAATGTGTATGTTTTCCTCGAAGATTTTCAATCGGAAATCGCTTTGAGTAAAGAAAGTTGGGACAATATCAGATATACGCTCAACAAAGAAACCGGGAAAATTAATGAAGAAAAACTTGGATCGTTTTCCCAATATCCGGTCAAATTAGCCTGGGCGATTACCATTCACAAAAGTCAGGGATTGACATTCAATCATGCTGTAATTGATATCGGAGCTTCATTTGCTGCCGGACAAGCTTATGTTGCCCTGAGCCGGTGCACCGGACTCGATGGGATTGTGCTGCATTCCAAAATTCAACCCAATTGTATCCTCACCGACCCGTCTGCCATTCAATTTAGTCAATCCGAAAAAAATGCAGAAGAACTGGAGCACATTTTTTCTTCCGGAAAACGAAAATTCTGGGCAGAACGGCTTTTGCTCTATTTCGACTGGAAGCCGATGTATGATGTGCTTTACGAAATGGGTAAATTGCTGGAAGACAAAACGTCGGACGAATTTGAACCGGCACGAAAATTATTGGAAGAATTTAAAATACAAACCCGATTGCTCGAAAATACAGCTGTCAAATTCAAATTACAACTGTCGCAACTGACTGCTGCCCAAGAAAAAATTGACATGGAATTATTACAAGAACGTTGTCAAAAAGCGATCCTCTATTTCCATGAACAAATTATCGACAAAATCCTGAAACCGCTTCAATATTATATCATTGGAATTCAATCTCATAAACGGATAAAAACATTTGTCAAAAATTTGATGGAGTTGGAAGAAGATATTGTACTCTTTATCGAAAACATGAAACGGGTACGCTACAACAACATTCCTCTTGCCACTACATTAACATTGGAAATTCCAAAGCGGAATGAATTGTTTGATGCCGCAAAATCAAAACCAACGATTTCCGACATAAAAAAAGAAAAAACAGTTCAAAAACCGAAAACAGAAAAAGGAGCCACACAATTGATGACGTTGGCGATGCACAAAGAAGGACTTTCTATCGAAGAAATTGCTTCTCAACGCACATTAGCCTCATCTACAATCGAAACGCACTTGGCTGTCTTCATCCTGAGCGGAGAAATTTCGGCGCTGGAATTCCTTTCTCCCGACGATCTCAATCAAATATCGCCCATATTGAAGCCTTTTTTGAATGTCGAAAACCCGCCGTTTAAACTCATTATGGAAAATTTAGGTCATCGTTATTCGTACGGACAACTGAAAATGGCTTTCAACCATTTTGTGTGGACAATTTCTCAACAAAACAATAATTATAATTAAACTGTTTTTATTTCATGAACCGGATACTCATCACTAAACACAAAGGCAACAAGACACAAAAGAATTATTTAAATAAAAATTTCATGTCTTCATTTCTCCGCGTTTATCTTACAAATATTTTATTATTAATTTGTTGCGGGTTACCGGTTTTCGGACAAGAAATTGATCCCTCAATCGAAAAACAAACATTCACATTCGCTCAAAAAGATACTTCAAAATTAAAGTTAGATAAATACCGTCTGAAAGAAACAGAAGGACAACAACCTTGCGTTTTTTTCGTCTTTGGAGGCGGATTTACCAATGGAGAACGAGACCGGAAAGGCTATCACAATTACTTTAATTTTTTAGCAAAAAGCGGATTTACTGTTATTTCCATTGATTACCGGTTGGGATTGGCCGGAGAAAAACATGGCATTGGAGTAACTAACTACAAACCACTACAAAATGCTATCAATTTAGCTGTTTCGGATTTATTTTCAGCTACTGAATTCGCCTTGAAAAATGCTGAATCCTGGCAAATCGATACTTCAAAATTTATTATCAGCGGTTCGAGCGCAGGCGCCATTACCGTAATGCAGGCCGAATATGAAAATCGTAATAAATATCCTTCTTCCGATCTCCTCCCCCATTCTTTTCAATATGCAGGTGTCATTTCTTTTGCCGGAGCCATTTTCAGAACAGACGGAGGATTAAAATGGCAACAAAAACCTTGTCCAATACTCCTTTTTCACGGTGATGCCGATAAAATAGTGCCTTACAAACAAATCCGATTTTTCAAATTAGGATTTTTTGGTTCTCAAAAAATCGTGGACAGTTTACGAGACAATCACTTTCCTTACTGGTTTCTTTCTTTCAAAGGAGCATCCCACGAAATTGCAACCGATCCAATGGACGAACGCCAACCTGAAATTCTCGAATTTATTCATCGATTTGTGTTAAACAACGAACAAACTCAAATTGATATGTATTTAAATGAATTCGGAAAAATAAAAGCATCTAATGCACAGTCATATAAAGATTTATATTGATTTCTTATAAGGCTGTCTCAAAAGTTAAATTAGAACACGAAATACACAGAAATTCACTGTTTATATATTTTTATAATATACTAATATTCAGTTGAAAATAAAAAATTAATCCGCACTTTTCTGTGTCATCCGTGTCATCTGTGTTCTATTGATCTGCCTTTTAAGACAGACTCTTGTCAACATGCCCCATTTTTTTATTTTTGTTCATAACCCTCTTGTCATATTTCATTCCCCATATTTTAAGATAATTTCACCATCATTTTGAGTGTTCATAATTTGTTGAAAACTCTGTTAATAAGTTTTTAATAAATATTAATACGAAAAAAGTGGGGAAAAGTGGAGAATTGTGTACTTTTACCGTGAAAATTAGTCACTTAACAAAAATGGATCGCTTTTTTGGCAACATAGACGCTAAAACAGATGTGAAAGGACGGGTTTTTGTACCTGCATCTTTCCGAAAAATCTTCCAATCTGCAGGAGATTTGCGACTCATTTTGCGAAAAGATGTGTATCAAGATTGCCTGGTGTTATATCCCGAAAGCGTTTGGGATACAGAATTGACTAATATGCGGGCAAAACTTGATAAATGGGATCCCGAACAACAAATGCTCTACCGCCAATTTCAAATGGATACGGAAATATTGGAATTAGATTCCAGTGGACGAATCCTGATTCCTAAACGCTATTTACAATTAGCAGGAATCACCTCCGAAGTCCGTTTCATCGGAATGGATTATACGATCGAAATCTGGGCGAAACAAAAATTGGAAAAACCGCTGATGGATAGTGCTTCATTCCAAAACGGAATGCAAAAATGGATGGCAAAAAAAGAAGATAAGTGAAATGCAGCATGGAAACTCCGATGACATATCATACTCCGGTATTGGCTGACACCAGCGTGGATGGATTGAATATCCTGCCAAACGGTATTTATGTTGATGTAACTTTCGGAGGCGGCGGACATTCAAAAAAAATTCTTGAAAAATTAGGCAAAAAAGGAAAATTATATGGTTTTGACCAGGATGAAGATGCAGAAAAAAATGCTCTCAACGACTCAAGATTTATATTTGTACGAAGCAATTTTCGTTACTTGTCGAATTTTATGACATGGCACGGAGTGGAAAATATTGACGGACTGCTCGCCGATTTAGGCGTTTCTTCTCATCATTTTGATGATGAAACCCGTGGATTTTCCTTCCGGTTCGATAGTCAGTTAGACATGAGAATGAACAAGCGAGCCGGAAAAAGTGCAGCCGAAATTCTGAATACTTTCTCGGAAGAAGCGCTGGCCGATATTTTTTATCATTACGGAGAATTAAAAAATGCAAGAGCCATTGCCCGAGCCATTATAAAAAGCAGGGAAGCGCAGCCCATTCATACAACAGCTGATTTTTTAGAACTCCTAAAGCCGTTTTTCGGAAGGGAGAAAGAAAAAAAGTACCTGGCGCAGGCATTTCAAGCCCTCCGCATCGAAGTCAACGGAGAAATGGATGCATTAAAAGAAATGCTCTCGCAAGCATTGGATTTGCTAAAACCGGGAGGACGCTTAGTCGTCATCACCTACCATTCGTTGGAAGACCGGTTAGTAAAAAACTTTTTCAAAACCGGAAACTTTGAAGGTATCCTGGAAAAAGATTTTTATGGAAATCCGATAACGCCATTTCACCTTGTGAATAACAAAGTAATTGTCCCCGAACAAGATGAACTCGAAAAAAATCCGCGGGCAAGAAGCGCCAAATTAAGAATCGCAGAAAAGAAAAATGGAAGATCTGAATAACATAAACAAACAGGACAGTAAGACGTCACAAAAACAAAATAAACAAAAAGTTTCACTGACACAAATCATTGGCGGCGAAATTTTGAAAGAAGATTTTGTGATCAAGCAATTCAAGTTATTATTATTGATTGCTTTTCTGGCTATTTTACTGATCAGCCACCGCTATTCCTGCTTGCAAAAATTAACGCAAATTGAAGATTTGAAGCGACAACTGAATGATGTGAAATACGAAAATCTTGTCATGTCAACCGAATTGACAACAAACAGCCGTCAATCTCAAATCGAAGATTTATTACAAAGCAAAGGGATCGACTTGAGCACATCAAAAACGCCCGCTTATGAGATTTATAAATAACAGTAATGGCCAATAACAGTATTTTAACAAATAACAATATCCGGAAAAATTACTTTATCGTAACGGTTTTCTTCGGATTATTCGTTGTGGCTATCATCGGAAGAGCATTTTATACGTCATTGGCCGAAGGCAGTTTTTGGCGCAAAGTCGGAGCCCGGCAAATCAAACCAAATATAGAAGTGCCTGCGCATCGCGGAAATATTTATTCTCACGATGGACAACTCATGGCCACAAGTGAATCGCGTTACCGCCTCTATATCGATTTTTGGGCTGAAGGACTTAAAAAAGACACTTTATACAAATATGTCAAACCTTTATCTGTTGAATTGAGCCGGATGTTTCCCGAAAAATCAGCTGCACAATATGAAAATGAGTTTCTAAATGGCTGGAAAATGCGGGAACAAGAAGAAAGGCAAATCAACAGCGGAAAAAAAATCGCAAAGAAAAGCCGCGAATATCGTATATTAAAAGACCGCGAATTGAATTACCTCCAATTGAAACGGGTTAAAACAATGCCTTTCCTGAGGCAAAATAAAAATAAATCGGGATTGATTACCAAAGAATTAATGAAACGTACCAAACCCTACGGCACATTGGCTTCGCGGACGATAGGGGACATTTACGGAGAATTGGAAAAGGGAGGGAAAAACGGCCTTGAATTAGAATATGATTCTTTGTTGAGAGGCATTCCGGGAACCAGTACCCGCCGGAAAATAAACGGACGAATCATTGATGTGATTGATGTAGAACCCATTAGCGGAAAAGATATTTTTTCTACAATCAATATCAATATTCAGGATATTACTGAAAAAGCATTGTTAGACAAGTTAAAAGAAATTGATGCAGAATCAGGTACGGCCGTTGTTATGGAAGTGCAAACAGGAGAAATCAAGGCCATAACCAACATGGGAAGAGTAACGGAAGGAGTTTGGGCCGAAACTAAAAACCATGCTGTCGCCGACGAAATTGAACCGGGTTCTACATTCAAAGTAGTATCCATGATGGTAGCGCTCGAAGATGGAGTAATTCGTCCCGACGATTCCATCAGCGTAGGAAACGGCCTGTACAATTATAAAGGTTCGGTGGTAAGAGACCACAATGCCGACAAGGGAGGATACGGAATAATAACGGCTTCAAAGTCTATTCGATATTCGTCGAACGTGGGAGTAGCAAAAATTATTTTGAAAGGTTACGAAAAAAATCCGGAGAAATTTGTAGAAGGGATCTATAAAATAGGAATCAACCAAGATTTGCATTTGGAAATTCCGGGCGCCGGACGAGCTAAAATTCGTACGCCAAAAGACCAGTCCAATTACTGGTCTAAAACTACATTGCCCTGGATGTCATTCGGTTATGAAACACAGGTTCCTCCGATTTATATGCTGACATTTTTTAATGCCATTGCCAATAATGGAAAAATGGTGAAACCTCTTTTCGTTCGGGAGATTCAAGATCATGGCAAGACAATCGATAAGAAAAAAATCGAAGTGGTGAATCCGCAAATTTGTTCACCCAATACATTGACCGCCATTCGGGCCATGCTCGACGATGTCGTGAATCAACCCGACGGTACCGGAAAACCGGCCAAATCAGACGTTGTTCGCATTGCCGGAAAAACAGGAACTGCACAAATTGCACAAGGCGCCGCCGGTTACAAAGGAGCCGGATTGAGCCACCAGGTATCGTTCTGCGGATATTTTCCTGCAGATAATCCAAAATATTCTTGTATTGTAGTGATGCGTAAACCCCGTAACGGAGGCGCTTCCGGAGGATATATGTGCGGAACCGTATTCAAACGCATCGCCGAAGAGGTATATGCTCACAGCATGCCTCAACCGGTTAACGCATATCCGATCGATAGTTTGCAACCCGTGATACCAACAACTAAAAACGGAAATCTAAAGCAAACAAGGTATGCATTAGACAAATTAGATATCGAATACCACGACGATAGTATTACTGCGCCCTGGGCAATCAGCTCCATACAAAAAGACAAAATTGTTTTGAATAATAGAAAAATAATCGACAATCTTGTTCCCAATGTGGTAGGAATGGGTGCAAAAGATGCGGTCTTCTTATTGGAAAGCGCGGGACTGCGAGTCGCTGTATCCGGAAGAGGGACAATATACAGCCAATCGATTACGCCGGGAAGCCGGGTGGTAAAAGGTCAAACTATAGCTATAACATTGAGATAATAATATAAATATGTTAAAGACAATGCAACTAAATATAAAGGTACAAAGGCCCAACGTTTTTGTATTAAATTTTCTTTGTGTTTTCGTGTCTTTTGTTTATAAATTATAGATATATGAGATTAAGCAGGTTAATCGCAAGTTTAAATATTTCAATTTCTGTTCCCGACATTGAAATAAAAGGAGTGGACTCCGATTCAAGGAAAATCCAACCCGGATTTTTGTTTGTTGCTGTTGCCGGAACACAATCCGACGGACATGCTTATATTGACAAGGCAATTGAAAACGGAGCTGTTGCTGTGGTTTGCCAACAAATACCGGAAGCCCCCCACTCTACCACTATTTTTATTCAGGTTGCAGACAGTGCCAAAGCGCTTGGAATAATTGCTTCGGAATGGAACGACAATCCTTCCCGCCAATTGATTTTGATTGGCGTAACCGGAACCAATGGGAAAACAACCATTGCTACCTTATTATATAATATCTTTCAAAAATTAGGATACAAAAGCGGACTTATTTCTACTGTTTGCAATTATGTTGGTTCAGAATATATTCCGGCAACGCATACTACGCCCGATTCCATTGCTTTGAATCAATTGTTGGCACAAATGGCAGATGCCGGTTGTGAATATGCTTTTATGGAAGTCAGTTCGCATGCCGTAGATCAACAGCGAATCAGCGGTCTGCAATTTAAGGGCGGTATTTTTACCAACCTGACACGCGATCATTTGGATTATCATAAAACATTCGAAGCTTATCGCGATGCTAAAAAGGGATTTTTCGACGCATTACCAAAAGAAGCCTTCGCTCTTACCAATGTCGATGATAAAAACGGAATGTTTATGCTGCAAAATACAGGAGCTAAACAATTTACATATTCTTTGCAAACGCTGGCCGATTTCAAAGGGAAAGTCCTGGAATCGCATTTCGACGGAACATTGATGACAATCAACGACCGGGAAGTCGCTACCCGTTTTGTAGGACGATTTAATGCCTATAATCTGCTGGCTGTTTATGGCGCTTCTGTTTTATTGGAACAATCTCCGGAAGATATTTTGGTTATTTTGAGTTCGTTAACCTCCGTTTCCGGACGCTTTCAGACATTACGTTCTCCCGAAGGATATACGGCCATTATCGATTACGCCCACACGCCCGATGCGCTTACCAACGTATTGAATGCGATTCATGGCGTATTGGAAGGAGAAGGAAAAGTAATCACAGTAGTCGGTTGCGGTGGAAACCGTGATAAAGGCAAACGTCCTATCATGGCAAAAGAAGCGGTAAAACTCAGTGATCAGGTTATTTTGACTTCCGATAATCCCCGCTTCGAAGAGCCGCAGGATATTATCAACGACATGGTCGCCGGATTAGACATTATTGAAAAGAAAAAAGCATTGTCTATCGTTGACCGTCGCGAAGCCATCAAAACGGCATGTATGCTGGCGCAAAAAGGAGATGTAGTGTTGATTGCCGGAAAGGGACACGAAGATTATCAGGAAATCAAAGGTGTAAAACATCATTTTGATGATAAAGAAATTGTACAGGAAATTTTTTTCGGATAATACCAAAAACAGAAATGATTATGGAATCAAACGTTATCAAACATATTGAAATGAAAGGTATCTTTAATCAATATTCCTTGCAATGGGATTTGAATGAAGATGTTAATATTCTTGTTGGTATAAATGGTTGTGGAAAAACAACTATCATGCAAAGCATTAATGCTTTGCTTTCCAAAAATTATTCCTTCCTCAATAACAAAAACTCTGCGCGAAATATCGGGATATATGCAACTTTGAAAAATGGAGAAACTATTTTCTACGACAATACTGTCAAACATGAACCAAAAGAAATCATCAATCACGCATTGATTACTACTTTTGATGTTCCTCTAAAGGACAAAACTAAAATAAAACAATCTGAATCTCCTTTAGATAAAGAATTAAAAGATTTATGGTACACATTGGGTACAGAAGAGCCTTCTTTTTTCAATTACAGACTAAAAACTACCCATTATCCGGAAGAAGCAGATAAAATAAACGCAAGAATACGTCACTTTTTTGATATTATTAATAATACTTTTTCAGAAACAAACAAAAAAATTGATATTGCTGTTAACAATGAAATAATTTTCAGAAAAGAGAAAAGCATCATTACTCTTACAAGTTTATCTTCTGGCGAAAAACAATTTCTATTGATTCTTTTATCAGTATTCTTAATGGAAGAAAGGCCGTATATCCTTTTAATGGATGAACCGGAAATATCGCTGCATATTAGTTGGCAACAACAATTAATTGATACAATACGAAAATTAAATCCAAACTGTCAGCTTATCATTGCAACACATTCTCCTTCTATTTTTGGAGATGGATGGGGAGATAAGATATTTTTTATGGAAGACCTGATTAGTTAAGAGAATAATGAGATTTCAAAGTAAAGATACTTTCTATAAAGATCTTGCTTCCCGCTATGCGAATGAAGCAAAAATGCTTCGTTGTACTGCTGCAATACATGTAGAAGCAACTTCTGATAAAATCTTTTGGGAGAAAATCTTTAAATATCTTTTGCCTGAAAAAAAATTCCATTTCATTGCATATACGCAAACCAAAGATAATAAGGAGGCTACAGGCTGTGCCATTTGTCTAAAATATAAAAAATTAGGATACTTATCTGACAAATTTTTCATCTGTATCGACAGCGATTACCGGTATTTACTTGAAGAAAAGGGGATCGATGCAAAAAATTTTGTATTTCAAACATATACTTATTCGATAGAAAATCATTGGTGTTATCCAGACAATATAAATAGTTTTTTTAACAAATGCGGTTTACAAAATACAAAATTTGATTTTAACCGATTCTTAATCGATTATTCAGCAACTTTATATGAATTATTTTTGTATCATCTTTATTCATTGTCGGTTGGCGACAGATTATTTACAAAAGAACAATTTAGAGCTTTCCTGAATATTTCCAACCCTTGCTCTGATTCTTCAAGAATGATTAACAAATTAAGGGATACAACCGCCTCTGAATTGGATCGATTAAAAGTATATTATAATAAAAAGATACTCCTGAAAGATTTGGAAAATAAATATTATCAATTTGGACTTAAAAAGGAAAATGCCTATTTATATTTTCGAGGTCATAATGTATTTGAGCAAGTTATTGTGAGGATTGCAGCTGAAGTAAAAGAAGAATTACAAAAAGAGCAACAAACTCAACGATTATCCAATACAGCAAAGAGAGATTACTATAATAGCAAAAAACAAGAAAATTTCATCGCTTATTTTTCCGAAGATTTATGTTTTGACAAATACGAAGAAATAAAAAAAATAGAGAAAGACATTAAAAATCATTTCAAATAATATAATTTACAACCATGCTATATTACCTTTTCAACTATCTTGATAAAATAGACTTTCCGGGCGCCGGGATGTTCCAATACATTTCATTCCGTTCGGCCATGGCATTGATCTTTTCGTTATTCATTTCTACGCTTATCGGTAGAAAAATCATCGAAAAATTGCAAATGCTTCAAATTGGTGAGATTGTCCGCGACCTCGGATTGGAAGGACAAATGAGTAAAAAAGGAACACCTACAATGGGCGGGATCATCATCATTATTTCTATTTTGATTCCGGTATTACTGTTTGCCAAATTGAGTAATATCTATATTATCTTAATGATTATCACCACTGTATGGTTGGGAAGCATCGGCTTTTTGGATGATTATATCAAAGTATTCAAAAAAGATAAAGATGGATTGAGCGGAAAGTTTAAAATTGTGGGACAGGTCGGATTGGGACTGATCGTTGGATTGACATTATATCTGAGTCCGGATGTGATGATGCGCGAAAATACCGAAGTCGTCAACCACAACGGTGTAATTACGGAAGTGAAACACAGCCCGGCGGTCAAATCTACCAAAACCACCATTCCGTTTTTCAAAAATAATAATTTCGATTACCGCAGCCTGGCTTCTTTTATGCCCAAATATCGTACAGCGGCTACCTGGATTATTTTCGTAATCGTTACGATTTTTATTGTAACAGCGGTATCTAACGGAGCCAATCTGACTGACGGATTAGACGGATTAGCGACAGGAAGCTCGGCCATCATCGGGGTCACATTAGCCGTTTTGGCATACGTTTCGAGTCACGTCGAATACGCGGCCTACCTCAATATTATGTACATTCCGAAATGTGAGGAATTGGCCGTATTTGCCAGCGCATTTATCGGAGCTACAGTAGGTTTTCTTTGGTACAATGCCTTTCCCGCACAGGTATTCATGGGCGATACCGGTTCATTAACCCTGGGAGGAATTATCGCCGTTTTTGCCATTATCATTCATAAAGAATTGTTGTTGCCCATTTTATGTGGTATTTTCTTTGTCGAAAGTTTATCGGTAATGATGCAGGTTTCTTATTTCAAATATACCAGGAAAAAAAACGGCACAGGAAAACGAATTTTCAAAATGACGCCTTTGCACCATCATTTCCAAAAACCCGGAAATTCGGGAATTGAAGCCATTATTCAAAAACCGCTCCGGGCTATTCCGGAATCAAAAATAGTAATCCGGTTTTGGCTGATCGGTATCATTTTGGCGGTATTAACCATTGTAACATTAAAAATGAGATAATAGTTGCATGTTACAAGTTACGAGTTACATACAAGAGACTCGCAACTTGTAACTCGTAACTCGTAACTATAATATGAAACGAATCGTAATATTAGGAGGAGGAGAAAGCGGCTCCGGCGCTGCTGTACTTGCTAAGAAACAAGGATTTGATGTCTTTGTTTCGGATAAATCTGTTATTCCCGTAAAATACAAAGAATTGCTTGCAAAATACAATATTGAATGGGAAGAAGGATTGCATTCGGAAGAAAAAATATTAAATGCAGATGAAGTGATAAAAAGCCCCGGAATCCCGGAGAAAGCGCCTATCGTGCAACAATTGAAAGCGTTAAATATTCCGGTTATTTCAGAAATTGAATTTGCCGGACGATATACCAAGGCTAAAACGATATGCATTACCGGAAGTAACGGCAAAACAACAACTACAATGTTGACATTCCACATTTTGAAAAATGCAGGGTTAAATGTCGGCTTAGCCGGAAACGTCGGCGATAGTTTTGCCTTGCAAGTGGCTGAACAAAATTTTGACTATTATGTTATCGAATTAAGCAGTTTCCAATTGGATGGCATGTACGATTTCAAAGCTGATATTGCCATTTTATTAAATATAACTCCCGATCATTTAGACCGGTACGATTACAAAATGCAGAATTATGTGGACTCTAAAATGCGTATTCTGCAAAACCAAACGGCAAAGGAAGCTTTTATTTATTGGAACGACGATCCGATTGTTTCGGAAGAAATCCGTAAGCGAAACCCGTCGGTGACTTTATACCCTTTTTCAAAAGATAGAAAAGCAGGAGTAAAAGCTTATACTGAAAATACGCAAATTATTATAAATACCTCTAACAACAACACATTCACAATGGAAGAAGATTTAGTAGCTTTAACGGGGATGCACAATCTGTACAACTCGTTGGCTGCAGGGATAGCATCAAAACTGCTGGATATTAAAAATGAAGACATCAGAAGGTCGCTCAGCGACTTCAAAGGTGTGGAACACCGGCTGGAGAAGGTGGCGCGTGTACGGGGAGTCGAATATATCAACGACTCCAAGGCAACCAATGTCAACTCCTGCTGGTATGCGCTGCAAAGCATGCGAAGCCGCGTCGTCCTGATTTTAGGCGGAACCGACAAAGGCAATGATTATTCGGAAATAGAAGCTTTGGTAAAAGAAAAATGCTCTGCTTTAATTTTCCTTGGAGTGGACAATTCAAAATTGCACGCTTTTTTTGATGGAAAAGTTCCTGTTGCCGTCGATGCACGTTCTATGGACGAAGCGGTAAAAAAAGCGTATGAACTCGCTCAATCGGGTGAAACGGTACTATTGTCGCCCTGTTGCGCCAGCTTCGATTTGTTCAAAAATTATGAAGATCGAGGAGAACAATTTAAACAATGTGTCAGAAGACTATAATTAAACAATGGATTTTATAAATAAAATATTTCGTGGCGACCGGGTAATATGGATGATTTTCATGTTCCTCTGCCTCATTTCCATTGTGGAAGTGTATAGCGCCACCAGTACGCTGACTTACCGCCAGAATTATTGGGACCCGATTGTACAACATACAATGTATTTGTTGCTTGGATTGGTTTTCGTATTGGGTTTTCACGCTATTTCGCCCAGATATTTTTCATTACTGGCCATTTGTTTACCCTTAGTCTGGCTATTGCTGTTAGCCACCAAAATCATGGGGCAGACAATCAACGGGGCAGACCGCTGGTTGTCATTAGGGCCTGTCTCTTTCCAACCTTCCGAAGCTGCCAAATTATGTTTGATTGCAGCCACAGCTTTTCTGCTCGGCAAGAAAAATGATACAAATGTTGATAAAACATTCAAATGGATTATGATTGCAGCAGGTGTCACCTGTGGAATTATTGTCATCGACAATTTTTCAACAGCCGGATTACTATTTGCCATTGTTTTCCTGATGATGTTTATCGGGCAGATTCCTTTCAAAAAATTAGGAAAAATTGTTTTAATCGGCGCTGCAATCTTAATTGTAATGATTGCGGCTATCATGTACCTTCCCGATAGTGCAGTAAAAGTCGTCCCACGCGCAGCAACCTGGAAAGAACGGATCAAAGATTTTTCCGGCGGTAAGCACGAAACCAAAGATCCTGCAACCTTCGAAATTACAGATGATAATTACCAGGTATCTCATGCTAAAATTGCTATTTCCGAAGGTCGATTTTTTGGGAAAATGCCGGGAAATAGTCAGGAACGGGATTTCTTGCCACAAGCATATTCCGATTTCATTTACGCCATTATTATCGAAGAATTGGGATTAATCGGAGGAATAGGCGTACTATTGTTGTACGTCATCCTGCTGATACGAACCGGAATCATCGCCAACCGGTGCGATAAATTGTTTCCTAAATACCTGGCGCTGGGTTGCGGACTCATTATGGTTTCTCAGGCCATGATCAATATGGGAGTTGCCGTAGGATTGATTCCGGTAACGGGACAACCTTTGCCGCTGATCAGCCGGGGAGGAACTTCAACAATCATTACCTGTGTTTATTTTGGTATTATATTGAGTGTAAGCCGCTTCAATAACCCGAAAGGAATCGAACGGGAAGAAGCAATCGCCCTGGAAGCGGCAATGGAGGCACAAGCCGCCCGCGAAGCGGAAGCCGCCAGAAAAGCTGCTGAAGAAAATATAGCCCAAATTGATACCTGGGGAACGTAATGAGTGGAGAATTGAGAATTGAGAGTTGAGAGTTGAGAATTAAATATATAACGATTACCTGAATGAAAGTAATTATTAGTGGAGGTGGTACCGGAGGACATATTTTTCCGGCTATTTCGATAGCCAATGCAATGAAAGCTCGACATCCGGAAACTGATATCCTTTTTATAGGAGCGGAAAACAGGATGGAAATGACCCGGGTTCCTGCGGCTGGATATAAAATCATCGGATTGCCTATCATGGGATTCAACCGTAAGAACTTATTTAAAAATGTTGTAGTGGCGTGGAAACTATTGAAATCTATGTCATTAGCCCGGAAAACGTTGCGCCGTTTCAATCCCGATATCGTAATAGGTGTGGGAGGGTATGCCAGCGGACCAACATTGAAAGTGGCGAATCAAATGAATATACCGACATTGATTCAGGAACAAAATTCTTATGCAGGAGTAACTAATAAATTATTGGCGAAAGAAGCCATAAAAATTTGTGTCGCTTATGAAGGCATGGAAGCTTTTTTTCCAAAAAATAAGATTGTCCTGACCGGAAATCCGGTACGGAATAACCTGGAATTTTCGGAAGCAAAACGAAAGGAAGCCATTGCCGAATTTCAATTAGATCCGGCAAAAAAAACGATTCTTGTGGTGGGTGGCAGCCTTGGCGCCCGTACAATGAACGACAGCATGATACAAAATTGGGAAAAGTGGCGAAAAGCGACAAATGTACAAGTGATCTGGCAATCGGGAAAATATCATTATAACAGTTGTGCTTCGGAAGTGGCTTTACGTCCCGATGCCCCGGTAAAATTGTATGAATTTATTTCGCGGATGGACTTGGCTTATACGGTTGCAGATGTCATTGTTTCCCGCGCAGGAGCCGGAACAATTTCTGAGCTTTGCATTGTAGGAAAACCGGTTATCTTGATTCCTTCCCCGAATGTGGCGGAAGATCACCAAACCAAAAATGCCATCAGTTTGGTTCATAAAAATGCTGCTATAATGATTACTGATGACGAAGCGATAACCAAACTCGTCAATATGGCATTAGGCTTGATTCAAAATGAAAACAAACAAAAAGAACTCAGTCTGAATATCGCAAAATTAGCATTACCCAATGCTGCGGAACAAATTGTGGATGAGATTGAAAAGATATTGAAAATCCGGTAACAAAAAATGAACAACTTAAACGATATAAAATATATTTATTTCCTTGGCGCCGGAGGCATCGGTATGAGCGCGCTCGTCCGCTATTTCCTCTCAAAAGGGAAAATGGTAGCCGGATATGACCGTACGGAAACCGAACTGACAAAACAACTTAATCAGGAAGGGGCCAATATTCATTACGACGATAATGTCGATGCAATTCCCGAAGCATTCAAAAATAAGGAAGAATCTTTAATTGTATTGACTCCGGCTGTTCCAAACGACCATTCTGAATTTTGTTTTTTCCGCGACAATGGTTTCAAAATCTTAAAACGGGCGCAAGTGTTGGGAGAAATCACTGAAACCAACCGGGGAATTTGTATTGCCGGAACCCATGGTAAAACAACGACCTCTTCCATGACTGCGCATTTATTGAAACAATCGCATATTGATTGTAACGCATTCTTAGGCGGAATTCTGAAAAATTACGACAATAACCTGTTGCTGTCCGACAAAAGTGATTTAACTGTTATCGAAGCCGACGAGTACGACCGTTCTTTTCACTGGTTGTCCCCTTATATGGCTGTCATCACATCGGTCGATCCCGACCATTTGGATATTTACGGTACAGAAAAAGCGTATCGCGAAAGTTTCGTTCATTTTACTTCTTTAATCCGCGAAAATGGAGTTTTACTAATAAAAGAAGGTATTGATCTTCAACCGAAATTGAAAAAAGGAGTAAAACTATATAAATATTCAGGTTCTTTCCTCCCCCTGCCCCCTCCAGAGGGGGATAAGGCTGGCGCAAGCTATCCCCCTCTGGAGGGGGCAGGGGGAGGACAATTCCCAAACCACCCTGATTTCTATGCTCAAAATATTCAAATCAAAAACGGAGAAATTTATTTCGACTTTGTTACTCCAGGCGAAACTATTACCCATATTCAACTTGGCGTTCCGGTGAGAATCAATATTGAAAACGGAATCGCCGCCATGGCATTGGCCTGGCTCAACGGAGCAACAGCCGAAGAATTGCGCGCCGGCATGGCCTCATTCGAAGGAGCTAAACGACGATTCGATTTTCATTTAAAAACCGATAAAATCGTTTTAATCGACGATTATGCGCATCATCCCGAAGAATTAAGCGCCAGTATCAATTCAGTCAAAGAACTGTATCCCAAGCGGAAACTGACCGTTATCTTCCAACCCCATCTATTTTCTCGTACCCGGGATTTCTATAAAGAATTCGCAGAATCATTATCTTTGTCGGATGATGTAATGTTGCTTGATATTTATCCGGCACGGGAAAAACCCATTCCGGGAATTACCTCGCAATTGATTTTAGATCTTGTAACGTCCAACAGCAAACAAATATGCAGCAAAGCAAATTTGCTGAATATTCTGGAACAAGGACAATATGAGGTCGTTTTAATTGCCGGAGCGGGAGATATCGACACAATGGTTTTACCCATTAAACAATTATTAGCTACAAAATGCTGAAAAAAATTGCAGCCATATCACTTGCATCATTCCTGTTGGCATATATTATTTTTGCCATGCTGGTTTTAGGCCCGAAGGAAAATGAAAATATCTGTACCGATGTAGATGTGGTCGTCTTAGATACATTAGATCGCCATTTTATTGATAATAAAGACATCAATTCAGCTCTCAAAAAAGCAGACCTTTCCCCTATCGGAAAAAAAATGAATGATATCAATACTGCCATTATTGAGAAAAAATTAGCGGAAAATCAACTAATCAAGCGAGTGGAATGTTATAAAACGGTCAACAACCATATAAAAATTGAAATACATCAGAAAGTGCCTTTGCTTCGGGTAATGAGTGATGCGGGCGATTTTTATGTAGATACCGAAGGAGAAACTATGCCGGCAGTATTCGGACTGGTCGCTTATCTCCCGTTGGTGACCGGTAGCATTGATAAAGAATTTGCAAAAACCAAATTATATGATTTCGCATTGTTTTTGCAGGATAATAAGTTTTGGAATGCTCAAATTGAACAAATTCATGTGTTGCCAAATAAAGACATCGAATTGACTCCCCGAGTGGGACGACATCGTATTTTGTTAGGAACATTGGATGATTATCCCGAAAAACTGGACAAACTAAAACTTTTTTACGAAAAAGGATTGAATCAGGTAGGTTGGAACCAATATTCGGTTATCAACTTAAAATATAAAAACCAGGTGGTTTGCACAAAAAACAATTGAAAGTGGAGAATTGAAAATGAATTGGTAAGCGCTTTCATTTTCAACTCTCAACTCTTAATTCTCAATTAATTAAGGATTATGGAACAAACAGGATTTATCGCAGCTATCGATTTGGGTTCATCCAAAATCGTTGCCATGGCAGGAAGAAAAAACCAGGAAGGAAAATTAGCCATTCTATACAAAGAAGAAATAGAATCGGATACTTGCATCCGGCGCGGCCGTATTTATAACCTGGAAGAAACTCAACGTAAAATCAGTAGTTTAATATTAAAACTGGAAAGCAAATTTCCTCAAAAATCCAGAATAGAAAAAATATATATCGGCATTGGAGGCCAATCGCTCCAAACCGAAATATGTACTGTATTAAGAAATTTCACAGAAGAGGGAGGCATCATTTTGAACGAAGCAATCTTACAATCGATTCGGAAAGAATGTGAATCATACGAACGGGATTCGGAAATGCTCGACATTATATCTGCCGAATACTTCCTGGATGAACAGGATGTCCCGGTAAAAGATCCGGTAGGACTCGCCTGCTCTTCTATCGAAGCCCAATTCAAATTGATTGTTACCAAACCGGCTAAAAAATTCCTGGCCGATAGCCTGGAAAAAGCCAGGACTACTGTCGCCGGTTATGTGATCGGCCCCATGGCAACTGCCAATGCCGTATTGAATGATGAAGATAAAAAAAATGGCTGCGCTTTGGTCGAAATCGGAGCGGGAGTCACTTACCTCTCAATTTACAAACAAGGGACACTGAAAGAGTTGATCACTATCCCAATGGGCGGAATTTCCATCACCAAAGATATTGCCAGCCTCAACATTTCGATGAAAGAGGCTGAAAATCTCAAAATAAAATATGGAACCGCTATCGCCGACCCGGATGAAGGAAACAAGACGATCCCGGTGGTCAACCCTGAAAATAACGGACCGAAAGAAATTGAATTCAAACTGCTTGAACAAATTATTGAAGCAAGAATAAATGAAATCATAGCCAACGTACAGCAGCAGCTCCGGTTGTCGAAACATGAGAATGGCCTCAACGCCGGTATTATACTTACCGGAGGAGGTTCTCAATTGAATAAAATTGCTGCCGCTTTCCGAAATAAAATGAAGTACGATATTCGTTTGGCTGTACCCAAACATCAGCTATTTCAAAAAGCAGAAGAAGAATACAATAATCCGGCTTATTCGGAAATGATCGGTATCTTATTGGCAGGTTCGGAAAATTGTGTGAAAGTGATAGAACCCGCTCCCACCCCACCCGTTACAACTCCTTCGCCTGCTCCTGAGCAAGGTAGTTTGTTCCGAGACGACGAAGTAAAAATAGAACAACCGGCAGGAACAGGCAAAAAACAAGATGGCGACACAAAATCCGGAGGAGGACTCTTTTCCCGATTCAAAAGAGGTGTGAAAAATACAATGGATAGCGCTTCCAAATCCCTTTTTGATGAAGATTTGGATGGAAGAAAAAATGAAGAAAATACAGAAAAATAAAACCATAGGAATTTAATCGTTATGGAAAAAGAAATATTAAAATTCAATTACCCGACAGAAAAACCTTCGATCATCAAAGTCATCGGAGTTGGCGGCGGCGGCGGAAATGCTGTAACTCACATGTATAGAGAAGGAATACGGGACGTTAATTTCGTGCTGTGTAATACCGACGACCAGGCTTTGCAAAAAAGTGAAGTCCCGGTAAAAATTCAATTGGGAAAAAATGTAACAGAAGGATTGGGAGCCGGAAACAGACCTGAAAAAGCGCAATTAGCCGCGGAAGAAAGCGCCAGGGAAATCGAAATGTTGTTAAGCGACGGTACCAAAATGGTATTTATTACTGCGGGAATGGGTGGAGGAACCGGTACCGGAGCTGCTCCGGTGATTGCGAAAATCGCCAAAAATATGAATATCTTAACCGTTGGCATTGTTACCATTCCTTTCATATTTGAAGGTGCGCCCAAAATCATACAAGCATTGAAAGGCGTTAAAAAAATAGCGGAAAGTGTCGATGCCCTCCTGGTTATCAACAATGAACGCCTCCGGGAAATTTACCAGGACATGGGAGCAACGGTAAAAGATGCTTTCAGAAAAGCAGATAACACCTTGACAGATGCCGCTAAAAGTATCGCCGAAACCATTACAATTCCCGGCGATATCAATCTCGACTTTGCCGATGTACGCACTATATTAAAAGATGGAGGAGTAGCCATTATGAGTAGCGGGTCAGCCTCCGGATCAAACCGTCTTTCCATGGCGATTGAAAATGCATTGAATTCACCGTTGTTAAATAACAGCGATATTTACAATGCCAAAAAGATATTGTTCAATATCGTTTGCAGTAGCAATACTCCTCTTTTAATTGACGAAATGAATGAGGTTCACGACTTTATGTCTAATTTTGGCACAGATATTGAGGTTATCTGGGGAACTGCGATAGACGAAACGCTGGAAGGAAATATCAAAATTACGGTGCTTGCCACCGGATTCGGAACCGATGATGTGGAAGATAGCTTTTTACGTTCTTTGCTTGATAATGAAGATTTTGCAAGAAAAGAACAGGAGAAAAAGTTAATGGAAGAATATTACGGGAAAGATATATGGGAAAAAATGAATAAAAAAACGACTCCCAAACCGCATCTTTTTACTGCTGAAGAATTAGACGATGACAAGTTTATTGATTTGGTGATCAACAATCCGGCTTACAATCGTAATCCGGCAATATTAATGAAACAATGATAATATTATAATTATGAATTTATTTGATAAAATCAGCGAAGATATTAAAAATGCAATGTTGGCTAAAGATAAAATCAGACTTGAAGCATTGCGGGGTGTAAAAAAGGAATTTTTAGAGGCAAAAACCGCTAAAGGAGCCGAAGGGGATTTAACGGACGAAGCGGCCGTAAAAATCCTTCAAAAAATGGTGAAACAACGCAAAGACAGCGCAACTATTTATACCGAACAAAATCGTCCGGAACTGGCCGAAAAAGAATTGGCTGAAGTAGCCGTGCTGGAATCGTACCTGCCCAAACAAATGTCGGCAGAAGAATTGGAAAATGCAATCCGGGAGATTATTACTCAGACCGGTGCCACTTCTGCTAAAGACATGGGAAAAGTAATGGGAGTAGCTACCAAACAATTGACCGGATTGACAGAAGGAAGAGCTATCTCCGAAATGGTCAAAAAATTATTACAATAAATACATTTACACATGAAATCAAGATTATTATTTTTAACCGGATTATTGCTCATAATATCCGGATTTATTACTTCCGTCCTGGCGGTTAAGGCATACCCTTACCCGATGGAAGTACAACAACCCAATGGGGAAACGATTTCAATTCAAGCGCATGGAGATGAATATTTTCATTATACAACTGCCGCCAATGGCTACTTGATTATGAAAGACGGTGAAGGTTATTACCGGTATGCCAATATTTCTGAAGAAGGAGCTTTAATTCCCGGCGATATTATCGTTTCCAAATCTACCTTACGAAGTGATATATCCGGTTTAATTACCCCATCTTCCCCCGAATTCAAAGAAAAAATACAGCAACCTGCCATGGGTAGAATGATCGAACAAAAGTTACAAAATACGATTGAAAATAAATCGTTTACTCCATCATCTGTTTCTTCATTGCGTTCTTCCAACAACGAACAGGCTGTTACTCCTACTCCTTTTAAGATGAAAGCATTGGTGATCCTTGCCAATTTTACTGATAAAAAATTTTCTACTTCCAATGCTAAACAAGCGTTTACCAACCTGTTAAATCAGGTAAATTACACGGACAATGGAGCTACCGGCAGCGCCCGCGATTATTTTATTGCTAATTCCGATGGAAATTTCGATCCCGAATTTGTGGTGTATGGTCCGGTAGAACTTCCGAATAATATGGCATATTATGGAGGAAATAATGAAGATGGATCCGACAAAAATGCCAATCAAATGATTGTTGATGCTTGTAAAGCTGCCAATACAGCTTATCCGGATTTGAATTTTAATGACTATGCGGTAAACGTGGAAGGCTATGGAGCTGTATTAAGGAATGTATTTGTATTTTATGCCGGATATAATGAAGCGGAAAGTTCCGAAGTAGATCCCAATACTATTTGGCCTCACAAATCAAGCGTATTTAACAATAGCGTTCGGATAGATAATGTACGCCTGGCCGACTACGCCTGTACTTCCGAATTGCAGGGCAATAAAACTCAATCCAAAGGAATGGCGCCTATAGGAACATTTACACATGAATTTGGACACGTATTGGGTTTGCCCGACTTTTATGATGCTAATGGCGAACAAGATGGTCTTAATGCAGGAGTCGGTGACTGGAGTATTATGGATCAGGGTAATTATCTGAATAATGGAAGAACTCCTCCCTGTTACTCTGCTACCGAACGTTATTTCTTATCTATATTATGGTATGAATCTATAGATTGGATGGCAGATTTGGCTGTTTTACTTCCTGGCGCCTCTACTGCATCCATGGAACTCTCCCCTATTACTTCGCCTTTAACTGAAGACAAGTTCCGGGGATTTATGGTGGCGACTCCAAAACAGACAGAAGACTTTATTTATGAATATTTCATGCTGGAATGCAGAAAAAAAACAGGATGGGATGCTTACCTTCCCGGCGAAGGTATGTTGGTATTCCATATCGATTGGGATAATACAACCCAATATACTGTCAACTATGGTACGCAACAATATACAGCTACTGCAGCCAATCTGTGGTCTATGGGTCTTGCCAATCTTATAGGGAACCGACCGCTTTACGATTTGATTAAAGGAAATAATGAACAATTTTCAACGCAAAACATTGGCGGTACCAACTATGCATATTTTAAAAATTATGCGGGACATCCGTTTCCCGGTTCATCCAACAATACATCCATATCTGATGCCACAACTCCCAATTTTCGTTCCTGGGACGGTAGTTTATCCGGTATGAATATTTCGAACATAATGAAAAAAAGTGATGGTTCCATTATTTTTAACATGAAGAAAGAAACTTCTGCAATACTTGTGTTGCAACAAAATCAGCCGGCAGTATTTGCTCAAAACCAGGAAATATATTTCAAAAATTTATCCGGAAATTCATCTTTCGAACTATATGATATAAGCGGAAGAATGCTGGCAAAAAAACAGCTTTCTGCTTCGCAACATACAGAACCTGTGAGTTCTAAAGGAATCTATATTGTAAAAGTAAATACCGACGGACAATCATTCTCTTACAAAATAGCGCTTCAATAAAATTTGCGAAGAAAACAGGCAAAAGCCAAACGAGGATAAATTCTTTTGTTTGGCTTTTTTGTTTTCACATATCCATTTCAATATTAATTTCAGTACCTTTACCCGGTTTGGAGAAAATGTCTAACCGCCCGTCGAAAACTAAAAGATAAGACCGTATGTTATCCATACCGATGCCCGGCGCAACTGTCTGCGGATCAAAACCGCAACCATTGTCCATAACCGAAAGGTAAACCGTTTTTTCATCCATATTAAGCAGCACATCGATCCGGGATGCCTTCGCATGTTTCAAAGCATTGTTAATGAGTTCGCAGGCACAATTGTACAATGCATATTCTTTGTCGGAATCAAAGCGATGATCATATCCGTTGAATTGAAATTCCACATTCGGGATAAAACGGCAAAATTCTTCTAAAGCAGCTGTCAAACCTTCGCTGTTTAAAACGAACGACTTGACATGATATACCACCCGTCGCAAATCGGTAATGGATTTTTCCAATACATCGAAGGCTTTGTCAAAATATTCTTTTTCTTTACGTGCTGTATCAGAATAAAGTTTCATATTATTTTTCACAACTGTCAACAGCGTCCCAACATTATCGTGGAGGTCACGGGCGATTAAATCGCGTTCGGTTTTTTCCGCTTTCAATGCCGCATCTTTGGCGACAAGTTCTTTTTCCTGTTCCAACTGTTTTACTTTTTGCTCTGCTATTTGACGCTTCTGCAGAGTGGAGCGATGGCGATAAATCAAAAGACCTATGGCCGACAATAAGGCAAATACCACAACGGCACCCAATGCAAGGTATAATTTTTTATCTTTTTCCAACGCAGCTATGCGCATCGCTTTCTTTTCGGTTTCGTATTTGACCTCCATATTGGCTAAAGATTCAGTCATTTGCTTGTCATTTCCTTTTTGCATTATAGCCTGATATTTCGCAATGAATTTTTCGGCTTTCTGTTTGTTCCCTAAATATATATTGGCAATAGCCAGATTTAATGCCGCAAATCCTCCTTCATTGATACTGGTTGAATCTACGGCCCATGCTTTGGATGCCATTTCATCGCAATCCTTATAGCGTCCTAACATCCGGTAAATCTCGGCCAGGGTATGCCATGACTGGAGTAAATGCCAGGTTGCATTAGATTCTTCAGCAATTTGCAATGTTCTGGAAGCATATTTCAATGCCAATTCATATTCTTTTTTACCACAATAGTTTACCGCCAAAGATTGGGCGCTAAGTAATTCGTACCCGGTGTTGTGAAGTTTTCGGCTTATTTCCAGCGATTTTTCACAAAACTCTATGGCTTTATCTGCATCATTTTTGTCATTATAAACAGTCCCTAAAGCATGATAAGCTACCATTTCTGCATATTCTGAATTTAATTTATGGGCAACCTCCAAGGCCTCATTAAGATATGCTTCTGCATGCTCCAGGTGATTCAATGTTCGGTGTATAACGCCGAGATCGTTCAATATAAGCGCCCGAAACATCGTTATAGTATCACTGACTTCCAGGGCTTTCATAAAGAAATCAGCCGCTGTTGTGAAATCATCCTGCAGCCTGTACAGAGTACCCAAACCGCCGTATGCTCCTGCAATAAGCTCTTTATCATCAATCTTAATAGCCTCTTCCAGGTAGTTGTTTAAATAAACATACGATGTATCAAAACTATTTTTGTAGTAATAAGATATGCCCAGCAGGTTACTGAAAGTGGCAATCCGCCTCCTATTATCTGTTTTTTTAGAGAGTGATAATCCAATATTTGAATATTCGATACATTTATCATAATAATTGTTGACACAAAACCGGCCTATCTCCCAACATATATCAATTTTTTCATCCTCGGTCATTTCCTTTGTATTCAATACATTGACTAATGAATCGATATTAACCGCTTGTCCATTAAAAAAAACAAATGTTAAAAAAAGGAGCAATACTATTTTTTTCATGATAAATAAATTTTCTTATTTTATAAAACCTTCTTTTCGCGCTTTATCAACCAATTCAATCCTGTTTTTCGCACCTAATTTAAGATGCAGTTTCTTTTGAAACGAAAGCACGGTCGAAAGGGCGATTTCCATTTGCTCTGCAATTTGGGGATCACTTAACCCTTTGGCAACGTGTTGCAATGTTTCCATTTCACGCAGTGAAAGAGTTACGGCTTCTTTTGTCGTCTTTTTGAGAATCTGCTCCATTTTCCTGCTTATATATTGTTCATTGTTCATTACAGCATGAATGGCTTCAAGCACCTCGCTCACAGCTTCATTCTTTGTAATGTATCCCGATGCGCCGTTTTTAAACATATTCAAAACACACGATTGTTCGTCGTGACAAGTAAGGGCAATAATTTTCAGTTGCGGATAATTACTGTGAATCTCAGCACAAAACGTAACTCCGTCCCCATCGGGCATATTAATATCCAATAATAATACATCAGGCTGATTAAAGGCTAATGCTTTCCGGCATTCCGACAATTTATTGGAAAATCCTGTAACCTGCGAAAAACCGGATGCATTGATAACAGGTATCAACAATTCCACCACCATTTCATGATCATCTGTAATGTGAACATTTATCATAACTGTATTAATTTTTTTGCATAGGTACGTATTATGTAAAATCACGACATCCCCAGTTCTGGGGATATGAACAAAAAACTGACTAACTATTTTTACATCATCAAATATAATCATTTTAATTTATCACAAATTATGAACAGACAACTTTTTAATTGTAGGAAAATGGTTGCGATAGCAATCTGCTTCGTGAGTATTAATGTCTTTGCCAATGATACTATACGTATTACAATACAAGCTGAATCCACATACAGGAGTGCAAAATTTTTTATAGGATCTACTGTTGGTGAGGAATTTAGCATTGATTGGGGGGCTGGCAAAGAACCTGTTACATACAAACAGGTAAGCAATATCGGCAAATCTGCAGAATATAAATATGCAAATACAGGTACTTATGAAATAACCATCATCCCAACTGAGGCTTGTAGTATTACAAGGTTAGATTGCTGCATAGAAGAATATACTAATAAATTAATCAGTATAGAGTTGGGAAACAATACAACGCTTGAGACATTAAATTGCAATTATAATGAGTTAACAAGCTTAGACATAAGTGGCTGCACGGTTTTGCAATTTTTATATTGCAACGATAACAGGTTAAAGAATTTGGATGTTAGCAAGAATGCAAACTTAACCACTTTGCATTGTGGCAATAATCAGTTAAGTAATTTAGAACTGAATAAAAATTTAGAGGAATTATCTTGTAGTAACAATGAGTTAGCCACTTTAGATTTGAGAGAATGCACCGCATTAACAAAATTATATTGTTCGGATAATCAATTAAACAATTTGGACGTTAGCAAGAATACGAAATTAACTCATTTAGATTGCCAGGCTAATCAGTTAACCAGTTTAGACCTAAGCGTACATACTGAATTGAGAGAATTATTTTGTAATTCAAATCTGTTAAGTAGTTTGGACCTAAGCAATATACGCTTACAAAATTTATCTTGTTCGAACAATAAGTTAACCAATTTGGCTATATGGTCAGTACAAAATTTATCTTGTTCGAATAATCACCTCCCTCTTTCTAATTTATATGAAGTATCCCAAAAAAGTATTCAAAAGGTATTGGGAACACAAAAACTAATGCCACAGACTGTAAGTATTGGTAAGGTTCTTTTTTCGGAACAAAGCATATTCAATGAAAAGTACACAAAATATGCGGTAATGAAAAATGACAATCCGGCTCCCGCAAGTGATTATAGTGCAGATAATGGAAAAATCACATTCAATAGTTTGGGTAACTACATCGTAACCATGACCAACGAAGCAGTTGATTTATCCGGAGCTTTTCGAGCCGAAGTGATAGCAGAGCTTGAAGTTGTTGAAAGCACAGGACTATCGAATATCAAAAGTACGGGTTTTAATATTTATCCGAATCCTACTACCGGTCTGGTTTATACTGAAACGGAAAGTGCAATAAAAGTCTATAATTTACAAGGGACTTTATTGTATGAAATTTTTGACACACAGGTAGATTTGTCAAACCATCCAAATGGAATCTATCTGTTACAGACAGATGGAAAAATGGCTAAAATCGTAAAACAATGAGATATATCAACTTCAAAAGTTGAAAACTTGTGGATGAAATCTGTATTTTATGATAATTATATTAATTTTGTTGCATAGGTATACACTAACAAAAGAATGACACAATTACTTTATACATCATCCAATATAATCATTTTTACTTATTACAATTATGAACAGACATCTTTTAAAGTCCATTTTTGCAGCAATAATGATATTTTTTGCTGTATTTACGGTAAAGGCTGCCGACCAAACAGTCAGCATCAACGGTTTGACAAATGCCGTTGCGGTTGAAACCGCACTACAGAAAGCCATTAATGCCGCAGGAGACAATGGAATAGTAACTGTAACAGGAACAACAAGTTGGACAACTGATGGTGCCTCGATAACGCTCGCCATTCCCAAGGATGTATCACTGTTGTGGACAGCAAGCCTCACCGGAAGTACTACTTCGGGCACACCATTGTTGGCCATCACCGGAGGGAATATCGAAGTGCCGACCGATGGATTAATAGCACAGGCCCGCTATAATAGCATAGCAATATCTACCGATAGCAATGTTACTATTAGCGGCGGAACAGTAAATGCACACATTGGTAACAGCGCTATATTAGCTACCGGTGAAAGTAGCGTAGTTACTGTCAACAGTGGAGCGGTGAATAATACAATTCGAGTCACCGGCAAAAATGGCGCAATTACCGTCAGTGGCGGAACAGTGACTTCCGGAACTTTTGAAGGTACAATTCAAGCCAACGGAACCAACAGTACGGTTACCGTTGCCGGCGGACAGGTGAACCACACAGGTACTGGATATGCAATCAATACCGAAGGCGAGAGTAGCTCAATCATTATCAGCGGCGGACAGGTAAACTATCAAATTAGTTCCATAGGTAATAGCAGCACAGTCATTGTTAGCGGTAACGGAAAGAGTTCGAGAATCTATTCCAAAGGCAATGTAGAAATTAAGGATAACGCCCGTGTGAGCGC
Source organism: Bacteroidales bacterium (assembly GCA_031553835.1). Taxonomy (GTDB): domain Bacteria; phylum Bacteroidota; class Bacteroidia; order Bacteroidales; family Azobacteroidaceae; genus JAVBKX01. Next base: position 58,477 of record JAVBKX010000009.1, read on the forward strand.
CACTGGTACCAACAGTGCAATTTATGTTGCAGGCCAAAGAGGCGTTGTAACCGTTAGCGGAGGAACAGTGAACGCTACACAAGGCAGAGCAATAGCTATGGAGGATACTGACGGAGTCGTACATGTCAGCGGTGGGACAATAAGTACCGATTCTGGCACAACAATTGATGCCATGGGGTCAAACAGTACGGTTATTGTTTCCGGAGGAAAGATAATAAAAAGCACAACAACAAGTTATACAACCGGCGCTATCAGTGCTGCAAACATTGAAGTGAAAGGTGATGCCGAAATCACTTACGAAAAAGGCGCTGCAATTACTGCAAAAGGTAATGTTACCATTAGTGGTGGAACACTCAGAGGAGGTAATAGCGGGACAATTGATGTTAGTGGAACAAACAGCAAAGTCTCTGTCAGTGGAGGAACCGTAAGTTCTTCCGGTAGAGGTATCTACACCTCCGGAACAGGTAGTACGGTCACTATCAGTGGTAATGGCAAAGTGGAGGGAGGATTCTATGGCGAAACTATTTGGGCTGCTGGTAATGTGGAAGTAAAAGAAAATGCTGAGGTTAATGCATTTAGCGGTAACAACGCAATTTTTTCCAGAGGTGCAACAATTATTGTTAGCGGTGGCACCGTTTTTTCTTCGGGCCAAGCAATTCGTATGAATAGTACAAACAGCAACATTATTGTCAGTGGAGGCAAAGTCAATTCCACGTGGCGGGCTATTGAAAACACGGGTACTAATGGCAAGGTCTCTATTACAGGAGGAATGGTAACCGCTACTACTGGTTATGCAATTTTGGTAACTGACGCAAATAGCAGAATTACAATCAGCGGCGGAGTAGTATTCGCTTACGAACCAGTTATTTCAATAAAAGAAGAAAGTAATTTCACCGGTGTTAGCGGCACCGGTATAGTCATTGCATGGAATCAGGAAGCGGGTAATACTTCTTATGTCAAAGGTACTATCAATGATTTGTCTATGCTGCCTCTCGGATGCGCTAAGTGGGATAAAGTCTCCGAAGATGGTGGTATCGCGTATGAGAATGGTACAAACAAAGGATTTATCGCACTCGAAGATATTACCATTGCTGAAGGGAGCGGAATTACTGCTCCTCAAACCGAATTATTGAAAATCTATCCTAATCCTGTAACTACAGAATTATATATACAACTGGCCACACAGGAAACAGTAGATTATTCCATTTACAATAATGCAGGACACGTTGTTATGCGAGGGAAATTGCAAAATGAATCAATAATTAACGTACAATCTTTATCCAATGGAATTTATTATATGAAAATTATAGGTAAAGAAAACACAGTGATGAAATTTAATATCAACCATGGAAGTTGAAAACTTGTGGATGAAATCTGATTACTTTTGATAAAATATACTTGATTCGTATTGAAATATATCTATAGTAATGCGATTATTAAATTTCCAACATTAGTTTTTCTTTTCTGTTATTTTATTGTAAACAGAATTTTTTTAGGTTTTGTAGATAAACACGAATGCTTTTTTTTAACAAAAAGCGTTATTAACAAAATCTCAATAAATTAAATAATCAATTATAAATTAACTGATTATAAAATAAAAACATGTTGATAACAGTTCATCTGATCCGGATAGACTTTTGATAATTTAAGATGCAAATTTTTTAACTATAATTTTTCAGACCTATCAACAGCTGATTATACTTATCATATTTAAATTTTAAATTTTAAAAGAAATATATAATATAATAGATAATGGAAAAATGAAAGAATTACGAAAATAAAGACAGTATTAAATTTTTTCACTACCTTCATTCTTTCATTTCTAAATTTTAAATGTGTTATGAATACTCCTGCCGGATTTTTAGATATTCCGATTCCCGGTGATCTTCATTTGAAAGAAGCGATAGATCAATTAAGGAAAGAAAAAAATGCTGTGATTTTAGCCCATTACTACCAAATGGGAGAAATTCAGGATATTGCTGATTTTGTCGGCGATAGTTTGGCTTTGGCGCAATGGGCAGCTAAAACAACAGCTGATGTCATAGTGCTTTGCGGTGTTCATTTTATGGGAGAAACAGCCAAAATACTTTGTCCTGATAAACGGGTTTTTGTTCCTGATCTGAATGCAGGCTGTTCGTTAGCAGATAGTTGTCCTGCCGATGAATTTGAAAAATTTATCAAAGAACATCCCGGTCATACCGTAATTTCTTATGTCAATACGACTGCTGCGGTAAAAGCATTGACCGATGTGGTGGTAACTTCTTCCAATGCCCGTCAAATTGTAGAGAGTTTTCCTCCTGAAACGCCGATAATCTTCGGACCCGACCGCAACCTCGGAAATTATATTAATAGCCTTACAGGGCGAAATATGGTGCTTTGGGATGGAGCATGTCATGTTCACGAACAATTTTCATTGGAAAAATTGTTGCAATTGAAAAAAGCACATCCCAATGCGTTAGTATTAGCACATCCCGAATGTAAAAGTGTTGTGCTGAAAGTAGCCGACCATATTGGTTCTACAGCATCGTTGTTGAAATATACGAGCGCTTCTCCTGCTAAGGAATTTATTGTAGCAACAGAATCCGGTATTTTACATGAAATGCAGAAAAAAAGTCCGGATAAAATATTTATTCCTGTTCCTCCTAATGACAGTACTTGTGCTTGTAACGAATGCAATTTTATGCGGTTGAATACATTAGGGAAATTATATAACTGTCTGAAATATGAAATTCCTGAAATTTTTGTAGATGAAGGTATCCGTAAAAAGGCGGTAAAACCAATTCAACGGATGCTGGAGATTTCGGAGAAATTGGGGTTATAATCTTACTACGTAGTAGTTCATTAACCAGTGGTTTTAACCGCTGGAAGTCGCGGATAACTCTCGGCTAAAAAGTTGCATAGCAACGTAGCTTGACTTCTCCTGCGCTACTACGCAGCTTGTGTTTGGTGGTAGGTTCTTTGTCCAGTAGTTAAAACTACTGGTTAATAAGGCGGTGTCACGATGTGACAGGTTTTTAGTTGGTGAGATTTATTGTTGTTCAAAAAATTCAAATAAATATCTTTCATCGTATTGGATGTTGAATTTTTGTAAAAAATCCAAATATTCTTCTTTGAAATTATGCTTTTTGTGATGAATTGGTTGATTCAGTATGTAATTGATTACAACTTGTTGATGTGATTGCGAATAAGAAAATGCACCAAATCCTGTTTGCCATTGAAAATGAAAAGGTAAAAATTGTTGCTCATTGATAAACTTTGAAGATTTTGCTTTAATTATTTTTACTAAATCAGATACTGAAATTGCAGGATGAATTCCTACTAATATGTGCGTATGGTCTGGATTGCAATATATTGCCAAAGGTTTACATTTTTCAGAAGAAATAATGCCACAAATGTACTTTTCGATTCTTTCCCGAAAAGATTCGTTGATAAGATATTGACGATTGTGTACTGTAAAAACTATCTGTACACATAATTGTGAATAGGTATTGGCCATAATGATTCGGTTTTTGGTTAAAGTTGCACAAATATAGATATTTTTCTTCTCCTGCGCTGCTATGGAGCTTATTTTTTGTAGACTCCTCTGTTTCCAGTGGTCAAAACCACTGGTTAATAAGGCGGTGTCACTCTGTGACAATTTGCAGTATAGTTATGTAATTGTTTTTGAAAAATAGCTACGTAGTAGCTTGGCCTCATTAATCAGTGATTTTAATCACTGGAAAGAGGATAGGTAGATGATATCTCTCCTCTAAAGTTGCGTAGCAACGTAGCTGATGCTATTCCAGCAACTCCTCTGCCCTATACAGTGCATCGTTAATATTGCTGCAAATATTTTCTTTTCCTACCTGATCGGAAAATCCTGATTTGTCGAGCATTTCTTTAATTTTATTATTTACACCCGATAATACTAATTGGATATTTTCTTTTTTAGACAGGCGGTATAAACTTTCCAGATTGTGCAATCCGGTAGAGTCCATAAAAGGAACTTTACGCATACGGATGATGCGGACTTTCGGTTTTTCACTTCCGATTTGTTTCATACTTTCGTCAAATTTATTGGCAATTCCAAAGAAGAAAGGTCCGTCGATTTCATATACTTCTACTCCTTTCGGAAGTAATAATTTATCGTTATCAGCTGTTTTTTCAACATCCGATTCCATATTTAATTCATTGGTAATGATTGAGATATTGGATGTTTCACTTACCCGGCGCATGAATAATACCATGGCAATTAACAATCCTATTTCGATCGCAATTGTTAAATCCAAAATGACTGTGAGGAAAAAAGTGACTAATAATACGGTTACTTCCGATTTAGGACTTTTCAAAATGGAACGAAAAGTACGCCATTCACTCATATTGTAAGAAACAATAATCAATACTCCTGCCAGGCAGGCCATGGGAATATGTTTTGTCAATGGACCTAAGAAAAGAAGGATTAATAACAAAACAATAGCATGTATAATTCCTGCTACAGGTGAACGTCCTCCGTTGTTGATATTGGTCATTGTACGTGCAATAGCTCCTGTTGCCGGAATTCCTCCAAATAAAGGAGTGATGATGTTAGCGGCTCCCTGGGCAATCAATTCGGTATTGGAATTATGTTTGTCTCCCGTTACCCCGTCTGCCACTGTGGCTGAAAGCAATGATTCGATAGCTCCTAACATTGCTATAGTGAAAGCAGCCGGAAGCAAAAGATTAATCGTTTCCATATTGATTGGAATAGTGGTAGGTTCAGGAAGCGAGGCATTGATTTCAAACCGGTCGCCAATCGTTTCTATGGATGTTATTCCAACATAATTTCGTAAAATGTAAACAACAATTGTCATCACTATAATGGCAATTAAAGAACCTGGTATTTTTTTTATAATTTTTTGTGAATAAATGATGATAAGAATACTACTTATTCCAATAAGAAATGGCCAAATATTAAATGTATTTATCGCTTTTCCATAAGCAATCCATTTGGAAATGAAGTCTGCCGGAACGCTTTCCATTGTCAGGCCAAACAAATCTTTCATTTGCGTGGTAAAAATAGTCAAAGCAATTCCGCTTGTAAAACCGACAATGATAGGGTAAGGCATAAATTTAATGACTGTTCCCAATTTTAGAATACCCATCAATATGAGCATTACACCTGCAATCAATGTGGCAATGGCTAATCCTTGTACTCCGAATTGTTGTACAATACCATAAACGATGATAATGAATGCACCCGTAGGCCCTCCGATCTGAACGGTACTTCCTCCTAAAAAAGAAATGATAAAACCGGCAATGATGGCGGTGATTAATCCTTTTTCCGGGCTTACTCCCGAAGCGATACCAAATGCAATAGCTAAGGGAAGGGCAACGATTCCTACTATAATTCCGGCCATTAAATCGGCCGTAAATTTTTCTTTAGAATAATTTTTTAAAGAAATGAATAGCTGGGGTTTGAAATCAAGATTTAATTTCATATATTCGTAATCTAAATTGTTGATTATATATACGTTGTAATAAAAAATGCTGCAAAGTTATAAAATATTCTAAATAACGTAAGTTTATCAACAAGCAGAGTGTGGTAATTGTTGTAATATTAATCATGTAGTGCGGTTTTTATATCGTAAGACGACAAAGTAATTTTTTATGGAAGAAAAAAGTTTGAAAGGAACTCGTACGGAACAAAATTTATTGAAAGCTTTTGCAGGAGAATCACAGGCGAGAAGCCGTTACACTTTTTTTGCAAGTGTGGCAAAAAAAGAAGGTTATGAGCAAATTGCAGGTGTTTTTATGGAAACTGCCGAACAAGAAAAAGAACACGCAAAACGATTTTTTAAATTCTTAGAAGGAGGAATGGTCGAAATTACGGCAACTTATCCTGCCGGAATTATTGGAACTACGCCGCAAAATCTTTTGGCTGCTGCGGAAGGTGAGTTGGAAGAATGGGATGTACTCTATAAAGAATTTGCAGAAGCAGCTACTGAAGAAGGTTTTCCTCAAGTGGCCACTGCTTTTCGTATGATTGCCCGGGTAGAGGCCGAACATGAAGCTCGTTATCGTAAACTATTGGCAAATATTGAGAAAAATGAAGTGTTCAAAAAAGAAGAGGAAATAGAATGGCAATGCCGTAATTGCGGTTATGTGCACAAAGGAAAAGGCGCTCCAAACACCTGCCCTGCTTGTGTGCATCCTCAATCTTTTTTTGAACCGAAAAAGACTAATTATTAAAAAAAATCCTCGCAAGGGGTAATACCCATGAAACAATTAGTTGTATTATGTCATCCATTAAGTGAGAAATTTTGTGCTGTAATTTCGACTGAAATGGCCGGTTTGTATGAAAAATACAAATTAGATTTTGAGTTGCGCGATCTTTATAAAATGAATTTTAATCCGGTTGTTTCGGAACAGGATATTTTGATGGCCAGTAAAGATCAAGTTCTTGATGATGTGTTGACAGAGCAAGAATACATTAAAGATGCAGATTTGATTACATTTATTTATCCGATTTGGAGCGTGGGCATGCCTGCTATGATGAAGGGTTATATAGACAGGGTTTTTTCGAAAAATTTTCTTTATTCATTTGTTGGAGGAAAAGTAAAAAAACAATTGAAGAAAAAGAAAGTGGTTCTCATTAATTTCTTTGAGCAAAATTCGGATTCATATCCTGAAGCTGATTTTTATGAACAATCCATGAAGTATGAGCGGCAAATATTTGAGCTTTTTGGTATGGATGTGATTCTTCAGTATTCATTGGAAAATATGAGTATCGATGATGAAGCGGCAGCTCTGAAAATCAGGCTTGAAGAGATAAAAGAAATAATCAAAAAAACATTGTTTATTAGTCGGAATAGTCGTCTTACTATACCGAATCTGTTCTTTTGATAGAACACAGATGACACGGATGACACAGAAATTCACTGTTTGTATATTTTTATAATATACTCATATTTCAGTTGAAAATAAAAAATCAATCCGCGCTTTTCTGTGTCATCCGTGTCATCCGTGTTCTATTAATTTGCTTTTGAGACAGCTTAAAATCGGTATCCCATTAAGATACTACATCTTCCTGTCATTTCCGGGGAATATTCTGAAATTCCAAACGAGCGGCCTCCTCCTAAATTGAGATCTAATACAAATCCGGAACGGCTTACATACTTGAATCCCAATCCTACACCAAAAGCAATTTCAAAAAATGATTCGTAAGTATAATTATCGTGGTTGTACCATCCTTCCATTTCTCCTCCAAAACACTTTAGAAAGCTTTCTACATAAAATCCTTTGGATCCGTAATCCCGTTTGTTGAAAAAATAGTACCTAAAAAATGGTGTAATGCCATATCGTTCACCATTAAGTATATTTTCTTTTGAATCAAAACAGTACCTTCCTGTTATACCTAAACCAATTTCAGGTTTTTTTACATACTCATAAGTCAGGTCGATAGCTCTGAACAGGGCTAAGTCTAATAAATCAATTCCAATTTCATTGCTGCGGATACTTTCTGAATTGTTTTGTGAATGAATAGAAAAAGGAATAACACATAATAACGCTACAATTGCAAGAATACGTTTTTTCATACGATAATTTTTATTTTAAATTTTAACCGACAATATTTTTATCGGGATAATCAATATTAAAGTGAAGTCCCCTACTCTCTTTTCTTTCCATTGCCTGTTTGATAACTAAGTACCCGACATTGATAATATTACGTAATTCGCAGATATCCCTTGATACTACGGAACGAATAAAAAGGTTTTCCGTTTCCTGATAAAGGATTTCCAATCGGTCGAGCGCTCTCTTTAGGCGAAGATTGGAGCGAACAATACCAACATAGTTAGACATGATTTGTCCGACTTCTTTTCCACTTTGAGTGATCAAAACCATTTCTTCGGGAAGCGAAGTGCCTTCATCATTCCATACAGGGATTTTTTCGTTGAATGGATAATAATCAATATTGGCTTTGGCATGATTTGCAGCAGAATCAGCATAAACGATGGCTTCTATTAATGAGTTGGAAGCCAGTCGGTTGGCTCCGTGAAGTCCGGTACACGAACATTCTCCGGCGGCATAAAGCCGTTTGATGCTGGTTTGTCCATTCAAATCTACTACAATGCCTCCGCAAAGGTAGTGGGCAGCAGGGGCGACGGGGATAAAATCTTTGGTAATATCGATCCCTTCGCTCAGGCATTTTTCATAAATATTCGGAAAATGTTTTTTGGTTTCTTCCGGATCTTTGTGTGTTACATCTAGGCAAACGAAGTCATCTCCACGGTTTTTCATTTCCGTATCAATGGCGCGGGCTACAATATCGCGCGGCGCTAATGACTTCCGTTCGTCGTATTTTTGCATGAATTCTTTTCCGTTGCGGGTTTTCAAAACAGCTCCGTAACCCCGCATGGCTTCCGTAATCAAAAACGACGGACGTTCTTTCGGATTGTATAATGCGGTTGGGTGGAATTGGACGAATTCCATGTCTTTCACTAATCCTTTAGCACGATAAACCATAGCAATTCCGTCGCCTGTTGCGACTAATGGATTGGTAGTGGTTTGGTAAATACTGCCGATGCCACCGGTTGCAATCATGGTTACTTTTGATAGCAATGTGTGGATGTTTCGCGTTCTTTCGTCCAAAATATAAGCTCCGTAGCATTCTATATTTTCCGTATGTTTAGTTACCTTTTGTCCCAAATGGTGTTGTGTCAATATTTCGATGGCAAAATGATGTTCGAAAACTTTTATATTCGGATGTTTTTTAATCCGGCTTATCAGGCTGGTTTGTATTTCTGCTCCGGTAGTATCTTTGTGGTGCAGTATCCGGAATTCAGAATGTCCGCCTTCTTTATGCAAATCAAAATTTCCTTTGTCGTCTTTATCAAAATCAACCCCCCACCCTATCAGCTCGTTTATTTGAGCCGGGGCTTCTTTTACTACTTTTTCCACAACATTGATATCGGAAAGCGAATCTCCTGCAATCAAAGTATCTTTGATATGTTTTTCAAAATCATCGAATGGTGCTGTTACAGAAGCAATTCCTCCCTGAGCGTAAAATGTATTGGCTTCTTCTAATGTTGTTTTACATATTATGGCGACTTTTCCTTTGTCGGCGACTTTCAGTGCAAAGCTCATTCCGGCTATTCCGGAGCCTATGACAAGGAAATCAAATTTGTGAGTCATATACTGGATTTTCTGTTAGCGTTATTAAACCGGGCAAAGTTAGTGAAAGTTTTTTGATGCTATGCGGGTGAAACGGATTACATGGTCCTGTTTTTTCGAAAATTTTGAAACAGCATTTTTTATTTAAACCAATTCTAAATAATAAAGTTCTGATCCTTTTACATAATCTTCTGTAAATAAATGAAAATAATATTATAACTTATTTTTTATCAAACAATTAACGCTATTTTTTTGTTTGGATTTAGTCAATAAAAAAAGATCAAGTAGGATGAAAAAATTATGTTCATTTGTAGTAGTCACTTTATTTTTTAGCACAATTTTATTTGCTCAAGGATATCAAGTAGGTGACGTAGCAGCTGATTTCAGACTGAAGAATGTAGATGGAACATTGGTTTCGTTGAATGATTATCCGGATGTTAGAGGTTTTATTGTGGTTTTTTTCTGCGATTCATGTATTTCTTCCCAAATATACGCAGACCGGTTGTCCGAATTAGACCAGAAATATAGACCGCAAGGTTATCCGGTAATAATTGTTTCGGACGATTCTATGTACGATGTAACGGAAGCGCCCTTTGTGTGTGTGCTGGAAAAAACGCCCATTGGTAATATTGTTCGTTATGTAGGCGTGATTGATGACAGTCCGAAGGATCCGTTGACGGTAAAGCGCCGTTATGTGGCCGATGCGGTAGATACTTTAATTCTTGAAAATACTCCGAGTCTGGTAGAACCGGAATCACCGGAATTTGAAATAAAACACTGATTTATATCCTGCATGTAATTATCCATCAAAAAATGGAAGAAGGGTGTTTAAAAATCCACTTCATTTTTTAACTTTGCAAAATGGAAATGATTAAATAATGAAGTAACTATGAAACCGGAAGAAGAAAAACACCAACAACCATTGAAAGAGTATCCTGAGTCGGAAAAGACAACTCAAAAAATGGAAGAGCCTGCAATGGCGTATGTTAAACAGCGATATTCGTATGCCGATTATCTGACTTGGGCGGATGATAAAATGCGCGAAATTATCGATGGAGTTGTTTATGCGTTTTCTGCTCCTTTCAGGAGACATGCAGAAGTAACGATAGCATTTCTGAAAAAATCATTGGTTTTTATTCAAAGGAGAAAAGGAAAATGTAAAATTTATACCGCCCCATTTGATGTCCGTTTGCCAAAAAATGGCGCGACAGCCGATGATAAGATTTACGATGTGGTGCAGCCTGATATTTGTGTAATATGTGATCCTTCGAAATTAGATGAAAGAGGATGCATTGGTGCACCGGATTTAATCGTTGAAGTATTTTCTCCAAGTACCGGAAAGCGGGATGCTAATGAAAAATTCAGGCTGTATGAAGCTTCAGGTGTTTGTGAATACTGGTTGGTTTATCCTGAAAGTAAAGCGGTCAATGTTTTTCTTTTGCAACCGGACGGGAAATATGATGAAGGTACGACTTATGATGTTATCATGGGAACTACACAGGTTCCTGTCCATACATTGGAAGGGTTGATTATCGATTTGAATGAACTTTTTGCAGATTGAATCATTTCTTCATATAATGCACCCTTTCTTCTTCCGAAAAATGCTCGATTGCATAACGTAATGCTGTTCGCGGCATATTTTTATAATGAATATCAAGGAAATCGATCAGGGTTTCCTTGTCTTTTTTTCCGACTTCGCGAAGCATCCAGCCCACGGCTTTGTGCATTAAATCGTGTTTGTGGTTCAATAATTTTTGGGAAAGGGCTAAAGTGTCGTAATATTGTTTGTTTTTGATAAATATCCAGGTCGAAACAATAGCAATACGTTGTTCCCAAAGATTATCGCTTTCGGCTAATTGGTATAAAATTTCCTTGTCTTTATCAAGCAAGAACGCTCCGATTACATCGCGACATGTGACATCAACCAAGTCCCAGTTATTCGCTCTGCGGGCATTTTTAAGATAAAAATCGACTATCTCTTTCCGCTCTTCCTCTTTTTTTGCTTTTTTGAATTGTTGAACAAGAAAAAGAAGTCCGGCTAAACGAGCTTCATGATATTGGGAATCCAGTAATTTTTGAATTTCAGGAAAAGGTAATTCTTTTGTTGTTTTTACGATATTGCGAGTAAGCGGGACTACAATTCCCAACATTACATCGCCTTCAGCATATTGGTCTTTTCCGGTTTTGAAAAAGCCCTGCAAGAATTTGGCTTTTTCGGGATTGGCTACAGATAAAAGTTCTTGTAATACGAATTCGGCTGTCATTTAAACTATATTTTGGTAATTTTACCAATCTTGATTTCTGTATCAGTAATATATTTTATTATATAAAACCCACTGTTGTAGTCAGATATATTCAATTCAAAACGATTTTCACCGAATTCCATTGTCGATTTGTATTCTTTGATAAAATTTCCTTTTACATCAAATAATTGTACAATAACCGGTGAATTTTCTTTGGATGAACAGGAAACAAAGATAATATCTTTTGCCGGATTGGGATATATGGATAATGTATTATCCGGCGATATTTTTTCTATGGCAAGCGGATCGGTGCCGGGTAACGCCAAATCTTCAAATGTATCTTTTTTTCCTAATTTGACAGCTCTTGAAGGCTGGCTGATACAACCGGTGGTTTTATCTTTTATTTGAACTGTGTATTCAAAATTCTTTTTTGCCAATGTATAGTTTTCATTATCAGTTGTTTTCCCATCGTTCCAAATATAGGTAAATTCGGGCATTATTTTTACAGCGGTGCTACGTCCGGATTCAAAATTTTCCGGATTCATAATCCTGATAGTTGGTTTGGATTGTTCAATTCGTTTGCAACGTTCTTCATCGGTTTGAGCTAAATCAATGTATATCCATGTTTTACGCGATTGAATCCAATCAGATAGCCACCTGACGTGTGCGTCTCTTGTATTGAAAGTATAATTGTCACCGCTTGGTTTGTCGGAAATGCTGCCGGGATACTGCTCGGTATCGCGGGCAATGCATCCTGCATCATTGAGTTGTTGAAGATTTTCGTTCAATACTCGTGGCAATGCTTCAAAGAGAGGCATTAGCAAGTCATAGTGTTGTGTATATTTTTCATGATATTTTTCGTCTTTATCGACCTGGTAAAACCAGGCATATTTTCCTCTTAACCATTTTCCGTAATCGGCATTTCCGTTGGTTCCGAATGAAAGGTCAAAATCCCAGGGCGCTGTCATTCGCATTTTATCATTCCTGTCTTTTTGAATGAATACGCTGGCGTTGAACTGATTGTCGGGTCCGTATGATAATTCATGCAGAATTGTCCAGTCAATGAGGCTTTCTTCATCCATGTATTTTCTGAAACCGTTTTCCGGATCTTTGAATAATTCTTTGTTTTTCAGAACGGTTTCAAATTGTGTCAAATAATTTTTGATCCAATCGAGTTGGGCCTGGGTAGCATTTTTCGGTTTTGGATATTTGAACAGTAGGGGAATACCATATTGAGAAGTCTCAAACCGTGTCCATTTTTCATCGTCTTTCAATTTTCCGGGATCTCCGGCGGCTTCCAGTATATATCCTCCGGAAATGTTTGGTTCTTGCTGATCTTTAGTATTTTCCGGATCCAATTTTTTTATTTTGATGCGGCTGTCCGATCGTTTGATTTTTTCGGTCAAGCCATATAAGCCACGATATTCATCGCCAAACCATACTTCAACAAAACAGAAGCGCGGAACCCAGGGAAATCCTTCCATGTATGTTCCCATGTAGAGCGCCAATGGTAATCTTAGCAAACTTTTATCATGTCCTAAATTGTGCAGCACCCATTCTTCGTCAGCAGGCATTCCCAGTACCGGAAAAGGGTTGTCTTCGCCATTTTCGGTTATTAGATCAATGCCATAAGGACGTTTGCTGATGTGCCAGGATGTATTGCCTCTGCCGTCGATGAAAATTTTTCCATTATATAATGTTTCTTCGCTGTATGTGGAAGATGCGGAATTTTTAATGACCATACGCGCTTCCAATTTTCCTTGATAGTTGTCGGTTGCTTTTTCGTTTTGAATATCCCTCCAGTTTTTTCCGTTTAACATGGTGATATGGATTTCTGCAATGCCTTTTGGTGAAAAAAGATAAGGATTTTCTTCGGCCTGTGTGAGTACGAAAGGGGCTAAGGTAATACAAAGGATGAGAACTTTGCGTTTCATGGAAATTTTCTTTTAAGTGATAATAAAATAGTAATTGGCAAAAGTATGAATAATTTTTGACAAGTCAATGATTTTATTCCTTTTTAATCAGGCACTTACGTTGTGTTTTTGTATTTTTTAGGATTTTAATTTTCATTCTTTTTGTGTTTGATTATCGGTAAGATTTTTTGTATATTTGAAGCGAGAATCAGGACATTAACACATTTTTATTATGAAATCAATAGTACGTTTGTTGTTGTTTTTATTTCTTCTTATTGTTCTTTTCTTTGGGATTTGGGTATTTTTAAAATTCCAAAACGAAGAGAGAAATTTTGTTTCAACTCATCAGGAAGTGGTTGAAAAAATAGAAGCTATCGGTAGATTGGAACTGGTGCGGATGAATGTCCGTGATGTGATGGAACATAAACTGGTGAGGCAATGGCTGCCTAATGCCAGCGCCTTGTTGATTATTAACGGTGAAGCGGCAGGTTGCATTGATTTTCAAAAAATGAAACCGGAAGATATTGTGATTGAAAAAGATGCAATTAAAATCAAATTGCCGCAACCGGAACTTTGTTATTGCAAAATCAATCATGAAAAGTCGCGGGTGTATGAGACCAAATACGATTATTTTGTGACGGCCGATCTGGTTGATAATGCTTATCAGGAAGCTGAAAAGCAATTGCGAAAAACAGTCCTTGAATCAGGGATATTGGATCAGACAAAACAAAATGCAACGCTTTTCCTCAAACCGTTTTTTGAAACGTTGGGATATAAGTCGGTTGAAATTTCGTTCTGAATTTATTGTTTTTATTTGTACAGCTTTTTCCTCAATTCTTTGATGTCATCCGAAGTAATATAGTCATCGTAATCCATAATTTTATCGATAATTCCGTTGGGAGTCAATTCGATAACGCGATTACAAACGGTTTGGATAAATTCGTGGTCGTGGCTCGACATGAGGATATTTCCCTTGAAATTCTTCAATGTATTGTTGAAAGCCTGGATGGATTCCAAATCCAGGTGATTGGCAGGAGAATCTAAAATCATGCAATTGGCGTTCTTCAGCATCATCCGTGCAATCATACAACGCATTTTTTCGCCTCCTGAGAGTACGCTGGCTTTTTTGAGTACTTCTTCCCCGGAAAATAACATTTTGCCCAAATAACCCTTTAAATAGACTTCATGTGTATCTTCCGAAAATTGAGCAATCCAGTCAACCAAATTCATATCTGTATCAAAAAATGCAGAATTATCGAGTGGCAGATAGGCCGTAGTGATGGTTTGTCCCCATTCAAAAGTACCTTCGTCGGCTTTTTGTTCATCGTTGATGATTTGGAAAAATGCGGTCATCGCTCGTGGATCGCGCGACAGAAAAATGATTTTGTCGTCTTTCTCGATGTTAAACGATACGCTTTTAAAAAGTATATCTCCTTCAATACTGGCCGAAAGTCCGTTCACTTCCAGAATTTTATTTCCCGTTTCGCGGGAAGGCGTAAAAATGATTCCCGGATATTTGCGAGAAGAAGGTTGAATTTCCTCAATATTGAGTTTTTCAATCATCTTTTTACGGCTCGTGGTTTGCTTAGATTTAGCCACATTGGCGCTGAACCGGCGGATGAATTCTTCCAATTCTTTCTTCTTTTCTTCGGCTTTTTTATTTTGTTGTTGTTGTTGACGCAGAGCCAATTGACTGGATTCGTACCAGAAACTGTAGTTTCCGGAAAATAATTTGATATCTCCATAATCAATGTCAACGGTGTGTGTACAAACCGAATCCAAAAAGTGCCGGTCGTGCGAAACGACAAGAACCGTATTTTCAAATTCGGAGAGATAATTTTCGAGCCACATCACCGTTTCAATATCCAGGTCGTTGGTTGGTTCGTCAAGCAATAAGTTGTCGGGTTTCCCAAATAAAGCCTGCGCCAATAAGATACGTACTTTTTCTTTTCCGCCTATATCTTTCATGGTCATGTAGTGCATATCTTCTTTGATGCCCAATCCGCTTAGCAAATTGGCGGCATCGCTTTCGGCATTCCAGCCTTCGAGTTCGGCGAATTTTTCTTCCAATTCAGCGGCTCTTACTCCATCAGCATCGCTGAAATCGGCTTTGGTATATAAAGCGTCTTTTTCTTTTGTAATGTTCCAAAGCACAGTGTGTCCTTGCAATACTGTATCCATAACAGTAAATTCATCGTATGCAAAGTGATCCTGGCGTAATACGGAAAGCCGTTCGCCTGGTCCAAAGCTGATAGATCCTGTGCTTGGATCCAAATCTCCGCTTAATGCTCGTAAAAATGTGGATTTACCGGCTCCGTTGGCTCCGATAATGCCATAGCAATTTCCGGGAGTGAATTTTAAATTAACATCTTGAAATAGAACTCTTTTTCCAAATTGAATAGCTAAATTGCTGACTGTAATCATGTTTTTTTAATTGAGAGTGGAGAGTGGAGAATAGAGAATTCAAAAAACGTTTTCAATTCTCTATTCTCTACTCTCTATTATTTTAAGGGTGCAAAGGTACGGATTTATCTTTCATTTTTTATGTTTTTATAACTTCAAATCTCATGTTGTTTGATTGATATTCTGTATATTTGTGTGGTTATTAACTTTGTAAACAGTTTATTATGAACACATTATTATGCCAAAGTTGCGGTATGCCGCTGACTGATCCTGAACAATATGGAACGAACAAAGATCTTTCGGTGAATAGGGAATACTGTTGTTATTGTTATACCGAAGGAATTTTTAATGAAGACTGCACGATGGATGAAATGATTGATCATTGCATTCAGTTTTTGGAAGAATTTAATAAAGACAGTGGACAAAATTTGACTAAAGAAGAAGCGATTACTCAAATGCGACAATTTTTTCCGACTTTAAAACGTTGGGCAAAAAATTGATTCTATAGTTTGGGTTGATATTCCCTGAAAACCAACACTTTTCCCTGATCGATTTTTATTTCGAAATTATTATCGATAGTTTCGTTTAATGTCCCTTGCCACCACGATTGCAACGGCCTTTTATTGAGAGGATATCGAAGGTTGTTTGTTGTGAAACGAGTTTCAGGCGTAAGGCTGAAAATGGAAATTTGTTGCCCTTCAAAACTCTCAAATACGGTTGAAGTGGCGATTGGTACAAATACTCCATAATCGGTTAGTAGTTGCACTTTTATTATTTGGCTGTAATCGGCTAATAATGAGATATTTGCCAAGCTGTGATCTTCTCGTTTTCCGGTGGCGCCAAGTATCGTGATTTCTTTCCAACCGTTTTCTGCACAAAAGTGAATTGCTTTTGTTAAGTCGTTAGTTTCCTGGTCGGGATTGTGTTGTAAAATATCGGCATATTTTGCTTTTAATGAGTCGGATAAGCTATCCAAGTCTCCCACAATGTAATTTGGTTCTAAGCCAAAAATCAATAAATTTTCGGTAGCGCCATCGCAACAAATTATTCTTTCTGCATTTTTTAAAAATGACAAAGGAATATCATGTGAAGGAAAAGCTCCATTGGCTAATACTATCGTTTTGAAATTTTGTATAATGGGAATCATCATTGTTGTGTTTTCAGTAATTTTTTCCATTCGATTAATCCTATTATCGACATGATGCAATAAACTACAAATAGAATACTGCTTGCATAAAGTTTTTGGTAAAAACACAGTCCGATAGAGAGAAAATCTGCAAAAATCCATACATACCAGTTTTCTACTATTTTGTGAGCTACCATCCAGGTTGCAGCAATGCTTAAGGCCGCAACGAAAGCATCGGGGCAGGGGACAGGAGAATCTGTAAAATTTTTTAATATGTAAGCAATAATGCCGGTTAATGCGATAGTAATTACACTTAATATTATTATTGTTTTAGTATTTATATTGGTTGTTTTTATTTCTTTATTTTTTTTGTTTTTCAGAAATTTCCAACAATACAATCCATAAAATCCCATAAGCACATAATAAAAATTTAATCCCATTTGTGCATATATTTTGCTTTGAAAAAAGATGTAAACATAAAAGGAAGAACTGATAATTCCAACGATCCACATGGTCCATTTTTGCTTGATTTCCAGCAAAATATAGATAAATGCCAGAACGACTCCGATGATTTCAATATAATTTTCCTGAATCCAGTTGCTCATTGTTTTATTGTGGGATTTACAGTTATAATTGGGTCGACTTTTGGGAATGTATGTTTTTCTGTTGCAAAAAGCTCGAATAATGGTTGATTGACATAGTAGTTATACTTTCCAATCTTTTCTTTTTTCAAAAATCCTTTTATCGAAAGTTCATCGAGATATTTTGCCGCTGTAGGGCGGCTGATACTTAAATCCTGCATCATAAAATCTATTTTAGTATATGGATGTTTAAATAGATTGTTTAGTAAATCCTGACTG
The DNA here is from genome assembly GCA_031553835.1 of Bacteroidales bacterium. Lineage (GTDB taxonomy): Bacteria > Bacteroidota > Bacteroidia > Bacteroidales > Azobacteroidaceae > JAVBKX01. The sequence goes on from JAVBKX010000009.1 coordinate 76,151, forward strand.
TAAAAAGGAAATTGTTCGCGGATGTTGTGTTTATATTGTTGCATTAAATTTTTTATATCCCGGATTAAACCGATTGTTTCTATTGAGATTTTTTCGATGCCATCCAGTATGAAAATTACCCATTCTTCCCATGTTTCATTTTCTCTAATGGCTTGTAAATGCCGGTAGTATTCGGCTTTATTCCTTATAATATAGCGGCTTAAATATAAGACCGGAATTTCTAATAAATCGCTCAGAACCAAGTATAAGATATTGATTACACGTCCTGTTCTTCCATTTCCATCATAAAATGGGTGGATGCTTTCAAATTGGAAGTGAATGATAGCCATTTTAATTAATGGGTCAAGGTCGGATAATGATTCGTCATTGATAAATGCCTCCAAGTTGGTCATCAGCTTTACAATTTCGTCATAATCCTGAGGTGGCATATAGACAGTTTCTCCTGTCAATTGATTTTTGAGTGCTGTTCCCGGAAGTTTGCGGAATCCGGCATCATTTTTTTTCAGCTTTTCCTGAATTTTCAGAATATCTTTATTTGTCAGCATTTTTGTTTGTTTCACGATTTCAAAGCCACAGACAAGTGCTTCAACATAGGATGCAACTTCTTTCATGGCAGGACTTTTGAAATCATCTTCAAACAGTTGCGATTTGAACATTTCATCATGAGTTGTAATGATATTTTCAATGGCAGAGCTGTCTTTTGCTTCTTGAAGGGCAAGTGTATTGATTAATATGGCATGGTTGGGAATTGTATCGGTAATTCCTTTTAATTCAGCGAGTCTTCTATGGGCTGTTGCAACTTTTTTGAGAATATTTTTTGTTTCAAAGTCGAAATCAAAAGGTAATAATTTTAAATTTTCCATACAGAAGCTTTTTTGTGCATGTAAAGTAAATCAAAATTTGTTTATGTATCAATATTCTCATGTAAAAGAAATACGATTTTTTTTATATGAACCTATTCTCATGTAAAAAGAATGCGATTTTTTTTACATATAAATGATTTTGTAAAAAGAAAATGCGATTATTTTTACACGAATTTGTCTTGATTAAATAATGACAATAAATCTGTAGGAAAATCGATAATCATTTTTGCTCCCCCTTCCTGCAATTCCTGCCGGGTTCTGAATCCCCAGGTTACTCCTACAGAAAACATACCGGAAGCATTGGCTGTTTTCATGTCGATATTTGTGTCTCCTAAATATAAGAATTTTTCAGTATTTATATTCAATTGTTTTGAAATATAAAGAGCTGCATTTGGAGCCGGTTTTCGGGGAAAATTTTCGGTTGCTCCCAGGATGATATCAAAATGCCATTGGGAAAGCAATCTGTTACAGATTTTTTTTGTGATTTCATCTGCTTTGTTAGAAAGCACGGCAAGTTTCATCTTATTGAGAACCAGAAAATCCAACAATTCGCTGATTCCGTTGTATAAATGAGTCTTATCTGCATAATGTTTTCCATATTCTTCCATCATGGCGGATAAACAATGAGTTGCTTTTTCTTCTGTTTTTTCTCCTTCCGGTAAGCAATTATATACCAGGTTTTTAAGTCCATTTCCTACAAAATATTTATAGGCTTCGTAGCTGTAAGTCGGATATCCAAACCGGAGTAAGATATTGTTCATCGAATCGGCAATATCTGTCAACGAATCCACTAATGTTCCGTCTAAATCAAAAATAACTGCTTGATAATTTTTCATTGCTAATTTTTTCAAGGAAACCACAAAATTATATTATTTTTGTCAGTCAGAGAAATCTTTAATTTTTATTTTGTAATCTTATGGTTCTCAATTATATCTGGATCGCTTTTTTCCTCATCGCTTTTGTTATAGGAATTTGTAAAGTATTGGTTACCGGCGATATGAATGTTTTTACTGCTATGATGCAGGCTACATTTGATTCTGCAAGGACGGCTTTTGAAATATCGTTGGGATTGACAGGAGTATTGTCTCTTTGGCTTGGATTTATGAAAATTGGCGAAAAAGGGGGGATGGTCAATTTTTTAGCTCGTATTGGCGCTCCTGTTTTTAGTCGCTTGTTTCCTGATATTCCGAAAGGACATCCTGCTATCGGTTCGATTTTTATGAACATTGCTGCCAATATGTTAAATTTGGATAATGCGGCAACTCCCCTTGGTTTGAAAGCGATGAAAGAAATGCAGGAGTTGAATCATAACAAAGATACGGCAACCAATCCGATGATTATGTTTTTGGTGCTGAATGCTTCTGGCTTGACACTTATTCCGGTTACTATTATGGTTTACCGGGCACAACAGGGCGCAGCTAATCCTTCCGATATTTTTATTCCCTTAATGATTGCCACTTTTATAGCTACTTTAGCCGGGGCTTTTTATGTTTGTATTCGCCAGAAAATCAACTTATTGGATAAAGTATTGTTAGGCTTTTTTGGCGGGATGATTGCTTTTATAGCTTTGGTGCTTTGGTTGTTTCGCTCCATGCCCCAGGAACAAATTGCTACTTATTCAGGTCTGATTGCGAACTTTTTGCTATTGTCTATTATTGTTGCTTTTATTGTTTCGGGAATTCGAAAAAAAGTCAATGTTTATGAAGCATTTATTGAAGGAGCGAAAGATGGTTTTAAAACAGCAGTCATGATTATTCCTTATTTAGTGGCCATGTTGGTTGCTATTGCGCTTTTCCGCGCTTCGGGAGCAATGGATTTTTTAATTTCCGGAGTTTCTTCTGTTGTTGCCTGGTGTGGATTCAATACAGATTTTGTTCCTGCATTGCCGACAGCTATTATGAAACCCTTGAGTGGGAGTGGAGCGCGGGGAATGATGTTGGATGCTATGGGTACTTATGGCGCTGATTCTTTTGTAGGACGCTTGGCCAGTGTTTTTCAGGGATCAACCGATACTACTTTTTATTTAGTTGCTGTATATTATGGTGCTGTGAATATTAAAAATACACGATATACGGTTACAGGATCTTTATTGGCAGATTTGGCCGGAGTGATTGCTGCTATTTTTGTCTGCTATTTGTTTTTTCATTAACTTGTAAGCTGCCACTCGCACTCGTAACTGAAAAATTAATCGTACCTTTGCTTGCAAATTAAATGTATTTGCAAGCATTTTTTTATTTTATGCCAATAACTTATCAAACGGAAGGAACTACACTTCCAAACATCAAACGTAGAGAAACAAATATTTGGATTAAGCAAGTTGCTCATCTTTATGGAAAAGAAGTGGATGAAATTGCGTATATTTTTTGTTCTGACGAAGTCATTTTAGAGATGAACAAACAATATTTGCAGCACGATTATTATACTGATATTATTACTTTTGATTATTCTGCAAATGGTACGATTTCCGGAGATATTTTCATTTCTGTGGATACTGTAAAATCCAATTCTGTAAAATTTGGTACAGATTTTTCTAATGAATTGTATCGTGTCATTATTCACGGAATTCTTCATTTGTGCGGTTTAAAAGATGGTACGGAAGAAGAAGAAGCCATGATGCGGGAAAAAGAAAATGATGCTTTGCGTTTAAGAGAAGAATAGGAGAGGGATATGACGTTTCATTATGATGTAATTGTTGTCGGAGCCGGCCATGCAGGATGCGATGCCGCCGTTGCCGCCGCTAATTTGGGTTCTAAAACATTGCTGATAACAATGGATATGAATAAAATAGCCCAAATGAGTTGTAATCCGGCAGTTGGAGGAATTGCAAAAGGGCAGATTGTTCGTGAAATTGATGCTTTAGGCGGACAAATGGGAATTGTAACCGATAGAACGGCGATTCAATTCCGGATGTTGAACCGATCAAAAGGCCCTGCAATGTGGAGTCCGCGGGCGCAAAGCGACCGTGCCCGTTTTCTCGAAACCTGGCGAATGAGGATTGATCAAACTCCGAATTTGTCTGTTTGGCAAGATACCGTAACCGAATTATTGATTGAAAATAAAACGGTTTGTGGTGTGAAAACTGCTTTAGGTGTTGAATTTTCTTCAAAAACAGTTGTTCTAACTGTCGGTACTTTTTTGAACGGATTACTTCATATCGGAAAAACACAATTGCGTGGCGGTCGCATTTCAGAACCTGCTTCTTATGGAATTACAGAGCAATTGGTTTCTTTGGACTTTTCTGCTGATCGAATGAAAACAGGAACTCCTGTTAGAATTGATGGAAGAAGTGTTGATTTTTCCTTGATGGAAGAGCAACCCGGTGAAACGGATTTTCATAAATTTTCTTTTATGAATTATCCATCTCGCCCATTAAAGCAGTTGAGTTGTTGGACTACTTATACAAATGAGCAAACTCATAATATATTGCGTGATGGATTGGTCGATTCTCCTCTTTATAATGGGCAGATTCAGAGTATAGGACCTCGTTATTGTCCGAGTATTGAAACCAAAATTGTCACTTTTGCAGATAAATTGCAACATCAGTTATTTTTGGAGCCGGAAGGAGAAAATACACAGGAGTATTATTTGAATGGATTTTCTTCTTCATTGCCTTTGGCTACACAGTTGAATGCATTGCAAACAATTCCTGCATTTCGAAATATTCAGATTTATCGTCCGGGGTATGCCATTGAATATGATTTTTTTGATCCTACTCAATTGACTCATACATTGGAAACGAAGCAAATTAAAAATTTGTTTTTTGCCGGACAAATTAATGGGACTACGGGTTATGAAGAAGCAGGCGCTCAAGGTTTGATGGCCGGAATTAATGCGCATATTCAAACTCATGGGGGAGAAGATTTTGTATTAGGTCGCGATGAGGCGTATATTGGAGTGCTTATTGACGATTTGGTTACAAAAGGTGTGGATGAACCTTATCGAATGTTTACTTCCCGTGCAGAATATCGTATTTTGTTGCGTCAGGATGATGCGGATATGCGATTGACGGAAAAATCATATCAATTGGGATTAGCTTCTTCTGCCCGGTATAATCTTTTGCTTGAGAAGCGAAGTGAAATTTCCCGAATTGTGGATTTTGTAAATTCTTATTCTGTAAAGGCTGATTATGTTAATGCTGGTTTGGAAGAATTTGGAACTGTTCCTTTGAAACGAGGCGTAAAATTAATTGATTTAGTGTTGCGTCCACAATTGGATTTGCAAAAATTATCAGAATTGATTCCCGCTTTGCGTGAACAATTGGAATTAGTTCCTGATCGGAAAGAAGAAATTATTGAAGCTGCTGAGATTTTGATGAAGTATAATGGCTATATTGAAAGGGAAAAATTGATAGCGGATAAGATTAATAGATTGGAAGGTGTTAAAATTAAAGGAAAATTTGATTATGGCACGATTCAATCTTTGTCAACCGAAGCAAAACAAAAGCTGAGCCGAATAGATCCGGAGACAATTGCTCAGGCAAGTCGGATTCCAGGGGTTTCTCCAAATGATATAAATGTTTTGTTGGTTTTGTTGGGGCGATAAAATTGTGTTCCACGTGGAACAAATTGCGAAATTGGGGAAAATAAATTTAAAATAATACTGTAAATGAGTGAATTTGAGATTGTTGAGCGATTGAAGAGTTCTGTTCGGAACATTTCGGACTTCCCGAAGCCAGGTATTCAGTTCAAAGATGTGACAACAATGTTTAAAAATGCTGCATGTTTGTCTGATTTGTCTGATTTGTTGTACGAGATGTATAAAGACAAAGGAATAACAAAGATTGTCGGGATTGAATCGCGCGGATTTATAATGGGGCCGATTTTGGCAACGAGATTGAATATCGGATTTGTTCCGATTCGTAAGCCTCACAAATTGCCCGCAGCTGTTTTTGAAGAATCTTATGAAAAAGAATATGGAATAGATTCAATTCAGATTCATCAGGATGCATTAACGGAAAATGATATTGTGCTGTTGCATGATGATTTGTTGGCGACGGGAGGAACTATGCTTGCCGCTTGTCGATTAATGAAGCGGTTCAATCCCCGGAAAATTTATGTGAATTTCCTGATCGAATTGGAAGACCTGAATGGGAGAGAACATTTTGATCCGGATATTGAAGTGAAATCAATTCTTAAATATCCTATATAATTAATGGTATATAATATTTATAAGAAAAATAATATAACCTGTTTGTAAAATGTACTTATGAATTCTGAATTGAAAAATATTGCCCCGAATTTGGCTCAAATTCTGTCTTCGATGCCGGATAGCCCCGGGTGTTATATTTTCTTGGATGAAAACGGGACAATTCTTTATATTGGCAAGGCCAAAAACTTGAAAAAACGAGTTTCATCTTATTTTAATAAAAACCATCCTTATCCCAAAACCCGGGTGTTGGTAAAAAAAATACGCAACATCCAATATGTAGTTGTCGAGTCGGAAAGCGATGCGCTGTTACTCGAAAATAACATGATCAAAGAGCATCAGCCTCGATATAATATCATGTTAAAAGATGATAAAACGTATCCCTGGATCGTCGTGAAAAATGAACCCTTCCCCCGTGTTTTTCTTACCCGGAATAAAGTGAATGATAAATCAACGTATTATGGGCCTTATCCTTCTGTGGGAACAGTAAAACTATTGCTGAAGTTGATAACTGAACTGTATCCGATCCGGACCTGCCGTTATCCGTTGACAAAGGAAAATATTGCTGCAAAAAAATTCAAAGTTTGTTTACAATATCATATCAAAAAATGTTTGGGCCCTTGCGAAGGATTACAGTCGGAAGCTGATTACAATCAGAATATTTTATTTGTTCATGAAATATTGAAAGGGAATATTCATGCTATAAGCAAACATCTGTATGATGAGATGCAACGTTTTGCTGCGGAACTGCGTTTTGAAGAAGCTGAACTGCTGAAGAAAAAATACCGATTGATTGAAAATTATAAAGCAAAATCTGTAGTTGTCAATACGAAATTGACGAATATTGATGTTTTCACTTTCGATCAATCCGATGATAATGATGCAGTATATATCAATTATCTGCATATTAGCTCCGGAGTCATCGTCAGAGGATATACCATTGAATATAAAATACGAATGGATGAAACCCGGGAAGAAATATTAGCCTTGGGAATCCTGGAATTGAGAAGCCGGTTTGAAAGTCAGGCAAAATTAGTAATTGTTCCATTCCTGCCGGAGATAGAATTGGAAGGAGTGGAATTCCTTATCCCGCAACGAGGCGATAAAAAGAAGTTGCTCGAATTGTCGGAAAAAAATGTAAAACAATATAAATTGGATCTGCAAAAACAAGCGGAAAAATTGAATCCGGAACAACGGGGCGTTCGGGTTTTGTTGACCTTGCAGAAAGATTTGCAGTTGAGCGAGCTGCCACTACATATTGAGTGTTTTGATACTTCAAATATTCAGGGAACAAATCCGGTTGCTGCATGTGTCGTTTTTAAAAAAGGAAAACCTTCAAAACGAGATTACCGGCATTTTAATATTAAGACAGTTGTTGGCCCCAATGATTTTGCATCCATGCATGAAATTGTTACCCGCCGGTATAGCCGGATGCTTGCCGAAGAGGAATCGCTTCCGCAATTGATCGTTGTAGATGGAGGAAAGGGACAATTGAGTGTTGCGACCGATGCCTTGAAAACGTTGGGACTTTATGGTAAAATTGCAATCATTGGGATTGCAGAGCGATTGGAGGAAATATATTTCCCAAATGATCCGGTACCTTTATATCTTGATAAAAATTCGGAAAGCCTCAAATTGATTCAGCATTTGCGCGATGAAGCGCATCGTTTTGGAATTACTTTTCATCGGCAAAAAAGAAGCAAACAACAAATCGAATCGGAGTTAGATCATATTAAAGGAATAGGGGAGACGCTCAAAACAAAATTGCTGATAAAGTACAAAAGTGTGAGCCAACTCAAAAAGGCTCCTTTCGATGAAGTGGCTAATTTAATTGGCAGGAAAAAAGCAGAAGTGTTGTTTGCCGGTTTGTCAATTGCTCGTTGATTGAATACAATACAGTGCGGCACGCGGCGCGCCTAATCTGTGTCATCCGTGTGCCATCAAATTCCTAAAATTATGTGTTGTACTTTTCTGCAAAAAAAGAATTATCTTTGCATGATTTTGAAACTTTCAAAAGAAAATAGAAATAATGGCTGTTAGAATAATTGAAGTAAAGGACAAAGAGACTTTAGAAAAGTTCGTGGAGTTTAATATTGAATTGTATAAGGATTGTCCTTACCATGTTCCTTCATTGATTTCGGATGAAATGATGACATTGAGCCGAAAGAAAAATCCGGCGTTTGATTTTTGTGAAGCAATTTATTATCTGGCTTATCAGGACAATAAAATTGTAGGTCGAATTGCCGGACTTATCAACCACCGGGCGAATGAACATTGGAAGCAACAATATGCACGCTTTGGTTTTCTTGATTTTGTAGATGATTATGAAGTGTCTGCTGCGTTGTTTAAAGCTGTTGAAAATTGGGCGCGGAAAAAAGGACTGAAAGCGCTTCATGGCCCTTTGGGTTTTACTGATTTGGATCACGAAGGATTATTGATCGAGGGTTTTGACCAATTGGGAACTATGGCTACCAATTATAGCTATCCTTATTACAAAGAGCATTTGGCAAAACTTGGATTTCAAAAAGATCAGGATTGGCATGAGTTTAAAATAACAGTGCCCGAATTTATTCCCGAAAGATTCAGGAGAGTTGGCGAAATCGTGAGCAAAAAATATAATTTCAAAGTGATGAAGTTCAAACGCACACGCGATATTTGGCCTTATGCATCGAAAATTTTTGAACTTTGGAATGAAGCATACAAACCGTTGTATGGGTATTCGGAGTTGAGTCCAAAACAAATTGAGTACTATATCAAAATGTATATTCCAATGCTGCGTTTGGATTTGATTACTTTGATTGTCGATCACAAAGATGATGTAGTTGGAATTGGAATTACCTTACCCAATTTATCTTTAGCATTGCAAAAAGCTAAAGGGCGCCTGTTTCCGTTTGGCTGGGCTTATTTATTAAAAGCCATGTATGGAAAAAACGATGTAATCGATCTGTATATTATCGGAATTGCTCCGGAATACCAAAGTAAAGGCGTTAATGCGATGATATTCAATGATTTAATACCTATATTCAATCAAAAAGGGTATAAATTTGCTGAAAGTAATCCGGAATTGGAATTAAATAATAAAGTACAATCAATGTGGGATGTATTTGAAAGAACACATCATAAAACAAGAAGAGCATTTATTAAACAGTTGTAACTTAAATTCTGAATGGAGACTGAAGTTTTAGCCGTATCGACTCAAAACGGACATGTTGAGTATAACGAAGATAACATTCAATCACTTGAATGGTGGGAACATATACGGCTCCGTCCCGGGATGTATATCGGAAAATTGGGCGATGGCACTTATGCTGACGACGGTATTTATGTATTGCTGAAAGAAGTGTTGGATAACTCTATGGACGAGTTCATGATGGGTTATGGCAAAAATATTGATATTACCATCCAGGAGGGAGTGGTTACTATCCGGGATTATGGTCGCGGAATTCCATTGGGAAGCGTCGTCGATGCTTCTTCCAGGATGAATACGGGTGGTAAATACGATTCTAAAGCGTTTAAAAAATCAGTAGGGCTGAATGGCGTTGGTATTAAGGCCGTTAACGCATTATCGTCTTATATGTTGGTGCAAAGTTTCCGGGAAAAGGAAACAAAAGTCGTTGAATATTCTAAAGCTCATATAATCGAAAATCCCCCGGTTTCATCGACAAATGAGCCGAATGGAACGCTGATTAATTTTATTCCCGACGATACCCTTTTCAAAGAATTCAATTACAAAGACGAACATGTCGAAGCGTTGTTGAAAAATTATGTGTATCTCAATCCCGGCCTCACTATCATATACAACGGAAAAAAATTCTTTTCTAAAAACGGATTGGAAGACCTGCTCAACGAGTATATGACTTCTGAACCTCTGTATCCGATTATTCGATTACAGGGAGAAGATATTGAGATTGTAATTACACATGCCAATCAATATGGAGAAGAATACTATTCCTTTGTGAATGGGCAACATACGACTCAGGGAGGAACACATCAGTCGGCTTTCAGGGAAAGTATTTCGAAGGTGATCAAAGAATATTATAACAAAAATTTTGAGTACGCGGATATTCGCGCTGGTTTGATCGCTGCTATTAGTGTGAAAGTGGAAGAACCTGTTTTTGAATCCCAGACAAAAACAAAATTAGGTTCAAAAGATATGGGGCCAAATGGTCCGTCTATTGCTAAATTTATTGGCGATTTCATCAAAAAGGAATTGGATAATTTTTTACATAAACATGCTGATATTGCGGATGTTATGTTGAAAAAAATCTTAGATTCCGAGAAGGAACGAAAAGCAATTGCCGGTGTTACCAAATTGGCGCGTGAACGGGCAAAAAAAGCAAATCTGCATAATAAGAAGCTGAGAGACTGTCGATTACATTATAGTGACGCCAAGGGAAAAGATCTGGATGAAACCTGTATTTTCATCACGGAGGGAGATTCGGCAAGCGGTTCCATTACACAAAGTCGCGATCCGAATTATCAGGCAGTATTTAGTTTACGGGGAAAACCCTTAAACTGTTTTGGCCTTACTAAGAAAATCGTATATGAAAACGAAGAGTTCAATCTGTTGCAGGCTGCTTTAAATATCGAAGACGGGCTTGAAGGCTTGCGGTATAATAAAGTCATTATTGCGACTGATGCCGATGTCGATGGGATGCACATCCGATTGCTGATTATCACATTCTTTTTGCAGTTTTTCCCCGATTTAATCAAGAATAACCATATGTTTATCCTGCAAACGCCTCTGTTCAGGGTGCGAAATAAAAAGGAAACGATTTATTGTTATTCGGAGGAAGAACGAATAGAAGCCATCGAAAAATTAAAGCCAAATCCCGAAATTACCCGATTCAAAGGATTGGGAGAAATTTCTCCGAATGAATTTAAGAATTTTATCGGAAAGGATTTGAGATTGGATCCTGTAACCATGAAAAAACAAGATTCCGTAAAAGAAATGCTGGAGTTTTATATGGGGAAAAATACGATGGAAAGGCAGGAATTTATTATTGACAACCTGGTAGTAGAAGAAGATATCTGATATGAAAGCCTTGATTTTTGCGGCTGGATTAGGTACCCGGTTAAAGCCCTTAACCGATTCGATGCCCAAAGCATTGGTCCCGGTCAATGGAATACCCCTTTTGAAGCATGTGGCGCAGAAACTCCAAGCTGCCGGTGTGTCGGAAATCATTATCAATATTCACCATAAAGGAGAACAAATTATTGATTTCGTCCGGTCTGAAAATAATTTTGGGATGCGAGTCGAATTTTCCGATGAAACCGGAAATTTATTGGAAACAGGAGGAGGAATTAAGTTCGCCTCCCGTTTTTTTGATGACCATGTTCCTTTTTTTGTGCATAATGTGGATATTTTGTCGAATGTAAATTTGACCGATTTTTATCGATTCCATCGACAGTCCGGAGCGTTGGCCAGCCTGTTTGTCGGTGAACGCAAATCGAATCGTTATTTGCTTTTTGATGATCAGCAGCATTTGAAAGCCTGGAAAAATGAAACTTCCGGAGAAATAAAACCGGACGGAATGCACATTGAAAATTTTAAGTCTATGGCATTCAACGGGATACATGTAATCTCTCCTCAGATATTTCAATACATGGAAGGTTGGGAAGGAAAATTTTCTATTATTGATTTTTATTTGTCAATAGCTCAACAATATACAATTGCAGCTTATTGTCCTTCCGGAGTTGAAATGATTGATGTAGGAAAAGTAGAGTCTTTAGAAGTTGCAAATCAACTTGCAGCCAAGTTTTATTAAAAGCAGACATGGCGAAAAAACAGGCTATAGATAAGATACGTTCCCCTCGAAACCGGACTTTGTTTCTTGAAAAAACGGAAATTCCTGTTTTCAAAGAACGATTATTGCCGGTTTCTTCCGAAGTTTTGTCAATCGACGATATTACGAATAAAACGATTCATGGCGATCTGATGGAAGCGCTGAAAGTTCTTCCCCAGGGTTTTGCCGATCTGATCATTGTGGATCCTCCGTATAACCTGACGAAAGATTTTTCAGGAATGAAATTCTCCAGGATGAAGAATTTCAGCTATTTAGAATATTTGCATTCCTGGTTTCCCCAGGTTGTTCGCTTATTGAAACCGCAAGGGTCGTTGTACCTTTGTGGAGATTGGCAGTCCACATCCTTTTTATTTTCCGTTATAGACGAGTTCCTGGTCGTGATGAACCGAATTACCTGGCAGCGCGAAAAAGGCCGTGGAGCGCAAAAGAATTGGAAAAACGGGATGGAAGATATTTGGTTTGGAGTCCAGGATCCGAAAAACTATTATTTTGATGTAGATGCCGTCAAAATGAAACGAAGGGTGAATGCTCCATACAGGGAAAACGGTCTCCCGAAAGATTGGGAAGAGACCAAAGACGGACGTTTCCGGATGACGTATCCGTCTAATTTTTGGGATGATATTACTGTTCCTTATTGGTCAATGCCCGAAAATACAGACCATCCGACACAAAAACCGGAAAAATTAATTGCAAAACTTATTTTAGCCAGCTGTCCTCCGAATGGTATGGTTTTTGACCCGTTTTTGGGATCCGGAACGACATCTGTAGTGGCTAAAAAATTGGGACGCAATTATTGTGGCGTGGAGCAAAGTGAAGAATATTGTTGTTTGGCTGAAAAACGTTTACAAAAAGCAGAAGCCGATTCTCAGATACAAGGATATCAGGAAGGTATTTTTTGGCAGAGAAATGCTCTGTAAGGTTTGAAAATTATGTATGTATGAAAAATAGGCAGAGTTTGTGGATTTTTATTGTTGTATTTTTGGTTTTGACCGGAGTGGCAGTCTATTACATCTTGCAGCAACGCAAACAAATGGCTCAATTAGAGCAGCAATTTGAACTCGATAAAGAAGACTTGGCTGACGAATATAATCAACTTTCATTACAATACGAAGGATATAAATTTGAAACAAGTAATGATTCCTTAGTCGCTAAGTTGGAACGTGAGCAGGTAAAAGTGCAACGTTTGATGGAGGAATTACGTACTGTAAAAGCAACCAATGCTACCCGGATCAGCGAATTGAAAAAAGAATTGGAATCCTTGCGTACAATCATGCGCGGATATGTTCAGGAAATTGATTCCTTAAATCGCCTGAATCAAAAACTGACGGAGGAAAACAAAAAAGTTTCCCGGCAATATCAACAAGCCACTCATACAATCAGTCAGATAACCCAGGAAAAAGAGGCTTTGTCGGAACGGGTTAACCTTGCTTCCAGGTTAGATGCAGGCAATATTAGCGTGACCGGAATTACAGACAAAAATAAATCGACTGATAAGGTCAAAAAAATGGATCAATTGGCGATTAATTTTGCTATCAATAAAAATATTACAGCGCCTACAGGAGAAAAGACTATTTTTATCCGGATACAACGGCCCGACGGCGACATATTGGTTAAAAGCAGGGCCAATACTTTTCAATATGAAAATAAAGAAATCAATTATTCCAGTAAACGTACCATTGAATATACCGGAGAAGAGACGTATGTTCAGATTTATTGGAAAATTGAAGAATTCCTTTCTCCCGGAGATTATCGGGTGGATATTTTTGCTGATGGAAATCTGATTGGCAGCAAAGTGTTTAACCTGGAATGATAATACATTAGTTTTAAGAAAACAAATAAAATACCAAAACTATAGAAAATAATATCAAGTAAGAAACCAACCAAACTATGAAATTGCAAGTTATTCAAAACCGGATTTATGAAATTCGAGGGTTTAAAGTGATGCTTGACTTTGATTTGGCAGAATTATATCAGGTAGAAACTAGGATTTTAAATCAGTCTGTAAAGCGCAATTTTAAACGATTTCCTGATGATTTTATGTTCCAACTTACAAAAGTTGAGTGGGATAATATGCCATCACAATTTGTGATGACATATCCGATAAAGCGGCCTAAATCGGCACTGCCTTTTGCATTTACAGAACAGGGTGTTGCCATGTTATCCAGCATATTAAGAAGTGAAACCGCAATAGTCATAAATATTAGTATCATGCGTGCATTTGTAGCTGTTCGCCAGCTAATCCTTAATCCACCAATTGATAAAGTTAGTGAATTACAAAATGAAGTTCAAGAACTGAAACAATATATTGACGAAGTATTTACTGACTACAACGATATTAATGAAGATACCCGGATGCAATTGGTATTAATCAATGAAACGTTGGCCGAATTGCAGTCTAAAAATAAGGAACTTAATTGGTTGAGAAAGCCGATAGGGTACCAAAACTACAGAAACTGAATAGTACGCAACAATTTCCACATTAGGAGTGAGATTACTCTGTGTATAAGCAAAATATTGTATATTTGTGCTTGTGCTTTCGGGCACAGACATACTTTTTGTTAAACACGGAAGTGTTTGCTTAATTCTCAGAGAACGAATCTGACAAATTCAAAAATGAATAGAGAATGAGCATAACTCTCCCATCATATCTCGTACATGGTGTGGGGCTGTTGCTTGTTTGATATTCATGGGTTTTGTCAGAACCTGTTCTCTTCAGATTAAGTATTCAGTGCCACACTTTCTTTTTTAAATCAATTTACTTCTGAGGTGCTGGAGGAGGGGAAAAACCGAAAATCCTATAAGAGAGTAGGAAACATCCAATCATGAAACAAATTTTTACAATTTTTGTGTGCCTATTTCTTGCGATAGGCACAACAACGGCTCAAACTTACAGTGGTGGGAACGGAACAGAAAATGACCCGTATTTGATTTCTTCTAAGGCGGATATGGAGAAATTAGCTATGGCTGTATCTCTTAATGCCTCTTATTCCATGGGAAAATATTTTTTATTAACTCGGGATATTACAGAAGAAGTTACAACTATCAAGTACAGGCAATCCTGTCAAATGGCAACGTAGCGCTGATAAAGGACAATCGTGGGTAGATATAGCCTGTACCACATTTTTTTATACTGAGACCGACCCAGCCCCCGGCCAATATATTTATCGAGCCCTTAATGGCGATGGCACATATTCCAATTATGTAAAGGGTTCTTATTCTGATGCCATTCCCTCCCAAGTTAATACATTGCCTCTTACAAATACTTCTAAAATAACAGATGAAAGCGTTACATTCAGTTTAGATGTAGCCGATAGTCATTACAATTATCAATGGTATAAAGGCGGTACGCCAATTGAAGGTGCTACAAGTAATACATATTCCCTCCCTATGGTGAAAATTGCCGATGCTGGTGTGTATAAATGTCAAATTTGGAACGGTTGTAACGAAGTTTATTCAACAGTAACTATCCTTACAGTCGATAAAGCTCTACAAACAATTACATTCAATGAATTACCGAAAAAAACGTATGGCGACCCGACTTTTTCTTTATTGGCAAGCGTTACTTCCAATCAGTCGATTACATTTGAAAGTTCCAATACCAATGTAGCAACTGTTTCAGGTAATATTGTGACTATTCACAATGCAGGAGCAGCGTATATCACCGCTTCTGTGGCCAGCAATGATAATTATTATGCAGCAAACCCGGTACAACAATTACTGACGGTAAACAAAGCATTTCAAACTGTTGCATTGGATTTTGTTCCTAATAAAACCTACGGAGATGTGGCTTTTACATTGAGCGCACAAACGAGTACCGGATTACCGGTTACTTATATATCGTCTGACCCGACTAAATTAGCAATATCCGGCAATCAGGCTACTATTGCAGGAACAGGAAATTTTACCGTAACGGCGCAACAGGCAGGAAATAATAATTATCTGCCCATTTCCGATAGTAAATCGTTTGCGGTAAGTAAAGCCAATTTAACGATCTCAGCAGAGAACAAAGAGCGTTATTATGGTGATGAAAATCCTGCATTCACTTATACTTTCAATGGTTTTGTCAATGGAGATACTCGCGAGGCAATACAAACTTTGCCAACCATTGTTTGTCCAGCTACGCAAACGAGTCCAATAGGTAATTATGTTATCACGGCTTCAGGAGCAGCTGATGATAATTATAATTTTATTTATCAGAATGCTTTATTGACAATAAATAAGACAACATTGAAAATCCAACCCAATGACGTTTCACGGAAATACGGCGAAAATAATCCGGTTTTTACATTGACCTATTCTGGTTTCAAAAATGATGAAAACGAATCGGTTCTCGATATTCTTCCTACCATTAATTGTAGTGCAACGAAAAACTCACCTGCCGGATTGTATGAAATTCTATTGTCGGGTGGCTCGGATAATAATTATGATTATAACCTGTTGAATGGGAAATTGGAGATTACAACTGTCAGCAGTTTGGCAAGGATAAATACGTCGAATCTTTCCTTATATCCCAATCCGGTAAAAAATGATTTGTTTATCCAATCTGAAACTCCGGTTGAAAAAATAGAAATATACGATCAATCAGGAATCTGCGTTTTAGTAAATGAAAATGTCATTGAAAAAGTAGATGTTTCAGGTTTGGCCAATGGGCTTTATCTGGTTCGGATTTTTGTGGAAAAAACTCCAGTTATCGAAAAAATCGTAATCAGAAAATAAACCTTGTTCAGCAAACGCATAAGGTAGTTTATATGTTTTGCCCCAATGAAGCTGCCTCAAAATCCCATTTGGGTTTTTGAGGCAGCTTCAAAAATTAAAAATACCATCTCCCCTGATATGCCTGCCGCTCAGCAATCCGTTGGTTTAATTTATACATGAATTCGTTGTTTTTGGAACGCCAATCGGGTGCAATGACTAATTCCTTCGGGGATTGGGAAACAAATCGCTCCAGAACAAAATGAGGCGGTAAAAGTTCGATGAAATCGATGCATAAGTCAATGTATTCATCCATTGTATAAAAGTGAAACCACTCAGGATGTTCCAAAAATTGTTGCGCCATTTTGGTATTTCGTATCAATTGTAGTTGATGTAATTTGACGGTGGTAACGGGCAACGTAGAAATAGTCCTGGCATGATTCAATAGATCTTCTCTGTTTTCTCCGGGAAGTCCTAAGATAAGATGTATGCCACAAAGACAACCGGCGTCATTTGTCCGATGAATTGTTTCGACACATTCTTCGTAAGTATGCCCCCGGTTAATAAATGCCAAAGTGGCATTTATTGTCGATTCCATCCCATATTCGATCAAGAGAAAATGCTTTTTGGAAATTTTTTGTAATTCTGATAAAAGTTCATCAGGCATGCAATCGGGACGAGTGCCGATAATTAAGCCTACAACATCGGGATGTTGCAGCGCTTCATCGTATTTTTCCAATAAGCGGTCGACTTCATCATAAGTATTGGTATATGCTTGAAAATAAGCTAAAAATTTCATTTGAGGATATTTGCCGGAAAAGAAATCAATGCCCTCATTCAGTTGCTGTCTTACACCTTTGCCCGAAAAACAATACTCCGGACTGAAGGTTTGGTTATTGCAATAAGTACAACCTCCAAATCCCTTTGTTCCGTCTCGGTTGGGACAAGAAAATCCCGCATTGATCGAAATTTTTTGAACTTTATAGGGAAATCTGGTTTGCAAAAAATCCGCAAATTCGTAATATGGTTTTGCCGGTTTATTCATCGATTAATTGAGAATGACACATTAATACTCCATCTTTTTTTGCTGTCCAATAATGTAATCCATTGCCCTGGCATGTTTTGTAAGATTTGCAATGGGCGCAAATTCCGGTTTTTGTCCAGGCTCTGTTTCGAAACAGTTCAAACCGGTTGTTCCATATTTCCGAAAATTTATCCTGGTAAATGTTTCCCTGAGCGAACGATCGATCCATATTAGGACATGCCGAAATATCTCCGTTATACAATACCGAACCGATATGAATCCCGCCGCGGCAAAAGAAAAAACTGTCCCTCGCCCGGATTTCATATTTTCCTAAATATCCTTCGCAACTAAAATTTACTGCAACGGAATGATCTTTTTTTGCGTTTTCAATATATTTCATTAATTCAGTAAATTCTGTTCTGTCAAGCTGTAATGATTTGTTTCCTGCAGCTCTGCCTATCGGCGTAATGGTAAAAAGCCGCCATGCTTTTACTTTGTTTTCAATCAATATTTGGCGAATGGATTCTAATTCGTGGAGATTTTTTTTGTTGACACAAGTAACGACATCAAAATTCAACCGCTCTTCATTTGCCATCAATCGCATGGCTTGAATCGCATGGTCAAAACTGTTGGGATTATTTCGCAGCCAATTGTGATTTTCCTCCATTCCATCGAAACTTAAGGTGCATGAACCCATTCCCGCATTCAACAACGAATTGTGTCGCTCGGGAGTATATGCGTAGCCATTGGTAACAATTCCCCAACGGAAATTCCTTTTACGGATTTCTTGGCCGCATTTTTCCAAATCTTTTCGTAATAATGGTTCTCCGCCTGTAATGACGACTGTAGTTGCCGGATCATGTTCCATAGAATTAATATCGTCCAACACTTTTAGAAAATCGGTGGCAGGCATGTCCTGAACAATAGCATTTTGCGAACAATCACTGCCGCAATGCAGGCAATGCAAGTTGCAACGTTGGGTACATTCCCAAAAAAGATAGGAAAGCAAGTGGGATTGGCTTTCTTGTTTTTTGTAATGATTGAAAATTGTTTGTTTAAATTTTTTCAATAACATGGGTCCAAACTGATAGAGAAAGAGATGTTATCGCCTCGTTTTGGAGTAATGATGGTATCTTTTGGCTGAAATCGCAGTAAGTTGGTCTCATCATGAGGGACAGTAAATGAAAATATATGGTCTTGTCCCGAAGGCAAATACATAGTAAACGAACCATCATCGTCCGTAATATCGTAACGGTAACCATCTCCGACCGACACTTTTATTCCTTTCAATGGGGTTCCTGTAGATTTGTCAAAAACTTTGCCGTGAATAAATGCATCTCTTCCAAAATCTTTTGGCGCTCCATAACAGGCTTGAAAGACAAACATCATGGCAGACAATGAAAATGCTTTCAAAAAATAATTCAGTATGTTTTTTTTAATATTCAAAACGACCGTATTCACTTTCAATGATTAATTCTTTTTTTGCAGAGGCTTCTACATGCCCTGCAATTTGCGCTTCAATTCCAAATTGGTTGGAAATATTAATTACTTCCTGTGCATATTCTTTGGATAAATAAATTTCCATGCGATGTCCCATATTGAACACTTTATACATCTCTTTCCAATCGGTTCCGGATTGTTCCTTGATAATGGAAAATAACGGTGGAATCGGGAATAAATTATTTTTTACCACTTTTACCTGATCAACAAAATGCAATACTTTGGTTTGTGCTCCGCCGGAACAGTGCACCATTCCATGTATATTTTTACGTTGAATATGATCAAATATTTTTTTGATTACAGGGGCATACGTACGGGTGGGAGAGAGAACTAATTTTCCTGCATCTAAGCCTAATCCTTCGATGGAATCGGTTAATTTTAAATTTCCGGAATAAACCAAATTATATGGAACGGCGGGATCATAACTCTCCGGATATTTTTCTGCCAGGTATTTTGAAAAAACATCATGCCGGGCAGAAGTAAGTCCATTACTACCCATTCCGCCATTGTATTCTTTTTCATAAGTAGCTTGTCCGGAAGAAGAAAGTCCGACAATCACATCTCCGGCCTGGATGTTGGAATTATCGATTACATCGGCGCGTTTCATCCGGCAGGTAACTGTGCTGTCCACAATAATGGTGCGTACTACATCGCCCACATCGGCAGTTTCACCTCCGGTCGGATAAATATTAACGCCAAGTTGCGCTAATTCTTCACACAATTCGTTGGTTCCATTGATAATAGCGGAAATCACTTCGCCTGGAATCAGATGTTTGTTTCGTCCAATCGTTGAAGAAAGCAAAATATTGTCGGTAGCGCCCACACAAAGCAGGTCATCGATATTCATAATCAATGCATCCTGGGCAATTCCTTTCCAAACGGAAATATCTCCGGTTTCGCGCCAATAAAGATAGGCTAATGATGATTTTGTTCCCGCGCCATCTGCATGCATGATGTTACAATAATCAGGATTTCCTCCCAATATATCGGGGATTATTTTACAAAATGCATTGGGAAAAATTCCTTTATCAATGTTTTTGATCGCATTGTGTACGTCTTCTTTAGACGCTGAAACTCCTCGCTGATTGTATCGTTGGTCGCTCATGATTTATATGTAAATGAAATACAAAGATAATCGGTTTTCAGCTAAAAACTAAAAACTAAAAACTAAAAGTGCAGGGGTTGGGGTATTTCTTTAACATCGTCAAGCAGCCATTTCCATGCAGGAATGACACGAATATTTCGATCTTCAACAACAATTTCATCTTCTGTTTCGGCAGTGATGATTGATAATTTGTTGCAATTTGTTGTATTCGATGCTTCTATTAATCCTGCAATTTCCCGGTTTCGAGTATCCAAATCATCTATTTGCCAGGCAACCTGGATAAGCTCTATAACTTCAGAATGGTCTGTCAAAACGAAATCGCATTCTTTTTTCTCTTTGAAATAATATATTCCTTTTTGAAAAGAATATTTTCTCCGTAAATGGATGAATACAAGATTTTCCAACAAAATTCCGGCATCATCGCTATGTGGCGTCAATACGGCATTCCGTAATCCATTATCAATACAGTAATACTTTTTATTAGTATTGCTTTCTTTTATTAAAGAGAAATCGAATTTAGGCAGAGATAAAAGTAAATAAATAGCTTCTGTCTGATCTGCTAATTCATATAAAGTATTTTTCGCAACGCTAACTCCTTGGGATTTTAATTCGTTATAAATCTTGTTGATAGATGTGGGCTTGGTTATATTCAACATCATTCTCTTTATAAAATAGCGAACCGGGGATGAATTACGGATATCGTATCTTTCAATTAAATCTTTGTAAAGCATTACAAAGAAATATTCTTGTAATATTTTTTCTCTATAAATGGCATCTCCTAAAACAATTTCGGGGAAAGCTCCAAATTTCAAGTATTCATAAAATGCATTAATTATTTTTGCCCGGGAGGAAGTGTTGTAGTAATTTGTATCAATGTCTTTGAAATGACAGTATTCGTCAAACGAAAGAGGAAATTCTTCAAATTGTAAAGTTCGTCCCCGAAGAGATGTTGCGATTTCAGAAGAAAGCATACGGGAATTAGAACCTGTTAGAAATATTTGTTTGGAAACAGAGTCATAGACTCTTCTTACAAATTGTTCCCAGTTGGAAGTCATTTGTATTTCGTCAAAAAAGAAATACACCTCTGCCATTTTTTCGTTGGGATACAATTCTCTATACGCTTGCAATATTTCATCAAAATCTTCCGAAGAAAAAGATAGCCGTTCATCATCAAAATTAAGGAATAATATTTTTTCCCGCTCAATTCCTTCTGATAACAGTTGATTGATTGCCAGTGAAAATAACGATGATTTTCCACATCGTCTGACGCCCGGAACTGTTATGATTTTTCCGGTATGCAATGGTAGCTGTAAATTGCGCTGTATTACAGATGCAGGTAACGATTGTTGAAAATTGACAATTAATTCTTTTATCAATTCTTTCTTTTTCATAAGGACAAAATTACATTTTTTTTCTTTATCAGAAAGAAAAAATTAGAAATATTTTGT
This sequence comes from Bacteroidales bacterium, assembly GCA_031553835.1. Taxonomy (GTDB): domain Bacteria; phylum Bacteroidota; class Bacteroidia; order Bacteroidales; family Azobacteroidaceae; genus JAVBKX01. Next base: position 97,735 of record JAVBKX010000009.1, read on the forward strand.
GTTGAATTTCAATTATTGTGCATCCTGCTTTTATTTTTATTCATCCGATTGCTTCGTTAAATCATCGTTCAAAATCGGCAATCCGATTTGATATTTGACGGCTACTACACGTGTAATGATTACTGCTAATACTGTTACGGCCTGATTGACTTCGGTTGGCATTCCCGCCCAGTCACTCAGCCAGTAAAAAATGCCTCCGATACAACAAGCAAGGGCGTAAATTTCTTTCCTGAAAATCAAAGGGATTTCATTGATCAAAATATCACGCATCACTCCTCCGGCCGAACCGGTTACTGTACCCATTACAATCGCAACCCAATATGGAAAACCACATTGCAATGTTTTTTCGATTCCAACCACGGTAAATAATGCTAATCCGATGGTGTCGAAAGTGAAGAATGTGTAATGCAGACGAACTAAGATTTTCCGGTAAATGACCACAACAATCAAGGCCAATCCCGAACAAACAATGTAGAGACTATTTTCCATCCAAAAAGGAGTTAAGCCCAACATTAAATCCCGGATCGTTCCGCCTCCGACGGCAGTTACCAACCCGATGACAAATGCGCCAAACCAATCGAAACGTTTGGCAGAAGCAAGACGGATTCCGGAAATTGCAAAAGCAAAAGTTCCCAGAAATTCAATGATGTCAATTAAACCGATAGCGTCCATAATGAAAAATTCTGGTGCAAAATTAGTGGAATTTGTTCATTTTATTCTACTTTTGCTCCAATCAAAAACCAATTAACTATGGAAGCAATACTGCATTATGTGTGGAAGTACCGCCTGTATGATGAAAACCGGTTGTTTACTACAGACGGAATACCTGTCTCTGTGTTGGATCCGGGGATACATAATACCGATGCCGGACCTGATTTTTTTAATGCTAAAATTAAAATCGGCGACGAACTTTGGGCGGGCAATGTGGAAATTCATTCCGATTCGTCTGACTGGGTAAAACATGGACATCATCAAGATCCGGCTTATAATTCTGTGATTTTACATGTGGTGGAATTTCCCCTTTTCATCGGAAAAAATACTACGAAAAATGGCCGGATTATTCCTGAATTGATATTGAAAGTTTCTGATCAAATTCGCCGGGATTATGAATTCCTCATCTCTAAAGATACTCCTGTGGCATGCATCGACCGCTTGCGTGAAATTTCTCCCATTTATTTGTCAGATTGGCTGAATGCCTTATTGATAGAACGCCTGGAGAGAAAAATGAATCAACTGTCTGCATTATTATCCGAAAGTAAGATGGATTGGAATGTGGTCTTCTACATTACATTGTGCCGTAATTTCGGTTTTGGAATCAACAGCGATGCTTTTGAACAATTAGCCCGCAGCCTTCCATTGAAATATTTGATGAAGCACAACGATTCAATTTTATCGATGGAAGCGATGATTTTCGGACAAGCCGGGCTGCTTGAAAAGGAGATTGAAGATGAATATTACCAACAACTCCAATCCGAATATGATTATCTCCGGAAAAAATATAATCTCAAGCCTGTTACCGGTTATATGATGAAGTTTGCACGCATTCGACCCGGAAATTTTCCTCACATTAAAATTGCTCAATTAACGGCGCTAATCCGGCAACAGGAATTTTTGTTTTCTAAAATAATAGAAACCGAAGATATTGGCGAATTGCGACAATTGTTTGTCTCTGAGCTTCATACTTATTGGCAAACGCATTATCATTTTGGCCAGACTTCTGTACTCAAATCGAAAAAATTAGGACCCGAATTATTGGATATTCTTCTGATTAATACGGTCGTTCCTATTTTATTTGTGTATGGAACCAGCAACGGATTACCCGAATTGTCGGAACGTGCCGTCAAATTATTGGAAAAAATAAATCCGGAAAAAAATACCATCACTAATTTGTTCAGGCAGGCAGGAGTGGCGCTTACCAATGCTGTGGAATCACAAGCGCTCATTCAATTGAAAAAAGAATATTGCGATCAAAAGAAATGTATTTATTGCCGGATTGGTCACCAATTGTTGTCCAATAAAACATAATCAGGTCCAAAAAAATCCATATATTTGTACCTTAAAATTCAAGTGTTTAAAATGATTCTCAAAAAAATAATATCTTCTGTTCAAAAAAGTCTTACCGGTGCGACATTGGTCTTGTTTGCTTTTTGTGGTTTGTATGCCTGCGCCAGTTTAGGGAGTCCATCCGGAGGAGAAATAGACACAATTCCTCCACAATTTGTTTCAAGTAAACCGGCGCCCGACGCCGTTAATTTCGCAGGCAAAAAAATTGAGATTGTTTTCGATGAATTGGTGGTTTTAGATAAACCTTCAGATAAAATTATTGTGACTCCGCCTCAAAAAAATATGCCGAAAATCAGAGCTGCCGGCAATAGGGTTACGGTCGAGTTTCAGGATTCGCTGCAACCGGCGACTACCTATACGATTGATTTTACAAATTCCATTGTCGATAACAATGAGAAAAATCCGTTAGAGAATTTTTCGTTTGCGTTTTCTACCGGTGAAACCGTGGATTCTTTAGTTATTTCGGGAGTATTATTAGCTGCAGATAATCTTGAGCCACAACAAAATGTAATGGTAGGCCTTCATTCTGATTTGAGCGATACCGCTTTTACAAAATTGCCTTTTCTCCGCACAACTAAAACGAATGATCGTGGGCGGTTTTGGATTCGGAATGTAGCGCCGGGTTCTTATAAAGTATATGCTTTGGGAGATTTGAACCGTAATTATAAATTTGATCAGCCGGGGGAAAGTGTGGCTTTCTTAGACAGCATTATTGTCCCGGGATTCGAACCGGCGGTTCGTCCCGATACCATTTGGCAAAAAATAGTCATAAAAGAAAATAAAGAGACCCGCGATTCTTTGATCGTTGATACCGTTTTTGATTTTCATTATACCCGGTTTACTCCCGATAGTCTTCGGTTGTTTTTATTCAAGAAACCAGTTCCCCGGCAGTTCCTTTCCAAATCGGAACGATCTGCTGCCTACAAATTTTCATTGGCTTTTAATGAACCGATTACCGAATTTCCGGCATTATATTTGTTAAATCAACCTGTAGATGAAAACTGGGTAATTCCGCAAAAAACCGAAGGAGGAAAAGTGATTCAATATTGGATTACCGATTCCCTGCTATATAATCGCATCGATACCTTGCAAATTGAGGCTGTTTATTTAAAAACGGATAGTATCGCTCAGCTGATACCTGCAACCGATACATTGAGATTAGTTTCGCGAGCAAAAGCACCCGCAAAAGATTCGAAAAAAGACAAAGAAGAGGCAATCAAAAAACCGGATTTTTTGGATATAAACCTTTCTGCAGGGCGAATTGTGGAAGTGTATGATACCGTGAAAATCCGTTTTTCTGAACCGGTTGTGTTGGATTCAGCCCGATTGCATTTTGCTCAAAAGGTGGACACTACCTGGCATGAACGATCCTTTCCGGTTATACAAAATGCGGATGATCCGTTGCAATATTGGGTATCTGTTCCTCCGAAATACGGGGTGGAATATCGACTCCAAATTGATTCGGCTGCGATTGTCAGTATTTATGGAAAATGGAATAATACGGTGAATTCAACGTTTAAATTTCAGGAAAAAGAAGAATATGGAGCATTATATATTCCCGTCGATCAAATCGAAGGTCCCGGATTCGGAGAGTTGCTGAGCAGTGCCGATAAAGTGGTCAGGCAAGTGCCACTTGTCAATGCAGAATTAGCATTTCCGGATTTGAAACCAGGAAAATACTATGTGCGATACATTGTAGATAAAAACAATAATGGAAAATGGGATACGGGAGATTATGTAACTCAGCTGAAACCCGAAACTGTTTATTATTATCCCGGAATGTTTGAAATTCCTAAAAATTGGGATATAAATGCAGAAGCCTGGAATCCATTGGCGGTGCCTGTTGAAAAACAAAAACCGTTGGAAATTACAAAAAATAAACCTGCTGAAAAGAAAAAACGTCAGAATGAAAGTACAACATCATCGGGTACATCCCGCACGAATAGTCCGGGTGGTCAAAGCTTACCATCGCGTTAGAACGACAATCGTATGCGCTTGTTTGTTTTTTTTGTGCAGTGCAGCTTCTGTCAATGTAGCTGCTCAGGAAAATTTACCGTTTAGTTTTGGAGAAGAATTAAAATTCAATATCCATTTTAAATATGGGATTCTGATGGCAAAAGCAGGAACGGCCGAATACCGAATCCAAAAAGCAACTTATCGCCAGCAACCTGCCGTTAAAACGCAAATGACTTTCAGGACAACTTCCGGGTTTGATAAAATTTTCAAAATCAGAGATACATTGGTTACTTATCTTAAACCTGATTTGATCCCTATCCATCACAAAAAATACCTGCATGAAGGAAAAACCGAATATGTGGAAGATATGTATTACCAACAATTTGGAGCAACCTACACGCAAGTCAGATCGATTCGGTCAAAAGAAGACTGGGTAAGATTTGATACGATTTTATTTGCTGCCAGTGAAGGGCACGATTTGCTCAATTCATTCTTATTTCTCCGCCAAATTGATTATAGCAATTTACAAATCGGAAAATGCTTTGAATTTGTCAGTTTTGTAGGAAAAGATGTGGTGCGGATGAAGATGCGTTATGCCGGACAAGCAATTGTTGAGAAAAACGAATCGGAAAAATACAAAACACTCAGATTTAGCGTCGATATCATGGATGATTCTTTTTCAGAAAGTAAAAATGCCCTCGAGATTTGGGTCAGTGACGATTTGAACCACATTCCCATAAAAATTAAGGCGAAGCTTAAAATCGGAGCTGCCGAAGCGGAATTATCCTCGGCAAAAAACCTGAAACATCCGTTTGATGCGAAAATAAGGATTCCGAGATAAGAAACTTTCCGGAAAAAAATCTTTGGGAAAATAAGGTTTTGCGGGTTATTTTACCTCCCAAACTTCTCCTGCCATCAGAAAATCTGTTAACTTGCGATGAGGCTTTTTAGCTTGCACCTCTGCAATTTGTTTTTCTACTTCTTCATCGTAAACCGGAGCTTCCACATCGCGGATTATGCCCAAGGCAACGGGAAGATCCGTCCCGTCCATTAGCGCTAATTTAAGGTGAAGCGTCGGATCAACCTGGTGCGCATCATGCACTAAAACCTGGTCTATGGTATAACCATTTTCTCCGATGGAAACGGCCTTTAAAGTAAAACCATCCAATACCAATCCTTTGTCGTTGTTGGCTCCGAATACCATCTTTTCTCCGTGTTTCAGGAAAACAGTACGGTCGGCACGCCATTCACGATCAGTTACATTATCATAGATTCCATCGTTGAAAATCACACAATTGAGCAATACTTCAATCACCGAAGTCCCTTTATGCTTAGCAGCTTCCACCATAATCGACGGCGAGTTTTTTACATCTACATCTAATATGCGGGCAAAGAACCGTCCACGCGAGCCGATAGTCAGTTCGGCAGGGCGGAATGGATCTTCTACCGTGCCATACGGAGATGATTTGGAAATAAATCCCCGGTCGGAAGTTGGGGAGTATTGCCCTTTTGTCAACCCGTAAATTTTGTTGTTCATCAACACAATATTGATGTCAACATTCCGGCGGACTGCATGAATAAAGTGATTGCCTCCGATTGCTAAACAATCCCCATCGCCTGTCGCTAACCAAACCGAAAGTGCAGGATTGGCTACTTTTACGCCTGTGGCAATGGCTGCGCCCCGTCCATGAATCGTATGAAATCCATAGGTATTCATGTAGTATGGCAAACGGGAAGAACATCCGATTCCGGAAATAACCGCGGTATTGTGTGGAGGAATACCCAATTCCGCCATAGCTTTATGCAAACTGTTCAAAACGGCATAGTCGCCGCATCCGGGGCACCAGCGTACTAATTGCTGACTCTTGAAATCTTTTGGGGAATATTGTATGTCTTGCATTGCAAATTAAAAATTAAAAATGAACAATTAAAAAATAAATGGCCTGGAAGATAAGGGGTTACGCTTCTTTCTCTATTATTTTGGTAATTTCTTCCACTAATCTCCATACCTGGAAAGGCTGCCCTTTGATCCGGTTGAACTGGTACGGATTGAATCCATGTATTTGCGATCGTAAATAATTGGCAAATTGTCCGTTATTCTGTTCGATCACAATTACTTTTTTGAATAGATTCAGAATGTCTTTTGTATTGGATGGCAGCGGATTGATATACTTGAAGTGGGAAAATGCCACTTTTTTACCGGATTCGCGAAGTGTTTCGACGGCTTCGCATAAGTGGCCGTAAGTACCACCCCATCCCACGACTAATGTATCGGAATCCAAATCGCCTGTAATTTCCTGTGGGGGAATAAACTCGGCAATCCGGTTGATTTTCCGTTGACGGGTAATGGTCATCAACTGGTGGTTGGACGGATCGGTGGAAATAACGCCGGTATTGTAATCTTTCTCCAATCCTCCGATACGATGCATAAAATCTTCCATTCCGGGAATGGCCCAATAACGTACCCAGGTTTCCTGATTCCGGAAATAAGGTTGCCAGTTTTCGGGTTTTTCCTTCATGGTTTGCACATAAGGAGGGTTGATTTCGGGATAATTCTCTAAATTTGGAATCTTCCACGCGGAAGAACCGTTGGCAATATATCCGTCGGTTAGTAAAATAACCGGAGTCATGTGTTCCAATGCGATTTTAGATGCCCAAAAAGCGGCATCAAAACAATCGGTGGGAGAAATGGCGGCAATGACTACTGCCGGACTTTCTCCGTTGCGGCCATAAAGCGCTTGCATTAAATCGGTCTGTTCACTTTTGGTCGGCATTCCGGTAGATGGCCCTGAGCGTTGTACATCGACTACGACCAACGGAATTTCAGCCATGACGGCCAATCCGATTGCTTCGCTTTTCAACGCTAATCCCGGACCGGAAGTCGAAGTCGCTGCCAACGATCCGGCAAACGAAGCCCCAATGGCCGAGCAAATACCCGCAATTTCGTCTTCGGCCTGCATTACTTTTACTCCTAAATCTTTGCGAGCTGCCAATTCTTGCATAATGTCGGTGGCCGGAGTAATCGGATAACTTCCGAGAAATAACGGCAATCCTGCTTTTTCGGCAGCGGCAATTAATCCGTATGCTGTCGCTTTATTCCCGTTGACATCGGTATAAAACCCTTTTTCTACCGGTACAGTTTCGATGCGATAAGTGGAAACGGAAGCATGAATGTTGTGTCCGTAATTGTGTCCGGCATTGAGCACTACTAAATTGGCCTCCAATACATCCGGTTTTTTCCCGAATTTATCGCGCAGCATTTGTTCTGCAATTGTTAGCGGCCGGTTAAACAACCAACAGACTAAGCCTAAAGCAAAAATATTGCGGCTCCGCAATGCTTGTTTATTATCGGCAATACCTTCAAGCGCTTTTTTACACATGGAGGTGATTGGTGCGGATACGACTTGGACGGATCCGATATTTAGTTCTTTAAATGGATCTTCAGTTTTGAATTGAGCTTTTTCCAGGTCGGCTGTAGTAAATGAGTCGGAATCTATGATCACGACCGAATCATGCTTCAGGAATTGTGCATTCACTTTTAGCGCTGCCGGATTCATGGCAACGAGTACATCTGCTTTGTCTCCCGGAGTATATACTTTTTTTGAGCCAATATGCACCTGAAATCCGGATACGCCGCTTAACGTCCCATGCGGAGCGCGTATTTCTGCCGGAAAATCGGGGAAAGTAGTAATTTTATTCCCGAAAACGGCGGACAAATTTGAAAAAATATTACCCGCTAATTGCATCCCGTCACCCGAATCCCCCGAAAACCGGATGACAACTCTTTCTAACTCTTTCACTTTGGTTACTGCTGTCATATTGTAAAGAATTTTTGTGGATATGAATCAAACTCACACAAAATAAGAGTGCAAAAGTACAAAAAAACAGACAAACATGAAAGGCTTCTTTGCTTTTTATTATATTCCCAAAATTCTGGTCAATGTTTTAATTTGGGTATCCCATAAAGAAATGGTTTCATTTTTTTCTTCATTTTCAGCAAAGTCTGTGATCTCCAATACGATACCTCCTGTAAGTTCATTGGTATGCAACTTAAACTCGAAATAAGCGGAAGGATTGGTTTCTTCTTTCCAGCGGAAACGAATATTATTGAGGGGTATATGTGTAAGTATTTCTGCTTCCATCGGATGTTTGTTCCAGATAAAAATATAGGTATCGTCTTTGACGGTTACATCATCGGCAAACCATTCGGAAAGACCGGAAGCAGTGGTCAAGTAATTCCACAATGCGTTTTTCGATGCTTTGTCAAAGACATATTCCATGTGTACAATTTCCTTTTTCATAATATTTTAATTCAAAAAATCAGGGCACAAGATACAACAATATTTATTGAAAACAAAAAAAATGAATACAAAAATTGACATTCTTTTGGAATATCAAAAATATTGTTCTACTTTTGCACCACCAAAAAATGAAATGTTGGCGGGATAGCTCAGATGGTTAGAGCGCATGATTCATAATCATGAGGTCGCGAGTTCAATTCTCGCTCCCGCTACTTGAAAATTAAGCAGTTGCAATTTTAATATTGTAGCTGTTTTTTTTATTCTATGTCATTGGTTGTCCCGGTATCCGGGATATTTCTAAAAATGTCGCATGGCGACAACTGCTTAGTAACCGGTGGCTTTAGCCACTGGATTGAGGTCGGTCAACTCTGTTTAGTTGCGTAGCAACGCTGCTCTGCAGCTTCGTTGCTTTCCCTGCTCTTCCTCCCTCCGGCAATTAAAATTGCTGGTTAATAAGGCGAAACCACGATGTGGCTCTTTTTTAAAAATTGTTTTTGCAAATTTGTTAACATAATTCTTAATCCTGGATTTTTAATTCTTGATATAAACTTCTACCTTTGTTGCTTGAATTCGATTCAGCTTGTATGTTGCATATAAAGAAACTGTATATATTTGTCCTGCAAACTTTTCTTCCTATCCTTTTGGCTACATTCGCAGTCTGCCTGTTCATTATTTTAATGCAGTTTTTGTGGAAATATGTGGACGATATGGTAGGCAAGGGTTTGGAAATGTCTTTGTTGGCCGAAATGTTTTTTTATGCCGCATTGGCTTTTGTCCCCTTGGCGCTTCCGTTGGCTATTCTGCTTGCTTCTTTGATGACTTTTGGAAATTTGGGAGAAAGTCTGGAATTGCTGGCGATCAAATCGGCTGGCGTTTCGTTGCAAAAAATGATGCGCCCGTTGGTTGCTTTTCTGATTTTTGTTTGTATCGGCGCGTTTTATTTTCAAAACAATATTTTACCCGTTTCCCAGGTGAAAATGTGGACTATGCTTTGGTCTATGAAACAAAAATCGCCTGAGCTTGATATTCCGGAAGGTGTTTTTTACAAAGAAATTACCAGTTATAATGTTTATGTCAATCATAAAAATAAAAAAAACGGGATATTGCATGATATGATGATTTATGATTTTTCCGATGGATTCGATAATGCCAAAGTGTATGTCGCCGATTCGGGAAAGTTGGCTTCGTCGGATGATAAAAAAAGTTTGGTACTGACTCTTTACAACGGTGAATCTTTTGAAAATTTCAGGAATCAGCGTACTGTATCTTCACAACGGTCTAAGCAAAGTATCCCATACATGCGGCAATCATTTGATATCCGTCAGGTATTGATTGAGTTCGATGCTAATTTTAATATGGCCGATGAATCCATGATGGCAGGAAGAGGTATTGCTAAAAATATGCATGAGTTGAAGCTGTCGATCGATTCTATGCAAACCGATTATCGCACTGCGAATGATTTAACAAAACAAACGTTCCGTACACATTCTTTCCGGGAAGTGATCGGTGCGGAAAAAGTGGAACCCGGGAAAGAGGAGGTTGCTACAGATACTTTTACAATAAAATCTTTTGATAATTTCTTTGCCGAAAAATCGTTGCCGAAACAAATAAATATTGTTGACCGGGCAAAAATGAAAGGCGATATTGTGCGGAATGAATATAACCAAAAGGCATTGATGCAAGTGCAACAATTGAAAGCGCTGCGTGAGCATCAAATCGAGATGCATAAAAAATTCTCTTTGTCTTTTGCCTGCCTTATTTTCTTTTTTATCGGGGCTCCTTTGGGCGCCATTATCCGGAAAGGAGGGTTGGGAATGCCGACTGTTATTTCCGTGTTTTTATTCCTTTTTTATTATAGCATCGATTTGCTTGGAACTAAAATGGCCAAGCAGGGCGTTTGGCCGGTTTGGCAGGGTATGTGGTTGAGCTCGGTGGTTTTGCTTGGATTGGGGGCATTTCTTACTTATAAAGCGGTGAATGATTCGGTGATGCTCAATTCGGAAGCCTGGATCGGTTTCTTCCGACGTTTCATCGGGAAGCGCGATGTCCGGAATTATATACGTAAGGAAGTAATCATTACTCCTCCCGATTATGAAAACGATATCGAACGGATTAACGCAGTAGAACGGTTGAGCGCCGATTACCTTGATCATCATAAATATCCCGGTTATTTTGCTTTCTGGAAAAATGGGTTTAGCGATAATGATTACCAGCGTATCATTGATGAACGGGAAGAAATCGTTGAAGATTTGCGGAATTCTTCCGAAAATATTATTCTGGGAAAACTGATGGATTATCCCATTATGAAAGTCCCCAACCTGAAAAGGTTGAATGCAAAAGAAACCCGCTGGGCGTGTATGATTATTTTTCCGATAGGATTGCTCATTTATGGTATTGGCATGCTCAAAATAAAAAATATAAACCAGGATTTGAAGATAACATTGAAAGTGGATCAGGATTTGAAAAAAGAAATCCGGAATTTATTACAACGACACCAGGAAATACAACAATAATATTATGTATCAATTAAATACGATTGAAGAAGCAATTCATGATTTTCGGGAAGGGAAATTTTTAATTGTAGTGGATGATGAAGACCGCGAAAATGAAGGCGATTTTATCGTTGCTGCTGAAAAAATTACTCCGGAAAAAGTAAATTTTATGCTTACTTATGGCCGGGGGGTACTTTGCGTGCCGATTACGGAAGAACGTTGCACCGAACTTGAGCTGGAGATGCAGACCATCAGCAATACATCGATCTATGAGACTCCATTTACAGTGACGGTCGATAAAATCGGCGGCGGTTGCACTACGGGAGTTTCTATGTTTGACCGTGCAGAAACAATTAAAGCGTTGGCCGATCCTAAAGCAAAGGTGTCGGATCTGGCGCGTCCCGGACATATAAATCCGCTGCGGGCGCGTTCGCGTGGCGTGCTTCGCCGGGCGGGACATACGGAAGCGACAGTGGATATGGCCCGTCTTGCCGGACTTTTTCCTGCCGGTGCGTTGATCGAAATTATTAATGAAGACGGTACAATGGCGCGCATGCCTCAATTAATGGAAATAGCAAAAAAATTCGATATCAAAATTATAACTATCAAAGATTTAATTGCGTATCGATTGCAAAATGAATCGTTGGTTGAAAAAGGAGAAACCGCTCATCTTCCGACTCGTTATGGAAAATTTGAAATTACGCCTTTTTTACAAAAATCAAACCACCTTGAACATATTGCTTTAGTAAAAGGAACCTGGGAAAAAGATGAACCTGTTTTGGTACGGGTTCACTCGTCTTGCGCTACCGGAGATATTTTCGGATCGTTGCGTTGCGAATGCGGAGAGCAATTGCACAAAGCAATGGAAATGGTCGAAAAGGAAGGAAAAGGTGTGATTGTTTATCTTAATCAGGAAGGACGCGGCATCGGATTGATGGGAAAAATTAATGCATACAAATTGCAGGATGCAGGATTGGATACGGTGGATGCAAATCTTCATTTGGGTTATCAGGCCGACGAAAGGGATTATGGAGTCGGCGCCCAAATTTTACGCGATCTGGGAGTGACAAAAATGAAATTGTTGACAAATAATCCGGTGAAAAGGGCAGCTTTGGAAGGGTATGGCCTGGAAATTGTTGAAAATGTACCACTCGAAATTCTTCCCAATCCTTACAATTTGTTTTATATGCAAACCAAAAAAGACCGGATGGGACACACGCTGAAAAATCTAAAACTTTGAAACATTTTGTAGCTTTTCTATATATTTTCATGTCGTAATGCTATAATATTTTCCGATATTATTTAATTTTGTATTTTCAAAAAACAAATAACTAACAAATCGAACGATTATGTCACAAGTTTCAAGCCGTTTGGCGGCATTGTCTCCTTCCGAGACCCTGGCCATGTCTCAAAAAAGCAACGAATTAAAAGCGCAGGGTATTGATGTTATCAACCTGAGTGTGGGTGAACCGGATTTTTTTACGCCGGATCATATTAAAGCAGCAGCAAAAAAAGCAGTAGATGATAATTTTTCTTTTTATTCTCCTGTCCCGGGTTATCCGGCGCTTCGCAATGCTATCGTTGCAAAATTGAAAAAAGAAAATGGGTTGGACTATAAAGCAGAACAAATTGTTTGTTCCAATGGTGCAAAACAATCGGTGTGTAATGTGATTATGTGCGTTGTAGGTAAAGGTGATGAAGTAATTGTTCCCGCGCCTTACTGGGTTAGTTATGTTGAAATGGTGAAATTGGCTGAAGGAACCAATGTTATTATTGAAGCCGGAATCGAACAGGATTTCAAAATTACAGCCGCCCAATTGGAAAAAGCAATTACTCCCAAAACCAAGGCGTTGATTCTTTGCTCGCCTTCCAATCCGACTGGCAGTGTCTATTCCAAAGAAGAATTAAAAGCATTGGCCGATGTATTAGCTAAGTATCCTAACATAGTTGTTATTGCCGACGAAATTTACGAACATATCAACTATATTGGCAAACACGAAAGTATCGCTCAGTTTGACAATATCCGCGATCGGGTTGTAATTGTTAACGGAGTTTCCAAAGCGTATGCCATGACAGGCTGGCGTATTGGTTGGATTGCCGCCCCTCAATGGATTGCTTCGGCTTGCAATAAATTACAAGGCCAATATACTTCGGGACCAAATTCAGTAGCTCAAAAAGCAGCCGAAGTGGCTTATACCGGCGATCAGACTTGTGTGGAAACCATGCGTAAGGCATTTGAACGTCGTCGCGATTTAGTCGTTAAATTGGCAAAAGATATTCCGGGATTGAAGGTCAGTATTCCTACCGGTGCTTTTTACCTGTTTCCCGAATGCGATTTTTATTTCGGAAAACAGACGCCTGCGGGCAAAACAATCCAGGATGCAGGTGAATTGGCGATGTATTTGCTCGAAGAAGGTCATGTGGCTGCTGTTGGAGGCGCCGCTTTCGGAGCTCCCAAATGTATCCGGTTGTCGTATGCTACTTCCGATGAAAATTTGGCAGAAGCTTTCAAACGGGTGAAAGAGGCGTTGGGGAAATTGAAGTAATTGTCAACTTATAATGAAATCTGCAAATGAATTAAAATCATATTTGGAACAAAGACTTCATCAAGTTCATGCTTTTTGGTCTTTTGAAAAAAGTTCCTGTCATCACCTTTCAGACAGGGACTTGATTCGATATGTGTTGATTCATTTGGATTTGGATGATATCAATTATCTTTTTCAGATTTATCCGAAGAAAGAAATAAAAAAAGTTTGGCTGGAAGACCTTGTTCCTCAAGGAAACTATCTTATTTCAATGAATTTGTGTTTTGCGGCAATTTATTTTGACATAAAAAAACCTGCCCGGTATCTGAAATCAATGGAGACGAGGCACTTTAATAAAATTTTGTCGTATGAATAATGCATTGGTTGAAAAGACATTAAAGGTTATTGAGACAATATCTACAATGGAATCAATTAAGCCTTATGTACTTGTTGGAGGAACTGCTTTGTCTTTACAATTGGAACATCGACTTAGTGAAGATTTGGATTTTATGCGTTGGCAGGAATCTCCAAAGGAAAAAATGGAAATTGATATTTCCGGGATTAAAAAAGAACTTCAACAACGTTTTACTAATGTTGTATTGGATATTTTAGAATTTAATCATGTTGAAATATTTATTGAAGGAGGTGTAAAGTTATCTTTTTATGCTCCGGAGAAACGAAAGCCGAGGATGCATCTGGTTCAATACCTTAATAATATTAAAATTGCAGACATAGATGCCATTGCTGCTTTGAAAATGGAAACATTATTAAGGCGGGCACTATTTCGGGACTATTATGACTTATATTGTATTTTTCAACAAAAAAATCCGGAAGAGATAAAATCAATAATGGACAATGCTTTGAAGTATTCTGGGCATAATCTAAAAAGCAAAAATTTAATCGGGATGCTCATTAACTCTTATAGGTTCAGAAATGATTCCTCTTTTGCACAACTTGAACCTAAATATTTAGTCTCCGGAGAAGAAATTGAGGCATTCATGATAGAAAGGGTCAAAAAATTTTATTTGTAATTCATTTCTTTCTTTATTTCATTTTCAAATAAAACGCTTTAGTTAACGCGATGTATTCGTCACTATACTGATGCCGGGCAGTTTCGATAATTAATTCCGATTCTTCCCGGTTTTCGTTTTTAAACCCGAATTCCATTAAAACACGTCGGGGTGCGTGATTGGGAGTAGGCTTTACCCAAGTCAGACGAGTGATATACAAACCGTTTTGAGTGGCCAGACCGGTTATGTCTGCCAAGTGAGTGGCAGGAAGAATAAGTGCAAATTTCCCGTTTTCATCGAGAATTGAAGCGCTTTTGGCGATCAGTATGTCGAAAGGCAACTCATCATTGTGCCGGGCTTTTGTACGTTGAATATCCGGCGCTTTTAATGAGTTGGAAAAGTAAGGGGGATTAGATACTATCAAATCAAATTTTTTAGCAAAAAAACACCGTTGGAAAGGGGTGTTTTCAACAAAAATTCGTCCGGAAAAAGGAGATTGTTCAACATTAAACGCAGCTTGAGAACATGCGTCTGTATCGGTGTCGATAGCCCATACCTGGGCTTCGGTGTTGCGTTGGCAAATCATTAAGGCGATTAATCCGGATCCGGTTCCAACATCCAATACCTTCCCGGCTTGGTTGCAGTTTGCCCAAGCGCCTAACAAAACGCCGTCGGTGCCGACTTTCATCGCGCACCGATCGTCGTAAATGGTGAATTGCTTAAACCGGAAAATAACTATTTGGAGTTACTCATTTTCCATTGTCCATCCACTTTCGTATATTTCGAATCATCATTTTGGGTAGTGCCGTCTTTGAAAGTAATTAATACATTTACAACAGCAGTATTTCCATCTTCGCTGATCTCTTCCGAAACAATTTGAACGTCATCGATACCGCCTTTTTCTTCGATGGAAGCTTTCATTTTTTCGGCAAATGCTTTTGCAAATTCCTTTTGTTCGTCTGCATTGGTTTTCTCATCTGTGATGGAATTTTCATACCAAATATCAATTGCTTTTTCATATTGACCTTTCTGGATATGGTCCCAGATCGAAGTTTCTATTTGTTTTGGAGTTTTTTCGCCTCCTCCACAAGCTGCCAATAAAGCAACGATTGCCACCAATACGCTGATGCGGATTAAATTTAGTTGTTTCATACCATTACTGTTTTTAAAATTCGTAAATTATAGATAAATGCTTGTTTTTAAAAATATCCGAGGGAAAAATGTATGTTCCCGAAAACAACGGAAAATTTTTCACCATGCTTCGTCTTCCTTGTGTAATATCCCTGCCTCCTTGCATGTAAATGCGCCATACAAATTCGGAACAATACATTTTGGTCGAATCTTCCAGATTGTAATCATGATCGAATTCAATTTGCCGGTGATACAATTGTAATGCATATTTTGCTGCGGCAACCGAACATTGCACAGAATCGCAAAAGCGCATCACAACTCCTTTCTGAGCCCGGTTTTCTGCAAAAAAGAGTGCCGGAGTTTCAAGTTTGATTTTATCAACGGTTTCTCCTTTTTTCCTTTCATCGGGAGTAATGTGAATAACCATCCATGCAGAATCAGTTTTTACAATAATTCCCACGTGGCTGTATATTCCGGCAGTATCGGCATGTAATACCATTCTCGTTTTTGTCCCGTTTCCTCTCCTGAAAACGAGATCTCCTTCGGCCAGGTTTTGTGGTGCAAAATGATATTGTTTTTTTTCTCCTGAACAGCCGAGTATCCCGAAGATAAGCAAAACAAATGCAATCCATTTTGCGTGTTTGTAATATTCCGGTTGCCCGTTCATCCGGGTACCATTATTTTATTAGGACATATTTATTGTCCTGTTCATCGAATTTATAATAAATTGTGGATGAATTTTCACTATCGAATTCAATTCCCAGTTTAATGATGGGAGTATAATGATAGTCGAAAAAATTTTCCACGTTGGCGGTTACGGTCGGACATCCTTTTTGTATTTCTTCGCCTTCATCCCAATAATTGGAAAAATGGACTTCGATTTCACCTTTTCCATCATGCAGAAATTGCAGGATGGCTTTATCGTTGGTGTTGGCCAGGAAATATTCTAATTCATTGGTACATTTCTGATTGAAATAATCCGAATAATTTTCTACATAAAAATAATTGATTGGTTTGTTATTTCCTTTCCGGAATAACGATAATTTTCCGTCGTTGATTTTTGTAATTTCTTTTGCCCATTCTGTAATCCAGGTCATATCGTCATCGCCTGCCATAACGATGCTGTCCAATTGCCAGGAAACGGTAATAATGTCGCCTTTATTTAAGTTACGATGTTTGTCATCATTCACAAAACTGACGATTTCATCGCCTTTTTTAGCGATCAACATAAAATAATCGTAGTTATCTTCATATTCCAGAAATAGGATGGTGTCGGTGTAAACGGTATTCAGTTTCAACTGTTCGCCGGGACGTAATGTGGAACTGTAAACGCTGTCGGCAGTTACAGTAAACACGTCTGTCATTACAATATTGCCGGTGGTTTCTGTATTTCCTTGCGGTTGATTACAGGCAATCAAAAGCAAACTGAAGATAAAAGGAATGATTATTTTTTGCATTTTTTGTATGTTGTTGAATCGTTATTTACGCAAAGATAATGGAATTATGTTAAAAAAACCAGTAAGAATGACAGATGTGAAAATTCTGATATTTGATTGAATGATTCTGATAGGATAATAAGTAATTATTGTCTATGTTTGTATTTGGTTTAACGGTGAATACTTTTCAAAATACCCGATGACATGAATCGACAACATCTTATTTTCTTTTTTATACTTGTTTGTATTTCCTGCAATAAAAATGATGAGAAAATTGCGGGCGATAGTAAAGATCCGGGCAAAGAAGTACCGGCAAAAACGTATCCGATTGAATTGGCAGATCCTGCAATCTTTTTTCATGACGGAACATATTATTTGTATGGAACGGGTGGTGATGTAAATAAAGGATTCCTTGTTTATACATCGACCGATCTTAAAATGTGGGACGGACCGAAAGGAGCAACCGCAGGTTATGCTTTGGTTAAGGGAGATACTTATGGGACGGCCGGGTTTTGGGCGCCTCAGGTATTTCAATATGAAGGGAAAATCTACATGGCTTATACGGCTAATGAGCAATTGGTAATTGCCCAAAGCGATTCTCCTTTAGGGCCATTTAAACAAACGGCGTTGAAAAAGCTTTCCGGCGCAGAGAAGCAAATTGATCCGTATGTCTTTTTTGATGATGATGGTAAAATTTACCTTTATCATGTAAGGCTTATTAATGGGAATAACTTGTATGTGGCTGAAATGAAAGACGATTTGTCGGATATTAAAATCGGAACGGAAAAGCTGTGCATTCAGGCAGATCAACCATGGGAAGATACAGAAAGGGTGTCATGGAAAGTGACGGAAGGGCCGACCGTTATCAAACATAATGCTCTGTACTATTTTTTCTATTCGGCTAATGATTTCAGAAATATTGACTATGCTGTTGGTTATGCTACCAGCGCATCTCCTTTAGGACCTTGGGTGAAATATCCGGGTAATCCGATTATCAGTCGCAATATTATTCCTCAAAATGGTACCGGACACGGAGACTTTTTTACAGATGCTGATGGTAATCTGAGATATGTTTTTCATATTCATGCGTCTAGAGATGAAGTACATCCCCGGAAAACGATCCTTATTAACGCCGTTTTTTCTAAAGATATTTCCGGAGATGATATTATGAAAGTAGATTCTAAATCGGTGATTTATCCTTCAACAAAATATAAAGTGACTTATTGAATTTTATTCTATTGTTATATTTTTCTCTTTGGGATAAAATCGAAATGAGTTCAATAAATATAGTGCTGGAATAATTATTGTTTTACAATTTTTACTACCTCATTTCCTACTTTTACTAAATAGATATTGGAAGGATACTCGCTTAAGTCAACTGTAGTTGTGAAACCGGATGAAGATATTGTTCGCAATATTTTTCCATATAAGTCGGCGATGTAAATGTTGCTTCGCTCTTCTGTGGAGATGGCGATCGATCCGGTCGTAACGGTCGGATATACTTTTATGTTTGTTCTCTTCTGCAGATTGACAGAGGACGTTTGCTTTTCCGCAAACAACTTATCCATGCAAAAATAGGCCGGAGTATTCATTCCCCAATCTCCTATATCGGAAGAACTCAAGGTGAATTTTACAGAAGCAACTTTCCCTAGTTTACTTAAATCAAACCATTGCCAGTTGTTGACAATTTCTGATTTTCCATCCCGGAAATCGGCAAGGTAAAATGATTCGGAGGCAACTTCATTTCCAATGGCAGAATAACCTGTTGCAGTTAATTTGAACCAATCTCCGGCCTTGAATTTATTGGAAGGTCCGTTCCCGTCTTTTATTGCCAGATAATCCCAGGTGGTATTGGTGATATATCCTCCATAAACAATCCGTTCCTGTTTGTCTGCAAAAGTAAAATCTAATTCCACTTCACTGTAAACATCTTCAAATCCGATCATGTAAGTTTTGCCGGCTCCATCAGTTCCTCCGCCGGTAATCGCCGAATATTGATTGGAATACCCCGGAGTTGTCACATCTGTTTTATTACTATAAATAAATCCGGCCCAGGATTCTCCCAAAAATCCACCCCAGTCGGCTACTTGTTGGAAAAATGTAAATTCAAAAGGATCGATGGAGTAGGAAGTCAGGTAATTTCCTTCTCCCCTGGCAATAGAATCCGGATAAAAATAAGTATCAGCATCGGAGAGCAACCGGGACAAATTTAGTGTATCGTATGTAGCGGTAAATTGTTCCGGAAATTCCAACGGGCCACCACTGATAAACTTAACTTCTTCTGCCTGTAATGAGGTAAACGCGACCATTAAAGCGCTTACAAAAAGTACCATTTTTTTCATTTTGTAATTATAAATTTAGTAAAATAATTTTTCATTCGTTAATGCTCAAATCTTTGATTCCTCCTAACTCAGTGGAAAATTCTCCGACGCTGCCGCGAATGGATTGATTTACTCCGGTGCAAACTTTAACAAAATCAATGTGAGGCAAATGCACAGGATTTCCACTTTTATCAACAGCCCAATCGATATCGATATGGGTCAATTCCGAATCGTTTGGATGATTATCGGCGTATCCCCATTCGTAAGCGTATAATATCCACTGTTTTACGACGGCTTCATATATTGCATTGGCCGGCAGCAGTGTGCCTTTATACGTTAATTCCGTATCTTGTAACCAAAGCGGAAAATAACTCGCCCCTTTATGAAAAGTATTACGCAGCACAACGCCCGAATTTCCCTGGTTATCGGTCCACGAACAGTCAGCGTCTAATGGTTCCGGGCGACGATAAGTGATTTCGTAATTTTTTATCGTAGCCGGTTTATTGTATTCGCTTCCGGCAATTTCGTACCAGGGATCATCTGGAATGCCATTCCGGTTTACATCGCGTGAAACGTAAATAATTCCCGGTTCGCTGTTTCCTCCCAACCGGTCGTTTCCGGTGTAAGTGTAGTAAGCATTTCCATACACTTTAAAATCGGATTTTCCGGGAATATTTTGAATGGCATGATCAAAGCCGACCACGACATATCCTCCATATCCTCCCAGTGAAACGAGTTTATTTTCTTTCAATAAATTTTCGGCTTTTATTCGCATATTTTCTGCATTATCACCCTCTTCATATTCGGGCATTTCGTTGATAAATTGTCCGGGCGCCGGGCGATATTCGAAGACTTTATGGATGTACGCGGAACGATCTTCCGGAATCAATGTTCCCGAAGCAGGAGCAGTTCCTACAAAAGCAATTACTGCCGGGATATCTCCGGTTTTTACTTCCCATTTTTTTTGTCCCGAAGCGTCAAATTCATACAATGTTCCGGACGATGTATATACGCGGGCATCTGTGATATAAATATTTTTGCTGACGGGGTGAACGATAATTCCATACGGCCGGCGAATTTGCTTTTCGGTTCCGTCGGAGATAAAAAGATTGGTTTCGATTTGTTTGCTTTGGATATTATAACGGGTGTAATTTCCATTCCCTAAAATATAGATAGAATCGCCGTCAATCGTTAGATTTTGTGTTTCAATATTCAGTGAACCTGTTACTTCGTCGAGATTGGTATCAATTGTAAAAAGGTTGGACGGAATTTTCTCCTCATCTCCTCGTGAACTGACATATAATGTGCCGTGACGATCGACTTTCATCCGGTGCAAATTAATGGCGACATCAATCGTTTTGACGGGAGTAAAAGAATTTAAATCAACGACAGAAACCGTCCGGTCATAATTGGGTTTGCGGTAACCTCCTGAATTGGCAACATACAGTTTGTGATTATATATCGCCATCTCTTCCGGCTGGTAACCAACCGTTACTGAACGGGTAATTTGTAAAGTGGCAGTATCGAGTTCAAGTACGCATCCTTTGCCTGCTTCGGGATTCATGCCCACAGGAGCGGCGTACGCACTTACATAAGCTTTTCCTCCATAAAAGGTAACATACCTGCAATTGGGAACCGCAATCCGTGCAATTCGCCTGGTTGTGCCGGCATCCATTACTTCTACTTTGTTGGATACATTGATGACTGCGTACAATTTATTGCCATATACCTGCAAATCGTTGCCTACATCGCCCAATTCTTTTACTACATCCGGATTGGCTTCGGCATAAATATTCCGCCGGTAATTTCCATCTTGAAAATTATAATAATCTAATGTAGCATTGTTGCTTCCC
This sequence comes from Bacteroidales bacterium, assembly GCA_031553835.1. Classification (GTDB taxonomy): domain Bacteria; phylum Bacteroidota; class Bacteroidia; order Bacteroidales; family Azobacteroidaceae; genus JAVBKX01. The sequence goes on from JAVBKX010000009.1 coordinate 118,824, forward strand.
ATATTTCCTTCATTCAACAAATAAAATCCTTGTATAAAAGAAAAATCAGGTTCCCCTGTCGGAATCGTTTCGGAAGAAAAAATAACTTCATCATCGCGGCAGGAAGATAAAAGCAGGATTATTAAACACAAAGGCACAAAGGCGCAGAGGAAATTTAGATAAAAAACTTCGCGTCTTTGTGTCTTTGTGTTTAATCCCATTGTTTTCATTTCTTTCATTCTCTTCATTTTTTCATTCATTTAAAATGCTGCTTGCAACGAAAACCGGTAATTTCTTCCCGGCATCGGATAATTGGCGACAACATCATAATATTGGTTGAGTAAATTATTCACTTCAGCCGTCCATTTAAATTGAACAGATTTGTATTGAAATGATTTGATAATCGAAAAATCGCTGGTGTACCAGGGTTGGATGTAAGTTTCGGGTTTATTTTCGCTCTTGGCATAACGTTCCCCGGAATAAATAAAACTATAATTAATGTCCCAGGTTTTCCAGGAACCGGTCAACACACAGGAACCGCTATTCCAGGGAATGTATGGAATCTGGTCTTTATAATAATAATCTGTGGGATTTGATATATTAACGGCATCCTGATAAGTATAATTCAGCAGTAATTTTAATAAAATATCCTGATTGACCGAACATCCTGCCTGCAACGCTGCATCTATACCTTTTATCTCTATTTTATCTAAATTTTCAGTAGTCCAACGAAATTGATTATTTCCCGGCCCGGCCACAATTTTATCTTTTACCTGGTTGTAATAAACATCTGCCTGAATGCGGATAAAATTCCAAAACGGATGCTCAAAAGACCGGGAAAAGATAAATCCGATGTTGTACTGGTCGGCACATTCGGGTTTCAGTTTTGAATCGACCATTACTGTATAATACAATTCATTGAAAGTCGGCATCCGGAACATTCTCTTATAAAATGCCCTGAAATCAAGATCATAATCTGCAAAAGGTTTATATCCTGCAAAAATAGCCGGAGCCAATTTGTTGAGTTGTGCAGGCGCATTCGCATGATCCGTCACAAAACTGCCCAGCAAACCGGCTTGTACTTTAAATGGATTGAAATCGAGCGAAGAAGCTAATGAGGCAAACACAGAAGAGCGGCTGGCCTCATTATCAATATTCATATCGGCATTCAATATATTTTGCTGGAAATCAATCGACAACGATACATTCCACTCCCGCATTATTTCATACAGATTGACCATTGAAAGATAAAATTCCTGTTGATTGTAAGTATTATCTACTTCTAATGGAGGAGAATCGTTGTCTGTGTAACGGGTATAATCGGAAGCATATTTAGCATTCATCCGCATTTTATACCGGTCGGAAACCTGATTTTGAAAAGAAGATTGCAGGAAAAAATTCCGATCCCACAACCGCTGACCGTGTGTGAACCGACCTTCTACAACTGGTCCCGGAAGCCCTCGTTCGGAGTCATAAAAATAAGCGCGAACCGACCAGTCGCCGGTATCGAAATAACCATTCAATGCGGCTTCTGCACGCAACGCATCAATATCTCCATTTTCGCGAATTGCTGTTGTATCGTATGCTATCGAACCGTCTTCGTTTACTCGTTTGTATTTGAATTTATATCTTCCATCGGATTGTAACCATTCTGCATTGAGAGAAAAATGGATTTGATCGGATAATTTTTGCATCCACAAAACCGACGGGTTGATTAATGCAAACGAACCGGTTTTGTATTTTGCCGAAAGATGAGTCTGTTCCCCTTGCTTAAAGTACGGTTTTTTAGGTTTAAGGTAAATGGATGAGGCCGAAGCAAAATCTTTGGCAGATTGGAAAATGTCGCTTTTTTGTCCATTATACAAACTGATTTCTTCCATATTATCCAACGAGAATTTTCCTAAATCGACAATTCCATTTTGTGCATTTCCCAACTGGATTCCATCGTAAAATACGCCGGTTTGCACGCTTCCCATGCTTCGGATATTTACCGTTTTCAATCCTCCGATTCCACCGTAATCTTTGACTTGTACGCCTGAAAAATAGCGCAAGGCATCGGCTACCGACTGACTGTTGAGCCGCTCCAGTTTTTCACCTTCCAACTTTTGCGCCGGAATAATGCGCCGGAATGTGTTGGCCGAAATCACTACTTCCTCTATATGCAATATAGAATCGGTGAGCGACTGGGCTAATCCCGAATCACATAAACAAATGATTAAAAATAATGCGGAAATACGTCTAAGCGCATTTTTTACATCAAAAAGCATTGTTCCTCGAAAGCTTTTGAAAGTTATAAAATAAGTCTGGCAGGTCTTCTGACTTACTCCCGTTTTGCAGGCCTTCCCGAAGCTAATGGAGAATGGAGAGTGGAGAGTGGAGAATGAATTTACGAAATTATCATTCTCAATTCTCAATTCTCAATTCTCAATTCCTCAGTGGCTTGAGTATTTGCAAAACGTTTAAAGAGCTTACAGCAGCGGGTCTGTTCAGGATTTTCACCTGATTCCCTTTTCAGCGCTTCTTTTGAAAAAAAGAAAAGCGCCACCAAAACAGGTGCAAATATAGAGCTTTTTTTTAAAAAAAACGTTTTTTGTTTGGTAAATGAGAAATTTAAAGAATCTTAAAAAAACAATGTTGGCATTGGTTGTACAACAATTATTCAATATTTTTGCTTTCCCGAATGAAACAACTTTTCATATGTTAAAAAAAATTAGTCCCCTATTATTGGTTGTTTTGCTACTGTGTTTCGAAAACACTGTCCAAGCCCGAACAGAAACAGTGAGAGACTCCATCATTAATTTTGCATATAATTACCTCAATACTCCCTATCGTAGGGGAGGCATGTCGCCTAAAGCTTTTGATTGCTCGGGTTTTAGCAGTTTTATATTCAAGCAGTTTGGTTATCAACTCAACCGGACATCCTGCGGGCAAGGCAATGATGGCGTGGAAGTGGACAGAAACTCATTGCAGCCGGGTGATTTGGTTTTATTCAAAGGAAGAAATGCCAAAGCTAACAGAATAGGACACGTCGGTATCGTTGTTTCTGCAGATCCGGAAGGCAATTTTACATTTATCCATGCCTCTGTTAATGATGGTGTGCGGATCAATAACATAGATCAGGAATATTATAAAAAACGGTATGTGACTGCCCGAAGGGTGATTTGTCAGGAATGGGAAAAGATACTTGAAGTCTCTCCCTTATTGCCAAAACCGATTGGAGTGGCTGCATGCCCTCCTTTTCCTGCAATTTTGTCTGAAAATTTACAACCTTCATTCGTTTCAAGCGTTAAAAAGAATAAGTTAGTGAGAAGGCGTACTTAAAAAAGTTACTTTTATTACATGCTTCTGTGCAACAACAAAGTTCCTTTTCTTTATCGTCGAATATGTTGCCATATTCGTTATGCTATCGTTTTGATTGCATGTTGCCCGATGTCAGGCTTTTCTCAAGTGCAATCCGATACCCAATTCTGGTTAGACACCGAATTAAATTACACATTCAGGCAACGCTGGTTGTTTCAGGATGAATTAAGCTACCAAACTTTGATTTCCGGAGGATCGCCATGGTACAGCCTTAATTCGACTGCGACGGTAGAATATAACCTTAATCAGCATCTTGACATTGTCGGTGCGTTGCCTTTCTCTTATACTATGCAACACAGTGGTTTGCATACATCTGAGATTGGAGTCATGCTGGGGACCCGTATTTACCTGACTCCTGTGCAACGCATTCAAGTCCGCCTTTTACTGAGGTTTGAAGAGCGTTGGTCGCACGATAGCGAAATTTATGAGTGGAATACCAACAATCGCATCCGGTTGCGGGGAGAAGTGATCTTTCCGATCAATAAGTCCACTTATTTTGCAGATAGGATGTGGTACACGATTTCCGACACAGAATTATTCCTGATTACCAGCAAAGACCTTTCGGAACGATTTTCCAGCCGCACCCGTTTTCGGGCAGGATTCGGATACCGGCTATCCTACAAAGCTCGTTTCGAAGCATTATATATCTGCCAACTTTCACGCAATACGATTTCGGACGACTTCAATGTGAGCAATATCATCCGTTTACGATTTAAATATTACTTCTGATAATAATTGTTTCTTTCAAAAAAAAGTTGTTACTTTGCACCCGCTTTACGTAATCTCTGACGAGAAGAAGAGTTGCTCGTGTATATTGCGATTTCATAAAACTATAAAAAGCTAAATAAAATGGACTTACTTAAAGTTGCAGAAGAGGCATTTGCCACAGAAAAGCAATATCCGAAATTCAAAAGTGGAGATACAGTGACTGTGGCTTACCGTATCAAAGAGGGAAACAAAGAACGTATCCAACAGTATCGTGGTGTGGTGATTAAAATTTCCGGCCACGGCGACAAAAAACGTTTTACCGTACGTAAAATGTCTGAAAACGTAGGTGTAGAACGTATTTTCCCTATCGAATCTCCTTTTATCGATAGTATTACCGTCAATAAAGTCGGTAAAGTAAGACGTGCTAAATTGTACTACTTACGTAAACTGACAGGTAAAAAAGCAAGAATCAAAGAACAAAGAGTATAAACAGATATGTGTTTATCACTGAAAAGCCGTTCTGATCAGAGCGGCTTTTTTTATAACTTTTAGTCTAGCATAATAAATCCGGCCCAATCAGATACCAAATCGTTGCGTACCAACCTTTGCGCTTCTTTGAATGCATCGTGTTTGGATTTGTTTTTCAATTGATGTAAAAAATGACGCATAAAAGTCATGGCGTCCATTGCCGGAATATCCCACAATGTCATAATCATAGTATTGGCTCCTGCAAGTTTGAAAGCGCGTTGTAAGCCAAATACGCCTTCGTTTGTGTGAACATCCCCTAATCCGGTTTGGCAGGCAGATAAAATCACCAGATCCAGGTTTGATAAGTTCATTCCTGCTATTTGCCCGGCAGATATGATACTTGGATGGGCTAAATCATTTTGTGGAAATGCATTGGCTCCCGATAGTATTAATCCGGTCCGCTGCAACGAAGTGCTCAAATCGGTATTCGAACGATCATAAAAACCATGGGTTGAAATGAACAGGTTGACAGGCGCCTGCTTTACCATATTTTGGAATGTTTTTAATGTCACATCATCTCCTGTAAAGGCGTTGACTTGGATGCCAAGAGCCTGATAACCGGAAATAACATTTTGCATTTCCTGAGAGCCTGATATAAAATTAGACCAATTCCCTATTTGAGGCATTCCTGCAGGAGAATTGTAATTAATATTGCCATAAACAAAGGCATTGCCGCGATTGACAAAATCGTTAGGATTGCCGGTAACTAATACACTTGTGGATGATAATTGCTGCAAATCGAAGCGTTGACTCAGGTATTTCCGATCGTGAGTGAGGGCATGAAATGCGATCTTATTCAGCTTTCCGGAAACGCTGAAATATATTTTTGAAATATTATTTTCCAACCTGTTTGATATTGGATGCCAAACTAAATCGTATAATCGGTTATCGGCATATAAATCGTTTATCCGATATTCATCGGGATTTTCGTAATCTTGCATAATATCCTCTAACCGGCTTTGCCTGAAAATGGAAATTAATTCGGGTGCATCCGAATCTTTTTTAATCAATAATGCAGAGCAATAGATCTCCCCCGAATTTTTCCATCCGTCGCTCTGTTCAAATGAGAGGAATTCAATGGCGGCCTCCGTTGTTTTCAGTTTATTTTGAATGTCTTTCCATGAAACGGTTTGTGCTTGTTTCATGCTGGCATATTGAGGGATCTCCTGTAATAAATACTGGTCGATTTTTTTGATTTTTTCTTTTATCGCATCAATTCCAGCAAAATACATGAGGCTCATGTCTTGCCCTTTTTCCAACATGGTCAGTTGAAAATTGAGGTTGATCAGCTCTTCATATTGGTTGATCAGCATTTCGTTTTCCGAAGTATAAATCGTTTGCCGGATTTGCCGGTTGGTATTTAAAAGAATGGACTTGAATCGAAGGTAATTGTCATAGCACAAGGCTGTTAATTCCGGAGATTTTAGTTCGCCGGCAATGGAATAAAAAAAATTGTAAACAGACTCCAAAGAATTCCAAAAATGCTCCCTTTCCACCTCATTCATGTGTATCGCATTATGTTGCATCAATGCGGCATAGTATTGATTTATTTTTAATACATGCTCTGTTGCCCTGTCGTAGTTTTTGGTGTGATAAAAATAACGGGCCATGGAAAAATGATCGGATATGGTACGGTAACGAAGATTATCCGGATCTTGTATTTCTTGCTTTTTATAAATCTGATACAATTCTTCAAAGGAAATCCGAGCCAGATTTTCTTGCTTTGTTTCAAAATAATAATTGGCTAAGCTCCCTAATATTGCGTGCCTGCAATTGGCCGCTCCGTGAACCGGACGGATGTATAAAAGGTCCCTGATTTCAGCGTATAATGGAGCCAGCAATGATTCCCTTCCGGTGTTTCTGTATAATTCGGTGATACTATGGAGATACATAATGTAATCCGGAGTATTTTTCAAGGCTGGATTTTGATTATAAGTATCTTTTAGACCTGTCAATAATGTTTCTGCATGATCATATTGTGCCAGTAGCAAATACATTTTGGCCATATTTTCTATGGCGGTTTTAAGAGATGAGGCATCGTTGTTGGTTTCAAATGGCCTTAAACTTGCGGCATAATAGCCTAAGGCTTCTCCATAATTGCCTTGTACAAAATAAATCCAGGCTGTGCGACCTAATACTTTACCATGATCCCAGGAATTTGCGTCAAACAATGTTTCGCATACATTGAGCGCGATCAGCGAAGTTTCTTCCGCACTTGCAAAATTTCCGACGCCCACATAGGCATAAGCCAGATTTTCGTAATAAATCATTGTTGCGTCACGATCTAATTGCGGTAGTTTTTGTTCGTTATTTTTCAATAATGTAATTACACTTTGATATGCCCCTTCTTCAATCCATTTGGAGCTTTGGTCTAAAAAATCTTGTGCATGAGATGTGTTACCGAAAAGTGTTGATACAAATACCGCGGAATAAAACAGTATTTTCATAATATGTATTGCCTTGTTATTTTGTTATGAAAGGAAATTTGTATGTCATGTTGTCTGTTTTGATTTCAAAGAAATAAAGGGAATTGTTTTCCAATCCTTGTAAGGTGTAAGATCCTTTTCCCAGATTGTAATTAACAGATTCGTATTTGGAGACAGGCGCTTTTTCTTTGTACTCATTGTATTGATATACATAAATATCGCCCTGTTTGTTTACGGGCGTCCATTCTATCCGGAAAGATTCCGGGTTACAATTCGTCTGATTTTGGGTGGTAAATGTCAACGATTGGCCGATTCCTTTTTTCTGTTTGTCGTGTATGATCAGCATAGCCAATAAATCTGCCTGAAAGGGATCTGATGTGGTTGGGGCAATGGTTGTTTTTATCTTTTTTAATGAATCGATGGTAGCATGTTGAATTCCGTTGATTTTTTTTTGGGTGATAAGCGAATCATGTAATGTTGTATTGCGACTGGTTAGCACGTGATTTTCCCGTATGGTTTCCGAATATAATTTTTCCCATTGTTTTTGATCCGGATGACGATTATTAAAATAGTTAATAGCCAATATTAAAAGGACAGAGGCGGCAATGCCTGCCACTAATCCCCAAACAAAGCGATTGTTTCTTTGTTGGGGAGGAGTAGTCGGCGTTGGGGGTTGAGGATATTTCTGTTCGGCGGCTGTGAGAATGTTACGCATTTCAGCAGATGAAACATTTTGCATTTCTGTCCGGGCTTCCTGTTCGCCTTTTACTCGAAATCCTTCTGTTATTTGCCGGACTAATTCGACCTCCTTACGAAGCGCGTCATCGTCCTGCATCATTTGTTCAAAAGCAGCCCTGTCTTCTTCCGAAAGCATATCGAACAAATAATCATCTATTTTTTGCTGTAATTCAAAATTCTTATTCATGATCGAAAAAGTCTTCCTTATTATACAATCCCTTAATCATTTTCTTCAGCTTTTCTACACACGACAACCGTTTGTTTTTGGCAACTTGTTCGCTTTTATATCCCATCAATTGTGCGATTTCCCGCAAACTTTTTTGTTCAAAATAAAACAGGGTAAGCATCTGATTGCAAGGTTCGTCTAACCGGGCAACATAACGATTGACAATTTCCTGTTGTTCGCTTCCAATCCCTGTTACAGGATCTTCTATAGCTATATTTTCAGTAGGAGTAACCGTCTCTTTCCTGTCCCTGACATAATTGCACAGTAAGTTTTTTCCGATACTGAACAAATAAGTTCGTAAGGATACGTTCAGGTTTTCTGCAGTCAGCTTTTTTGTCTGTATGTTTTGATGCAGGATAATAAAACTATCCTGATAAATATCAATGACTGCGGCATATTCTACATCCGGAAAATGTTTATGGGCAAATGCTAAAAACTGTTCACGGTAGGTATCGTACAAATGTTCAATTGCCTTATTGGGGCGCTCATCAGAAAGAAAGGGGCTCAATTCGTCATTTTCTTTCATAATATTAGCAGGTTAATTGTTTTAAATAGAAATTGAAATCCATCTCTTTGCTGATGTTGAATTTATTTCTCAAACGATGCCTGGCCTTGTGCACACTTTCAAGTTCGATGCATAAACATTCGGCGATGTGCCGGTTATCCATTCCAATGGCAAAGCTAATACAATATTTTATATTTATGACAGATAAATCTTTTCCTTGGTATTCTTTTTTGAGTTTTATGAAAAAAGTATCGTTGATCTGCCGGAGCGCTTCAATATACTCTTCTTGTTCTGCGACATCGCATAATCTTTTGAAAATAGATGAATATATTTCGTGAATGAGCCCTGAAAAATAAGCATCTTTAATGTTTGTACCCGGCATATTGAGTTTGCTTTGCTCATATTTATTGACTTTATCTGAAAACTCCCGGATTTGCTCGATCAGTTTTTGCTGCTCATTTTTCAGTCCAACGACCACCTCATCCATTTCCGACAACTGCATTTCTTTGAAATGGCTATCGATGAGCGCTTCATATTTTTCCAGTTCCGTTTGCTTCAATTGTTTTTCTTTCAATTGCTTTTGCAGTTCCATTTCTTTTTTCTCCATAATGATTATCTGCAATTGCGAATGGGCTGCTTTTCTTCGTGACCGCGTCCAACGGAGAATAAAAAAGAAGGCGACGCCACTCAATATATAAATTCCCCAATACAGCCACTTTACTTTCTTGTGAAACAAAATTTCCCGGTCTTTTCTTTCTGTTTCGTATTTTACGCCCAATTCGTTGATGATTCTATATTTGTCTTCATCATGTATTGTATTTAAGCAAGCGATGTGTTGACGCTCATAACTCAAGGCAGCGGCATAATCTCCTTGGGTTTCGGCAATATTGGAAAGATGTTTATATAAATCAGAGTGTATTGAAAGATTTTCTTTATTTGACCAACGATGCATCAGCAAGAGTATTTCTTCGAATATCTTTTGGGCGGCAGTAAGATTGCCTGCATTGTAGGCCATTTCTCCTTCTACATGATAGCAATTGATCATCATTGTCGTATCCAATGGATTAGCCCATTGACGAGCTTTGTCAATATAATGAGAAAGAGTGTCCGGATTGTAGTTTTTCTTTTTTACTAAATTGTCGGCCAACAAAATATAACTATAGGCGATATCGATTGTCTGGTCTTGCATGTTGGTCGAATGTTCAAAAATATCAATTCCTTTATACGAATACAAAATGGTGGAATCTAAAAGCGCCGGCTGTTTCCTTTTTTCGTATAAACAATTGTAATAACGGGCAGTGAGGTCGTATAATATAATTTCATCAATTGGATCTGTTCTTTTTTGCATTTTATTAATGATATGTTTCAATAGGGTAGTATCTTTTTTGTATAAATAAAACAGCGCAATATTGTAATATATTGTATTTTGTTCGTGTTTCACGCCGGCTTCTTCGTAATAATTTATTGCGTTATAATAATGTTGATGAGCTTGAAAATCATCACCAATGAGACTGTGGTAATCGCCATTCAACTGAGAATAATAACCGTGAAGTGAAATATTATCCGTTTTTTTTATATAAGTTGCTGCCGAATCCAAATAAATTTTAGTCTGAGGCATATTTTGTTCTGCAATATACTGATTTGCAGTATTCAGATAATTCAATACCATCTGATTATAATTTTTCGATGCGACATGAAAAGAAGATAGTAATAGAAAGAACACAATTCCTTCAAGAGATATTGAATATTTTCGATATAAATTCATAATGCTATTAATATTGAAGATCAAAAATAAATTATTTTAAGCTATATTCCCAAATAAAACCTCATTATCATTTCAATATTATTTCGGTTGCGACCAATAGAAATAATACAAGAGAAGAGTACCAGGATTCCTGATACTCTTCTTATTCAATGTGGCTTTAGAATTTAAATCACTGTGTATTCCAGTAATTCAAAATTTTGATAGGTTGGTTGTTTCGGAGGATCGAGTGGCCGTGGTTTGCGTACAGGAGGAATGACTGTGGATAGTAAACTACAGTTATTTCCATCCCCAATAGAATTTCCGACATTTCCCTCCGATTGAGGTTGCTCACTTTGACCTACGGTTAGCATTGTAAAAAATGCCACTGCTGCAAGAATAAAAATCTTTTTCATAAATAAAAAAATTAAAGAATTTATACTTTGCTAAGTTTTGTGGACTTAGCGTTTTCAATTCTTTATACCGGAAGTCAGGAAAAGGTAATGGGGTGGCATTGTAATTTAGCTCTCTTGTGGAGAGGGCGGGGGGAGATCTCAACGGTCTTATGAAAAATCTTTATGGTTTTATTTTTTCACTTTTTTTAAGATTTTAAAATTGATGAAATACATTGATTTGCAAATAAATACAAATACAAATAATGAGAATTACTTTTTTCTTGTCAATCTGTGTCAATACTTTTGCATATACATTTGGATTATATTTGGTCGGTTTTAATTTGGCAGGAGTTGTTTGTGTATGCATGAAAAAATTCATATTGGAAAAACGATTCGACGCAAGATGGAAGAAGATGGGCGAAGCGTTTCGTGGCTGGCTTCGCAAATGCATTGCGATCGAACGAATGTTTATAAGATTTTTGAAAAATCGAGTCTCGATTCTTCTCAATTGCTACAGATTTGTATCATTATGGATTATGACTTTTTTTCTCACTATTCCGATTTTGTTAAGAAAAATATCAATAAAAAAAGCGCTAAGAGTTTGTAACATTTTTTGGGTGTAATGCAATGCTGCATGATTTATATAAAAATCGAATGATTTGTTTTACCTTTGAAGTACCAAATTTAATGTCATGCAAAGAAAGTATTTTACAATTTTGCTGCTAATGCAGTATTCGCTATCCTGTTTTTCTTTCCATTTAGAAAAAGCGCAACAGAACAATCCGGGTAATACCTACCACAATCCGGTGATCAGAAACAGCGCTCCCGACCCGAGTGTCATTCAGGTCGATAGCGGCGGGTTTTATTTGTATAGTACAGAAGATATTCGGAATTTGCCTATTTATTATTCCGATGATTTGGTCAACTGGAAATTTGTGGGAACTGCTTTTACTAAAGAAACCCGTCCCTCGTTTGAACCTAAAGGCGGTTTGTGGGCTCCAGATATCAATTATATACATGGGAAATATGTTTTATATTATTCCATGTCGGTTTGGGGCGGAGAATGGACTTGTGGTATCGGAGTTGCAATTGCCGATCAGCCCCAAGGCCCTTTCACAGATTATGGTATGTTGTTTCGTAGTAATACAATCCAGGTGCAAAATTCCATTGACCAAAATTATGTCGAAGATAATGGCCGGAAATACTTGTTTTGGGGAAGTTTTCGTGGAATATACGGCATTGAACTTTCGGATGATGGGCTTAGCATTAAACAAGGAGCAGAAAAGCAACAAGTGGCCGGAACTGCTTACGAAGGCACTTACATTCATAAGAGGGGAAAGTATTATTATCTTTTTGCTTCTGTCGGCAGCTGTTGCGAAGGTTTGAAAAGCACTTACACCACTGTTGTCGGCCGTTCCGAAAATTTGTGGGGGCCGTATGTCGATAAACAGGGCCGGTCTATGATGGACAATCATCATGAAATCGTTATTCATCGAAATGACGCATTTGTCGGAACAGGACATAATTCCGAAATTGTACAGGATAAGGCCGGCAATGACTGGATCTTTTATCACGGATTTTGTGTGGAAAATACCAGCGGCCGGAGTTTGTTTTTGGACAAAATCAATTGGGTGGATGATTGGCCTGCTATCAGCACCGATTCTCCTTCCCTGGAGGCCGAATCGCCCGTATTTTAACTTTCGCAATATGGTCTGCGAGACGACACAAAAAAAGCGTCCAAATCCGGACGCTTTTTCGAATCATGCTACTTTCTTATTTCACATTTTCTGGAGAGGTCAAATCAATAGACAATGACATGCTTCTACTCGGCCCTTTTTCCGGAGGAATGGGTACTGAGATTGTTTTTCTGATTACTTTATTAAGACTGGTTTTTTTTGGAACATCAGTACAAAAAGCATTCATTGAAAATAAGACTAAAAACACCCCTGACAAAAGCAATTTAATTCCGTTCTTTTTTTTCATAATTCATCGTTTTTTTAATGTTTAATACCGGTGTAAAATTAAATGGAAAAAGTGAAATCATGGTGTATATTGGCTAATTACTTTTGTATATATGCATTTTTAAAGTCGCTCAAAATCAGTAATTTATTTTCTTTAAATTAACTTTTTCGTATATTAGTCACCAAGCCTTCATAAATGTTAGATTACAGATCCGGATGTTTCAATAACCCGGTCTAAAAATTCGATAATATCTTCCCGATTCCGTAACCCGAATATTTTCCGGATTTTCATCTTTTTCATCCGCACAGAATCTATCTGTAAATTCATTACAAATGCGATTTCTCCTGTTGTATATTTTGCTTTTAACAAACAACAAAATTGGATTTCGCTTTCAGACAGCAAAGTACATTGCTTCTTTATTTTCTCAACAAAGTGATCATAGAGATCATTCAATAATTGATATAACATTTCCCAATCAAAGTTGTTGCTACTGCATTCCCCGTAAATAATTTCGTTGATTTTCTTCATTGATTTTTCATCAATGCTTCCCATATAATTCAGGAGAGCCACTCTTTTGGAAATGGCCATTTTTTCAAAGATCAAATCTTTCATTTTTTGTTGCATCGCATCGTATTTGTCCATATTGTGCGTCAAAGAAGTCATTGTCAGTTCTGTCTCCAACAAACGGGTTTTGATTCTGTTGTTTTTGCGTTTGTAATTAAAAATAATTATGATGCAAATAAAGATAATGACAAATCCTGCAAATGCAAGGTACTGTTTGTAGATAATCTGCCGGTGATAATCGTTGTCTAATCGTTCCGCATTATATTTTTGTGTTATTTCGAGAATAGATTTCCTGTCTTTTAAAATAGTTAAGGAGTCATAATAAGTTAAATAAGTTTTGTAATCTTGCAGCGCAGCTGGAAAATCATCATTCGATTCATTTATCTCCGCTCGTTGCAAAAAATATTTTGCTTTAAGCAAAAGGTTGTTTGAATGTTTTATATTGACTTCACTTTGACGAAGATAATAATTGGCTGAATCCGTATTTCCTAAATCCCGATATACATCACTCAATATTAGCAAGTTATGAGAATTTTGTTCCTGCCGGTCGTCTTGTTGGATTGCCTGAAGCAAGAAGACTTTTGCGTGTTTCAGATTGTGCATTTCGAGATAAACTCCCCCTATGTGTGTATAAAGGCTTGGTATCAATAAATCTATATTCCTTATTCCCAACAGGCGGTTATAATATTGCAACGCTTGATCAAATTTATCCTGAATACGCAAACAGTCGGCTATTTCGTAAATGGCAAATGCATAATTCGAAGTATCATTGTATTGTTGAAAACAGGATGCCGACCATTTGAAATGATCAAAAGCCGGTTCATAAAGAATTTCACTTTTATATAACTTTCCGATATAATAACATGATAAGCCTAACAATGGAGAATTATTCGTTTGCCCGGCATATCTTTTGCTTTCGAGCATGTGATACATCGCTTCTTTGGTTTTCCCTTGTTCCAAATACATTTTACCGGCATAAAAAGAAGCTAAAGCCGCATTGGCTTGGTTCTTTTTTTCTATATAGTAATCGACTGCCAATACAATGTTGGTATCTGTGGCGATCTTTTGCTTCAATTTATCTTTTATTTGAACACTGAGCAAAGTATATGCCATATAAAAATCATATCCGGGCTTGACGGGATCTTTTATTGTTCTTATTAAATAGTTAGCGCTATCCGGAAAAGTATTTGCAAGTGATTTGCATTTCTCTATGATTTCATACTCTTTTTTGTAGTGATTATTGCATGCATAGATTGAAAATAAAATACAAATGACAGAAAAAACGATTTTTACTTTCATTTTACAATAAATTGGGGTGAAATATTGATTTGTTTTAGTTACTACTATTTGCAAAGATATGATAAATTAGAAAATTATTGCCTGTTTTGCAAAGTAAAATGAGAGGTGTGTGAATTTTGATCGCAGATTATCCGGTTTTTGTTATTACAACAAAAAAAGACCACCTTTTCAGGTGATCTTTTTCGGAGAGCGGAAGACGGGACTCAAACCCGCGACCCTCAGCTTGGAAGGCTAATGCTCTATCGACTGAGCTACTTCCGCAATTTCAATTGAAAGTTAAGAATTGAGAGTTGAGAATTTAATTCTCCATTCTCCATTTTGTGGGCAGTGATGGATTCGAACCACCGAAGGCGTAAGCCAGCTGAGTTACAGTCAGCCCCATTTGGCCACTCTGGTAACTACCCATATTTCAATTAAAAAATGAAAGAATGAAGAAAATTTTTCTCTGCTTTCATTCTTTAATTTTCTCCTTTTTCAGAAAGCGCTTGCAAAGGTAATTCTAAATTTTGAATTTGCAAGAAAAATAAGCCATTTTTACGGCGGTCACAGCAGCTTCGTCTCCTTTATTTCCATGAATGCCACCGGCACGATCCAATGCTTGTTTCATGTTGTCGGTCGTTAATAAACCGAATATAAATGGAATAGTCCCTTGTTGATTCAAGGCGGAAATGCCTTGGGTTACTCCTGAACAAACATAATCGAAATGGGGGGTATCGCCTTTTACTACACAACCTAATACAATGATCGCATCGACATCGATGCTTTTCGCCATGCGGGCGGCTCCATATACTAACTCAAAGCTGCCGGGAACATATACAACGGTAATGTTGTCTTCTTTGACTCCCAACCGTTTTAAAGTGCTGACGGCTCCGTTTTTTAATTGTTCGGTTACATCCGGATTCCATTCCGAGACAATGATGCCAATAGACATACCGGAAGCATCCGGAATGTTTTTAGTATCATATTCGGATAAATTGTGATAAGCTGTGGACATATATGAGATTACAATTTCATTTTTGCGCGATCGATATATTTATCGATGCTGCCGGCTTCCTGCGAAGTTGGATATTTTTCTTTGATGGAAGTATAAACTTTTACCGCTTTGTCATATTTTTGCAAATGCTCATAAGCGATGCCGGCTTTTTTCAGGTAAATGGCGCTCATCAAGTCGTTATCAGCTTTGGCTGCAGCTTTCTCAAAATAACTGATTCCTTTTTCAACTTCACCCATATCTACATAGCAGTCGCCAATTAATCCGGTGATTGCAGGAGAGACCATACGGTCGCTGGCGCTGTATTTGCCTAAATATTTTTTGGCTTGTTCAAAATCGCCTTTGTGATAACAACAAATACCGGCATAAGCACAGGCTAATTTTCCGGTTTTTGTAAATTTGTAATCATTGATAATGGATTCAAAACCAATATAATCTACACTGTCTCCGTTTAATGCCAAATCCCATTGTTCATTGGCCAAATAATTTTCTCCTTTTACGATGGCAGTTTCCGCTTCTCTTTCTTTTGGCATCAAATAATAGTTTCTGTAGCCAAGGATAGCAACAACAATTACGATGATTGCACCAATCCCGATCAGGAGATTTTTCTGATTTTTTTCAATAAACTGCTCAGACTGTGAAAGGATTTCACTTACATTGCTGTGCTCGGTTTCGACAGTAGTTTGCTTTTTAGAAGACATATTTTTTCTACAATATTTGTAATTGGTTGAACTTTAATCTTTTTTAATAGTGTGCAAAAGTAATCCATTTCTGATAATAAATAAAATTTTACGTCATCTTTTTTAAGAAATTGCATTACTTTTGTATGCCGAAGTCAACAATACAAGCTATAGAAAGGGAGAATACATGATCATCGAACAGTTGTCCATACTGAATTTTAAAAATATTGCCCAGGCAGATCTGCATTTTTCTACCAAAATTAATTGTTTGTTCGGATACAATGGGGTAGGGAAGACCAATTTGTTGGATGCATTGTATTATCTTTCTTTTTGTAAAAGCCACGCTCATCTCACCGATTCCCAATTGATTCGTCATGGTCAGGATTTTTGCTTGTTACAAGGGTTTTATCGTTTTGATGAAGAACTTGAGGAAATTTATTGTGGCATCAAGCGCGATCAACGGAAAATTTTTAAAAAGAACAAGAAAGAGTACGATCGTCTGTCGGAGCATATCGGTCTGTTGCCTTTGGTGATGGTGTCGCCCGAAGATACTGAACTTATCCAGGGAGGAAGCGAAAACCGGAGAAAATTTGCAGATATGGTGATTTCACAATACGATAAAACGTATTTGCAAGCGCTAATTGGCTACAACAAAGCTCTGTTGCAACGAAATTCATTGTTGAAAAACGGAATAAGCGATCCGGCGCTTTATGATGTCTGGGAAGAACAAATGGTGATGACAGGTTCATTGATCCGGGATAAAAGGCTGCAATTTACTACCGATTTTCTTCCTGTTTTTAATGAGTATCATGCTATTATTTGTTCCGGAAACGAACGGGTTTCCATGCATTATCAGTCGTCCTGGAATGACGGAAATCCGGCTGAATTATTAGCACAATCCCGTTCAAGGGACCAATTGCTGGGTTATTCGGGGTCAGGCATACACCGGGATGATTTTGATTTTCGCATTGGCGATCACTTGATCCGTAAAATCGGTTCGCAAGGACAGAATAAAACTTTTTTAATTGCGCTTAAATTAGCTCAATTCAGTTTCCTGGTTCAAACCGGAGCGTCCACGCCGATTCTTTTGTTAGATGATATTTTCGATAAATTGGACACCCACCGGATGGAACAGATTATTCATCTGGTAGCACAGCCACAATTCGGACAAATTTTCATTACAGATACTAATCGTACCCATTTGGATGAAATTATTTTAAGCACCGGCAATGATCACCGGTTATTCGAAGTAAAAAACGGGGAGTTTATTTGATCAGTTTTTTTCCGATTATTACTTCATTGATATTGATTTTTACTAAGTAAATTCCTTTTTGATAATCTTCTACGTTAATTGTTGTTGTTCCTGCTTCCACTAATTGAGAATACATCAATCTGCCGGAAATATTGTAAATGGAAACTTGCGCTTGCTGCGGCACTTTAACGGACAAATGCTCGCGAACGGGATTCGGATATATCTGAATCTCTGTATCTTTGGCCGGTAACTCCGTGCGGGAACCTACATTTAAGCTTTCAATATTCCATAATTGCCATTCGGCAAATTGCAGAATATTAGCTCCATTGTTTGCTGTAATATCCAATTTGAAATACGAATACTCTTTTTCTGATAAACAAGAATAATATTGGGTGGTAAAGCGGTAAAGGAACGATTGATTGGTACGCGAGTCTATTATGTCCCAGTTGGTTCCGTCGTTAGATGCATATAAAGTCCATGTTTTCGGATCCCGATCCGGTTCGTCATTCGCTGATGTTATATTATATGAGGCGATTTTAACCGGTACTGGCAATTGATACTGCGTCCATGCGGCAGAATTGGCCACACAATATTTGGTGTTTGCCGAATTGTCTATTAATGACTTGACGTCTTCGTTGCCGGTAATGCCGGAATATTCTCCTTTGATTGTACCTCCGGTAGTTGGCAGATCTTCATTGTCCATGAGGCCGGTTCCATAAAGTTCCCATTCTGCAATACATACTTCGGAAGCATTTTCGTCATACGTTTTTTCAATGTTCATGCGGAAATGGGTGTACTTTATAGCTGATGAGATGGAATAATTCTGTCTTTCATGCCTTAGCTTAAAATCGGCGTTGGATTTTCGCGACGAATTGATGTTTGTCCATGTTTCTCCGTCGGTTGATCCTTGTATAATCCAGGCTTTTGGGTCTTTCTTTTTATCTGTTCCCACTGTGATGGAGTATCCGCGTATTTGAACAGGAACCGGAGATTCGTATTGAATCCAGGGTTCCGAATCTGTCATCTCTAACGAATATGTAGTCATTCCTTTATTATCGGTTAATGTAGCCAATGCGGATGTATTGGAGCCACTTTCTTGAGATGATGATAATTTACCGCCATTACAGGTGATGTCATTATAATAAGCGCCGAAATAAAGATTTCCGGTTAATTGCCATTCTGCCAATTGTGTTACAGATGCTCCATTATTTTCGGTAATATGTAATTTAAAATATTGATAGGCGTTGTCCACATGGCATGGATAGGTTTGAGTTGTATTTCGACCGGAAAAAATTTGACCATTTTGTTCATCTATTTGCAGCCATGTTTTACCATCAGCAGATCCATAAAGCACCCACTGTTTAGGATCGGCAGCAGCGTTATCTTTATTGGCGGTAATGCTGTACGAAGTTAGTTTGTATCGGGCTGTAGCGACATATTGTATCCACAAATTGGTTTGGTTTTGTACTGTATATTGAGTCGTCAGGTTCTTATCTGTCAACATATCAAACGTATTATTGATTCCCTCGCCGGGATATTGAGCGCTAAGCACTCCTCCGTCGGCGGTTATATCATTAGCGGAAATTGCTGTTCCATAAAGCTGCCATTCTGCCAATTGAAATGCGGTTGAATTTCCATTCAGCCCGGTTACATACAAACGAAAATAAGTATAAGTATTGGGCGTAGCAATTTCATACGTTTTTTTTAGATAACGGGAATTGAACGTTTGATTGGTTTGGCTGTCTAAATCGGTCCAATCGGAACCGTTATTCGAACCTTGTAATGTCCAGTTCTTCGGATCGCTTTCGGGAGTATTACCGGCGGAACCTAAGGCATAGCTTTGTAATGCTACAGGTACAGGCGATTGATATTGGAACCAAATTGCTTCGGAAGAATTCGTTAATGTAGTCGAAAATTTAGTAATCAACCGATTGTCTGTCAGATTATTTAGTGCTTCATCAGGGTGGATTGCCTGATGAGAAGATGTTAATTTTCCTCCATTATCGGTAACATCGGCAAAGATGTAACTATCAGTATTAAATTTGAAATAATTCAATTTAAATAAGGTTCCGCTACCTTTAAATACGAGGTAAATGTTGTGAGTTCCGGTGGTAGGTACAATGTCACATTGTATGGTGGTCCAGTTGGAAAAATCGCCGGTTGATACAATGGTTGCGGAACCGATCAGCACTCCGGACAGACTGTCTAAATGAATTTCAACAGATCCTTCATTGGAGCCATTGGAAACCCTGAATTCCACGCTATTAGCAAGATTATTGCCAAAATTGACATTGTGATAACCGGTCCAAAATCCATTTCTGATATTTTCCAGTTGAGAAGTTGCATCTTCCGAATCAGCATTGTGTTCGACATATACTCCTTTGAGATAATTGAAATGTTCGGCTTCAATTTTGGAAAAAGCGCTTTTAATGACTCGATTTTTAGCTAAAGGCGCATTAAAGGCGGCCGATAGGATGGTGGATGTTCCAAAAGGCTCCTGATTGATATTTTCAGGCGTTTTTTCCCACCAGGCGGTTTGTGATATGCCTTTCGAATTGCGGTTGTTGTATGCATGGATGGCATTCATTTGCATCCAATCAATATACTCCGGCAAAGCGAGATCGACAATAAAGCGTCGTAAGTAGCGCATTAAAATCCCTTTAAATCCGACTAAGTCGGCACCACCACCACAAACACTTATAACACCGTTTGCATCGCACAAATGATCGCGGGTGTATTTTACGATCATCTCAGCATCTTTTTTATATTGCTCATCACCATAATGATTGTATAACATAAGCGCTGCACCTAAAAAAGTTCCCTGATTGTAAGTGGACGCCCAATGGTTGTAAGAAGAAGGCACTCCATTAACCCAGGTAAAAGAGTCATATACTTGTCCGGTGGCAGGTACAAATAAATATTTGCGTTGCAAAGTATAAAGATTTTTTGCCTTTTCATAAAATGTATTGTCACCTGTAGCAATGGCTAAGTAACAAGCTGCAACTTGCGCTGGCCCGTTGATACACGAATTGGTACCATTGGTAGTATTGCTGTCCCGTTCTTTCCAGCGAAGAGTTCCTTCAGGTTGTAACGCCCTTTTATACATGGCATTAAAATGAGTCCGCGCCTGATTAAGATAACTTGTATTGCCAAACATCAGGTGAGCGCGTGCGCAAGCGATTACCATCCAGGCAATATCATCATTGTAGTCGTTGCCTAACCATGATGTTCCATTTCTGGCCACAAAATTGGAATGTAACCTGGAGAACATTTCTTTGTACATGATATCTCCGGTGGTTTCGTATGCATCCAATATTATTTCAAACATTTCGGCGTCGCCCCACCAGCCTCCTTTGCCGATAATCGCTTCATTATTGTTCAATACTTTATAATTGGCCGAAATCCATTTATTCATAATGTCGTCGCGAATGTCAGCGGTTAAATGATTGGGAACTTCATTGACTTCTTCGAATTTCCATATTTGACGGCTGGCGTCAACGCCTTCTTTTTTAGTGCTTACTTGTGCTACGGTGCCTTCATTGCCACTGGAAACTTCAAGGTATAATTTGGCATCGTTTAACAAATTGCTTTGCACAATGTAAAATCCGTTTTCATAATCGCCCTCTCCTGCAGGGATAATTTCCCATTGACAAGCTTTTGTTTGATTGTAAGTAATCTGATCGACAGTGGCTCCGGAAGCGACAGTTCCTTTCATGTGTAAAGTTTTTCCGGAGTATGCATTGGTCAAATAATAGTAATTACCTGTTTCATTCTGATTTAGATACCATCGTTGAGAATTGACATTGGTTTCAGTCCAGATTACGACATTCGCCTGATTGTCGAGCGATGAATTTTTTACCGATAATGTTTTGTTTCCTGTTGTGCAGGTAGTGATTTTATACACTTTATTAGGTGTTATATCCATAGCAAATATGGAGCTTGTCAACATAAAAAACGCGATGAAAATAGAAAAATGTTTCATATAATAGTATTGTCAAATGTTGTAAATATTGGATTATAAGGGCAAATGTAAATAAATATCT
Organism: Bacteroidales bacterium; assembly: GCA_031553835.1. GTDB lineage: Bacteria > Bacteroidota > Bacteroidia > Bacteroidales > Azobacteroidaceae > JAVBKX01. The sequence continues at coordinate 140,221 of JAVBKX010000009.1, forward strand.
TGATTTATCATCTTTTGGCAAAAGATATTTTAGAAATGCCTGAACATAGATCGACAAAAAACATTATCTTTGCATGTATGAGACGTTCCAACACACAACTGATCAGTGATGTCCTGAAAGAATTTTTGCAGGAAAATACTGCTGTTGCAGGTAAATTAGCCGAAACGCGGGTGATTCAATCCTGGAGCGGACTGTTGGGCGAAGCCACTATGAAATATACTACCAGTATCTATATTCGTAATAAAGTATTGTATGTACGGCTTTCTTCTGCCGTATTGCGCAATGAGCTTAGCATGTGCCGCGAACGGCTTATTGCCCGGCTGAACGAGGAGGCCGGGGAAAACGTGATACAAGAAATCGTTTTTTCGTGATGTTTTTATAAATCAGTCAGATTAACTTCTCCAATCAAAGGGAAATTTTCCCGGCGAATGACTTCCTTAGCGGCTTCTACATTATTCGCCCGTAAAATCAATACGCCTTTTTCTTTCGTGGAAAAACAGTACATGTACTCAATGCTGATTCCTGCTTTGGTGAAGCATTCAATGGTTTGTGCAAATTGACCGGCACGCGACGGGGTGATAATGGCAAATACTTCACTCATATTCGCACTGATTTTATTTTCTTTCAGCACCTGAAATGCTTTATAGGGATCGGTTGCTATAATCCGAAGGATTCCGAATTCGGAAGTATCAGCTACTGTTGCCGAAATAATTCTTACGTTTTCTTTGGCAATCAGGCTAAGGATTTCATTGAGCCGGCCAAATTTATTTTCTAAAAAAATGGAAATTTGTTGAACAGTCATAATGTCTAAAATTTAAGAATGAAAGAAACGAAGATAATGAAAAAATTCTTTTCATTTCTTTCATTTTTTCATTAAATAATTTTTCTCAAATCTTTTACTCTCACGGCTTTGCCTTCACTTTGTGGTAATGAACCTTTTTCCACTAATTTGATATGAGGGGTAATCAGTATTTCATCTTTCACTTGATGCGTGATCTTTTTTGTTAACGCTTGTAATTGAGAATAATCGTCTGTAAATAAATCGCTTAATTCTACTTCAATCAACATTTCGTCGTTGTTGCCGACAGTTTCGAGCGTTATGAGATAATTGGTTCCTAATTCTTTGAATTGCAACAAAATCGTTTCAATTTGAATGGGGAAAATATTAACTCCTTTGAGAATAATCATGTCATCGCTCCGCCCTTGGAAACGAGCTAAGCGGCGATGCGTCCGTCCGCAGGGACATTCACCCGGCAGAAAGCGGGTCAAATCGCGTGTGCGGAAACGCAACAACGGCATTGCTTCGCGTTTGAGGGTTGTCAGCACCAATTCTCCGATTTCTCCTTCGGGAACCGGCTGTAGAGTTACCGGATCAATAATTTCGGCAATTACATAATCCTCCCAAATGTGTAGTCCGTTTTGTGCAGGGCATTCAAACGCTACACCCGGTCCGTTCATTTCCGACATTCCGAAACAATTGTAGGCTTTTACACCCAGCATTTGTTCGATACGCCGGCGTTGTTCTTCGGAATGCGGTTCGGCGCCAATAATCAATGTAGTTAGCGAAGTATCTTTTTGAGGATTGTATCCTAATTCGTAAAACACTTCGGCTAAGCGGGTTGCATAACTGGGAATAGCATGAATTACTGTCGTTTTGAAATCCATGATGAATTTTACCTGGCGTTTGCTGTTGCCTGCTGCCGCGGGAACAGTTAAGGATCCGAGTTTTTCAGCGCCATATTGGAATCCTAATCCTCCGGTGAACATGCCGTATCCTGAAGTATTTTGAAATACATCGTTTTTGCGAAGTCCTACCATGTACATACACCGGGCTACCTGATTCGCCCAATTATCCAAATCAGATTGGGAATGAAGTACAACTGTCGGGTTTCCGGTGGTGCCGCTCGAAGAATGTAAGCGAACGCATTCGTCGAGGGAAACAGATACAAAGCCATAAGGATAATTGTTGCGCAAATCATCTTTTGTGGTAAACGGAATTTTGTGCAAATCGTCTAACGATTGGATGCTTTTGGCGCTTATTCCTTTTTCTGCAAAAAGTTGTTTGTAGTAGGGTGATTGAGCAGCCGCTTCCATGGTTTTGTGCAAAGCTTTCAGTTGCAGGCTTTCCAACTCCGGTCGGGAAATGGTTTCTACATCCGGTTCCCAATAAGGCGATGTGTTATTTTGATTCATGAATATTGATATTTCGAATAAATTGTTCGCAAATATAACAATTTTTCATCAAAACGAATTAAAAAATTAATCTTCGAAAATCCGTGTTATCTGCGTCATCCGCGTTCCATGTGGTTTCAAACATTATGAACGATTTCGGAAGCAAGCTGTTTTAATTCGTCAATAAATTGTTGGGCTTTGTATTCTCCTTTTTCTATTTGCCGGAGTTTTTTCTCCCACATCCCTGTCAGTTCCGCCGATTTAAGCAGGTCGGTGCGAATGGTTTGGATTAATTCAATTCCTGTGGGAGTAGCATGCAGGTTTTTCTTTTCCTTACGAATGTAGTTTCGTTTGAAAAGCGTTTCGATAATTGCCGCCCGGGTAGAAGGCCGGCCAATACCATTTTCTTTAAGAGCATCGCGCAATTCCTCATTTTCCACGCCTTTTCCTGCTGTTTCCATAGCGCGCAACAAAGTCGCTTCGGTATAAAATTTGGGAGGTTGGGTCCATTTTTCAGTCAAAGAAGGAATATGCAGACCACTTTCGCCTTTTTCGAATAAAGGCAATGTTTTTTCTTCGTCGCTCTCTTTGTCTTCTTCCGTATCTTTTTTATCTTTTTCAAATACCACGCGCCAACCAGGTTCTAAAATTTGTTTTCCGGTTACTTTGAATTCCACCTCTTCCACCTCGCCCAATACAGTGGTAGTAGCGATTTTACAACTTGGATAAAATGCGGCAATAAAACGTCGGGCAACCAGATCATATACCTGTTGTTCGGCAGGAGTCAAATTGTTTGGTACCACTCCGGTAGGAATAATAGCATGGTGATCGGTTACTTTACTATTGTCAAAAATTTTCTTTGTTTTTGTAATCGCAGCTTGAAGCAGCGGATTTATCAAGGTTTGATAAGAAGTCATGCCTTTCAAAATTCCCGGAATTTTAGCGTGCATGTCTTCACTCAAAAATGAAGTATCGACCCGTGGATAAGTGGTGATTTTCTTTTCGTACAACGATTGGATCGCTTTCAGAGTATCGTCTGCCGAAAAAGCAAATTTTTTATTACATTCTACCTGTAATGCAGTCAAATCAAATAATCGGGGAGGAAATTCTTCTCCTTTTTTGGTGGAAAATTCGGTGACAGTGAATGGGGCGTCATTGATTTTAGCCAGAAATTTTTCGCCTTCTTCCTGTGTATTGAATTTGCCTTTTGTAGCTGAAAAAATTGTATCGCGATAGTTCGTTTTCAATTCCCAATAAGGTTCCGGTTTAAAATTTTCGATTTCTAACTGACGGTTTACAATCAGAGCCAATGTGGGAGTTTGTACCCGGCCAATGGAAAGTACCTGTTTATTCTGTCCGTATTTTACCGTGTATAGCCGGGTTGCATTCATTCCCAACAACCAGTCGCCAATTGCACGGGAAAGGCCGGCTTCATATAATTTTTGGAAGTGTTCTTGCGGTTGCAAATGTTGAAATCCTTCGCGAATAGCCTCTTCTGTTAATGAAGAAATCCATAGTCGCGATACCTGGCAATGGCATCCGGCTTTTTGCATTACCCAACGTTGAATCAATTCTCCTTCTTGTCCGGCATCCCCGCAGTTAATGATTTCGTCAGCTGTTTGAATTAAAGATTCTATAATTTTGAATTGTTTTTCTACGCCTTCATTTTCGATTAGTTTAATGCCAAAACGAGGAGGTATCATTGGCAAGTCGCTGAGCTGCCAACGTTTCCATTGCGGATAATATTCGTGAGGTTCTTTCAGCGTACAAAAATGACCGAATGTCCAGGTAACCTGATAGCCATTCCCTTCTAAATATCCGTCTTTTTTAGTTTTGGCCCCTATTACATTGGCAATTTCCCGCGCTACACTTGGCTTTTCAGCAATACAAAGCTTCATCTCTTCATTTATTCTTTGTGGAATGCAAAAGTAATAATATTAATTCGACTTTAGAAAAATTTTGAACTACAGAAGCGTATAGACCCTATAGAGTTTCTCTTGGTTTGTTGTATATTTGTGCTGTATTTTAGTGAAAATATATAACCAACCAAACTATGGAATTACAAATTATTCAAAACCGGATTTATGAAATTCGAGGATGTAAGGTAATGCTGGACTTTGATTTAGCAGCAATGTATCAGGTAGAAACGAGAACTTTAAACCAGTCTGTAAAACGGAACATAAAACGGTTTCCTCCTGATTTTATGTTTCAGCTTACAAATAAGGAATTTAGCGATTTGATATCACAAATTGTGACATCAAGTCGGGGTGGAACACGTAAACTTCCCTATGCGTTTACAGAACAAGGTATAGCTATGTTGTCCGGTTTGTTAAATAGTGATGTAGCAATCACCGTGAATATTAGCATTATGCGTGCATTTGTAGCCATTCGCCAATTAATCCTTAATCCGCCGATTGATCAAGTTAGTGAATTGCAAAATGAAGTTCAAGAACTGAAACAATACATTGAGGATGTTTTTACTGACTACAACGATATTAATGAATATACCCGTATGCAATTGGAATTAATCAATGAGACCTTGGCCGCATTGCAGTCTAAAAATAAGGAACTCAATAAACCAAGAAAGCCGATAGGATACCAAAATTATAGAAAATAGTTATCCCGAAATTAACCAACTCAATTATGGAATTACAAATTATTCAAAACCGGATTTATGAAATTCGAGGATGTAAGGTGATGCTGGATTTTGATTTAGCAGAATTATATGGAATTGAAACGAGAGTGCTCAAACAGGCTGTGAGACGTAATTTGAAACGCTTTGAAGGAGATGATTTTATGTTTGAACTAACCAAAGACGAACTTTCAAGATCACAATTTGTGATCTTGAACAGAAGTCGGGGTAGTAATATAAAATATTTGCCCTTTGCATTTACAGAGTTAGGTGTGGCAATGTTAAGTAGTGTATTAAATTCGGATGTCGCCATTGAAGTAAATAGAGGAATTATGCGTGCATTTGTAGCCATTCGTCAATTAATCCTTAATCTGCCGATTGATCAAGTTGGTGAATTACAAAATGAAGTCCAAGAACTGAAACAATACATTGAGTATGTTTTTACTGACTACAACGATATTAATGAAGATACCCGTATGCAATTGGAATTAATCAATGAGACTTTGGCTGAATTGCAGTCTAAAAGTAAAGGAATCAATAAACCAAGAAATCCAATAGGATATCAAAATTATAGACAATAGTAATCAAGAAATTAATCAACCAAACTATGTACAAGTTATTAACAACCTCTTACACCCCAAATGAAATCCCCATTCTTGTGCCTTGTACTACCAAGTCATCTTCGGGTGTAACGACCCTCAATTTACCGGCTACCTTTTCCAATGCTATGGAAGAAATTTCATTGTCTTTTAACCGTACCATACGGCCGAATTTACGATTGGCAATCAGTTCGGTAGCATGGCCTCCGAGCCGCGTGGACAGGTTGCGGTCGAAAGGTGACGGACTGCCTCCGCGCTGGATGTAGCCCAGTACCGTTTCGCGGGTTTCGAGGCCGGTGCCTTGCTCTATCATTTTGGAGAAATAAGTAGCAGGACGCATGTTTCCTTTGTTAGGCGTTTCCACTCCTTCTGCAACAGCTACAATGGAGTATTGTTTGCCTTTTTCGACTCGTTCTGTGATAGCGTTTATAATCATTTGTTCGTTGTAGCGTAGTTCGGGCAACAGAATAACATCGGCTCCTCCGGCCATTCCTGCGTGGAGAGCGATCCATCCGGCATGATGTCCCATGAGTTCGATGACCATAACCCGTCGGTGCGAGCTGGCTGTGGAGTGAAGCCTGTCGATGGCTTCGGTAGCAATATCGACGGCTGTACTGAATCCGAAGGTAATGTCTGTTCCCCAAACATCATTATCGATCGTTTTGGGAACGCCAATAATATTCAGTCCTAATTCAGATAGTTGCCAGGCGGTTTTTTGCGTACCGTTTCCCCCAATGCAAACTAAGCAATCCAACTGAAGATTATCGTAATGTTGTTTGATGATTTTGGGACTTTCTTTTGTCTCCAATAATTTTTTGAACGGTTTTTCGCGCGATGTTCCTAAAATGGTACCGCCCAGATTCAGGATGCCCGACAGTGATTTTTCGTCCAGCGGCATCACGTCTTCGTTCATTAACCCAACAAAACCGTTGTGTATGCCGATAACTTCCATCCCATAGTGGACGGCGGCTGTTTTTGCAACTCCACGGATGGTGGCGTTGATTCCCGGACAATCTCCTCCGGAAGACAAAATGCCTATCTTCATTACATTATGTTTTTTACCACAATAGGCACATAGAAAAGTGTTCTATGTGCCTATTGTCATGAAACTATTTATTACAGATTTTCATCGATAACTTCAATCTTTTTGAGAATGAGTTCCAATTCTTCTTTCAGGCTTTCGATTTTACGGCTCATTTCTTTTACCAATCCGCCTCCGCCTTTGGAAGATACAGACAAGAAACCGATATTGTTTTCGTAAGTCTGAATGTCGTTTTTCAACCGTTCGTAAGTTCTCATTAATTTTTCGCGTTCATTCAGGATTTTTCCTTTCGATTTGTCTTTACCTGTCATTTCCGACAAATTGGATTTGAATGATTGCAAACGGCGTTCCGATTCATCGACTTTTAACCGGTCAAAATGTTTATCAACGGCTTCCCGGTATTCTTTGTATATTTTGTCTTTTTCGCGGAATGGGACGAATCCGATGTTATTCCATTCCGACATAAATTCACGTATTTTAGCAATGGCTTCGGTAGAAGGAAGCGATTCATCTACCGCTTTAATTTTTTCGATAACTTCTTTTTTAGCTTTCAGGTTTTCAATTTCTTCTGTTTTTTGTGAAGAAAAATGGATATTTTTTTGCTCAAAGAAATAATCGCAAGCGGTCACAAAACGTTTCCAAATGGCATCGGAATATTTCCGGGAAACGGATCCGACGGTTTTCCATTCTTTTTGCAGGGCGATCAGTTTATCGGTAGTTTCTTTCCAATCCTGACTGTCTTTGAGCGCTTCGGCTTTTTCGCACAGTTGTTTTTTCTTTTCCAGGTTGGCATCCATCGATTCTTTAATGGATTTATAAAATTCGCTTTTCTTTTGGAAAAAAGTATCGCAGGCGGCACGGAAACGTTCAAATACTTTGACATTGTTTTTCTTTGGAGCAAACCCAATGGTTTTCCATTTTTCCTGCAAATCAAGCACTTTTTGATTTTGTTCGTCCCAGTCTTTGAAAGTGGCCAATTTTGAATAATCAATGGCTTCCATTTCCTCACAAATGGCGGTTTTTTCCTCCAAATTGCGTTGTTCCATGCTTCTCAAGCCTTCAAAATGATCCTGATGTCTTTTGTTGATGACGGTAGATGCTTTTTTGAAGCGCGACCAGATCTCTTCGCGAAGTTCTTTGGCTACGGGACCGATTTCGCGCCATTCCTGATGCAGATTTTGAAGTTGATAGAATGCAGAAATGACATCTTGTTCTTCTTCCAATTTTTCAACAGCTTCACACAATGCGGTTTTCAATTCCAGGTTTTTCTTGAAATCGTAATCACGCATTTCATTGTTGATTTTTATCAGGTCGTAGAATTTTTCGCTATAGTGCTGATATTCTTTCCAAAGATCGTTGATATTGGCTTGCGGTATATTTTTAATGTCTTTCCATTGTTGCTGCAGCCGGCGAAATTCGGTATATATTTTATGAAAATCATCCTGGCTGTCGATCAATATTTTCAATTCGTCGATAATTGCTTTTTTTGCAGCCAGATTTTCTTCTTTTACTTTTTCGTATTCGGCAAGGATAGCAGCCCGTTTTTCTTTTATGATTTGCAGGTATTTTTTTAGCTGCTCTTCGTTCTCGTCGGATGGTACGACAAATCCTTCTTCACTGCCGCCTGAAGCTAAGAATGCTTTTTTCGCGTCGTCTGTTTCCTGCTTTTTCCGCTTGTAAAATGCTTGTTTTAAAGCATCGACTTCAGCTTTTACAGCGTCTGTAGCCTCTCCTTCTACTAATGCACTTAATCGTTGGATGATCTGCTCCTTAGTTAGTTTATCCGCCTCTTTTTCAAGTTCGGATGCTTCTTCTTGCTGCGGAGTTTCCATCGCTTCGACCGTTTTTTCAGGAGTTTCTCCCGATACAATACTTTCCTCGGAAGCCTCTTGTCCTTGTTCAGTTGCGGAGGTTACCGGCAGTGCATTTTCTTCAAACGTGTTTTCATTCGCCACACGATTGTTTTCCATGGGTTCATTCATAGCATTCAACGTTAAATATAGTTTTACTCGACAAATTAAGTCAAAAAAAACAACAAATTCACCGAAATTGTCTGTTTTTTTTACTTTTTTATTCTAAATCGCGCCAATCTCCGTATTTTTTTATCAATTGAATAAGCGATTCTACTGCTTTTTCTTCAGGAATATTCTTTTCAATGCACTGTTTTCCTTTATATAAAGAGATTTTTCCGGGGCCTGCTCCTACGTATCCGTAATCGGCATCAGCCATTTCTCCGGGGCCATTGACAATGCAACCCATAATCCCGATTTTCAATCCTTTCAAATGTGCGGTAGCGGCTTTGACTTTCTGGATGGTAGCTTGCAAATGAAATAAAGTACGGCCGCATCCGGGACAAGAGATATATTCGGTTTTGCTGATTCGGCGTCCGGTTGCCTGCAAAATTCCAAAAGCACAGGAATCCAGTATTTCCGGCGCAATATTTCCTTTGTTTTGAAGCCAGATTCCATCGACCAACATGTCAATAAAGAACGGTCCGAAATCAGTACCGGATTTTACCTGCAAGGTTGTTATATCTTCTTCGTTGTACGTTTTGGCAATGATAACCGGCAGATCTATTTTTTCATCCATTAATTTATGGATAAATGCTAATTGCTCACCTGTACCATGCTTATGAGAAGTCGTCAGAACAATAATTGTATGCGTATCTTTCTTTAAATTCGATAAAACAGGCTGGTTCAATTCCGGATAAGATAAATGTAAGAATTTTAGGGAAGAATGCTGCTTCCACATTTCAAATTCTGCCATCGAAAAGAGAGGAAAAACATTTTCTTTTTCTTTCCAGTGCGACCCATTCACAATATATTTTTTGCCAATATACAATTCTTCCGGCATTTTATCTCCGCAATAAATAACATCCGGAGATAAACCTTCTTTGTATCCTGCACCCTGCACCCTGTATCCCGTACCCATTACTACCGGCACATTTCCTCCACCGATTCCCTGAATATTGATTGTATTCCGCCGTTCGGGATAAATTGGATTGTATCCTGAAAATACCGTTTCCGGTATCAATGGATGATTTTCTTTTTCTGCAATATAGTTAACTAATAATTTGGCTACCGGAATTTCATGCTCAGGATCTTCGCTTAGAGAAACACGGATGGTATCTCCGGTTCCTTCTGCAAGTAAAGTACCGATACCGACAGCCGATTTGATTCTCCCGTCTTCCCCATCCCCGGCCTCGGTTACGCCTAAATGAAGAGGGAACGTCATTTTTTCTTCTTCCATCCGGTTGACTAACAGTCGGACGGTACGAATCATTACCGATGTATTAGACGCTTTGATGGAAATAACTACATTTGGGAACTGCTGTTCAATGCAAATCCGGAGAAATTCCATACAGGATTCTACCATTCCTTCGGGAGTATCACCGTAGCGGCTCATAATGCGGTCTGACAATGAGCCATGATTTACTCCGATGCGGATTGCGGTATTGTGCTGTTTGCAGATGTTTAAGAATGGGATGAAACGTTCTTTTATTTTCTCTATTTCTTTACGATATTCTTCGTCGGTATATTCAAACGTTTCGAATGTTTTAACCGGATCGACAAAATTCCCGGGATTGATGCGAACTTTTTCTACAATTTGGGCGGCGGCGTCGGCGGCTTTCGGATTAAAGTGAATATCGGCAATTAATGGAGTAGTATATCCCCGGTTGCGTAATCCTTCTTTGATCTGCTTCAAATTTTCGGCTTCCCTCACGCCTTGTGCGGTCAGGCGTACGTATTCGCCTCCGGCATTAATAATCCGGATGCATTGTTCAATGGAAGCCTCCGTATCCATGGTAGAAGTGTTGGTCATGGATTGCAGGCGGATTGGAAAATCGCCTCCCATCGGCGTGTTTCCAATTTGAACAACCGAAGATTTCCGGCGTTTGTAGTTGAAAGAGTTCAATTTGTTTTGAATTTATATTTTACTGAAGCGAGCTCCTGGTTGGCTTGTACAATTTTTTGTTTCAGGTTTTCCTTGTACGTTATCAACCTCGCTTGCAATTCGTCGTTGTCGGTCGATAGTATTTGGGAGGCCAGAATGGCGGCGTTCATTGCGCCGTTGATACCCACAGTCGCTACGGGAATACCCGGAGGCATTTGTACAATGGCGAGCAATGCATCCATCCCGTCTAAACTGGAGTTGATCGGTACTCCGATTACCGGTAAAGTGGTCATGGAGGCAATTACGCCCGGCAGGTGGGCGGCCATTCCTGCGGCGGCAATGATGACTTTGATGCCGCGGGATTTGGCATTTTTAGCAAATTGCTCTACTTCTGCCGGAGTACGATGGGCAGATAAGGCATGCATCTCGAATGGGATCTCAAATTCATCGAGAGTCATCGCTGCTTTTTCCATCATGGGCAGGTCGGAAGTGCTGCCCATGATAATGCTTACGATTGGTTTCATATTTTATTTTCCGATAAACGCCTGATAATCTTTAGCTGATAATAATGCATTCAATTCAGCCGGATTGGTTAATTTTATTTTGATGATCCATCCTTTTCCATAGGGATCTGAATTGACTAACTCCGGTTCGCTGTCTAAAGCGGGATTGACTTCCAATACTTCGCCGGAAGCCGGAAGCATTAAGTCCGAAACGGTTTTAACGGCTTCGATGGAACCGAATGTTTCATGCAGAGGTAAATTTTCCCCGGCAGTATCAACATCAACGAAAACAATTTCTCCCAATTCGCTCTGTGCATAATCTGTGATGCCTACATAGGCTACATCTCCTTCCCGGCGAATCCATTCATGGTCTTTAGTGTACTTCAAATCTTCAGGAAATAACATAATTAATCAAGAATTAAAAAATTAAAGGAATTAAATTTCTTTTCTCAGCCGGGCAACAGGAATTCCCAATTGTTTCCGGTATTTGGCAATTGTCCGGCGGGCGACTTCGTATCCTCTGTTTTTGAGAGTTACAACTAAAGTGTCGTCGGTCAAAGGCCGTTGTTTATCTTCATTTTCCACACATTGTTTCAGTATGGCTTTTACTTCCCGGGTAGATACTTCTTCTCCCTGCTCGTTGACCAGGGCTTCGGAGAAGAAATATTTTAATGGATACACACCATAATTTGTTTGAACATATTTGCTGTTGCTTACCCTTGAAATGGTGGAAATATCATATCCGCACCTTTCGGCAACATCTTTCAATATCATTGGCTTGAGGTCGGATTCTTCGCCCGATATAAAAAAGTCAGTCTGAATATCGACAATCGCCTGCATGGTGCCTTCGAGCGTATTTTGACGTTGTTTTACCGCATCGATAAACCATTTGGCGGAATCTAATTTTTGTTTTACAAACAACAGGGCGTCTTTTCGTTCGCGCGATTGATTTTTTTTATTATTGGTGTAATCGTCCAACATATCCACATATTCCCTGCTCACCCGTAATTCCGGAATATTTTGTTCGACCATCGATAAAACCGGTTTTCCGTTAATGACTTCTACTAAAAAATCGGGAGTAATCTGAGACAATTTGGTTTCAAGCGCACTTTCCCATGCATTTCCGGGCTTGGGATTTAATTGCACTATTTCTTTGAAAATTTCTTTTAGTTCATCATTCGTCAGGTTAAGCCCCCGTTCTATTTTTTCATAATGTTTTTTCGAAAATTCATCGAAATAATCTCCTATTACTTTCAGCGCCAATTCCCTTAAAGGTGTTTTTTCTTTTTTCTGCAGTTGTAATATGAGGCATTCCTGAAGTGAAGCGGCTGCTATTCCCGCCGGATCGAAATCTTTTATAATGCGTAATACTTCGCTGATCTCAGACTCAGTAACATCCAAGCCATATTGGAATGCCAGATCGTCGGAAATGGATACCAAATCACGGCGGAGATAACCATCTTCATCGATATTTCCGATAATGTATTCTCCAATTTTGATCTGTCTTTCAGATAAATTCCTTAATGTTAGTTGGTTGAGTAGGTATTCGTCGAAAGTTTCCGATTCCGAATAAAGGATTTCTTCGCGCGGAGTATCTTTTGAATAGACGGTATTGCCTGGTATTTTTGCATCCGGAATATCGTCTTCCGTTAAATAATCGCCCAGAACAATGTCTTCTTCCGTGGTATTGGTTTCTTTGTCAAAATCTGTTTCAGCATCATCTTCTACAGGAAATTCTTCTACTTCTTCCAATGCCGGATTTTCTTCCAATTCCTGATCGATCCTGTTCTCAAGTTCAAGCGTAGTCAACTCCAACAATTTGATTTGCTGGATCTGCATAGGAGATAACTTCTGCTGTAACTTTTGACTAATCTGCTGTTTTAACATACCAGTAATAAATGGTACAATGAATTATGAAAAAAAACCCATAAGCTTTCAAGGGAATAACAATGCAAAGATAGAAATAGTTTTCAATACCGAAAACTACTGCCTCCCAAAAACTCTCTTAAAAGCGATGTGTTGGGTAGTTCGCTAATATCTATATAGGTGAAATACCTTAAAAATTTTTGTAAGCGGTATGCTTCAGCGTATTCATGGTCGCGGGGCAAGACTTCCGATAAAATCGGTTCGGCATATCTTCTTAAGGCGGCTAACTCGTAAAGCATGGCTGAGTTAAACATTACATCGGCATTTTCCTGATAAGGGAAGATCCATTTGTTTTCTCCTTCCCTAACGCTATTCCATCGGCTGATTGTTTCTTTTGCCGAATATTTCCGGAATTGGTAATCACGAACAATGCGGCGGATCAACCGGTTGTCGGTTGTCGGTATCCAGTTGTGGTTGTCCAAAGCGATGGTGGTGAGAGCCGATACATATATTTTATAGGTAGTGGCCGGATCGATATGTGGAATCAATTGTGGATTTAATGCATGGATGCCTTCCATAATTAAAACGGAGCGTCCTTTTAATTGGATGGTATTGCCCCGGTAAATCCGTTTGCCCGTAGGGAAATCAAAGGTAGGCAAACCTACTTCTTCTCCGGCTAAAATTTTAGCAAGATCCGAATTGAATAATTGCAAATCGATCGCATATAAGGATTCGAAATCATATTCACCGGTTTCAGTCAAAGGCGTAGCTTCTCGATCCACATAATAATCATCTAATGAAATAGCAATCGGTTTGATCATATTGGTCATCAATTGAATTTGCAGCCGTTTGCAAAAAGTGGTTTTGCCCGAAGACGACGGGCCGGAGATCAATACAATCCGAACGCCATCATCAAATCGTTCGGCAATGTCTTCGGCAATCTTGGAAATCAATTTTTCCTGCAATGCTTCCGCTACTTTAACCAAGGCCGGAATTTGTCCTGATTCGTGCGCTTTGTTGAGGTCTCCCACATTCATCATTCCCAACACTCGTTGCAAATCGACATATTGCTTAAATACAGCCATCATTTTGTCTTGCTTCACATAAGGTTGCAATTCGTTAGGAGACATAGGATTGGGAATGCGCAGCAACAAACCGCCATTGTATTTTTCCACCTTAAACAAGTGCAACATTCCGGTAGAAGGCAGAAGCGCTCCGTAATAATAATCAATATGCCCGCCCAAAATATTGTAAGAACTATATACTTTTCCTACTGTTTCTAATAAAATGGCTTTATCTTCCATTCCATGTGAACGGAATAATTTCACAATTTCGCTTGTTTGCCCCGATTTTACTTCAAAGGGCAGATCCTGAGCCACAATTTCACGCATCCGTCCCTCAATCCGCGCCACATCTTTTTCCGTAATTTCACGTCCCAGCCTCAAGTCACAGTAATAACCTTTGGCAATAGGAAATTCGATGTGAACATCAATGCCGGCATAAAGTTCCCTCACTGCTTTTGACAGTACGAAGCATAAAGACCGTACATAAGTACGCATGCCCGAAGCATCTTTCAGATCCAAAAATTCCACATCTTTAGACATGTAACAGCGGAAATTCAAGGACTCTGTTTTGTTATTTACTTTAGCACACGTTACAGGATACACCGGCGCATCTAATTTCATAGCCCGGTAGATTTCCAGCAGGGAAATTCCAATTTCAAAATCCTGAAACGTTTTTGTATTCTTGCAATAAATGCGGATTGTTTCTTTCATGCTCTAACTTTTATTGACAAAATGATAGTATTGATGGACAAAAATATAAAAAAAATAGAAATATGTATCTTTGATATGAGTAAAACTATTACTTTTGCACGATTCTTTTGATAAGGGGTAATTCTGAAAATAAAAAAATATGCAAAAAATTAGTTATGCCCTGGGGCTTAGCATCGGGAATAATTTTCGTAGTTCCGGAATTCATAAACTGGAGCTGCAAAGTTTTATAAAAGGAGTGGAAGACGTGCTTGAAGGTCGTACGCCTGATTTATCTTATGATGAGGCCAAAACCATTATCAATGATTTTTTCCTTCAATTGCAAGAGGAAAAAAGTGATTTGAATAAAAAAGCAGGAGAAGAATTTCTTCGGATCAATAAAGAACGGCCGGGTGTAGTGACTTTGCCGAGCGGTTTGCAATATCAAATCCTGAAAGAAGGTACAGGTCCGAAACCTAACGCTACCGATCAGGTAAATTGTCATTATGAAGGTACGTTAATCGACGGCCGGGTTTTTGACAGTTCGATTAAACGGGGAGAACCGGCAACTTTCGGATTAAATCAGGTAATTTCCGGGTGGACGGAAGCTTTGCAGTTGATGTCTGTCGGTTCGAAATGGAAATTGTTTCTTCCTCCTAACCTTGCTTATGGCAACCGTCAGGCCGGAGAATTAATCGAACCCAACAGTACGCTGATTTTCGAAGTGGAATTACTAAAAATAGTATAAATTTTAAAAGTAAAGTTTTAATGAAAAAGTTTTGTTTATTAATGATCGTTGCCCTTGTTGGTATAGGAACGGTTACTGTATCTTGTGATGCTAAATCAACACCCAGCTTGAAAAATGGAGTGGATAGTGCGAGTTATGCTATTGGAATTCTCCAAGGTCAGGGTTTCAAGGAAAACATCAAAACCATTCCCGGAGGATGTAATGTGGATCAACTGATTATCGGTTTCTTGCAAGTATTGAAAGATGATACTGCAAATATAAAAATGGATCCGATGGCTGCTCAAATGTTTGTGCAAAGTTATTTCACTAAAGTAGCCGAACAAGAAGCTGCACAAGTAAAAGAAGAAGGCATCAAATTTTTGGAAGAAAACAAAAAGAAAGATGGTATTCAGGTAACCGCCAGTGGTTTGCAATACAAAGTAATCACAGAAGGTACAGGCCCTAAACCTGTTGCTACCGACCGTGTAAAAGTGGATTATGTAGGCACATTGATCGATGGTACTGAATTTGACAGTTCTAAAAAACATGGCGAAGCTGCTGTTTTTGGTGTGGATCAAGTGATCCCGGGTTGGACTGAAGGATTACAATTGATGCCCGTCGGTTCAAAATACATGTTCTATATTCCAGGGGAATTGGCTTATGGAGAAAGAGGTTCTCGTAATATTAAACCAAATTCAGTACTTGTATTTGAAGTTGATTTATTGGAGATTCTTCCTGAAACTAAATAATTAAAAAAATAAATGGAAGAGGGGGTGCATTTATGTACAACCTCTTCTTTTTTAATCATTTTTTCTATGGAAAAAATTGACAAATTAGACCGGAAAATTTTAGAGATCGTTTCCCAAAATGCCCGCATTCCATTCAAGGATGTTGCGGAAGTTTGCGGAGTTTCCCGTGCCGCCATTCACCAGCGCGTGCAGAAAATGATTGAAATGAAGGTAATCGTCGGATCCGGTTATCACATCAACCCCAAAGTACTTGGATATAATACCTGCACCTATATCGGAGTAAAACTCGAACGGGGTTCGATGTATAAAGATGTAGCGCCCGAATTTGAAAAGATTCCGGAAGTGGTGGAATGCCATTTTACTACCGGACCTTATACCATGCTAATCAAACTTTTTGCTCGCGACAACGAACACCTGATGGAATTGCTCAACTCCCGCATACAGGAGATTTCGGGTGTGATTTCTACTGAAACACTCATTTCTTTGAGACAAAGCTTCAAACGCGAAATACCTGTTAATTGCGGTATTGCTTGATATAAACGTTCAATTTTTTTTGTTCATGCCGGGTAAATTTCTTTTGATTTTCAGTTTGCCGATGTTGTTGTTGGCCTGTGATACGGAAATGCCTGAAATCCGTTCGGTATGTGAAGGGGATAATAACGGGCATTATACTGTGAAATGGGAAACATTTCCTCCTTTAAAAGGAACGGTACGTCTGTATCAATCCTGTTTTCCCGATTCTTTCCCAAATATGGTTCCTATTGCCGAACAAGCCATTGATGTGGGGGTAATGAGTGTTGCTCCGGAAGCAAATTACCGCCCTTATTTCAAATTGGTATTTGATAAATTGCATAGCGTGTATTTGGCTGACCGGATTATCCACACGCAAAATGTGTATAATTGCCGCGATATCGGAGGCTATTATAATCGGGACAAACGGCAGGTGAAATGGGGCAAAATTTATCGCTCCGGTTCATTTGTCAAGGCTACAGCTCAGGATTGGAAATTGTTGTCCCAATTGAATATCAAGACCGTACTCGATTGTCGTAGCCAATACGAAATAGATGCTTTCCCCTTTAATAATGCAATGTGCCAGGTACTCAAATTTCCATTGGAAAAACAGGATCTGACCAATAATTTTATCCGGAAAATCGCTGATGACGAAATGAGGAGGGGTGATGTGATTATCATGCAACAAGATTTGTATGCCGATCTGTTACAACAAAATGGCGATCATTTGCGACGATTGTTTGAAGCCTTACTCGATGAGACGAATTATCCGGTGATTATTTACGGATCTTTGGGCAAAGATCGCGCCGGCCTTGTTGTGGCATTGATTTTACATGCCCTGAATGTCAATAAAGAACAAATTACGCAAGATTACATTTTGTCCAATTCTTGTATCGATTTCAATAAAATAGTAGAAAAAGCCGGTGATTTTTCTTATGAACAGCAAGAGGCGTTAACTGCTTTGTTGAGCGCCAATGAAATTGCTTTAGAATATGCAAGGACTACACTAAATAAAACATACGGATCAGTTGATAATTATTTGGAAAAAGAAGTAGGATTAACTGCTAAAAAAAGAGAAAAACTGAGTAAATTGTTGCTTTATTAACACCTTTATCTTAGTTTAATTCCGTACCTTTGCACGATTTTAACAGAAATAAATTTGAAAACATTTGAAGAGTTAGGTGTTGCCCCGTCTATTTTGAGGGCAATCAGTGAAATGGGATATGAGAATCCTATGCCGGTACAAGAAGAAGTGATTCCTTATTTACTTGGCAACGATAATGAAGTAATTGCATTAGCTCAAACCGGTACCGGAAAAACGGCAGCATTCGGATTGCCGGTTTTACAACGGATTGATGTTGATAATGCCCAACCGCAGGCCATTGTGCTTTGTCCTACCCGCGAACTTTGTCTGCAAATTGCAGACGACCTGAATGATTATTCGAAGTATATCGATCATTTGAAAGTGCTTCCTGTTTATGGAGGTTCCAGCATAGAAAGTCAAATCAAAGCTTTACGGAGAGGAGTGCATGTTGTAGTGGCTACTCCGGGTCGTTTGATCGACCTTATCAACCGTAAAACCGTTGATTTGAAACAAGTAAGAAATGTGATTCTCGATGAGGCGGATGAGATGCTTAATATGGGCTTCTCGGAAAGTATTGATGCGATTTTGGCCGTTGTGCCCGAAACGCGGAATATGCTCTTGTTTTCGGCTACCATGCCGGCGGAAATAGCAAAAATTAGTAAAAAATACATGCGTTCGCCGAAAGAAATTGTCATCGGACGTAAAAACGAAAGTACCAATACCGTTCGGCATCTTTACTATATGGTCAATGCTAAAGACCGGTATTTGGTATTGAAACGATTGGCTGATTATCATCCGCAGATTTATGGTATTATTTTTTGCCGTACACGTAAAGAAACTCAGGAAATTGCCGATTTATTGATTAAAGACGGTTACAATGCCGAAGCATTGCATGGAGACCTTTCACAACAGCAACGAGACTACGTGATGCAGAAATTTCGTCTCCGGAACCTGCAATTGCTGGTCGCAACCGATGTGGCGGCACGAGGATTGGATGTGGACGATTTGACCCATGTAATCAATTATGGTTTGCCCGATGACCCGGAATCTTATACACACCGTAGCGGACGTACGGGACGAGCCGGAAAAACAGGAACTTCTGTTGCGATCATCCATCTCCGCGAAAAACGGAAAATGAGGGAAATAGAAAAAGTAATCAATAAAAAATTTGAAGAGGCAAGTATTCCAACCGGTAAACAAATTTGTGAAAAACAGTTGTTTAGTTTAGTCGATCAAATTGAAAAGGTAAAAGTGAATGAAGAAGAAATCGGAGCTTTGATGCCTTCTATTTACCGGAAATTGGATTGGCTGGATAAAGAAGATATCATCAAACGCGTGATTTCTCTCGAATTTAACCGGATGATCGAATATTATCAGGAAGCCGGAGAGATCGAAGTACCAGAAGAAGACCGTAAGGGCAGGGAACGGGAACGCGACAAAAAAGACTGGAAAGATCGTGACCGTGATCGTGGACCGAGAGGGGAAAAACGAACTGATTCAGGAACCGGTCGCCCTTCTCAAAAAGGATATACCCGGTTGTTTATTAATCTGGGAAAAACAGACGGATTGCGTCCGCAAGATATTATTGGATTGATGAATGATTATATTCCCGGCAAAAAATTGGAAATAGGAAAAATTGATCTGATGAAAAATTTTTCTTTCTTTGAGGTCAAAGAATCTGATGGCGCCAAAGTAATAAAAGGATTAAACAAAATCAATGCTTTTGGTCGCAAAGTGGCTGTAGAAAGAGCCCAATCTTCTGATGACCGGAGCAACGACAGCAACGATAGAAAGAGAAAAGAAGGTTCATTTGGTAAACAGGGTAAGTTTGCCAAGAAAAGAGGGTAACTTAACTTAGTCGAACCACCCTTCTTCCATCCTCTTGCTCTTCAATAGTTACAACCATTGTATCTGCAGGCAACAAACCGGATATTTTTTCAGGCCATTCGATAAAACAAAGGGCGCCGCTGTAGAAATAATCTTCGGCGCCTATATTGACAGCTTCATTTATGTCTTTGATTCGATAGAAATCGAAATGGTAAATCAATTCGGCAGTGGTATCCGACCGGTATTCGTTGACAATGGCAAATGTGGGGCTGTTGATGACATCCGAAACGCCCAATTCTTCACAAATGGCTTTAATGAATGTTGTTTTGCCCGCACCCATGTTTCCATAAAATGCAAAAACCGTATTATCGCCGATGGAAGCGATGAATTTTCGTGCTGCTTCATGAATAGAGTCGAGATTTTTTATTTCTATTGATTCCATTTTTACAAATTAATAACTGCCGCGTCTTGTTTGAAATATTTGAAACCGACTTGTTCTAAATTTTGTTGGGCCACTACTTCTTTTGCTACTTGCAGAAAGTGTTCAAAATCAAAAATGACAAAATCGATGTAGGAAAAATATTCTCCGGTTGCTCCTCCGATGCAATAGGCGTCTCCCGATTTTTCATAATGCGACACAATTTCATCTTCCAGGTTTGTTCTGAAATCAAGTAGTTCGTCAGTAGAAAAGGAAGTATTGTCGTAATAGAGAAATCCATACACTGCTCCGTTTTTAAATACCTGGTCGAATGTTTCGCTTTCTTCGTCGTAGTAAGCGCGCAGCATGGGGAAGCAGGATGTGTATCCGGCAAAAATGTCGGTTCGCAAAAGAATATCATCTACGTTTTCGGTCTGTGGATTCATGGAGTAGCTCGAAAAGACTTCCATCGGATTGTCCAATACGTCCCATTCTTTTTCTTGAATAGTTTGATCAATCAATTCTTTAAGTTGCCGGGGAGTAATGGCTTGTCCTTTGCTCTTTTTCTCGATGAAATCGATGGTTCCGACGTATTGCATCGTATATGCTTCTCCTAAAAATTGATCCAGCAGGATAAAGAAAATGGCATATCGCTGATTTTCATTCAGCGTGTTAATTTTTTCGGAATAAACTTCGATGTTGAATTTCTGGTCATCATTATTGACAGTGCAGTAAATATCGACAGTTTCATTATCGATTTGGATTCCATACATCGACAGGCCAAAATTAGCATGGTTAGCAGGCCGGGTAGAATAAAAATTCCACTTTCTTTCCAATGATTTAGGAGCTTTTTGCTTCCAGTAGTAAGTTAACGGCAATTTGATTCTGTCGCCTTCAGGAGTAGTAATTAATTCATATTTCCCCTGTTCATCGTTAAAACCCATCTCAAAAAGTGGTTCGTCGAACGCAATGCTCAATAATTTATTCATTGCGGCGACTAGGGTTTCGCTATTGGATTTTGAATCTATTAATTCCCGAATTTGGTGTTCTTCTTTTTCAAATGCCCTCCAAAATTCTTCTATTCGTTGTTTAAATGATTTGTCCATGATGTTATTTTTTGGGTTCAAGAGTAATTAATGGTATCATCATTTCTTCCATCGAAATACCTCCATGCTGGAATGTATCCATGTAATAAGAAACGTAGTAATTATAGTTGTTGGGATAGGCAAAAAAATCTTCATTCAATGCAAAAATATAGCGAGAACTGATATTGGGAGCGGGCAACCCGAATTTTTCAGGTTCTTTGATCTCGTACACTTCTTTGGGATTGTAAGCTAAATTTTTGCCTACTTTGTAACGCAAATTGGTATTTGTATTTTTATCTCCGACTACTTTGATGGCTTCCGATACGCGAATGGTTCCGTGGTCAGTCGTGAGGATAACTTTATGTCCTTGTTCCGCCATTTTACGAAAAAGCTCCAAGGTGGTGGAATGTTTGAACCACGACCGGGTCAGCGACCGGTAAGCTGCTTCTCCGGAAGCAAGTTCCCGGATCATTTTGGATTCGGTGCGGGCATGGGAAAGCATATCCACAAAGTTTAATACGATTACATTCAATTGGCATGCTTCCAATTGGCTGAAATGTTGAATAATCCGTTCGCCAAAAGACGATTCGTTGATTTTGTGGTAAGAGAATGTATATTTTTTCCGGAAACGTTCGATTTGGGTCTGAATCAATGGTTCTTCGTTCAGGTTTTTGCCTTCTTCCGATTCTTCGTCCACCCATAATTCGGGAAACAATTTTTCGATCTGTGCAGGCATTAGTCCCGAGAAAATGGAATTTCGCGCATATTGTGTGGCAGTAGGAAGAATGGAAAAATACAAATCTTCATTAAAAGTATAAAATTCGGCCAGCAAATCTTTGACTTCCCGCCATTGATCTAAGCGAAAATTATCGATCAATACGAAGAAAATTTTTTCTCCTTTGTCTAATGCAGGAAAGAGGACTTTTTTAAAAAGATCGGGGCTCATCAACGGGCGGCTATCCGGTTGATTGATCCAGCTTTCATAATTTCGTTTTATAAATTTCCCAAACATCCGGTTGGCTTCCGATTTTTGCATCCGGAGCAGGTCAGACATTCCGGTTTGAGATTCTTCTAATTCCAATTCCCAATATACCAATTTTTTGTAAACCTCTTTCCAGTCTTCTGTCGAGAGAGAATCGTTGATTTGCATGCCGATTTTTGAAAAATCCTGCTGATAACCGGAAGTTGTTGTTTCGGTAATAATTTGATTTTTATGCAGATTCTTTTTTATGGAAAGTAAAATTTGATTCGGATTTACCGGTTTAATCAGGTAATCTGCAATTTTACTTCCGATGGCCTGGTTCATGATGCTTTCTTCTTCGCTTTTGGTAATCATAATTACCGGAACGGTCGGATTGAGTTCTTTTATGATCGCCAGGGTTTCGAGACCACTCAAACCTGGCATATTTTCATCCAGGAAGATTACATCGAAATATTCATCTTTGCAGCAATCAATGGCATCTTGTCCGCTACATACTGTGGCCACTTCATACCCTTTTTCTTCGAGGAAAAGGATGTGAGGTTTTAATAAATCGATTTCGTCATCGGCCCATAAAATTCTGTCTTTTTTCATTTTTGTTTCGCTTTTCGTTCTGCTTCCTTTTGTTTGCGGGCAGCTTCCCGTTCTTTTTCTTTTTGTTTGCGCGCTTCCTCTGCTGCTTTTTCTTTCTCTTTACGCTCTTTTTCTTTTTGTTTCTGACGGGCTTTTGCATCCGCCTCTTTTTGTTTGCGCGCGGCTTCTTTTTCTTTTTGCAATTGTTTTTTAGCCGCTTCTTTTTCTTTCAACTCTTGTTTTTTCAATTCCCGGAGATTTTTCTCCTGTTGTTCTTTTGCTTTCAGGATTGCTTTTTCTTCCTCTTCCTGTTGTTTGAGAAGCGCTTTCCGTTCTTTCTCCTCTTGAGCTTTCTGTTCTTTTTCAGCCTTTTCTTTTTCTTTCTTTTCTTTATCTAATTGTTTTTGACGTTCTTTTTCCTCTTTTTCCTGCTGTTTGACATATTCATCAATGGCATTCGATTTTTTCCTTTTAGAGAATAAATCACGAATACCCCGTATCGGATCTTCACTAATTTTATTCAAAGTTTCATTTGCAGAATTAATAACGTCAACCGCTTTTCCTGCGGCTTCATTTACATCATCCAATCCGTCGTTCACATCGTCTGCGGCTTCATTCACTTTATCAATCGCTTCATGAGCCTGATTAATCAATGGAACTTTTTGAATAGAATCCGTAGGAATAATCAATTCAAATTCGCTCTGCAATGAATCCGTTTTTTCCGTTTCAATCGATATATTTTTTGTTGTATCCGGCAATATTTCATCTTCAGAACTATCGTCACTTTCAATTTCTTTTTCTAATTTTTTGATTTCGGTCTTCTGTTGTTTATTCCATTGATTAATTAAGTGTGCATTGTCTCCACCATATTGTTTGGTGAAGAATTGAATGTATTCATCCAGACTTTTACCTTTTAAGAGGATATTAAAGTTGTCGATGGAAATAGGTACAATCACCACCGCAGAATCCAATTGATGTGCATAACCTGTGTCCTGATTGATCATCCGGTAATATTGCATAATTTCATCCTGATTGAAAAATCCACGTATTTGTAACATGCTAATATCTCCAAATGTTTCAAAAACAAGATCAAAGTCGTTGACCATGAAATTACTGAAATTGTACTCGGCTACAGTAAATAACAACATGTTGTCGTTAACAGACCCTGTCGGGTAAAGTAATAACATTTCATGCGGAGCATTTTTTTCCGGAGAAAATACCAGCATGGAATCAGGTACAAAATCTTCGTTTCCATCGACTCCAAACCGGATATTGAATAATTGTCCCTGTATTAAATTTCCATTTCCGGATAAGGTTAATCCGCGTTGTAATCCTTTCATCATTTCTCCGGCCAGGGCTGTAACATCGGCATTGGGGAAGCGTTCGATCAATTCTTTCAAACGAATCTTGAAATCGTTGGGCTGATGAGTTTGCACATAACTCAAGGCGTTGAGAAACATAAACTTCGGAATTAAAGGCGATTGCGCATAGCGTTCGCTTGCCAGCTTGTAATTTTGCCGTACAAGTGATGTGTTGCCTTCCATGTATGCTTTATATGTATCTTGATAAATAGAATCCTGAACAATATGCATGACACTCATATTGTATTCATAATGGGGATCGGCCATAGCGATGGCAAGTTCGCTTTCAGGAAATTCCGAACGGATTTTGGCTTTGTACAATTCTGCCATGTAAGAATCTCGTAATTTCAGGTAAATCAAATATAGGTGATAGTATGAGTCTAACTTGAATTCATTATCGGGGAAGCGCGTATCTAATGTGTTAAATGTTTCGATGGAAAGGGAGAAATCTTCCAGATTGTCTTTGTAGATAACACCCATATTGAATAGTCCGTCCATGATAATCAGATTGGATGCTTCAACATCTTCCGGTGTAAACGGGATTTGTTGCAGGTAGAATTTTGGATCTTTCGGATCGGATGATACGTCTTCTTCTGCAGGAACATGCCCTATGCTATCGGTTACAGCATTCGTTTCGGATATATTTTCAGCTTGCATGTCATTGGCAGCATCGACAGAATCTGCGAATTCATCGATAATTGGGCTGATTTTATTCCGCC
Source organism: Bacteroidales bacterium (assembly GCA_031553835.1). Classification (GTDB taxonomy): domain Bacteria; phylum Bacteroidota; class Bacteroidia; order Bacteroidales; family Azobacteroidaceae; genus JAVBKX01. The sequence continues at coordinate 164,712 of JAVBKX010000009.1, forward strand.
TTCTCCAGTCATCTTCCAATTTTCTTCTGCCCCAACGTTGTTGGAAAATATTCTTTCCCTGGGCAATCGCAGTCGCATTATAAAAGTAAAATTCATTGCTTTGCGGTCCACCCGGCATAGGGCCTGGCAGTGCGCCTCCCGGATTTCCCCTTCTGTTCATCATTTCGTTGCGCACATCTTCTTGTTTGGCGAGGTATTCTTCCCGTTGGGCCTTTTCTTTTTCTTCTTCTTCTTTTTTCTTCAGATTTTCAATGATATTATTGATAACAACCATTCGGTCGGCTTCAGGCAATTTGGCTAATGCCTGCAAACTATCCTGAAGATGTATGGCTTCATAAAAAACGACCAATTCATCGAGAACTTCCGATCGTTTGGCAACGCGGGCATAGTCTTTATGTTCTTTTTTTAATATTCCCATTGCATCGGCATAACACGGTTGCGCCTGGATATAGTTGCGTTGTTGAAAATACAGATCGCCGAGTACTACCTGGCACAATGCTTTATCTAAGCCGTTTTGTGTGCTTTTAGTTACTCCTTGCGCATAACTTGCAATCGCTTTGGCCGTATCGGGAATTGTCATATATACGTTTCCCATTGCATAATATACCTGATCTAAATAATCTTTGTTTTTGCTGCTTTTGGACATGGAGTTCAACATTCCGATCAATTTTTGTGTATTTCCTCCGGGAAATACTTCTGTCTGGCGAATTTTGGCGCTGAATTCCAGTTTGTATGTAGTATTTGATTTGGCTACTTCTTCAAATGTTTTGTAGGCCATCGTTTTGTTGTCCAAAGTGGTGTAGATTTGTCCCAGCAGGTAACGCATACGCGCTTTTTGCAATTTATTTTTTTCGTTATCAATGGCGACATTCAGGTAGGGGACAGCATCCTGATATCGCTTGTTTTTCACTAAATAATCGGCATAGACAGCAGAAAACCAGGCATTTTGCTTTGTAGGAAGGTGCTCGTTGTTGATTTGGGAAAGCAGATTGTCTGCATCATAATTCCATCCCATTTCGGAATAACACCGGGCTTGCCAGATTTTGGCCGGCGCCACAATTTCGGGTTGCGATACATAATGGCGGGCAATATAGGAAAAAGTGCTGGAGGCTTGCAGGAAATCGCCGTTGTAGAATTGCGATTCTCCCATCAACATCCAGGCTTTATGCAGGAAAGGGTTGTATTCTTCCCTGCTCATGAATTCCTGATATTTCGGATCGTTCCGTTTCCCGGCTTTCTTTTCCGGTTTTTCTTTGATTGAATGCGATTTAATCGCCTTCACTGCTTTTTCGTATGATTTGTCGAAAGGGCCTCCGGGTGTTTTTTTGTCCTTCGGTAACGAACTTACCGGATACATCAGGATCTGGTCGGTATATTCTTCCTGATACCCTTCCTGTTGTGATTTTAAAGCCTGGTCAAAAGCTTCTTTTCCATTGAAATAAACGTTGTAACGGGTATTAAATGAGTGATACCATCTGGTCATGCCGGTATTTTTTGTAGAAGTACATGAAACCAGCAGGGCAAGAAGGAGAAATACCAGGATAATATGACGTTGTTTCAGGTTCAAATAAATTAAAGTGGCGACAAAGAGAAACTCTTTATTTTAACTGTTTTTTTCTCATTTTATTGCTTTTGGGGTAAAGATTTTTTATGCATGGGGAAATCCACACAAATTGCCCCAACTATTTTGATTGAATATTGAAATGGACTGATATTATTTCATTGTCTTTCAGATGTTAGTTTTAAAAAGTACTTATTTGGCACGGTTTTTTCATAATATTAAATAACTTTATCTAATTTACATACTCCTGCTGATGGAATCATTTATTATTTTTTCTTATGCCGGCAATTTTTTCAAATTTTTATTGAATTTGGGAGTTGAAAGTCCGTTGGAATATCTTTCAAGGATTTTGTATGTATGTGCCTCAGGGCACGTATCCTCGTCCGGGAGGCCTCCTTTTGTTGCGTGATGTACGATTTTCTTTTTGCTTGTGAAAGTCAGAAGAAGAGGCTATAAATTTATGTGTATGTATTGTGTGTTTTCAAAAATTGCAAAAGGATGTTTCCCGGAAGAAGAGGAGGTTAAATAATTAACAGTTTTCTTATTCTTATTGAAGTTTCAGTATTCATTGCGAAATATTTAAATGTTGAAACTTTAAAAACAATAAACCATGGACAATTTTGCCCATGGTTTATTGTTTTTAGCCCGGCTTTCATTCCTCAATTATACTCTTTCCAGCTCTTGATCTGAATTTCATGTGTATCTATCGTGCAGAAAGCTTCGATAAAGGCGCTGGCCAGACGGGCATTTGTCAGCAAAGGAATATTGTGATCAATGGCAGCCCGGCGTATTTTATAACCGTTGGTTAATTCCCGGCGGGTATGGTTTTTCGGAATGTTGATTACCAAATCGATTTTATGCGCCGACATAATGTCGAGGATATTGTTTTGTCCGCCTTCATCGGGCCAATCTACCGTAATGGCTTTGATGCCGTTTTCGGTTAAGAATTGTTGAGTTCCGGAAGTGGCATAAATCGTGTAATTCTTTTCTTCCAATGAGCGGCAGGCATCGAGCAAATCTACTTTTGATTTAGCTGCTCCCGAAGAAATCAAAATGCCCTTTTTGGGAATGTCATACCCGACGGCGATCATGGACGAAAGTAATGCTTCGTTGTAATCATCGCCGATGCAGCCTACTTCGCCGGTGGAAGACATATCTACTCCCAAAATCGGATCGGCTTTATGCAAACGGGTGAATGAGAATTGCGACGCTTTTACTCCGATCCAATCGATATCGAATACCGAACTGTCGGGTTTAGTATAAGGCGCATCCAACATAATTTTGGTCGCTGTTTCGATGAAGTTGCGTTTCAATACTTTGGAGACAAAGGGGAATGACCGGGAAGCCCGCAGGTTGCATTCGATTACTTTTACATCATTGTTTTTGGCTAAGTATTGAATGTTGAAAGGACCGCTGATATTGAGTTCCTTCGCAATCATTTTGCTTACCTTTTTGATGCGACGCGCTGTTTCGAAATAAATTTTTTGTGCGGGGAACACTAATGTGGCATCACCCGAGTGTACGCCGGCAAATTCTACGTGTTCTGAAATTGCATACTCTACAACTTCTCCATTGCAGGCAACGGCATCGAATTCGATTTCTTTGGCATTTTGAAGGAATTCCGAAACGACTACCGGATATTCTTTCGAAACTTTGGCTGCCGCTTTGAGGAAAGTTTCCATATCTTCCTGCGAGTAACATACGTTCATCGCAGCCCCGGAAAGTACGTAAGATGGCCGTATCAGCACTGGGAAGCCTACTTTTTCAACGAAATGATTGATATCTTCCATGCTCGATAATTCTTTCCATTGTGGTTGGTCGATACCTAATTGATCTAACATGGCCGAGAATTTGTGCCGGTTTTCCGCCCGGTCGATGCTTACCGGAGAAGTGCCTAATACGGGTACTTGCTGGCGGTGGAGTTTCATGGCCAGGTTGTTCGGAATTTGTCCTCCTACCGAAACGATCACTCCTTTGGGATTTTCCAGGTCAATGATGTCGAGAACGCGTTCGAGCGATAATTCGTCGAAATACAACCGGTCGCACATGTCGTAGTCGGTCGATACGGTTTCCGGATTATAATTGATCATAATGGCCTTGTAGCCTAATTTTCGGGCGGTTTCCACTGCGTTGACCGAGCACCAGTCGAATTCGACGGACGAACCGATCCGGTATGCTCCTGAACCTAATACGACTACGCTTTTTTCGTTTTTGTAGTAAGGAATATCGTTCTCGTTACTTCCATAGGTCATGTATAAATAATTAGTCAAATCCGGGTCTGCAGAAGCAATGGTGTTGATCCGTTTTACCGCCGGAAGAATGTTGTTTTTCTTTCGGAGTGCACGTACTCTCAAATTGCCTTTTTCCATGTTGTCTGCCGGATCTTCAACAAACCGGATAATTTGGAAGTCTGAAAATCCGAGTCGCTTGGCTTCTTTCAATACTTCTACCGGAAGTTCTTCTATCGTATTATATGTTTTGAGTTTGTTGGCAAAATCGACAATATTTTTCATTCCGTTTAAGAACCAGTGGTCGATTTTGGTCAATTCGTGTAGTCGTTCTACGGTATATCCTTTTTCCAAAGCTTTAGCAATGGCAAAAATCCGGAGATCGGTCGGATTGGCTAATTCTTCATCTAAATTGTTGAATTCCAAATCTTTGTTTCCGACAAATCCGTGCATCCCTTGTCCGATCATTCGAAGGCCTTTCTGGATAATTTCTTCAAATGATTTACCAATCGACATGATTTCGCCTACCGATTTCATGCTGGAACCGATTTGGCGCGAAACGCCTGCGAATTTTGTCAAGTCCCAACGTGGAATTTTGACAATCATATAATCAACCGAAGGAGCTGTATAAGCAGAATTGGGAGTTCCCATTTCCCCGATTTGATCCAGCGTGTAGCCCAATGCTAATTTGGCTGCTACGAATGCCAGCGGATAACCGCTTGCTTTGGATGCTAATGCTGAGGAGCGGCTCAACCGGGCATTGATTTCGATGACGCGGTAATCGTTGGTATGGGCGTTGAATGCATATTGGATGTTGCATTCTCCTACGATACCGATATGGCGGATGATTTTTTTAGCAATATCTTCTAACAGGGTGATTTGTTCTCGTGACAGGGAACAGATGGGAGCGACGACGATACTTTCGCCTGTATGTACGCCTAATGGGTCCACATTTTCCATCGGAACGACTGTAAAGCAATGGTCGTTTTTATCGCGGATGACTTCGAATTCTATTTCTTTCCATCCTTTCAGGGATTCTTCTACCAGGATTTGTTTGGAATAGGCAAAGGAACTTTCGCACAATACTTTGAATTCTTCGAGGTTGGCGCAGATGCCGCTACCTAATCCTCCTAAGGCGTATGCCGAACGCACCATGACGGGAAATCCGATTTTGTTGGCAGCAGCGATGGCGTCTTCCATGCTTTCTACGGCCTGGCTAACCGGTGTTTTTGCATCGATTTCATTCAGTTTCTTGGTAAACAGGTCGCGGTCTTCGGTACACATGATTGCTTCGACGGATGTACCAAGGACTTTGACACCATATTTTTTGAGTGTGCCCGACAGATACATTTCTGTTCCGCAGTTTAATGCAGTTTGTCCTCCGAATGCCAACAAGATGCCGTCCGGTTTTTCTTTTTGGATTACTTCTTCCACAAAGTAGGGAGTAATCGGCAGGAAATATACCTGGTCGGCAACCCCTTCCGATGTCTGGATTGTTGCAATGTTGGGATTAATCAACACGGTACTGATACCTTCTTCTTTCAACGCTTTCAGCGCTTGCGAACCGGAATAGTCAAATTCTCCGGCCTGACCGATTTTGAGCGCACCCGAACCCAAAACCAATACTTTTCTGATTTCTTTTTTTTCTGACATCGTAAGTAATATTTATAGAAGTTTGTAATTTTCGGGCAAAAAAAATGCGCTGGTGAAAAACCAACGCATTTTTTGTGAAATAAAATCTATATCTTCGAAAAAACAAAAAGGGCTTTTATGTTGCCAGTTGACCTTGAATGTCCTACTTTTTGTTTTTATCATCATTATCGCGAGATTTTACATTAAACGCGACAAAGGTACAAAATATTCCCGGACTTCAAGAAATAAAAGTCAAAAAAATGCAGTTATTTTCCTAATAGGTTGCAAATTTCCTGGTTGACTTTTTTGATGCGGGCTTCTTCCATCTTTATTTTTTTGCGATCGTAAGTCATAAATCCATTTACTTCGCCTTCCACATCGGTGGTTTGTGTATAAACTGCTGCCGAAAATCCTGATTTTACAAGCTTTTTCAATTGTTCGGCATATTTTATATATTCGTCGGTGACTTCTTTCGGACTTTTGAATTGGACATAGCCCCAATTTCTATCCGGTTGCCAAAGGTGTCCTTCCATCGGGAATCCGATACCACCGTATTCGCCTAATGCATTGACTCTTTCTCCATCATACAAATACATGTCAGGTCCAGGATAATTGTGCAAGTCTAAGATGTCTCCGGTGCGATAAAAATTACCGCCACTTGCCGGGTTGACTAATCGGGACGGGTCGTAAGCTTTTGTCCATTCTGTAATTTCTTCGGTTTTAAACTGTCCCCAGGCTTCGTTGAAAGGTACCCAGGTTACGATGGAAGGATAAGAATACAGATAATCCATAATTTCTTTCCATTCTTTCCGGTAGTTGGCTTCCGATTCGGGCGAACGTTTTAATTCAGCGCCATTGAAATAATTCCGGTTTTGCCATTGGGGCGAGCGGTCGCCATTAGGCATATCCTGCCAAACAAGAATTCCTAAACGGTCGCAATGGGTGTACCAACGCGCAGGTTCTACTTTTACGTGTTTGCGAATCATATTGAATCCGAAATCTTTTGTTTTTTGAATGTCATACAGTAATGCTTCGTCGGTTGGAGCTGTGTATAATCCATCAGGCCACCAGCCCTGGTCTAAGGGACCGAATTGGAAATAATCTTTGTTATTGAGTTGCATTCTGACGATTCCGTTTCCATCGCGTTTGGTAGAAATTTTGCGCATAGCACAATAACTTTTCACGTTGTCCACGATTTTGCCGTTGGCATATAAATTGACTTCCAGGTTGTAGAGGAAAGGAGATTCGGGCGACCATAATTTAGCATCGGGGATATTCAATTCCAATGTTTGGCAAGAAACAGCTTTGGCTGTTGCAATTACTTTAGTACCGTCCATCACTTTTACTTCGACGATATCCGAAGGTTGAGTCTTTTGAGTGCAAACATCTACTGACAATCTGTTTCTGTCAATGTTGGGAACAGATGTAACGTTAGCAATGTATTTTTCATTCACCGGTTCTAACCAGACTGTTTGCCAAATACCGGTTACCGGAGTGTACCAAATGCCTTCCGGATGATTGACTTGTTTTCCGCGAGGTTGAAAACCGCTGTCTGTGCCGTCCCACACTTTTACAACTAATTTTTGTTCGCCGGATTTCAGGAAAGGGGTGATGTTAAAACTAAACGGAGTGTATCCGCCTGTGTGCGTCCCGATTTTTACATCATTGACATACACTTCTGTTTTCCAATCTACTGCTCCAAAATGTAACAGGATATTTTTATTTTTCCAATTGGAGGGAACGGTAAAAGTGCGTTTATACCATAATTCATTATCTTTTCCAACTGATTTTTGTACTCCCGAAAGGCTGGATTCAGCAGCAAACGGAACAAGTATTTTTCCCTCGAAATTGCCTGGCTCGGCTTGTCCGGCAGGTAAGATGGAGTAATCCCAAAGGCCATTGAGGTTTTGCCAATCACTTCGTTCCATGACAGGCCGGGGGTATTCGGGTAAAACATTTTTCGGATCTACTTTTGTCGCCCAGTCGGTTTTCATTTTATCCCCGGCAGGTTGCCATTGTCCGAATACGTTACATGCCAGAAAAGCGATCCCGGCACAAAGAATAATTTTTTTCATGATTGTAAATTTATTAATAGAATAATTGAATTCTTATGTACGCAAAGATAATATGAAAAAGGGATAAGAAACGATCACATTTGCTGCATTTTTGGGTACTTTTCGGTCAAAATGCATATAAAAGGCTTTCAGAAATGTAATTTTTGCAGAAAAAACGAAAGGCGAATGGATTATTTTTTTACCATTCGCCTTTCCGGCAGTTATTATTGTGTGTGTGGTTAATCTAATTCTTCTACAATTTCAGCATCGGGTGCATTTTTTTTGACTGATTCGATGCCATTGTTTCTTGATGCTTCGCTTTCATACATTTCGCTGCTTCCGATAATTTGTCCGTTCGTTGCTTTTAAGTTGAAATAAGCTTTTCCGTTTTTTGCGGTTAATGAAGCAAATTTTGAATCATCCAACGCATTCTTTTTTACCGATTCGATTCCATTAAGACAGGCGCTTTTGGTTGTGTAGCCTTCGCTTGATAAAATCACCTGACCGTTTCCGGCCTTTAAATTGAATTGAAATTCGCCGTTTTTCCGTTTAGTAACTACAAATTTTCCCATGATATAATTTATATTATTAGAGTTTAGTAATGCAATTCTATCCGCTTCTTATTTTTATAGCAAATTTCAGTCCATTTTTTGCGATTTTTTATAATTTAATGGACTATTTATGTTAAATAAATGTAATTTATTTGTTTTTATTGCAAATAAAAGTTAAATAATGCCTTTCTTATTGCAAATATTAAAAATGAATATTTACTTTGTATTTCAAAGTACTTTTTATGAATAAAAAACAGGAATTAGAAACTTTGCAAGACATCAAAAGTATGATGCAACGCAGTAGCCGGTTTATCAGTCTCAGCGGGTTGAGTGGAATTGCTGCCGGATGTTGCGCCCTTATCGGAGCTGCATTTGCCTACCCAATTGTTAGCGGACGGTCGATGAGAGGCGATTATTATACGTTGTCGGAATTGCGATCGCTTTTTTGGATCGGGGCGGCCACTCTGTTTGCGGCTGTGGTTTTTGCGTTTTTATTTACTTATTTGAAAAGTAAACAAAATCATGTGCCGATCTGGGGAACTACTTCCCGCCGCATGATTTGGAGTTTGTTTGTTCCTTTAATTGCCGGAGGCGCTTTTCTTGTCCGGCTGGTTGATCTTTCCCATTTTGGCCTGATCGCTCCGGGTTGTTTGGTGTTTTACGGAATTGCTCTTTTTTCGGCCAGTAAACAAACGCTGGACGAAATTAAATATTTGGGTTATGCCGAAATTGTGCTTGGCATTGTCGCTTTGTGGAATCTTGGATACGGGTTATATTTCTGGACAGCAGGTTTTGGTATTTTCCATATTGTTTATGGGGTATGGATGTGGTATAAATACGAGCGGAAATGAATGTCAACAATCTTAATAAGGCTTTTGACAACCGGATCAGGCTGGGAATTATGAGTGCCCTGGCTGTTAATGACGAATTAAATTTCAATGCCCTGAAAGAATTGTTACAAATTACAGATGGTAACCTGGCTTCTCATCTGAGGAGCCTCGAGGAAAGTAACTATATTCAGTTCAGAAAAGGATTTGTCGGCAGGAAAACGAATACGGTGTATTCAATTACCCGGGAAGGGGAGAAGGCATTTAAGGAACATTTGAATCTACTGGAGGAAATGATAAAAAATATGCGCTAATTTTTTTTCTATTTATGCTTTGAAAAACAAAGTGCTTTTAATGATGAAAAATAGACATAGATGATATGTAATTTGTTGAATATCAATAATAAATTGAAATCAGTGCTTGCCCGTGCATTCCGTGTCATTCGTGTTTTATCAAAATATATTCTATTAACTTAAAATAAAGACAAAAATGGAAACAATGGATCGAAATCAATTTGAACAAGAAGTAAAACAAGAAGATGCGGAAATGCCAACTTCACGCAACAGTAATTTGACTATCAAAGGATTAATAGTTTTTGTTATGGTGCTGTTGCTGCAAATTCCGATGTTTTTTATTCACAATTTGGTGAGGGAAAGGCTTGACCGCGAACAGGAAGTGCAGGACGAAGTGAGCAGTAAATGGGCGGGAAGCCAGCGTGTGACAGGGCCTATTCTGATGATTCCTTATAAAAAGGATGAGATTAAAAACAAGGCGGGAGTGGTAACCGGCTATACCAAGAGTACGGTTTGCATTCTTCCCGAAGAATTGTCGATTGCAGGAAATATGGATCCGCATACTCGTCACCGGAGTATTTTCGATGTAACGGTTTATCAGGCAGATTTGAATTTCAGCGGATTTTTTCAACCGGTTGATTGGAACGCTCTGAATATTTCTCCTTCTGATTTATATTTAAATGAGGCGCAAGTGTTCTTCGGATTGAGTGATTTTAGGGGAATCGAAGAGCAATTGAAAATAAAATGGAATGATGCCGAATATGAATTGATTACAGGCTCCCCCTATTTTGAAGATATGAACGGACTTGCTGCTCATATAAAACTGGAGCCGGGTGCTTTGAATGCAAAGCAAGAATTTTCCATTCATCTGAATGTAAAGGGATCAGAAAATTTATTGTTTACTCCGATTGGAAAAACAAATCATACGCGTATTACTTCTCCCTGGATAAATCCTTCATTTACAGGAAATTTTCTGCCCAATAATCCTGCAGATATCAGTGAACAGGGATTTAATGCCGATTGGAAAATTTTGTATTTGAACCGGAATTATCCGCAAATCTGGAAAGATCGTACGTATTCAGTTTATGATTCGGAATATGGCGTCAAATTGTTGCAATCAACCGATTCGTATGCTAAAACAGAGCGTTCGGTTAAATATGCAATTCTGTTTATATCGCTTACTTTTGCTTTATACTTTTTTATTGAAATTTTGCAGAAAAGGAAAGTGCATCCGCTACAATATTTTTTGGTAGGATTGGCGTTATGTGTATTCTATACCTTACTGCTTTCGTTCGGCGAATATCTTGGTTTCAATTATGCTTATCTGATAGCTGCCACTGCTACTGTGATATTGATTGCTTTATATACTAAAAGCGCTTTCAGGAAATGGACTATCGGAGGAGCTTTCGGATTGGTGTTGGGTGCATTATACGCATTCATTTTCATACTGATTCAATTACAAGACCGGGCTTTGCTGTTTGGAAGCATCGGATTGTTTGTTCTGTTGGCGGTTGCAATGTATTATTCCAGGAAAATTGACTGGTATCAAAGGAGTTAAGGCGCTACGGCTGTTGCCCGGCTAATGGCATAAGCTGCAAAATAACCAATAGCCCCATTGGAAATATTGGTAATAATATTGGCCGGAGGTCCGCCAAAGAAAGGGTTACTGCCATTTTTTTCTCGTTGACAATCGTTGATAAATTGGTAGTAACCTTTTTCTATTTTGCTCATTTCCATGGTAATAAGATCGCCTGGAAATACATAGTAATGGGTAGAATCGGAGTCTGCATCCTCAAAGTCGTTTTTGTAGTTTCCATTCCGGAAATCATATACCCACAAACCATTAATATATTGGCCATTGTATATTTCATCGGTAAAAACCTGATACCAGGTTAAATTTTTCATAACCATCGAGTCGTTGATGGAGTATTTACACAAATAATAATTTTTTTCGGGCGGATCTTGTGCAAATAAATTGATATGAAAACGATGCCTTCCCCCGATTATGCGCGGTTCTACCTGAATGGAGTCAATGGAGATTTCACCCGGCATGGTTGAGATTGCCTGATATGTGGCATATTCCCCGGTTCCGTTTTTGTTGCAGGAGACGGTCAATGTATAAGTGACCCCGGGAATGCCGGCTATGGGATGTTGTGTTTGATACAATCCCGGGTTGTTGCTATTTTCCACAAACTGAAAAACAGAATGATCCGAACCTTCGATTTGTACTGTAGCTGCTACAATTCCCTCGTTTTTCTGATTGTCAAAATAGGGAGAAGAAAGACTGACCTGTATGGATTGTATAGTCGGATCATCAGTTAAACATCCATAAATTACTACCACAGGCTCGGAATCGCGCGTTTCAATAGTAATCGGTTCTGTGCAGGAATAAATGCCGGCAATAAGGAGTAATAAGATGATTATTTTATTCGTCTTCATATACGATGGTTTGATTAAAATTTGAAATTGTAGGTGATAGATGGAATGATGCCAAACAAGTAAACTTTTTCGGCATAAGGAATGCCTCCGAATTCATCTTGCTCCAGGGTAATCATCCAGGCGTTTTTCTTGTTATACACATTGTATAACGAAAAATTCCATTCTCCTTGCCATTTTTTCTTAGAATTGGGATTGGGAATGTAATTAAAAGACAAATCCAATCGATCGTAGTTAGGCATCCGGTATTCGTTGCGGTCGGAATAAATGGGGAAATATTCATCACCAACGGCAAAACGTCCGGTAGGATAAGTGGTCGGATTGCCGGTGGCAAATACCCAGGTGGCTGAAACGTTGAATTTTTTGGAAAATTCATAATTGAGTACGGCGTTGAAACAGTGCGTTTTGTCGTACGGAGCCAAATAAGTTTTTCCGTTATTAATTTCAGGAATAGTGCGTTCGGAACGGGAAAGCGTGTAATTAATAAAGCCGGTCAATTGTCCTGAATTCTTTTTAATCATCCATTCCATTCCGTATGCTTTTCCTGTTCCGGTACGAATTTCTCCATCCAGTTGCGGATTTAAAAGTAATGTGGGATGATCTTTAAAATCAATAACATCATGCATCGATTTGTAATACAATTCGACAGAAGCCTCATACATATTTTGTTGAAAATTCTGAAAATAACCGACTGAAAATAAATCAACTTGTTGAGGTTTGACATTGGGCCCGGCGGCAAACCAGACATCCATCGGCGAACCGGAAGCTGAATTGTTCGCTAATTGAACAAATTGGGTATTGTGCGCATAATTGGCCTTGACAGAAATATTTTCACCTATTTTATACATAATGCCCAACCGGGGTTCGAATGCATGATAGGTATTGTAGATTTCTCCCGGATTATATTGAATCGAATCGACTACTTCATAGTTTTCATCGTATTGGAAAACAGTGGAAGCTCCGATGTTTTGAAAAACAGACCAACGTAAACCGTATTTTAAACTAAGATTGTCAGCAATTTTTTGTTCATTGGATAAATAAATGCCGCTTTCGATGGCTTGATTTTTGGGCATTCGATAATCCGGATAATCCGGTTGAGTAACTAATCCGGGTTGAAGTTGATGCCAGGTGCCGGTTAGCCCGTAGCTCAGATTAAATGCATCGTTAATTGGCTGGTTGAATTCGGCTCTGGCCATTATGTCAAAAATATTGGAAGTCCAATCCACTTCCTGTTTTTCGATTTTCGACCCTAAGCCGTACTCATAATTACTGACATTGACACTGAATTTTGAGTAAAAATTTTCTGAAAAAGTATGATTCCATATCAGCGAACCGGCGGTATTTCCATAGCTGAAACGGCCCATTTCCGCTCCAAAAACATCTTTTCCGTAATAACCGCTGAGCGATAATTTATCTCTTCCCGAAAACCGGTGTGTCATTTTAGCATTTAAATCATAAAAATAAATGGTAGAATTACGAACCGCAGGATCGTTTGATAAGGCTAAGAAAATATCGGCATAACTTCGTCTCCCGCCTATTAACCAGGAGGTATTTTCTCCAATAGGCCCTTGCATCATGAGCCGGCTCGAAATGATTCCCAGCCCTCCGGTTCCCTGAAAATGTTCCGGAATATTATCCAATGTCCTGACATCCAGCAAAGAAGAAAGCCGTCCGCCATATTTGAGCGGCAGATCCCCTTTGTATAATTCCAAATTGCTGATCACATCGTTGTTGAAGATAGAAAAGAATCCCAATAAATGCGAAGCATTGTAAACGGTGGTGTTATCAATCAGGATCAGGTTTTGATCGGGAGAGCCGCCTCGTACGCTGAATCCGGAACCGCCTTCGGAAGTGGCTTGTACTCCCGGCAGTAACTGAATGGCTTTGATGACATCGACTTCGCCCATTAATGCGGGCATTTTTTTGATTTCCTGTATCCGGAGTTTTTCAATCCCCATTTCTACCTGGTCGAGCCGTTGATTTGTATTTTGGCCGGAAATGACGATTTCCTCCAATTCTACTTCCCGTTCTTTTGTTTCATCGCCGGATTTTTGCGCCTGAATGGGGAAAAGACAAACGGTACAAAAAATTGCAAGAGTAATAATTTTCAGATTTATCATTTTAGTAGTTGTGCATTGAGTGGGCAAAGATAGAACCTAAAAACGGTTTTAGAAATAAAAAAACCTTAACTTTGCTTTTTATAAGTTGACAATTTCAATGAAACGATTTTTTTGCCTTTTTATTTTAATTTTCTCTGCGTTTTTCACATTTGCACAAAATCCTTTCCGTGTTATGTTTTACAATACGGAAAATTTGTTTGACACAATCGATAATCCTCAAAAGAATGATAATGAATTCCTGCCTTCAAGTGCAAAATATTGGAATTCAAAAAAATATTGGGAAAAATTGAATAATTTGGCCAAAGTAATTACGGCTGTTGGCGAATGGGATAGTCCTGTATTGATCGGTTTGTGCGAAGTGGAAAATAGTTTGGTTTTAAATGATCTGACGAAAAAAACACCGTTGAAAGCGCAACAATATCGTTATGAAGTTACGAATTGCCGTGATACACGCGGCGTAAATGTGGCATTATTGTACCAGCGCGACCGGTTTAAATATTTGGATCATCGAAGTTACGCGGTGTATTTTCCAAAAAATAATTACAAAAAAACCCGCGATATTCTGCATGTAACCGGAGAAATATCGACCGGAGATACATTGGATGTTTTTGTTTGCCATTTGCCCTCTCGCCGCGGTGGGGAAATGGAATCGGATCCCGACCGAAGATTTGTCGCTTCCATCGTAAAAAATAAGGCGGATAGTTTAATGCGGATTCGCCAAAATCCTTATATTATCATTATGGGAGATATGAACGATGAACCGTCAAATAATAGTATGCGACAAACCCTGAAAGCCCGGCCGATAGAAAATAATTGCTCTCCTTCTGCACTTTATAACTTGTTTTATCATTATGAGAAACAGGAAAAAAAAGGAAGTTATAAGTATGGACGACAATGGAATATGTTGGATCAGATTATTGTTTCGGGAACATTCTTATGTCCTGGCAACAGGATTCAGGTTTTACCGGAAACAGCGCTTATTTTCAGTCAGCCATTTATGATGACCGAAGATAAATCCCATGGCGGTAAACGCCCTAAAAAATCATTTCATGGAATGAAATATGAAGCCGGATTTAGCGATCATCTTCCGGTGTATGTCGATTTTTCAGTGAAAAAAACAAATTAATATATGGAAAATAAGGGAGTTATTTTATTAAAAGAATTATTCAGATCCTATACCGGTAAAGAGGCTGCATCCATTGCTGCAATCTCCGGATCAGGCTCCAACCGGAACTATTTTCGGTTGCGGGAAGGGAATCTTTCTGTGATTGGAGTATATGGAATTTCTTCCGATGAAAACGAGGCCTTTTTGAAATTAGCTGCCCATTTTAAAGCAAAAGGATTACCTGTTCCGCAATTATTAGCTGTCTCAAAAGATCATTCCTGTTATTTGCAGGAAGACTTGGGCGACATTTCTTTATTTGATTTGATTCAACAGCAACCGGATTCGATCTATTTGTTGTTGCAAAAGACCATCTCCAAATTGGTCGGGTTTCAATGTTTGGGAGCAGAAGATTTAGATTTTTCAGTCTGTTATCCTCAACCGGCATTTGATAAACGAACTGTGATGTGGGATCTGAATTATTTCAAATATTGTTTTTTGAAAACCAGTGGAATGGAATTTGACGAAAGTCAGTTGGAAAACGATTTTGAAGTATTTGCAGAGATTTTGCTCGATAAACCTACGGATACCTTTATGTACCGCGATTTTCAGTCGCGCAATGTAATGGTTAAAGACGGGGAACCTTATTTTATTGATTTCCAGGGAGGAAGAAAAGGTCCGGTGTATTATGATGTTGCTTCGTTTTTATGGCAGGCGCGCGCCCAATTCCCGGATTCTTTGAAACAGACTTTATTAGAAGATTATTTAAATGCATTGGCTTCATTTATGCCGGTGGATAGGGCGGAATTTTATCAACGCTTACCTTATTTTGTCTTGTTTCGTACATTGCAGGTATTAGGTGCCTATGGTTTTCGGGGGTATCAGGAAAAAAAATCCCTTTTCATCGAAAGTATTCCTTTAGCGATTGCTAATTTGTCGCAATTAATTAATGAAAATAATTTTTCACAATTGCCCTATTTAAAATCCGTATTGGCACAATTAACAACCCTGCCACAATTTCATTATAATAAAAATAAGGAAGGATTGGAAGTTAGGGTGTACAGTTTTTCTTATAAAAAAGGAATTCCTGAAGATTATTCAGGTAATGGAGGAGGATATGTATTGGATTGCCGTTCTATTCATAATCCCGGACGTTATCCTGAATATCAACACTCTACCGGATTAGACCAGATAGTTATTGATTTTTTGGAAAATCAAGGTGAAGTGCAGCCTTTTATGGAATCGGTTTATAAATTGGCTGACCATCATATTCAACGTTATTTAAAACGGGGTTTTAATAATTTGATGTTTTCGTTTGGTTGTACGGGAGGGCAGCACCGCTCAGTATATTGTGCACAACATCTGGCAGAATATATTCGGGACAAATATCCGGTCAGGGTGGTGTTGGTACATCTGGAACAGAATTTGCATTTTGTTATGTAATATGAATATCCAAATACCTTTATGTTGAACGCAATCTGCATAAATATTACGAAGTAAAATATAACATCGTTTTGATATGAAAAGGAAACCGTTTTACAACCTGAGCGTACAGGAGATCGAAAAAGAACTCTCCACTTCGCTTGACCGCGGACTGACTTCAGAAGAAATCCGTAAACGTATTGAAGAGTATGGCTACAACGAATTTGAGAAGAAGAAAAAGAAAGGACTGATAGTCAAATTCTTCGAACAATTCAAAAGTTTCATGATCATCGTATTGCTGGTGGCGGCCGCCATTTCCGGCGTAATAGGCTACCTGCATGGCGAAGGATTCACGGATGCCATTATCATCCTGGCTATCGTCATTATCAACGCCATCATAGGCGTAGCTCAGGAAGCCAAAGCAGAACAATCGCTCGAAGCGCTGGAAAAAATGACGGTGCCGCAATGTAAAGTCATACGCGACGGACAGGTGCAGGTGATCGAGTCGCGG
>JAVBKX010000008.1:0-30929 GCA_031553835.1 Bacteroidales bacterium
ACTGCATACCGTCAGGGTGATGATTGCTGACAGGTTGCTCCCCAGCAGAGCCTGTTTCCTCTTAACACCCTGATACAAAGATAAAATATAAAAGTTAATAAAAATAATTATCCAAATTTGTTTGGATTTTAAATGGAAAGACCATCATAAAACCATATTATTTGTTTAATTTAGCATATAGGAAATATGGTCGTATTACATCTTTGCTTGGTAAATTGGGTTTGATGAGTACTATTGGGCGGATTGCCCGGAAGATCTCTTATGGAATCAATTAAGATCATTAGAAACAAACTGACTATTATACAATTCCGCATAAAATCCGTTTTGATCTAATAATTCATGATGAGTGCCCTGCTCGACAATGGCTCCTTCTTTCATTACCAAAATACAATCCGCTTCGCGGATAGTCGATAACCGGTGGGCGATAACAAAACTGGTTCGTTCACTCATCAGTCGTTTCATGGCGCGTTGAATCAATACTTCCGTACGAGTATCCACCGAACTGGTGGCCTCGTCCAATATCATAATGGGAGGTTGGGCGACAATGGCGCGGGCAATGGTAATGAGCTGTTTTTGTCCTTGCGAAATATTATTGGCTTCTTCATTGATGATGGTTTGGTAACCATCGGGAAAAGTGCGGATAAATCCGTCGGCCAACGCAACAGTTGCAGCATAAATTACTTCTTCCTCTGTCGCGCCGCGTTTTCCATAAGCAATATTATCGTAAATTGTGCCTTTGAATAACCAGGTATCTTGCAGTACCATTCCCAACAAAGAATGCAGGTCTTTGCGTTTCATTTGTGTGGTTTTAATTCCATCGACTTCAATCGAACCGCTGTCTAACTCATAAAATCGCATCAGGAGATTAACCAACGTCGTTTTTCCGGCTCCGGTCGGCCCAACAATGGCAACTAATTGCCCCGGTTTAACGTGAATATTGACATCTTCCAATAATGGTTTTTCAGGTATATAGCGGAAGTCAATATGATTGAAATCTACCTGACCTTTCGGAGATTCTACTATTAAAGGATTTTCGGGATTTGGAATTTCTTCCGGTTCTTCCAGAATTTCGAATACCCGTTCGGCAGCGGCAATGGTCGATTGGAGGACATTGACAATTCCCGAAACCTGCGAAATCGGTTGGCTGAATTGCCGCGAATAACTGATAAATGCCTGTACGGAACCGAGTGACATCCTCCCGGTAGCTGTCAGAAATCCGCCCAATACGCAGATACCGATGTAAGTAAAGTTGCCGACAAAATTGAGAATCGGCAGGATAACACTGGTTGCAAATTGCGCTTTCCAACCGTGTTTGTATAATTCATTATTTGTCTCATTGAAAATTCGCAGGGAGTGTTGCTCGTAATTAAAAGCCTTAATTACGCTGTGTCCGCCATACATTTCTTCCACATGCCCGTTCAATTCACCTAATTCCCGTTGTTGCCCGATAAAATATTTTTGAGATCTTTTAGCAATGAAGCCTGTAATAAATACGCTCATCGGTAATGAAAAGAAAGTAATCAAACTCATTATAGGACTAATTGTGAGCATCATAATAGTAATCCCCATCAAAACTGTAATGGAAGTAATGATTTGTACGAAACTTTCCTGCGCTGTGCCGCTGATGGTATCGATATCATTGGTTACCCGGCTCAAAATTTCCCCGTGGGTTTTGTTATCGAAAAATTTCAATGGGAGATGTTGTAGCTTTTTACTGACATCATTGCGCATTTGCCGGATAAATCGTTGCGAAATTCCTGCCATAAGATATTCCTGGATATAACTAAACAAGGCGCTGATTACATAAATGACTAAGAGGAGGGATAAAATTCTGATAATGCTGTGGAAATCAATCGCTGCATTGGGAACGTCGTTCATTTTATCCATAAAACCGGAAAACAACATATCGACCGCTTTCCCTAATACTATCGGGCCAAAAATACTGAATATTGTGCTGGATAATGCAAAACCGAGTACCACAGCGATACCTCCGTAATACGGTTTCAGATAACGCACCAGTTTTTTGGCGGTTCCCTTAAAATCTTTCGATCGTTCTACGGGACGTGAGGCAATAGAAGAACTTCCCGCGTGTCCGGGACGGCGGGCGGTTATTTTGGAAACCATATCGTTCTTTTTTGCCATAATTTTAAGTTACGAGTTGACGAGTTGACAAGTTAACAAGTTAACAAGTTGACGAGCGGCAAGCCATTCTTCTAACTTTCTATAACTTCTTCTAACTCCCTCTAAATTCATTCCTTAAGTTCTTCTTCTGATAATTGGGACGCTACAATTTCCCGATATACTTCATTGGTACTCATTAATTCATCGTGCGTTCCCATGCCACACAAGCAGCCGCGTTCCATAACAAGTATTTTGTCTGCATGACGGATACTGGTTACACGTTGGGCGACAATAATAACGGTGGCATTTTTAGTTTCTTTCTTTAAACCGGCCCTGACGGCAGCGTCGGTCTTAAAATCCAATGCCGAAAAACTATCATCAAAAATGTAAATCAACGGCTTCCGAACAATGGCCCTGGCAATTGATAACCGTTGTTTTTGTCCTCCGGATAGATTGACGCCGCCCTGTGCCAACATCGATTCATAAGTGCCGGGCATGGATTCGATGAATTCTGTGGCGTGGGCAATCCGGCAGGCAGTGTGTATTTCTTCATCGGTAGCATCCGGTTTTCCCATGCGGATATTTTCGTTAATCGTACCTGAGAAAATAACGGCTTTTTGCGGAACAAAACCGATATTGCTCCGCAGGTCTTCCTGTTTCATGTTGCGGATATCCACGTCATCGATTTGTATTTCACCGCTTTCTACATCATAGTAACGGGGAATAAGCCCGATCAGTGCTGATTTCCCGGAACCTGTTCCGCCGATAATAGCAACCGTTTCACCGGGATTTGCCGTAAATGAAATATCGTTGACGGCAGGAATTTCCGCGCCGTTGAACCGGAAAGTGACATTGCGGAAACAAACCGCACCTTTCTTTTTAATGGGCGGTATCGATTTTTCAGGATTTGTAATATCCGCTTTCAGGTCAAATACCTGCCGGATTCTTTCGGCAGAAGCGAACGCCCGCGGCAATGCAACGAATATCATGGTAATCATCATCAACGCCATGAAAATTTGCATGGCATATTGTATAAATGCCATCATATCTCCCACCATCAGGCTGCCTTTATCAATTCTGAAAGAAGCAAACCAAACAATGGCGATGGTCAGCAAATTCATACAAATGGTCATGCTGGGATTCAGGATTGCCATAATCCGGTTGACGCGGATGGAGGCATTGGTCAGGTCTTCATTAGCGGCTGCAAACCGTCTTCGTTCGTATCCGACACGGCTGAAAGCGCGGACAATGCGAATGCCAACCAGATTTTCCCGTAAAATCAGATTCAATTGGTCGATTTTCTTTTGGATGATGCGGAACAGGGGAATCGCTTTAATCGTTACCAGGTAAATCATAAAAGCGATGAAAGGCAAGATAAACAGCAATAATACAGATAACCCGCGATCTTTTTGCAATGCCATAGTCAAACCTCCGATGCACATCAACGGTGCGCGTAGCATCATCCGAAAAATTCGGAAAACAGTACTTTGAATTTGCTGTACATCGTTAGTCGTGCGCGTAATGAGGGAAGAGGTTCCTATTTGGTCAAATTCGGCTAATGAATAATTGGTAACATGGGCAAAAAGATCGCTGCGAAGATTTCGCCCGACACTCAGGGCAACTCTTGAAGCTAAATATCCGGCCAATACTGCACAAGCAACTCCGACCAACGACACCAGCAACATGATTCCCCCGGAATGAAGAATTAAGATGGTGTCTCCTTGAGCAATTCCTTTGTCCACGATGTTGGCCATGTAATTTGGCAGCAACAAATCCGCGATTACCTGCCCGAAAGTAAGTAATACGATAAAAATAATGGAAATCGTAAACGGTTTTAAATAGCGCCGGATCATATTTATTTTTACAATTACCTGCAAATATAACTTTGTTTCTTCAAAGGAAATAGTAGTTTTGCAGAAAAAAATGCTTGATTATGAAACATGTTGTAATAAGAAAAGCAGAACAAACCGATTGCCCGCGGTTGCTGGGATTGGTACGTGAACTGGCTTTGTATGAAAAAGCGCCTGATGAAGTGACGGTTACTTTATCTCATTTCGAAGAAAGCGGATTTGGCAATACTCCCGTGTGGTGGGCGTATGTGGCTGAACTCGATGGCGTTATTTACGGATTTGCTTTATATTATATCCGGTATAGTACATGGAAAGGGCAATTGATGTATCTCGAAGATATTTACATTGTTCCTGAAATGCGTGGGCAAGGCCTTGGTCGTTTGCTTTTTGATCAATTAGTGAAAGAAGCAAAGGCAAAACAATTGAAAGGAGTGGTTTGGCAAGTATTGGAATGGAATGAGTCTGCAATTGAGTTTTATAAAACTTATCATGCCCGATTTGATGCGGAATGGATGAATTGTACTCTTTTTTTTCATTAAAATTGCTTATCTTTGTAAAAATTAGGATGTTAAGTTAAAAAAGAATAATATGAAAAATGTTAGACATTTAAAAAAGATTTTGTGTGTTTCTTTCCTGTTGATAGGGTTGACAGCCGTGGCTCAAAAGAAAGTTTATATCAATGAAATGAGCGGCAATGACAAGTGGTTGGAGATATACAACGCAGAAGATGTAGCTGTGGATTTGACCGGCTGCAAAATTCAAAAAATTGACGAAGACGGAGAAGAAGATAACAAAGGAAAATTTACAATCCTGTCAGGGACTTCCATCCCCTCAAAAGGTTTTCTTTATTGGGCACAGGCAGGAGAAGATACGGAACATCCTGAATTTGCGTTGCTGCCCTGGGGAATTTCTCCGACTAAAGATGTGAGTTTTATCCTTTATGATGCGCTTGGCAATATATTAGACCGCTTTGATGTGCGTACGGAAGATTTGAAATCGGAAGGCAGTAAAAAAACAGTGGGCCGGGAAACGGATGGCGCTGAAAAACTGGTGATTTTTGCGAATGGAGGCACAAAAGGCAGTTCTAATGAAAAGGGAACTCCTTATGTTGTGGCTGGTAATCCTAAAAAAATATTCATTAATGAAATGAATGGAAATACCCGTTACAAATGGCTTGAAATCTATAATGCAGAAGATGTTGAAGTCGATATTAGCGGTTACCGGATCCAAAAAATTGATGAAAATGATGAGGTAAATACAGAACCTTTTGTTATTAAAAAAACAAAAATTGCCGCCAAAGGATTCCTTTATTGGATAGAGCAGGAAGAAAAAGAAATCAATGGGTTGGCTGAAGGTTTGGATGAGACCAAAGCCATTTTACCCTGGGGTATTTCCGCTAAAAAAAATGTGAGCTTTATTTTGAGAGATAATGACAATCGTCAATTGGATTTCTTTGAAGTCAAACATGCCGAATTGGATTCTGAAGGAGATAAGTCTGTTGGACGGAAAACAGATGGCGCTTCCGAATTGGTGTTATTCCCAAATAATGGAACGCCGGGGGCCAGTAATGGTAAAGGGGCAGGATTTAATGAAACAATGACAGATGCTATGTCGGGTTATATTCAATCGGGAACACTTATATTGTCGGGTAATGTTACAGATTTATCCATTTATAATATTTCCGGTTTGCTGATGGTATCTCAACATATTGCAGGCAGTCAAAGCCTCGATATTAGCTATCTGCCCGAAGGAGTGTATATTTTGAAATTGTCAAATGAAAATGGAATCAGGGTTCAGAAAGTGGTGAATAATTGAGAGTTGAGAGTTGAGAATGGAGAATTGTTGATGTTCGAAAATTCTCCATTCTCCATTCTTCACTCTCAATTACCATACGAATAATGCCCTGTAATCGTCCAGCTAAACAGGCAATCTTCCAACTTTTGCCCTTGTCCGATGTTGTGGACAATCAGGTATCGCTTGCCATCGCGTGATTTTTTATTCACAACAATGCCAATATGTCCGACTCCTTTGCCTAAATCCCAGGTCACAATATCTCCCGGGATATAATCTTCCGGATGAGTTGATTTGACTTTTACGGTTCCTTTTCGTGAGAAAAATTTCATCAGATTGAGTACGCGGCGGTGGTCGATATTTGTATCCGTTCTTTTTAATCCCCAGGATTTAGGATATATAGAAAAATTAGCCTTCATGTCTTCGTGTACTTCTTTTTGTAAATCAATGCCTAATTTTCGGTAAGCACGAATTAAGACATCAGTACACACTCCTTTGTTTGCCGGAACATCCCCATTGGGATAAGGAATTTTGAAATAGGCCGGATCATATGTTACATCATCTTTAGTCAAATCAATGGCAGCATCGGAAAGTCGTGACGCAAAATTTTGTTGTGGCTGAGCTTCTATATGCAGGGAAAATACTAAACTCAGTAATAGAATAAGATGTTTCATGGCTGTTATTTGCGTATTTTTACCACATAGGCACATAGAATAAATTGAAAGTGGAAAATTAACTTAGGTGTCCTATGTGCCTATGCGGTGAAAAAATTATTTATTCCGCGTAATAATGTAATCGATCAAGCCCAACAACGCTGATTTTGCTTCTGAATCTTGCACGTCTGCCAATAATGCGATGGCTTTTTCTTTGGTTGCCTGCATAACGGATTCTGCATATTCAATGCCGTGGTTTTGTTTGGCAAAATCGATCAGGTATTCGATATTTTCGGGATTAAAATCTTTGTTTTTAATGATTTCCTGCGCTAATGCCGCCTGGTCGGCCGGTGCATTATTAATCGCATAAATCAATGGAAGGGTAATTTTTCCTTCGCGGATATCATTTCCCTGAGTCGGTTTTCCGATTTCTCCCGGATCAAAATAATCGAAAATATCATCTTTGATTTGGAAACATATTCCAATGTATTCTCCCATTAAACGGAATTTTTCGATCGTTTCCGTATCGGCTCCGGCAGCCAATGCTCCGATTTCAGTACAGGAAGAAATGAGTACAGCCGTTTTTTTCCGGATAATGTCAAAATAATAAGATTCATCGATGATAGACCGGTTGGAGTTAGACCATTGGATCAGTTCTCCTTCGGTCAGGTTTAATGCCAGGTTTGAAATGATGCCAAGCACCTGCAAATTGCTTGCAAGCACCGTTTTTACAATGGCTATCGACAAGATATAATCGCCCAACAATACGGCGGCTTTGTTGTCGTATCGTCCATTGAGCGACGAACGGTTGCGCCGGATTTTGGTTTCGTCAATTACGTCGTCGTGAATAATGGTTGCAGTATGGAGTAATTCCATAATCAAAGCATAGTCGATCGCTTTTTGATCGATATGCCCTAATGTTTTGGCTGTCAACAAAAGTAGCGCCGGTCGGATTTTTTTGCCGCCGGATGCGGAAAGATAATCAATCATCGACTGAAAATCAGGCGAATGTCCTCTCAGGGCTTCTGCATAAAGCTCCGAAAAAACCTCCATTTCTTTTTCCACAGGCTGGATAAAATTTGTATGCTGACTCATATGCTGTTTAAGTGTCGGTAGCTTTGCTATCGAAAGTAAGGCGCAAAGGTAATGAAAAGGAAATGAAAAATAAAAATAATCCCTTATATTTGTCCTCTCAATCTGCATGTTAAAAAATTTATTATGAAGTTATTTCTTTTAGATGCCTACGCACTCATTTATCGTTCTTATTACGCTTTTATAAAAAATCCCCGGATCAACTCTAAAGGGAAAAATACTTCTGCCATTTTTGGATTTGTGAATACATTGGAGGATGTGTTGAAAAAGGAAAATCCTACACATATCGGAGTGGCCTTCGATCCGGCTGGTCCGACTTTCCGTCACGAATTGTTTGAGCATTACAAAGCGCAACGGGAAGAAACACCGGAGGTGATTCGTGAATCGGTTCCTGTGATCAAAGATATTATCCGGGCATACAATATCCCTTTGCTGGAGGTGCCTCGATATGAGGCGGATGATGTGATCGGAACGTTGGCGTTGCAAGCCGCGCAACACGATTTTAAGGTGTATATGATGACGCCTGATAAAGATTACGGTCAATTGGTGGGCGATCATGTTTTTATTTATAAACCGAAATACGGAAGCGCCGAATTTGAAATTCTCGGAACATCTGAAGTGATTCACAAATATGGATTGAAAGATCCGAAGCAAATGATCGACCTGCTTGGTTTGATGGGCGATAAATCCGATAATATTCCCGGATGTCCGGGAGTAGGAGAGGTGACCGCCCAGAAATTAATTGCCGAGTTCGGAAATATTGAAAATCTCCTGGAACATACTGCCGAATTGAAAGGCGCATTGAAAGACAAAATCGAAACCAATCGTGAAATGATTCTTTTTTCCAAAATGTTGGCTACCATTAAGACCGATGTGCCGATTGCATTTAATCCCGATGAATTGCTCCGGGAAAACGTGAATGCGGAAACATTGAAAGCATTGTTTGAAGAGCTCGAATTCAGGTCGATTGCTACCCGTGTGTTGGGAGAAGAAGCTAAAGCTGTAGTGCAGGTAAAAAAGCCGTCTGCCCAACAAGGTTTATTATTTGCCGAATTTGAAACTCCGGCCATAGAAACCCGATCGACATCTGTTTTTTCTTCTTTGGAAAATTTCAAAACAACCGCTCCGTCATATCATTTGTTAGACAATGCAGATGCCATTGCCCGGCTGATTCAAACCATACAGGATAAAAAACAAGTTGCTTTTGATACGGAAACCACCGGTATCGATCCGTTGAGCGCAGAATTGGTTGGTATGTCTTTTTCTGTAGCAGAAAAAGAAGCATTTTATTTACCTGTTCCGGCTAATCAGGAAGAAGCCAAACAAACAGTGCTGGCTTTCAAAGAAGTCCTGGAATCGGATGCTGTATTGAAAATCGGCCAGAATATGAAATTTGATATTGAGGTACTTAAAAAATACAGCATCGATGTTCAAGGGCCTATGTTTGATACGATGATAGCGCACTATCTGCTCAATCCCGAATTGTATCACAATATGGATTATTTAGCCGAAACTTACCTGAATTATCAAACCATTCCGATTGAAGATTTAATAGGGCCGAAAGGGAAAAAACAATTGAACATGCGACAAGTTCCGCTGCCGCTCATTACCGACTATGCCTGTGAAGATGCCGACATTACTTTTCGCTTAAAGATGGCGTTTGAACCGGAAATCGAAAAAAATAATTTGAAATACCTGTTCTATGATGTTGAAATGCCATTGGTGAAAGTGCTGGCGGATATAGAAACCGCCGGAGTGCGATTGGATGTGGAAGCGTTGAAACAGTCATCAAAAATTTTGACCAACCGGTTGCATCGTATTGAGGACGAAATACACGAAATGGCCGGAATGGAATTTAATATTAATTCGGCTAAACAGGTGGGAGAAGTGTTGTTTGACCGGATGAAAATTGTGGAAAAACCGAAGAAAACAAAAACCGGACAATACACCACCAGCGAAGAAGTACTCGAAAGTATGCGCTCCAAACATCCCGTGGTGGGAAAATTGTTGGAATACCGCGGAATCAAAAAATTGCTCAGTACCTATATCGATGCATTACCTTCATTAATTGATCCGGCAACCGGAAAAGTGCATACTACTTTTAACCAAACGGTTACTTCGACCGGACGATTGAGTTCGACCAACCCGAACTTGCAGAATATCCCGATTCGCGATGAAGAAGGAAAAGAAATCCGCAAGGCATTTATTCCCGACGATAATTGTGTCTTTCTTTCTGCCGATTATTCTCAAATCGAATTGAGAATTATGGCGCATTTGAGTGGCGACCAAAATATGGTGGGCGCTTTTCGAAGCGGACACGACATTCATGCTGCTACGGCTGCAAAAATCTATAAGGTGTCGATTGAAGAGGTGACAAAAGATATGCGGAGGAAAGCTAAAACAGCGAATTTCGGAATTATTTATGGAATTTCCGTGTTTGGTTTGGCCGAACGGCTGTCCATTCCACGTGCAGAGGCCAAAGAATTGATCGACGGATATTTCGAAACTTATCCCGAAGTGAAAAAATACATGGAAGACAGTATCGAGAAAGCCCGGCGCAACGGATATGTGGAAACTTTATTTCGCAGGAAACGTTTTTTGCCGGATATTAATTCGAGGAATGCTGTGGTGAGAGGATATGCCGAACGAAATGCCATCAATGCTCCGATACAAGGGTCGGCTGCCGATATTATCAAAGTAGCCATGGTTAAAATATATCAACGTTTCCAGGCTGAAAATATCCACTCCACAATGATTTTGCAGGTACATGACGAGTTGAATTTCAATGTTTACAAAAATGAAGTGGATAAAGTGAAAGCGATCGTTGTGGACGAAATGGAAAAGGCCGTACAACTTCGTGTTCCGCTTATTGCGGATTGCGGGACGGGTAAAAACTGGTTGGAAGCGCATTAGTTATGGCATTCTTCGTCTTTTGCCCTTCGCCCTTTGCCGAAAAATAACATAAACCAATTTGTAAAATGCACTTAATACTTGCTGTAAATGTTATTAATTAAAAATAGAATTTGGATTGTTGCCTTTTGTATCGTCTTATTTTCCGGTTGCAATCAACAGAAAAGACCGGATCCCAATTTTTATGAGAATCTGTTTACCGGAGAAATAATGAATGCATCGAATTTTGAATCTTTTTTTCAACAATTACATGTTGCTTATGCGGATTCTACAGATGGAAAAGCCCATATTACTTTTCATGCTTATGGCCGTCGTGTTGTTGGCGATTCGATTATCCAACCATTTAAGTACAGTGTGAGAGTCGGTAAAGATTATTTTGTCCGCGCTACTACATACGAAAAAATTGGAATGAAGGTAGAGCCTCAAACGTTTTCTACTATCGATGGAGCCACTATTACCGTCGGTGGCATCCAGGACAAACCAACCTTGCTCAATTTCTGGTTTGTCGAATGTCCCGGCTGTATTGCAGAAATTCCTGCATTGAATTATTTGCAGGAAAAATATGCCGGCAAAGTCAATTTTATCGCTATGACATTTGAAACACAAAACGAAGTGGAGAAATTTCTCCGGAAAAAATTATTTAATTTTGCACATGTTTCCGATGCCGAATCATTTATTAAACAGGTGGGTTCTTTCCCTTATCCTGAAAATATTTTTATAGATACGCTTGGTTACATAAAATATATTGAGGGGCCGTTTCCTGTCCATAATCAGGATGGCAGCAATATTGATTATATTGAAGCAATGATTGACGACTTGTTGGCTTCAGGTGATGCGATATAATTATTCTTTGGTCTTCACGTTTAAAAAACCTCTATATTTGCTCGAATGGCAAAACAAAAATTTTATGTAGTTTGGAAAGGTGTTGCCCCCGGAGTATATGCTTCGTGGGAAGAATGTAAGCTGCAAACAGCTAATTTTGAAGGCGCTTTGTATAAAGCGTTTGAATCAAAGGATGCAGCCGATGAGGCTTATCACAAAGGCCCTTGGAATTATATAGGGAAAGAGAAAAAAAAGCCGGTTTCATCGGGCAATTTTATTCAAAACAGCCTGTCGGTCGATGCCGCTTGTTCGGGCAATCCGGGCGTCATGGAATACCGGGGAGTATATGTGGCTACCGGGCAGGAAATTTTCAGAATGGGCCCTTATCGGCAGGGAACGAATAATATTGGTGAATTTTTGGCGTTAGTGCATGGATTGGCATTGCTGAAACAACAAAAACTGGATATGCCGGTGTATTCCGACAGCGTCAATGCGATTGGATGGGTGAAGAAAAAAAAGTGCAACACAAAGCTCGAAAAATGCGATGAAAACGAGGAAATTTTTGATTTGATCGCCCGGGCCGAACGATGGTTGCGTGAGCATACCTATTCTACAAAGATATTAAAATGGGAGACGGATCAGTGGGGAGAAATTCCGGCGGATTTCGGACGAAAATAGTTGAATAAAAATTATTTAATTTAAGCATAAATGGGAAGCGTTAAAAAATTGTTGGCAGAACGAAAATGGGCATTTGTCCTGATATTCTTTGTTTTATTGTTTAATCCGGTTTTTTATTTTTGGGCCGACAATATCAGTGCGAAAGATAAAAACATGGCCTGGATCACTTGTATTGTGGTCGCATTGGCCATGTGCTGCATTGATTTATTTGTGAAGAAAAAAGGAGAAAAAATTTTCCTCGGCATTTTCTATCTTTTGTCCTTAGTTCCCAATTTGATCGTTTGGAGTTATCTTTTTGTGTCCCATTTGTGCATGAAACGGGATATGTTTTGGGTCATTTTCACCACGCATAAAACCGAATCCCAGGAATTTTTGCATGAATTTGTTACCTGGCAAATGTGTGTGGCTGCAACGATCTATGTCGTTGTCGGCATCTTGTGTTGGGTAAAAACTCATTCAACCCAATCCCTTTCTTTGAAAAAATATTGGCCTCTCTTTTCCTTTTCAGTTGCTTTGGTTTTATTAAGTATCATACTCCAATACTTAGTGCAGGCAATACCTGCTTTTGATTTTTACAAAAGCCGAGTATTGTATTGGCGGGAAAATATCATTTTCCAACAGGAAAAAGAATTTCGTAAAAGTTTGAAAATGGATGTACAATGTGCTTTGCCCGATTCCATTAATCATACTTTTGTCGTGTTGTTGGGCGAATCTGCCTCTGCCTGTCACATGAGCCTTTATGGATATTTCAGGGAAACCACCCCGTTAATGGATGCGCAAAAGGACGAATTGGAAGTTTATACCGATGTAGTTACTCCCGATACTCATACTTTTGGCGTTATGCAGAAAGTGCTGACATTTGGTAATCACGAACATCCTGAATATTTCCGCCAAAAACCGTCGATGGTTGAAATGCTGAAATCTGCCGGATTCGAAACGTATTGGATTTCCAACAAGGCATTTCTTACAAAATGGGGTGGCAGTTATGGAATTATTGCAGAAGAAGCCGACCATTTGTATGATTTGAGCGCTTTGCAACAAAAAGATGAAATTGTAATTCCTTCTTTGCAAAAAGCGCTTGCAGATACCATCCAAAAAAATAAAATAATTTTTATCCATGTGATGGGAAATCATCATGCTTATAATTGCCGTTATCCCCAACAGTATAGTTATTTTGATCATAAGACAAGAAATGATCTGCCCGATTTAGGATTCAGAACCGGGCACATGAAACAAGTGATCGATGAATACGACAATTCGATCCGGTATGGCGACTATGTTTATAGCCAGGTGCTTGAAGAATTGAAAAAGCAGAATACTTCATCTTTCCTGTTGTTTTTTTCCGACCATGGCGACGAAGTATATGATTATCGCGATGCTGCCGGGCATTTTATGTCCAATGTTTACCCATCCCAGTGCAAAATCCCGTTTGTATTGTGGCGTTCCGATACTTATAAAGAAATCATGCCCAATCTTGCGATTGATACTTCCCGTGCTTATAGCATCGAAAATGTAATTTATTCGTTGTCAACATTGTGTGATTTAAAATATGCGGACAATGAACAGGAATTGAGCATTTTTTCTCCTGAGTATAAGACTCCTGCGAAACGGCTGGTGGGAAAAGAGAATTATGAGGATATTTTGAAGAAAAATTTGGTTAGCGTTCATAAATAGATTTATGGAAAAAGTAAGCATAATAATTCCGATATACAAAACGGATCTGACAAGTGATGAAATAATGTCGTTTGTCCAATGCCTGAAAGTGTTGGGAAATTATCCGATTGTGTTAGCTCAACCTGAAAGTGTGGATTTTTCGGCTTTCATTTCTACTTATAAAGGAATTACTGTTGAGACATTTCCAGATCGTTATTTTAAAAGCGTTTCGTGCTATAATCAGTTAATGCTTTCTCCTTTGTTTTATGAACGGTTTATTCAGTCAGAATATATTTTGATTTATCAATTGGATGCTTTTGTATTCAAAGATGCATTGATTGAATGGTGTAATAAAGGATATGATTATATTGGTGCGCCTTGGATTGCTACTCCCCGTAATGCCTTTTTTCCGCGATTCAATCGACTATTTAAAAAAGATAATTCACGAGAACAAATTTTCTTTAAGACAGGAAACGGTGGTTTTTCTTTGCGGAAGACTACTTCTTTTTTCCGGATTGCTATGGCTAATGAAAACCTGATTTGGCAGATTTTACAGGATGAAAATAAAGTTTTCAAAATGGAAGATGTATTCTGGTCATTGAAGGCTCCCGAATTAGATCCTGACTTCCGGATTCCTGATTATCAGGAAGCTGTTGCCTTTGCGATGGATCGTAAACCTAATTTAGCGATGAAAATAAACCAGGGAAAATTACCTTTTGGCTGCCATGGATTTAATAAACCAAAAGTCTATAAATTTTGGCAGCCGATATTATCAACGGCATACAATAAATAATTAAGATAATAATATTATGACCCATCAAGTAAATCGTTTTAAACAATTTTATTATGGTGCTATACCTTATTTTTGTTACCGGATATTTCATCCAAAGTCTCCAAAACTTGAATGTTTTCAATTTATCAGAAAATACACCTATGCATATCCTTTCTTGTATGATTTCATATTTGAATATGAGGATTTTGAGACTGATGTTCATAAGGATATTAATCGAGGATTGAAGTATGTTGTACATAAGGGAAGTAAAAAATTATATTTCCCGGGAGAATATACCGACTATAAAATACAGAAACTGTATAGATCTTTGGTGATTGAGCAGGATATTCGTTCTCCGCATCACTATGTGGATTCCATTGACGAATTTTCAGGGAAAGTACTTTTGGATATTGGGAGTGCGGAAGGTATCGTTGCTCTTGAGGCAATTGATATGGTCGATTTTGTCTATTTGTTTGAATGTGAACTGAGGTGGATAGAACCGTTAAAAGCAACTTTTGAGCCTTGGAAAGATAAAATACAAATTGTCAGAAAATATGTAAGTGATTATAATGATGAGACTACCGTGACTTTGGATGATTTTTTAAAGGATAAACCCAAAGATCATTTATTCCTGAAAATGGATATTGAAGGGGCGGAACGGCAGGCTTTGGCCGGTGGTCGGATTCTGTTTTCAGAAGCAACCGACTTGCAATTTGCCATTTGTACTTATCATAAGAGAGATGATGTGAAAGTAGTTTCTTCGTTTTTGGATCGATATAATTGTAAGTACTTTCTTCGGAAAGGTTTGCTTTACCGTCATCATAAAATGCGTCCCTGCCTTATTCGCGGATCGAAAGTTTAGTTTTAAGAAATACATCCAACATGGGTTCAAGTTGTACCCAAACGGCATCTGACGTTATTAAATTGAATTTTTCTTTAAAAGTTAATTTTTCATCCTTCGCTTTGTCTGAGATGTCGGCGGGCTCTATTCCCTGAAACCGTTCACAAGCATTGGGCAACCATTCTGTTTTATTTGCTTTAGGGGGATAAACTGCAAAACTGGGAATATTAAATGCTTGGGATATATGCCGAGGACCTCCTTCGTTTCCAAAGAAAAAATCCGACAAGGAGAGCATTGCACTAAGTTCTCGCAAGTCTTCAGCTTCGATATTTGTGAAAATATTGGGATGATTACCCATATCCTGATGAAGTTGAAGTGCAAAATCTTTTTCTTCTTTCCCTCCGAAATTGAAAATCAATTGTGCATTATATTTTTCAATAAGCTTCCAAAGGATATTTTTCATATTTTCAGGATCCCAGATTTTGTGTGTTAAACGCGCGGTGACAGCACAAACAATGATCGGCCTGGAGAAATCAATTCCTCCGGCTATCATTTTGCTATGGAACCTTTCTTTTTCTTCGACAGTGACATATAGTGTGAAATTTCTTTCGTACTGTATTTTGAATTGTGATTCAAGCGGTTTTAATAGTAAAAGTGTTTTGGTGACTTCATCGATTATCCCATTCAAATCGGTTCTGTAATTATGCAGGAAAGCATTATATATTTTCTTCTTGCCAATCCGATAAGGAGTTCTTATTGAGAAAAACGAAAACCAAAGTGTTTTTATGGTAGAACGCGTATCAACAATCATATCATATTTCTCTTTTGAGATGATGCGTTTTACCTTCGATGTATAAGTGCTTAGCGTATCCATATCCTCATTGCTAAACCGAATAATTTTTTCAATATTTGGATGATGTTCAAACAATGGAGCAATATTTTCATTTAGCACATAATGGATTTCCGCATCCGGAAAAGATTTTTTTAGTGAAGAACACAAGACTGTTGAAATTACGGCATCGCCCACCCTGCGGAACCTTAAAATGAGAATTTTGCGGATAGTTTTGTTTTTTTTCATGTATTTGCTGATAATGAATGCAAAGCTAATAAAAAAAATGTACTTTTGCATTTTACTGAAAAAGAGAATCCATGCAAAAGAAAGACATCTCGGAAAATGATCCTATTAAAGTGTTTTATCGTATATCAGACAAAGGAACCACAGAAGGGACATTGCCTTATGCATCTAAATTTCAGTGTCTCGAAAATGCTATTAAAGAGTTTGGAGCGGATTTTATATTTGTGATTGCAGATAATTGTAGCCCGCAAACTGTTGAGTTTATAAAAAGCAAAAAATTGGCTTTTGAAGAAACTTCATTAGGAAATTTGGATTCGTTCCAATACATGATCAAAGAAAAAATTCTTCAGGAGGATGATAACACTTTGGTTTATTTGCTTGAAGATGATTATTTGCATCGGCCCGGTAGCAAGAAAATCATGCTTGAAGGATTGAGTATTGCCGATTATGTTTCGTTGTATGATCACCCCGACCAATATTTTTTACATAACAACCATGGAACTATTTTAAATTTCAGAAAAATTCGTCCATGTCGGTTAATGTTTACCAAATCGTCTCACTGGCGTGTTGCTGGTTCTACTCCTATGACGTTTGCTTGCCGGGTTGGCACTCTTCGGGAAGATTGTCCTGTGTTTTTTAAATATAGATCCAAAAGTAAAAAACGTCCAAAGTCTTTTTATGTTTTTACACATTTGACTCGTCTTCGCAAGATTAATCCATTGTATTATTTTCTTACTAAAGGAAGCAAGAATTTGCTTTTTATTGTGCTGGCAAACTATTTCAGAAGTAAAAAACGGATACTCGTGACATCTGTTCCAGGATATTCCTCTCATTGCCATGAGAACCTTGAGTCACCCGTTATAGACTGGAGTGCCATTCCGGATTGAGCGAAGACTAAACAAGCAAAGTCTGCTATTTGAATGATTTTCTGATGCAGTATTGAGGCCGTTTGTTCTGGGAAAGAAATACTCGGCCCAAGTATTCTCCTACTAACCCGATTGCAATTAATTGTATTCCTGCAAAAATGGCAACAATGACAGCAATGGTAGCATACCCTGTCGGAATATCCGGGTGTAATATTTTATCAACTACTACGTAGATACCAAAGGCAAAGCCTAAAAGAGCAAAAAAGAATCCTATAACAATGGATATACGCAGTGGAAGAATAGAAAAATTGGTGAACATATTCATCCATAAGCGGACCAGTTTTTTGAAGGTATATCCTGATTTTCCTTCTTCCCGTTTTTGATGGAGGACGTTAAGCTTCCCTATTTTTGAAGTGGAACGCAAAATCAAACCATCAATGTAAGGGAAAGGAAGATTGTACTTTATGATTTCATTGACAATGAATTTGTTTAATGCTTTAAAACTGGACAAATACAAGTCTTTCGGTTTTTGAAGCATCACATTGGCTACTTTGTCGTTGAATTTACTTCCCCAGTTTCTAAACAATGAATGTTCTTTTTTATCATAAAAAGTATAAACCACATCATAATCACCATTGTTGATATATTCAAATAGCTTGACAACTTCTGTAATCGGATTTTGAAAATCATCATCCATAATTACTGTATAATCTCCAGTGACATGATTTAATGCTGCCATTACAGCATTGTGTTCTCCCACATTTTTGGCCAAGGAATAAAATTTGACAATGTCAGGGTTTTGATTGTGAAGCTCAATGCAGACTTTTTCCGAATGATCAGGAGAATCGTCATTAACCAGTATGATTTCTAAATCATAATGCTTAGTCAATGTCGTTATCAATTCATCGACCACTCTGCCAATGGAATTTGCACTTTTATAGACCGGGATAGCTACAGATACCTTCATATTCAATTAAAAAAATTATTTACAGTTTTAATTGTTGTTTCTACTTCGGCATTGGTTAATACCGGATGAATAGGCAGACTTAAGATCGAAGATGAAAATTGGATGGTATTGTCCAGTTTTTCGCCTTTTTGTCTGGGAAATGATTGCTGTTCATTTATCGGAACCGGATAATGAATTAAGGCACAAATTCCCTGTTGATTCAAATGCTCCAATAGTGCATCTCTTTTTGTTGTTTTAATAACAAAGAGATGATAATTCATCTGCCCATATTCATGTTCAGTCAGGCAATTTACATGTTGGAGGCCTTTTCGATACATGCCGGCAATTTCTTTTCTGCGTAAATTCCATTGATCCAAGTGGGGGAGTTTTGCCCGGAGAATGGCGGCCTGCATTTCGTCCAAACGGCTGTTGATACCAATGTTATCATGATAGTACCTTTTGGTTTGTCCATAATTCCTTAGACTCAATAATTTTTCATAAATTTCTTTATTGTTGGTAGTAATAGCACCAGCATCTCCATAGGCACCTAAGTTTTTAGTCGGATAGAAAGAAAATGAAGCTGTTTCCCCAAATGTACCGGCCTTTTTGCCTTTGTATGTTGAGCCAGCCGATTGGGCACAATCTTCCATGAGTTTCAGGCTATGTTTTGTTGCGATTTGTTGTAGTTCATCCATATTGCAACATTGGCCGTATAAATGAACGGGAACAATTGCTTTTGTCGCTGAAGTAATGTTGGATTCTATTTTGTTACAGTCGATCAAACCGTCGTCGGTTCGGATGTCAATGACTCTCGGTTTAGCTCCTGCTTGTAGTATTCCTGTGATGGTCGGATAAGCAGTTAAATTAGTTGTAATAACTTCGTCACCTTTTCCGATGTCCATAGCTGATAGAGCTAATGCAATAGCTTCTGTTCCATTTGCTACGCCGACACAATAGTTTGTGCCAATATAGGCGGCAAATTCTTTTTCGAAGGATTCACATTCTTTCCCAAGGATATACCATCCAGAATCAAGTACTCTGCGAATAGCATCATTTATGTCTTTCCGTATCAATTGGTATTCCTGCTTGAAATCATTAAACAAGATCATGATAATTTGTTTATAGTTTATTGAAGAATGTATTTTTGAAATTCACTGTAATTGCGGATATAGTCGTTTTCGTCGAATAAATCGGAAGCTAAGACTAGCAGGATACAATTATCTGAAAAGTTTTTCATTGTATGCCATAATTTAACATCCATGAATATTCCAACATTAGGTTGATTCAAAATAATTTCTTGTTGATGTATGCCATCATCTATGGTCAGCGTAAAACTTCCATTGATACAGAAAATGACTTGCTGATTGTGCTTATGAGCATGTTTTCCCCGCAAGGCTGATTGATCTTTCAGATTGTAAATATAATATACTCGTTTTATTTCAAAAGGGATTTGTTTACTGATTTCCGCCACAGATAAAACCCCGTCCCGACCATCTACTAGCCGACATAATTCAATAATTCCGCAATTATTCACTTCCAATAACTTCATACAGATGGTATTTTGTATTGTGATAAACTTCTTTCAAGCTGGACTGTGTTACTGATTGTTTGGTAATTAAATAATTCAGTTTATATTTGACTTTGAGAGTGTCGATATAATTGATATTGTTTTGTAATTTTTGTTGGTCTTGTACCCTGGAATACCATTCATAAATCTTGTCTCCTCCACCCGGGTCAAACTTAAAAATAACAAGGGCCTCTCTTCTCGTCCGGCGCGAGAAAGATTCCTCCTCATATTTTTCTTTTTCCAAAAACAGATATATATTGCTTGGCTGTGTATGTTCTTGTACATAGGAAACTAATGCTATAAAGTTAGGATTTTCTTTATAAAAAATATTCTTTTTGAAATTATTGGCTGTCCGGAAACACAAAAGTGTCAAAATCAGTAAAAATGTTATAGCGTTTACATAACCCGGTTGAATATAACTGTATAGCAAATTACGCAGAAACAAAAAAACAATGATATAATAAGTAAACGCTCCAATGGAAGCAATACGGAACAGGTAATATTTCAATAAATGTCCTCCGGTATCTATATAAGTGATCAATAATCCGACAAACAGCATGCATAAGGAAATAATGGCAATGCGATTTAGTTTGCGAATGTTGGTGTCTGGTGATTTTCTAAAATAAAAAATACTTAACAATAATAGGATGAAGCTCAATACAACACGAGGAAAAACTTCTTGCATGGCATTGGGCACATGCATCGGTGCTGTGTGGTGAGTATTACGAAAAAAAGAATATACCCAATCGATATTTACACCATTGATTATACTGCCACTTTCATCCAAATGGGAGCTGAGGAAAAAAATGAATGGGGATACAATGAGCAGGTAAACCATGCCCATACGAAGAAGTAATTTTATATTTCGTTCTGTGACAAGGACGTAAATGAATGCCATTACAAAATACCACCCTCCGACTAAAATGTGAAAATAAGAGGCTATAGCGGCAAAGAGTACAACTTGTATATATTTTGCTTTTAATAAATAATAGAATGCATAAAATATGAAAACATAAGCCAGAGTTTTTCCTTCAAATCCACCAAAAATCCATTCTCTTCCAAAAAAATGCTGCGTGCTTAAGTTGATTATAAATATTTGGAGAATAACTAATATCCCCAGATTTTTTATTTTTAATTCTTTGAATATTAATGCTAAAGGAAAGGCATAACAGGCATAATTAAACATCCCTCCCCAAAAGGCGAGCTGTTCGAAACTCCAATATTTGAGTGCAAATCCAGCAATATATTGAAAAAAGAAACGGGTGCCTACCCATTCCGTAAACGTAAACGATCCGGGGATCCATGACGGATCAATAAATTGCTTGGCTAAAGGAAAATAAGCTTCTTCATTGGAATGAACTTTGAAAGAAAGTAAATTCAAGCATAACACCAAGAAGATAAATAGCCGGCTATCTATTTTGTTGAGAAATTCTATAATTTGAGCAATTATTTTCATGAAGATTCTGAGCTGAAAGATGGACAAAATTACGTGATATATTTTGAAATACAAATTTTGTTTTCACCTCTGTGTTTTGTTTTTGCAAGAAACCTTATTACTTTTGCATTCAATTTTAAATAATTCTCTTTTATGCCTCAAATACACGGTGAACGAGACTTGATTTACCTGGATAGGAATGAGTATAATTTTGAAGTAGCTCCTTTAGTCGAAGAAACCATTCAAACATTTTCTCCTCTCGAATTTACACATTATACTCGTTGCTTCCAACAAGGAATTAAGAGTGAATTGTCCGATTTTATCGGAAAAATGTATGATGTGCCAGAAAAAAACGTTGTACTTGGATATGGTGGTGAAGATATTCTTAAATCGGTTATCCACTGTTTTTTGAGCCAGGGGCATCGGCAACGTAAAATTCTTATTCCGACATTTTCCTGGTGGTATTATAAGTCTATTGCTGAAGAAGTAAATGGATCAACAACTATGTATCCATTATATGAGGATGGGTATGAATTCAAATATGATATTCCGGAAATTAAACGGTTACTTCAGGATGAACAACCGGATATGCTACTTTTGGCCAGCCCAAATAATCCGACAGGCAATTCGCTGACTCTTGATGAGATGAAGGATATTTTGCGTAGCGTTGATCCTCAAACTATTGTTGTAGTCGATGAGGCTTATACATTGTTCAATCGACAGGATATTTCCTATATTGCTCCTTTAATTACCGAATTTCCCAACTTATTGATAGTTCGTACTTTTTCGAAGTTTTATGGTTTACCCGGGTTGCGTCTTGGGTATTCTTTTATGGGGGAAAGCCTGCAACCTTTCTATGGTTTCAGTACGATGTATCTTGGCTTTAATAAATTATCTGAAAAAATAGGGATTGCTGCCCTTCAATCTACAGATTTTTATAATGAAAAGGCAGCCTTGATGCAAGCGGATAAAGAATTGTATAAACGAGAGTTGAATCCGGTTCCGGGTTTTAAAGTATATAACTCTGATGCCAATTTCATTTTGATCAAATATCCAATTGAAATTAAAGAAACATTGCAAGAAGAGTTTACTAAAGTAAATATAGTAGTGAAATTTATGAATGAGGAAGGACTTCGTTCACACATGAGGATCACACTTGGTACACCTGTTATCAATCAACAGGTGATCGATATTATTAAAAAAGTCGCCAAAGCATGAAAGCCATTATTCTCGCTGCTGGAATTGCATCGCGCTTGCGTCCCCTGACAGATAATACTCCAAAATGTTTGTTGACAATCGGACAAAAAAGTTTATTGCAACGAACGATAGATGCCTTGATTCAAAATCATGTAAATGAGTTGGTCATTGTAACCGGATACCTCCATGAAATGATAGAATCTTTTGTTGTTGCTCATTATCCGGGTTTGAAAGTAGAGTTCATTTATAATGAACAATATGCATCGACCAATAATATTTACTCGCTGTGGTTGACTAAAAAATCTGTGATGGATACGGATATTCTGTTGTTGGATAGCGACATTTTGTTTGATCCTCAAATTATTTCTTGTTTACTAAGTTCTAATTATTCCACTTGTTTGGCATTAAATAAACATGAATTGGGAGAAGAAGAAATAAAAGTGATCGTTGATTCTGATAATAGGGTGGAAGAAATCAGTAAAATTTGTTCTATTGAAAAAGCGGTTGGAGAATCGATCGGAATAGAAAAAATGGAAAACCGTTTTGTTCATGATTTATTTGCTGAAATGGATGTCATGATCCTGGAAAAAAAGCAAACGGATATTTTTTATGAGGCGGCTTTTGAAAATTGCATACATAAAGGATCTGATATGTATGCAGTGGATACAACATCGTATTTTTC
The DNA here is from genome assembly GCA_031553835.1 of Bacteroidales bacterium. Taxonomy (GTDB): domain Bacteria; phylum Bacteroidota; class Bacteroidia; order Bacteroidales; family Azobacteroidaceae; genus JAVBKX01. Next base: position 22,952 of record JAVBKX010000008.1, read on the forward strand.
GATGGAATTGGATACTGTGGAGGATTTTTTATTGGCCAAAGAGCAATATTCTAACAAATAAATATGCTAAAAAAGCCCAAATCGGTTGGAGTTGTGATATCCACGTACAATAATCCTCAGTGGTTGGAGAAAACATTATGGGGATATGCTAATCAAACGTACAGGGATTTTGAATTGATTATTGCAGATGATGGTTCCGGGGATGAAACCAGACAATTAATCGAGTCGTTTAAACAGAATACTTTTCTTGCTGTTAAGCATATTTGGCATGAAGACAAAGGTTTCAGGAAAACCCGCATCCTGAATGAGGCATTAAAGACTGCTGTTTCAGAATATTTAATTTTTACCGATCAGGATTGTATTCCACGGAATGATTTTATAGAAACTCATTTGCAGTACGCCCAGGAGAATTATATATTATCAGGTGGATATTTTAAACTGCCTCTTTCAATCAGCCAGGGTATAACCAGGCAGGATGTTGATTCTCAATGTATTTTTGATTTGAACGAATTGAAGCAGCGTGGGCTTAGTTCTCATTGGAAAAATACGAAGCTGTATCGCTTCTCTGCTTTTAGTCGCTTCATGAATTTTATTACTCCTGCAAAGGCTACCTGGAATGGTTGTAATGCTTCTGGTTGGAAGAAAGATATGATTGCAATCAATGGCTTTAATGAAAAGATGGCGTATGGTGGAGAGGATCGTGAATTTGGAGAGCGGCTTTTCAATATGGGAATTCAGTCGAAGCAAATTCGTTATTCTGCGATTTGTCTTCATCTCTACCATGAACGACCTTATAAAAATAAGGAAATCATTGATAAGAATATACAAATCCGGTACAATACCAGGAATAATAAAATTACCTGGACTCCCTATGGTATTGTACGCTAAGAACCGGATTGGAAATTGCAATTTTAATAGTGACAAGGTATGAACACTTATGATATTCGTCGGCTACAACTTCGTATTTTGGATGTTTTTTTGATTTTTGACAGTGTTTGTAAGGAACACAACCTACGTTATTATCTTATTGCGGGTACTTTATTAGGAGCCGTCAGGCATAAGGGATTTATCCCTTGGGATGATGATCTGGATGTTGGTATGCCACGAGCTGATTATGAGTTGTTGATTGCAAATTCAAAAGATTGGTTGCCAAAACAATATGAGTTTATTTGTGCAGAAAACAACCCGAAATATCCTTTTCCTTTTGGTAAAGTACAAGATGCAAATACAACTCTTATAGAGCGGAGAGGATTTCATTATGTGGGTGGCGTTTATATGGATATATTCCCCATAGATGGTGTTCCTGAAGGAAAAATGGCACAAAAAATACATTTTGCAAAATATTCATTTTGGACCAAAGTTTTGTACTTTACTTGCCGGGATCCCAAAAAACACAAAAAAGGAATAAGTTCATGGGTGCCGGCTATTTGTCGCAAATTGTTTACGGTGGCAAAAGTACAACAATCGATTAGATCGATTCTTACTTATTATGATTTTGATGTAAGTTCTTATGTGGCAGAATATGATGACAGGCCCAAGTGGAGTATGGATAAAAGAAGAATCGGAGCTCCTCGACCGATATTATTTGAAGGGCATGAAGTGTGTGGGCCGGAAGATCCTGATTTTTATCTTAAGCAGAAATATGGAAATTACATGCAGATACCTAAGCAACAGGATCAGATTCAACATGATTTTATGTATTTAGATTTCGATAAATCCTATAAAGAATACCGAGATTTTTAACTTTCTGTTTTTTCTTTTCCCTGGCTTCCCAGAACTTTCTGAAGTATTTGAGAGAGAGATCTATGCATTTTGTTTCGTCAAATCCCCTGTCATGAGCATAAATTTTGGCCATGTGTGTAATAATTTCATCATTGGCCCATAAACGCCTGAAACAGTGGCAACCGGCATTTAAACTCACTTTCCCGAATTTCATCCGATTTAAATCTACTAAACAAAAATTGTATTGATCATCTTTTTTTTCGTACAAGATGTTTCCAGGGGAATAATCCAAATGCAATACAAGCTTTTCATGCATGGATGCTGTAAAATGAGCAAAGGCTTCAACTAAATCAATCACATCTTCCAGCTGGCAATAATCAAGGTCACGTAATAGTCCGGGGTAATTACTATGTGACGAAATGTAGTAGGAGGACGATAATAATCCATTTTTTTTTTCTATTATATAGGCAATGGGAATAGGGGTATTGATGCCTTTTTCATGTAATCTGAAAGCGTAGTTATACGATCTTTTTGCTTTGGGAGAGCGAAAAAAAGTGTATATTATTCGATTGAACCAAAATGGTTTTCGGAATGATTTAACAACGACTTGCAATTCGGATGTTTCGATTAATTTAAGTTCATTTCTACCTTTGTAAATGGTTGTTGTTCCTTGTTCAAATAATACAGGGATATTGTTTAGGAAGCGATTGAATTGTTTATATGCCGGATTTATGATAACTTTCATGTGATATTGCTTCGAATCAGCCGTTATTGTTATTAATTTGGTTGAGGACTATCTGAGTTACATACTCTGGAGCAATATCCATACACGCATAATCTTTCCGGAAACACGGTTTATTGCCATATACCGAACAAGGACGGCATTCGAGCTCTATTTGCACGGCATTTGCCGGATCTTGCCTGTATCCGTAAAATCCGGCGTATGGATGGGTGGCGCCCCAAATGGATACGACAGGGATTCCTGCTAATGAAGCTAAATGCATATTCCCCGAATCCATCGAGATAAATCCGTCTAAATAGCTCATCAAAAGTAATTCGTCGGAGAAAGAAAAATGTCCGGCTACCGATGTGACCGAACTGTACCGGTGTCCCCAATATTCCAATCGGCTTATTTCTTCTTTTCCGCCAAACAAAAATATTCGAATACCCGGTTTCATGGCCAATGTGTCAAGAATTTTTTCCATTTTTCCCGGAGGATAGATCTTTCCCTTATGTTTGGCAAAAGGCGCAATGCCGATCCATTTTCCTTCCTTTTTTCCGGTGAATGGCTCAAGGATTCCGAAATTCCTTGTCCCAAATTCATAAATGGAGCGAAAATTTAACTCAAATTTATATCCTAATTCAAAAAAAACATCTTCATATCGTTGGATCGATGTTTTTAGCGGACGGAAAATTTTATTATATCTTCGGGTAAGCGCTTTTTTTTCGGCTCTGCCTTTGTGTATGGTCGCTATTTTTGTCCCTTTTAATCGAAAGAAAAAGCGAATTATTTTAGAACGGAGTACATCATGAGCGTCGGCAATCGTATCGATTTTTAGTCTGGATACCTCGGCAATAAGTCGAAAAAGCCCCACGATACCTTTGTGTTGGCTATGATTGAAGACCGGAAGAATGTGAACATTCTTTGGACGGCATTCAAATATAGGCTCAAGCTGACTTTTTGTTAGCAAATAAAATTCATCCTCAGGATACTGTTTTGCAACAGAATAAAGTACCGGGAGAAGTATTGCCACATCGCCCAGTGATGATAACCGGATAGTAAGTGTTTTCGCCATTATTTAGCAGCATACAACACCGGATTCAACGATGGGTCGTTGTACATCTTCATTTGTTTGTACACTTTCATGTATTTGCGGCCGGCTTCAATATCATGTATTAATTGGTCGATTGCTGTAGAAAGATCTTTGCGTTGCTCCAACAGGGTATCTAATTTTTTGCTGCATTCTGCCTGATGTTCGGGAGAAGCGTCTTTTCTATCCGCTTCAAGTTGCATGTGGTAGATTTTCAATACCAGGATCGACAACCGGTCAACAGCCCAGGCCGGACTTTCCGTATTGATCGTAGCATCGGGCATGACTTGTACTTCTTTGTAGTAATCGAGGAAATAACTATCGATCAATTCGACCAAATCGGTACGATCCTGATTCGATTTATCAATTCTCCGCTTGATTAGCAACGCTTCTTCCGGATTGATTTCCGGATTTCGGATAATATCTTCCAAATGCCATTGTACCGTATCAATCCAATTCTTCAGATAGAGAAAATATTCGATGGAATGGGGAGAATAAGGATTTTGAATAGGAGCATCCACATTATCCCATTGGTGATAATCATTGACCGATTGTTCGAAAATCGGAAGCGCAAGCGTTGTAAAGTCCATTCGTAAGTTGTTATTTTGTTTTTTGCAAAGGTATTACTATTCTTGGTAAAAACAAAGTGGCTAATAGTAGATCCACAATAATACCGGCTTCTCTTTCTTTTGCAATTTAGCGTCCAGAATAGTCATCAATTCATTGGAAATGACAGGGCAACCTTCGCTCATACCCATGGGGAGGTGAAAAGGATGTGTCTCGTAATTGGGAACATAATCGAATGAATGCAATACTACATATCGTTTAAATGCATTATTATTGGTATCTTCCAGTCCGTGCAGTTTGTAATGAATGTGAATGCCCCATTTGCTGTAAGAACGGTCTCCTATTTTGTATTTGCCCAATGAGGTGCAATTACTTCCGTTTACATTGCTGAATACAGGCAGTCCTCCTGTACTTCCCCCGCCTTTCCCGTGGCAGCATAATCCTTCATGACTTATTGTTTTATCCTGAAAATTCCAGACGAACATCCGGTGTTTTCCGGAATGGATTTTCATATCGATCAAGATGCAATAAGTGGTATCGTAATTATTTTTCCTGCAGAAAATCAACGCTTCATCCGCTTTTTCATGTAAGCGGATTTCTGTTTCTGAAAGTGCTTCAGTCTCCGGATGGGTTCCGTTTGTATGACATCCGGCAATACTTCCTGCCAGTAAGCAGAATATGAGAAGAGTCAAATGGCGCATAAATTTTAATGAGTTTTGAACCACACAGGACCATAAAACACATAGGTTGATTTCGTAATTCGTAATTCAATGTCGTTTAGTTAAGAATTGTCGCATAGCGAGATTGGCTTAATAACCAGTGGTTTTAACCACTGGAATGAGGTCGGTTCAGTCCGCTTAGTAGCGTAGCAACGCAGCTTGACATCTGCTACGCTGCGATGCAGCTTGATTTTGCATGCTGCCTTTCTCCAGCGATTAAAATCGCTGGTTAATAAGGATAAGCCACTCTGTGGCATTATTGTATTTCGATTCATCATCTTAACTAAACGACATTGAATTACGAATTACGAAATCAACCTATGTGTTTTATGGTCCTGTGTGGTTTAAAAAAAATAATTGATTACAAATATAAAGATTTATTTTAACACTTACTGAAGATTTTCCATTAACTTTGTCGCGACCATATCTTCAATTAATTGAATGAGAAGCGGAAAATTATATATCGTGCCGACCCCTGTCGGTAATCTGGAAGACATGACTTTCAGAGCTGTCCGTGTTTTGAAAGAAGTAGATCTCATTTTAGCAGAAGATACACGTACTACGGGCCGATTGCTGAAGCATTTCGAAATTTCCAACAAAATGCAATCGCATCATAAGTTTAACGAACACAAAACGGTGGAGGAAATAGCGAATCGGATACAAGCAGGCGAAAATGTTGCTGTGGTATCTGACGCGGGAACTCCCGGTATTTCGGATCCCGGCTTTTTAGTCGTACGGGAATGTATTTCACAAGGTATTGAAGTGGAATGCCTCCCCGGTGCTACGGCCTTTGTTCCGGCATTGGTCGATTCCGGTTTTCCTTTGGATCGATTTTGTTTCGAAGGATTTTTACCTCAAAAAAAAGGACGTCAGACTAAAATAAAAGAATTGTCGGAGGAAGACAGGACGGTTGTTTTGTACGAATCTCCTTTCCGGGTATTGAAAACACTTATGCAGTTAAAAGAACAAATGGGTGCCGAACGGTATGTTTCAGTTTCCCGCGAAATATCAAAATTGTATGAGCAAACCGTGAGGGGAACATTGGAGGAAGTGATTTCTCACTTTTCTGTGAACGAACCACGTGGAGAATTTGTTATAATTATTAAAGGTAAAAATAATGTATAAAACCTAAATAGATGATTGTATGAAAAAGTTTGTTTTATTTTGTTCTGTATGCGCCTTGTTGGCATCTTGCACCGTAAAAGAATCTGCTGAGTATAAATCCCTGCAGGCTGAAAACGACTCATTAAAATTGGTACAGGCCAAGGCTTCTGCCGAATTGGATGATATGCTTTCTTTGCTCAATGAAGTGGAAGACAATTTCCAAAGTATTAAAACCGCTGAAAATTACCTGACGGTACAGTCTGCTGCAAGCGGCGAATTGAGTCCTAATATGCGCCAACGAATCAAAAATGACATGACATTGATTACCGAAACGTTGAATAAAAACAAAAATCAGATTGCTCAATTGGAGCAACAGTTAAAGTCGTCGGGAATCCAATCTACTCAGATGAAGAAAACGTTAGCCCGTTTGCAACAGGAATTGACGGATAAAACCAACGCATTGCTCGCTATCCAGGAACAATTGGCTGCAAAGGATCTGCAAATTGCCGAACTTTCTGCCAGTATTGCTTCTCTTTCTACCGATGTGCAACAATTGCAGGTTCAAACCGATGAACAGGCTTCTGTTATTACCAAACAAGCCGAAGAGCTCAATACTAAATTCTATTGTTTCGGAACTTCTAAAGAGTTGAAAGATCAGAAAATTTTGATCAAAGGTCAGTTGGGCACCAATTTCAATAAAGAATATTTTACTCCGATTAAAAATCCGGCTGGATTTACAGAAGTGCCTTTATTTTCTAAAAAAGCTAAATTAATTACCAAGCATCCTCAAGAAACTTATTCCTTTGAGAAAGATGCAGAAGGTCAATTAGAACTGAAAATCTCGGATACTCACCAGTTTTGGTCATTAAGCAAATATCTGGTGGTGGAGGTGGACTGATTTCTTGGAATGAAAAAAATTAAAAAATGAAAGGAATGAAGAATTAATTTTTTCATTCCTTTCATTTTTTAAAGTGTAAACTTTAAAAACGCCTATGCTTTCATGGTGAATTTAGCAGGTACTGCATAAGACAGGTTTATTTCACAATGATTTTTTCAGAGCTTAATTGCTGCCCATTAGCTTCTACAGATACAACATAGGTTCCCGGATTCAATTTTGTTGTTGAATACCGGAATAATTTTTGCTCACTGGAAATACTGATTTTGTCCATCATTTTACCGGACAAGTTGGAAATAGTAATATTACCGGTTGTAGCTCCTTGCAAATCGTATCCGATATTGATATAATCTTTGGCAGGATTTGGAAAGGAAGTCACTTTGCTTAGGGTGACGGATTTTAGATCAGAATTGTTTCCTTTGGTGATCAAATAGAAGCAACTCATCATGTTATTATCACTTTCTACCACTATATAATTCTGAGCAGACATCTCAAATAATTTGAAATAATGAGGAGAATCAAACACTTCTTTGGTTAATACAACTCCATTCTCATTTATGATGGAGAAAAAACCTTCTCCAACCACAATAAACTCCAGCAAATCATCATCGTTAAATAAAGTTTGTGTTGTACAAAAATATTTATCTCCCATTTTATATGACACTATTTCAGCAAAACCAATAGCTTCCGGAGCCAGAGCTTCGATGTCAAGCGATTTGTATAATGTTAAGTCTTCGTTATAAATTTCAATTTTATCAGCAGTGTCATAATAATTATCATTATCATTATAAATGAAATTGGATATCTTGGAGTCGTTCATATAACAATCTTCCAACATGGTCCAATCAGTTGATTTTGTGCCATTCAGTTGCAATGGTCCGGTAGCATAAGTTTGCAATAAAAGGAAGCTACATAATGTAGTCAAGAGTAATTTTGTTTTCATAAAAATTGATTTTTAAATGGTTCGAAAATATTATCGTTTTATAATTATTTTTCGTACAACCGCAATCCCTTCCATGACAATCCGTATAGAATAAATTCCTTCTGCTAAACCGGAAACATTGACTTTATCCTCTACTTTATCGTTGAATAAAACGCATAATCCGGATTGATTGAAAATTTCTACTTTTTCAACCGGGGAATCCGATTTAATAAACAAA
>JAVBKX010000015.1:0-24928 GCA_031553835.1 Bacteroidales bacterium
AGGGAGTTCAACCCTTCCGAATAGCATGTCTAACAACAGATTAGGAGTAAAATGAGCCTCTTTCAGAGATAACTCCTTGTGAATGGTAAGTAGTTTCACGTTTAGGGAACGAATATATTCGTTCAATTCTAAAGATTTGGGGTCTTTTCCTTTGCTAAACCCCTTAGCTTGGTTCCATAGCTGAACGGGAACCGAACGTTGGATACGGGATTCAGCACTCGAACCATTAATTGTAACTCGCACCAATACAGGGACTTCTCCATTTTTTAAAACTCTAGTCTTTGTTGTAAAGAAAAGAACATTGAATGTTTCTTGTTTCATAATTTTACATTTTTAAATCGTTCAAAATTATGAAATCAAATTCAGTTTAGATGTATGCAAAATGTTGATATATAGGGAAAAAGAATCACAATCAGTGTACTTTTTTTCTGTCTTTTAAAAGTACAACGAATTGCACATTTATAATATGTCAAAAACCGCTATTTTCTGCATATCTTTAAAAAGAAAAATCCCCGAATCTCGTTGAAATTCGGGGACTTAACTATATTCTGCTTTTCTTTGCGTGGTGCCACCAAGAATCGAACTAGGGACACACGGATTTTCAGTCCGTTGCTCTACCAACTGAGCTATGGCACCAACATTTTTGCGAGTGCAAAGGTAAATAAACTTTTTTATCTTGCAAATATTATTGCATTTTTTTTGCTATTCCTCTTGCAAAGAGTTCCAGCCTTGTGCTTGCAACGCAATTTCAGTACCATCGCGGGTGACGAGGTGAGAACCTGACGAATTGTGGCAGATGTATCCAATAATTTTAATGCCTCCTATATGGGTTACTTTTTCATGCAGACTCAAAGGCACCGTGAAAAGTAATTCATAGTCTTCGCCGCCATTCAACGCTACAGTAGTGACATTCATGTTGAATTGTTCGGCCATCGAAGCAGTCTGATAATCAATAGGAATACGATCTTCATAAATTTTACATCCGACTCCGCTTTGGTGACAAATATGTAACAGCTCAGAAGACAATCCATCCGAAATATCAATCATGGATGTTGGCATAATATCGTTTTCATGGAGGATTCGCACAATGTCTTTCCGGGCTTCGGGTTTGAGTTGCCTTTCCAGCAAATATTCTTTCTCGGCAAAATCAGGATTAAAATCTTTTTCACCATTGAATACAGCCTTTTCGCGTTCTAAAAGTTGTAATCCCATATATGCAGCGCCTAAATCGCCGGAAACGCAAACGAGGTCTGTGTCTTTGGCTCCATTGCGATAGGTGATTTTTTCTTTTTCTCCTTCGCCAATGCAAGTAATACTAATGCATAAGCCTGTCATGGAGGCAGACGTGTCGCCACCAACAATGTCCACACCGTAAATTTCGCATGCTAATTGTAACCCTTCGTAGAAATCTTCAAGATCTTCGACCGAAAATCGTTTGGAAATTCCCAAAGATACCGTTATTTGCCTGGGTTGACCGTTCATGGCATATATGTCCGAAAAATTGACTATGGCGGCTTTGTAGCCCAAGTGTTTAAGCGGAACATAAGTTAGATCGAAATGAATCCCTTCCAATAGCAAGTCGGTCGTTACTAAGGTCTGCTTGCCGTTGTAGTCTAAAACAGCAGCATCGTCTCCTATGCCTTTTTGACTGCTGGAATTTTTTAATGCTATTTTTTCTGTTAAATGGCGAATGAGCCCGAATTCTCCTAAAACAGCAATTTCAGTTCTTTTCATAAATTGTTTTGTGTTGGGTTTATGATTGGATTATAGCTGTTTTATAACTTCTTGTATAATAAATGCCAGCTTGGGTTGAGCGCTTTTTGCAGCAGCCTGCACTTCTTTATGCGATACGGTGACCACTCGCCCGGGTACTCCAAGATCAGTGATAATGGAAAATGCCAATACTTTCATTCCTGCATGGCGGGCAACGATTACTTCCGGAACGGTTGACATACCGACGGCATCTCCTCCGATAATCCGGAAATATGTATATTCTGCCGGCGTTTCAAATGTAGGTCCTTGTGTGCCAACATATACACCGTATTGTAGTTTGATATTATTCTCGTTTGCGATTTTTGTTGCTAAATTGCTTAATTTTAGGTTGTATGGTTCACTCATGTCGGGAAAGCGCGTTCCGAATTCCGGCAGGTTTTTCCCTCTCAGCGGATGTTCGGGAAAAAGATTGATGTGATCTTCAATCAACATAATATCGCCTACTTCAAAACTGCGGTTCATTCCACCGGCGGCGTTGGATACAAACAGATATTCTAATCCAAGAAACTGCATTACACGAATAGGGTAGGTGACTTGCTTCATATCATAGCCTTCATAAAAATGGAAACGCCCTTGCATAGCCAAAACGGTTTTGCCTCCTAATTTCCCTACAATCAGTTTGCCATTATGTCCTTCCACCGTTGAGATCGGAAAGTGGGGAATTAGCTCATAAGGGATTTCAGTTTGTTCGCTTATGCTGTTGGCTAAGTCTCCCAATCCTGTTCCCAAAACGATACCTATTTTTGTATCTTCCGGTATCCGGGGCTTAAGCCATGATACGGTTTCGGATAAGATTTCTAACATGATCTTCTATTTTTTTATTAAATAATGGTTGTTGCCCCAAATGAAAAGTAACCTTAATCGGAAGATAAAACATCCTGCTTTTTATTTCTTCGGTTAATGCCGGATGTTCTTCGATACGAACAGCATCTTTTTCTGTCAGAATAATGTAGGTATTATTTTTGGACATACTTTTGTATAAAGAGGCGATGTATTCATAATCCTTTTTTGAAAATGAATGATGATCTCCATATCGTATGCATTTGGTTTCTTTGGCGTATTCGCTTATTTTTTCTGCAAAATCTTCGGGATTAGCAATGCCAGCCACCACTAAAGCCGCGCTGGATGTTAACGCAGACAAGGGCATGATGCTGGATTTATCCTCAAAAACAGGATGTAGCAAACCGTAATCGAAAGAAGTGTAAAACAGTGATTGATATGGATATAAATTCAAATGTTTAGCAATCATTCTGAAATCGATGGGTTTAAAATCGGATGGACATTTTGTAACAACAACGATTTGCGCCCGGGACAGGCTGTCCTGGGATTCGCGGAGCCGGCCGGCGGGCAATAGCATGTCGTCATAGATCATGCGTTGGTTGGATATCAATACAATCGAGAGACTTGGAGTAACATGCCTGTGTTGAAAAGCATCATCCAGCAAAATGACATTGGGTTTTATATTATTGGGTAAAGCCAACAATTTTTTGATACCTCTCTTACGGTTGGCATCTACAGCCACCAAAATGTCGGGAAATTTCCGGAATAACTGGTATGGTTCATCACCAATGGATTGGAATGAAGCATTTTGATCTGCTAAGATGAATCCTGAAGTCTTGCGTTTATAGCCACGACTAAGTACAGCTACTTTGTAAGAAGCTTTAAGCAAATGCACTAAATATTCGGTATGGGGTGTTTTGCCGGTTCCTCCTATGGTAATGTTTCCAACCGAAATGACGGGAACAGAAAACTCTTCGGCCGGTAATAATTTCCAGTCGAAGAGTTTATTCCGTATCCATACAGCCAACCCATACATCAAAGAAAAAGGAAGTAGGAACTTATTGATTTTTATATTTTCAGCCACATCAAATAAAATATGTCTGCAAATATAAACTTTATTTGATTCCTGTCATAATCACTTCGATAAAATTATTCTGATTAATAAGTATTTTGGCTATTTCCTGGATGTCTTTCGGTTGTATGCTGTTCACTGTTTTTACAAAGTCAGTATAACCATCATAGCCTTCTTTGTAATAATTCAGAATGATTCCGTTCCAATAACCGTTTTCCTGCTCGTTTTCCTGTTGACTTTTCAATAAGAATTCTTTGGTCTTATTAAAATCTTCCATACGGGGAGGATTGGTCGTAAGGTTGGTCAATTCCTGATGCATTATATTTACCAGCAGATCCTTTTTCTCCGGATCTGTTTCAAATGACATTTGCAGGATGGCTCTTCCTTTCGGATAATAATCAATGCGATCCGTGACGCTAACGCCGTAAGTGCCGCCTTCGTCTTCCCGCATTTTCTCCTGATAAACAATTGTCAATATTTGCTGCAACATATTCAGTTTAATCTTGTCGGCCATGGTTGGCTTGATAGTTCCCCAATGCATACTCAATACCGTAGCTTTCGGATTTTCCATTTCTTTATTGAAATCATTTTTAATGATTCCTTTCTTGAAATCGTTATCGATTTTAACAAAAGATTCTTTACGGTTGATGGAAGGCAATGCTCCTAAATATTGGGCAATAAGCGGTTTTACCGCAACAGGGTCAATATTTCCTACCAATACGAATGTAAAATCGCCGGCATCTTTGTAGCGATCGTTTCTCCAATTCATGATGGTTTGATAATTGACTTTTTCCAAATCAGAAGCTTTTAATCGTTGATTGCGTACTTGGTTGTTGTAAGACACTTTGAACATAGTATCGACAAAAGCCGTATAAGGAGAAGCGTCCTGCATTTCCAATTGAGATTTTATTCTTGTCATAAAAGATTGGTAAGCATCTTCATCGATACGTGGCGCAGTGAAATTCAAATAAATAAGTTGCAGTGCGGTTTCAAAATCTTTGGGAGTTGAACTTCCTGTAAAACCTTCCGCCACAACGTCAATCGTTGGACTGACGGATACTCTTTTGCCTGCTAAAATTTTACTTAAATCAGTCTGACTGAAAGTACCTAATCCTCCTAATCCGGATATGGATCCGTATAAGTCGATATTGGCTTTTTCTGTGTCGGGGAAATGAGAGGATCCGCCGGGGCTTGTGGCCGATATCCGGATTTCATCATCTTTGAAAGAAGTCGGTTTGATGATGACTTTTACCCCATTGGATAATACATAATTGGTTGTTCCGAAACGTTGATCTATAGATTCGCTTTTGATGCTTCCGCCTTTGGGAAGATCTTTTATCAATGGTTCGTTGTTTACTTTGTCTTCGTAGGGCTGGATATTTTCTTGCTTAGCTTCCTGAAACCATGCGAGTAATTGTTCTTTAGCAGGCACGACAACATCTTCTTTTTCCGGGGCAACCATTGTGATCACGATGTTTTTATCGCCGATGAGTTGTTGAATGTATTGATTAATTTTTTCCACCGGAATTTGAGGCACTATGTTATTAATGATATTGTATTCCATTTCTATACCGGGAATGGCTTCACCTATTGTAAAATGCCTCACATATTCTTGGGCATAGTTTCCGTTTTTCACTTTATCCCGTTCGTTATATATATTTTCGTACATCGTGAGGTAATTTGTTTTTGCCCTTTCATATTCCGAAGCGGTAAAACCAAACTTATTGACTCGTTCGATTTCTTTGGTAATAGTCTGCAATGCGTCTTTAACATTGTTTTCCTTTATTCCTGCGCCGATCGACCAGGCTTCTTCGGTCATGGTATTAATGAAATAGCCATTTCCGGAGCCGGCGCCCATAAATGGAGGATTCGCTTTTTCTGTGATTTCCCTTAGCCGGGTGTTCAACATATTAGAGGCTACACTATTCATATAGCTGGCGACAAATCCCATGATCGATTCTTTTTGTTCTCTCGACATCGCATCATGTTTGAAGTAAACACTGACAGAAGATGAGGTTGCCTCTTTGTCGGTGGCAATTCCGATCAACGGATCTTCATTGTCTTGTACCGGATAATAAATTCTTTCGGCAGGATTTACCGGTTTAGGAATATCGGCGAAGATGGATTTGATTTTTGCTTCCACCTGATCGACATCAATATCTCCAACGATAATAATCGCCTGTAAGTCGGGGCGATACCATTTTCGATAATAGTCGCGCAGCACTTGAGGTTTGAAATTCATAATAATATCAGCCGTACCGATAATATTTCGTTCTGAATACCGGTTGTCGGGCAGTATTTGCGGAAGTAGTTTTTCCCGGATCCGGAAATCAGCACCTCCGTATGTTCGCATTTCTTCGCGGATGACGCCCCGTTCTTTATCTATTTCGCGATCTTCCAATAATAGGGAGCCCGACCAATCGTGCAAAATCAGTAAACAACTGTCAATAATGCCTTCTCTGATGACAGGCACATCTGAAATATTATATACTGTACGGTCGTAACTCGTATAAGCATTCAGGTTTGCTCCGAATTTTACGCCGATTGATTCTAAATAGCTGATCAAAGAATTGCCGGGAAAATGTTTACTTCCATTGAAAGCCATGTGTTCGAGGAAATGGGCTAATCCATTTTGATCGTCGTTTTCCAAAATTGAACCGACATTTTGAGCGATAAAAAATTCTGCCCGTTGTTTTGGCAATTCGTTGTGACGAATAAAATAGGTCAATCCATTCTCCAATTGTCCATGCCTTACTTTGGGATCTATCGGTAAAGGTTGGACAGGAGGCTGTGCCAGTAGTGACAGGATGTGTCCGCAGGCAAATGCGATTATAAGAATGATTTTTTTCATTTTGAAAATTTTTGAATTTTTTGAAACACGAAGACACAAAGTTTTAAATAAATTTATTCTTTGTGTCTTTGTGTTTAATATAGCAATTATGTTTTATTGTACTTCTAAGTTAAAAGGCATCCGGGCCTGCATGTAATCTTGTTTGTCCAGATTTTTCAGCAACGTATAATGACGGAATTCCGCATCATTCATCAAACTTTTCACTAATCTGCTTTTAGCATTACCCATCGATTCTTCCATCAAAAGGGTGAGGAAATCTTTTTGTGCCGGATAGTGTTGGATATTGTAATGTTCGATTTTCGCTTTTTCAGCAGCAATTTCAATAGCGCGGTCTAATCCTCCCAATTCATCCACTAATCCGTTTTGCAGGGCTTGTTCGCCTGTCCATACACGTCCTTGTCCGATAGAATCAATTTCTGCCTGGGTTTTCTTACGTCCTTCTGCGCAGCGGGAAGTAAACAAATCATAACCTCGTTCAATAAATGCTTGCATTAGCGCTTTTTCGTCGGGTCTCATAGGGCGGCTGACGTCAAACATATCGCCGTATGTGTGGGTTTTTACACAGTCGCTGGTTAGTCCGACCTTGTTCATTAATCCGCCGAATGTCGGAAACATTCCAAAGATACCGATTGATCCTGTGATAGTAGTAGGTTCGGCAACGATCCAATCGGCAGCGCAAGAGATATAATATCCGCCTGATGCTGCAAAATTTCCCATTGATACGATCACCGGTTTAACCTTTTTTAATTCGACGACTTCTTTCCAGATTTGCTCCGAAATGTAGGCGCTTCCTCCCGGAGAGTTGACGCGCAATACAACAGCTTTGATGTCTTCATCTTTTCGTAAATCAGTCAATGCTTCTACATATTCTTTTTCGGAGATAACAGAAACTGTATTGAGAACGCCTTCGGTAGCATCGGTAATTTCTCCTTCTGCAAAAAGGATGGCGATTTGGTCGTCATATTGTTTGAAACTTTTCGATTTCATCGTTTTGGCTTGTGCGATAGATGCCGTTTTTAAGTCTTCATCTTTATCCGTTCCGGCTAAGCTTTTCAGGTAATCTTCCGCATCGGTTTTGTACATTAATGTATCGACTAATCCTGATGCTACCCATTGTTCAGATCCTTTTAGGATAATTCCTTGATTGACCAGACTGTCGAGGTCTTCCACTGTCATTTTGCGGCTTGCAGCAATATCATTGGCAATGTGTTTCCAAAGACTGGCCATGTAAGAAGTCACTTGTTCACGGTTGGGTTCGCTCATTTTAGTAAGCGTGTAAGGCTCTACATACGATTTAAATGTGCCGACTTTGAATACTTCCATTTGCACGCCTAATTTTTCAAATAATCCGGTGTAAAACATTGGAATTGTAGCAAGTCCGTGCAGATCAACTATTCCTGAAGGATTGACGATCATTTTGTCTGCCATGCTGGTTAGATAATAGGCGCCTTGTGAGACATTACTTCCATAGGCAACGATAAATTTTCCGCTTTCCTTGAAATCGGCTAACGCTTCTCTTAACGATTGGAGATTCGCGATTCCTGAAGATAACATTCCGGCTTCTAAGTAAATACCTTTAATGTTGTCATTTTCTTTAGCTTTTTTGACAGCCTCTTTGATGTCCATTAAGCTCAACTTATTCTCAACAGAAGATCCGAATAAGGAAGCGAAAGGATTTTCAATAGTCCGGTCGCTCAAGGTACCGGTCAGATCAATTTTTAATACAGTATTGTTTTCCGGTTTGTATTCTCTTTCGGAAGCGGCCACCATGCTTGCCATAATGCCGGCGAATACAAAAAATGAAATCATGCCAAGTATTAACAGAGCGACGAATACTCCCATGGCAGAAGCGAAAACGGTCTTAAAGAAATCTTTCATAACTGATTATTTTATAAGTGATTAATTTTATACTGTGAGGTCTTGTTCTTCTTTCATTTTTAAGGAAATCTTCAATATTTCCGCAAATAGTAAAGAGGCAAAACCGAATAATAAATAAGATGTATTTTCTATTTCTATATAAGATATTTTGTAATCTTTGAAGGCAACTAAGTCTTTTACCGTTAGTGATCCAAGATATTGTGAAAGTAACATATCAAAGAATAAAATAATTAATGCATATCCGAGGTTGCGGATGCGTTTGATATTTTTCGTGTCAAAGATTACATTTTTGGAAATAGATTTTACAATTTTGAATGTTTGGACCGGAATGTATATTACAATGAACAATTTTAAAGCTCCGACCAACATGTGAATTCCAAAAAGAATATAAAACGAAAGATTATGTTCATTTTGCTTTTGTTTATCTAATTGTACGTTAAATTGCCGTACTTCGATATCTACAGGCTTTCCTGTTTTTAGATTTTCTAATGTAATAGTAGGGAAAGAAATTGATTGTTTTAATGGCAGAACATCGAAGGTGTAAGTAAAATGTAATGAAGCATCTGCTTCAATATTGGCAGATTCCTCTAATTCTTGTTCTGTGTTGTCTGTGGCATCATCTGTTTTTTGAATATTGAAGTTGATCATGTCTTTGAAAACAAAGTGCAGAATGATGAATAAATAGGTTACAGCAAATAAAATGCATATAATTTTAAGCCGATTATTCATTTTTTTAATGTGTTAATTATCATCTTTAAATTCCAAAATATCTCCGGGTTGGCAATTTAATTCTTTGCATAATGCTTCCAGGGTGCTAAAACGGATTGCTTTCGCTTTTCCTGTCTTCAGGATGGAAAGATTTGCGGGGGTAATATCGACTTTATCGGAAAGATCGTTGAGTGAAATCTTTCGTTTGGCCATCATTACATCTAAATTAACGATTATTGACATGCTATTGTTTTTATACCGTTAAATCATTTTCTTCTTTCATATTTAACGCCATTTTTAATATTTCTGCAAAGGCTAATATTACTAACCCGAAAATTAGTATCAGTAATTTTTGATCTGTCATACCGATCACAAACTCGTAGTTTTCCAAATCGACTAAATAATTGGCTTGTGCCGCCATGACATACAAACCGAAAACAGAAAATGCGCAAGTGACTAACAGGGCATAACCGATACGCCGGATACGTTTGATGTTGTACATATCAAAAATTTCATTTTTGACAAGGGAACGCACGACTTTGAATGATTGTACCGGAATGTAGATGATGAGAACAAAACAGGTCAAACTGAGTATCATTTGTACGACATGCAGTATTTTTAATTGTAAGGATAATGGGTCTGCATCTTGGATTTTTAGAAACATCTGACGTACTTCCACATCAATATTTTTGCCGTTTTTTAGGTTCACAATAGAAGTTGGCGTTGTAAATGCTCCTTGCTTCGGCTGCATTTCGGTTATTAAAAATTCTGTAGAAGAATGAGAATCTCCTTCCGCTCCTTGTTCGTATCCGGTTTTAAAGCCCGACACGAAAGCCGGCACAAAAATAGCGCTGATATTTTGCCCGATAATAAGGATGTATGTGATCGAAAATATGATGCAAATAATAGTGAGTCGTTTATTCATGACAAATATTGTATTATGGTTTCTGATTTACAGGTCAAAATTAATACATTCTGGCGTATTTTGTTAAAACATGGTCATTTTTTCACCAGATTTATTATCACCTTTCCCAGTAGTGTATGAGATAAGATTTCCCTGTTCATCAAGCTGATAAACGACATATTGAATTGTTTTGTTGTATTTCATGTCTGATTTATTCCACAACCGATGTTCTATTGTAACCGTATTTTCCAGTATGTCGTAAATATGCTCGATGCAACTGACAGGTTCCCATACCGATTTTCTGTCATTCCATTTGAAAGTCTCTTCTTGCGTAAGTTTTCCAAACGCATCATAAGAATATGTATAGCGGTATGTTTGTTCAAAAAGTCCGGCATAGCCTAATTCATACTTGGTTTTTGATACGAGTGTTTCATTCTCATATTTCCTGTCGAAGAAAAAATCAGGATTGTTTTGCGCCTTTGCAGAAAAACTGCCGATTGTTACTAATAAAATAGTTGCGAATGCGATGCGGATAATTGTTGTTTTCATGACTCTGATTTTTTAAATGATTATTAATAAATTAATTTTGATTTTCAATGTTTATTTATCGTTTTTCGATATGCAAAGATAAATGATATTTTTTGAATAAAGCAAATTATTTATCGAAAAACGATAAAAATATTTTGAAAAAAGGAATAATTGATTGAAAATCAGAAAAAAATAGGAATGTTAAAAAAATAAAAATGCAAAAAAGCGGAGAAAATGGAGAAATCTTCTTTGCTTTTTTGCACTTGTAGAGCTAAAACTTAGGAATACGTTTTAGTTTTGCAATTACACAATTGATTATCTTATCATGTAAGACAATATCATGGATAAAAATGTGTAGTAAGCGGCTTGATGGTTAGCATCGTCGCCTCCGTTCATCTGATACGCGTTGCCTCCTGCGGAGGTATAATATTCGGCAGCTTCCCGGCCAATGGAATAAGGAATGATTTCGTCGCCCTTAGAATGGAAAATGTATAAAGCGGCTTTGGGTGAAAAATCGGTGAGATTATTGCGTTGTAACGCTGCATAAAAACTCCCGTTCCCCATTCTCATATCATCGATGAATGAAGGGGTAAAGATGTTTTTCAACGTATCGGGTACTTGCTTTCGGATGGCATCCATATTCATCGTCCCATTGTAATAATCATCGATTTTTTTTCCAAAAGCAGGTTGGTAAATTTTGCTGTAATCCAGTTTCATGTCATAGTAGAAATTGTTGGCCCGGATGAAAGGAGGAAAAAATGGAGCGCCTTCATAATGCTCTTCTGAAAATACCCGCTTTGCCATATCGGAAAGGTTTAGTGCGCCTGCGCCTGCATATACATTTTTCAGTTCAAAAAAATCGTAGTTGTTATTTTCCCATGCTCGTTGAATGGCTACGGCATTGTAAGCGCCTTGTGAATAGCCAACTAATTGTAGTATATCCGATGTTTGAATGTTTTTTGATTTCACGTAATCGGCAGTGGCTTCCAGCAGTGCGATGCCGTCAGCAGAAGCATACGTAGCAAGGTGGTAGGCTTGTGGTTCGCTTTCGCTTGCCCCGAGTCCAATATAATCATTCCCAACCACTATATATCCCAACGAAGCAGCAGCGGCCATAGCGCCGAGTTCTATTTTACGCTCGGTTTCGGAAAATACAGTAGCATGTTGCCATCCAACGATTCCATTCAGTGCCTCGCCGGTAACCGGAATGCAGAGATAGCCGGAGCACAGAAGAGGAGCTCGATCCGGGAGATTGGTATAATATTCGACCTTATACAGATTGACATCATATTGAGGAGAAATACTAATGCCAAGCATTTGAGCTGTCATTGAAAGCAGGGATTTGGAATACTCGCCGCTTTGTTGCAAGGAAACAAAGGATCCTGGTTTCGTGATGGGTGGTTCATTATCATCAGAACACGAGACTAATAATAAAAAACTTATCCCAAGGCTGAAAAAAACAGTCCAATATTTTACCGGTACATTCAAAAACTGGGTTTTCATATCTTTTTTTTCTTCAAATATACACTTTTTTTGTTTTTTTTATTACAAAAAGATCTATATTTGTCAAAATAAAAATTTTAAACCAAACTATAGTGTCTCTGTCCTTAATTCGCCTTGAAAACATAATTGAACAAATATCGACGGTTCAACTTGTTTTATATATCATCTTTATTGTGTTGATTGTCGGAGCAGTTATCATTGTGATTTCCGAAAATAGCAATCCGATCCGTACCCTGGCCTGGATATTGGTATTGTTGTTTCTGCCCGGCATCGGATTAGCTTTCTATTATTTTTTCGGACGGGATAACCGGAAAGCAAAGCAACTTTCGACTAAATATAAATCGAAAGTAAAATTGTTGTCATTTAATTCAGTAATGGTTGATGAGTCTGTACAAGTGCTCCCCGAATATAAAACACTGGTAAGACTGTTGGAGTATAGTAATAATGCTTCGGTGTTGAAAGGAAGTGAGGTCGAGGTTATTACCACCGGAGAGCGAAAATTTTCCGCTTTGATGGACGATTTGAATAATGCCCGGCATCATATCCACATGGAATATTTCATTTTTTATAATGATGAAACCGGTAAAATGGTTAAGGAATTGCTGATGCGGAAAGCTTCGGAAGGAGTAAAAGTCAGATTTTTGTACGACAATGTGGCCAATTGGTTTGTTCCTGCCAAATTTTACAATGAAATGAAACAGAGTGGGGTAGAGGTATCCCCGTTTACAAAAGTAATACTGCCTGCATTGCATAGCAAAGTCAATTACCGGAATCACCGGAAAGTAGTGGTGATAGATGGACATATCGGTTATATCGGAGGAATGAATATTGCCAATGAATATTATAAAGATTTGAATTGGCGCGATACCCACTTACGGATTGCAGGAAAAGGCGTTTATGGATTGCAGGCTAATTTTCTCATCGACTGGTATTTTGCCGTGGGAGAGACGGTAGAAGACCGAAAATGCTTTCCCCCTTGTGAAATAAAGACAAACAATTTAATGCAGGTGGCCGCCGGAGGACCTGTCAGTACATACCGGAATTTAATGTTGGCTACTGCTAATATTATTGTTACGGCTAAAAAATACCTTTACATTCAAACACCTTATTTCTTACCTACGGAAGCATTGGTTCATGCTTTGGAATCAGCCGCCTTAGGAGGTGTGGATGTGCGACTGATGGTATCGGCTCAATCCGATTCACCTTATGTTGATCCTGCCGCCCGTTCTTATTATGGCGATTTGTTGAGGGCCGGATTGCGGATCTATGAGTTGCAAGGAAAATTTATTCATGCAAAAACAATAGTGGCCGATGATTACATTTCGGTGATCGGATCGGCCAACATGGATTTTCGTAGTTTCGAATCGAATTTTGAAATCAATTGTTATCTCTATGATTCGGAACTGGCTTTGCGGAACAAAGAAATTTTCCTGGAAGACTTGAAACAATGCCGGGAACTCAATTATCAGGAGTGGCTTGAACGGCCTTGGTGGAAACGTTTCTTCGAGTCTTTGATGCGTCTTTTTGCTCCTTTGATGTAAACTTAAGCTGTTTGTCGATATTCTGAAAGATTTCTTCCACTCGATCTAACGTTTTTGAGGCGATTTTATCGGAAGCATCTTTGATAAAAAGATTTTTGAATCGTTTCTCAAGAAGGATCGCTTCACCCGGATATGATGTTGGCATTTCCTGGTATTGAGACAGCACCTCGTCTGGATCAGAATAGCTGATACTGCGTATGGCAGCCAGGCAATAATTATCTTTATATTCCAGCACCAAAGTATATTTCATATTCATTCGGAATACCGATAATGCTTTTTTATGTATATCCAATTCATCGGTTTTCCGGCATGCGATAGTACCGGCGATGGTGTCGTTCAGATTAATTCGTTCGTTCTCTTTGAGAAATGAGTATGTCAGCCATTTTTCCAATCGTTGATGGATTTCACTTTTACTTAAATCCGGATGGTATTCGGAAGAAAATACAACTTTCCCCTCGACTACAGGAATCGAATCATTTCCCGTCTCATTTTGAGCAAAACACAAAGCCGGGATCAATAATAATGCAAATACGAACTTTTTCATATAATAATGTGTATTAGGTTTATTGATATTTTTGCCATAAATCTTTTTCAATCTCCCTCCGGGAAAAATCAGTCAATTCCCGGATTTTTGAAGCTGCTTCACGAATATTTCCCTTGTTAATATCGGCAACCGGTATCGGTTCGTGAATGATCAGCTCAATGGTATGCGGATTCAATAAAAAAGAACCGGAAGGCATCACTTCAAATGTACCGTTAATAGTTACCGGTACAATGGGAAGACGCAAATCCAGTGCCATTTGATAAGCTCCTTTCTTAAATTTTCCTAATTTTCCGGTTTTACTGCGCGACCCTTCAGGGAAAATAGCGATCGAAGCGCCGTCTTGCAGTTTTGCCTCAGCTTGCGCAATGGCACGGGCGGCGGCTTGTGGCGAAGAACTGTCAACAAAAATAAATCCGGCAGATTCACAGGCTTTTCCGACCAAAGGAATATTTCGTAAACTTTGCTTCATCACCCATTTGATAGGCTGTCCCAGATAGCCGTATATTAAAAAAATATCATAGGCGCCCTGATGGTTTGCTACAAAAATATAGGATTGATGTTTGTTTAGTTTTTCTTTCCCCGAAATTTTGACAGGACATAGACTAATGATACAGGTTAATTTAGACCACCACATACCGGGATAATAACTGAAAATACGCTGATTAATCGTACATCCGATCATCGTGGTCAAAGCAGTGAGCAGGGTTAATACAAAAAATACAGGCAACCAAATGCATAGTTGATAAATGAAAAATAAAGCGCGCTTCATGGTTTTATAATAGCTTAATGTTCATCGTCAGTTTTTGAGTCGGGCATGGATACCTGGAAAACCTGGCCATATTCTACGGGAAATTCAAACGATTCTTCCAGCGGACAAAGTCCGGCATATACATGTGCCAGGCGCACCACTCCGCCATGAGTGAAAATACATACAGCCTTTTTACCTAATTTAATAAGGTCATCAAAGAATGCATTCACTCGTTTTTGCATCATAGCATACGACTCTCCACGGGTAGCAGGATAATTCAACCAATCGGAAAACCATCCGGCAGCTTCCGTTTTATCTATTTCCATCCAGGATTTCATTTCCCAATCTCCGAAATTCAGTTCTTTCAGCCTGTCATCGCGTATAGCATCCGGAAAACCACAAAAATCGGCCAATTGAGTGCAACGCGACAAAGGGCTGGTATAAATCAGATCGTATGTTTTTTTCAGTTGATTGAGTACTGCCTGCGCTTCTTCCTTGAAAGACGCTTTGAGAGGAACATCCGAAAAACCGTAACATACACCGGACGGAACATCTACAGCTGTATGTCGTATTAGTGTAACTTCCATATTATTAATATGTTTTTCAATTTTCAATTGTACATTTTGGGCCGGTAACTTTTCACTCAATCCAACGGCCTCATAAATAGCATCTTGTATTCTTGACCGAATATTCAGCTTCATCAACTCGCGGTTGGTGCGGGAAGGATATACACGGTTTGACAAGAAAATATAAATTAACTGACTGTCGGGATCTACCCAAAAACAAGTGCCGGTAAATCCGGTATGTCCAATCGTTGAAGCCGGCGCTAATTTGCCGGTCGGACTTTTCTTGTTATCGTTCGTGTCCGGCTTGTCAAACCCTAATCCACGTCGGCTGTGCACACTCTTGGCGGTTGTAAACAATTTAATGGTCTCTTTGCTCAAATAGTGCTTGCCGCCATATTCTCCGCCATCAAGCAACAACTGAAGCACTTTGGCTAAATCGTTTGCATTGGAAAATAAACCGGCATTGCCCGAAACTCCGCCTAAAAACGCCGCGGCTTCGTCGTCGGGATAACCAATCAGAATCTGATTTCTTAAAAATTGGTCGTTTTCAGTCGGTGCAATGCTCAACGAATCGATTCGTTGCCTTGGTTTGAACATAGTTGTATAGGCTCCTAAATCTGCATAAAACTCTTTTTCCAGAAAAGCATCCAACGTTTGCCGGCTGATTCTTTCAACCACTTCTTTCAGTAACATGAAATTCAAATCACTGTAAAGATACATATCTTTTTGTTTTAATGGAGATTTTATGATCTCATCCAATACAATTTTAGAAAAATTATCTTTAAGATAGAAACCCTTTGCTACCTGCAAATTGAATCCCGGCCGCTTTTGGGAGGATACTAAACTGTCGTTGTATTTAAAATCGGTACGGGTATAAGTATTGATGTCGAATTCGGTTCTGAATACCAGATCTCGTTTCGAAGAATACAACTTGCCTTCATAACTGGCAGGGTCAATAGCCTGTTGATAAAACGGCAGAAACGATACCAATCCCGATTCATGAAACAAAGCCTCTTTGATGGTAATGTCCTCTTTATTTGAGTTTTTTAGTTCCGGAATATATTGGCTCAATTTGTCGTTGATAGTGATCTTTTTACTATCCACCAATTTCATAACGGCAAACAATGTGGCCGAAGCTTTGGTGACGGAAGCCAGGTCATAAACATCGCTTGTTTGCACCGGATGAGTGTTGGCATAATCAAAATAACCGAATGCCTTGTTGTAAATAATAGTTCCGTTTTTAGCAACCAATATCTGGCAACCCGGATAGGCTTTTTGTTCCACCCCTTCTTTGGCAATTTGATCGATAGCTGCAAGACGTCCGGAAGCAATGCCGGCGTCTTCCGGCAATTGATATCCTAAGCGGATCTTATTGGTACGGATACCGGTGCCCTGCGGAAAACTATCGCCAACCATTACAGGTAAACGTCCGGTAAATGCCTGCCCTCCCATAATAGCCTGTGAAGCGGATTCTTGTGCGTATGTGCTGTTGTCAAAAGCCAATACGGTCGCTTGTGAAGCCGCAATTAATTTTTCATATTTCTTCACATAGTAGGGCGACATAAAGAAACTCAGTATTACTTCTTTATTTTTTGCCAATTCCTTGATTTGATTGTAACTATCTGCTTTGTTGGAATGAAAACCGCACATAATAACATCATACGATTCCAATCGTTTGAATACTTTGTTTATATCTTGTTCGGTAGAACTCTCTGAAAGATTAAAAATATCGGCTGAGGAATATTGTTGTACAACTTCCTGAAAATTAGTCTTTTTACGTTCCCCAATCGAAAGAAGAGCCATTTTTTTATTCCTTAATCCTGTAACCGGCACAACCTCTTTTTCGTTTTTTAATAATACCATCCCGTTGATATATAATTTTTTGATGAGCCATTCCGAATAAGATGTATTAATACGACTACTTAAATTTTTAAGATTGATTGGTTGATAATTATTTAACCCTGAAATATATTTGTACGCTAAAATTTTTAAGCATTTTGCTTCGATGTCTTCAATATCGAGCGTTCCATCGCTAATGGCTTTTTTGACCGCCTCAAATTCCCGGGCAGGAAAAGCGGGGCTTAACAAAATGTCGCTTCCCGCCAATAAGGCTTGCACGCAAATACTGCCCGTACCTTTCCTGGCTGCGTTCATTACCAAAGCATCCGTAAAACATAATCCCTGGAAATTCATTCTCTTTTTCAACAAATCGTTGACAATGACAGGCGACAAGGAAGTCGGTAAATTAGAAATACTGTCGAGCGCCGGAATAGATAAATGTCCGGTCATAATTCCCGAAAATCCGGCCTTGATAAATTGAGAAAAAGGATATAATTCTACTTCTTCCAATCGTTTGAGAGCATGTGGAATCACCGGCAAAGTGCTGTGCGAATCATCCTCCGTATCCCCATGTCCCGGAAAATGTTTTCCAACCGCTATCACGCCTGCACTTTCCAATCCTTTGGCATAAGCAATCCCTTTTGCTGCAACCAATTGAGGATTTTCTCCAAAAGAGCGAGTGCCGATGACCGGATTGTTGGGATTGATGTTGACATCCAGTACCGGTGCAAAATTAATATGCACTCCCATGCGTTTACATTCCCGGCCAACTTCTTCTCCGTACATATAAATCAGGTCATTATCTGCGATAGCGCCCAATAACATATTGCGGGGAAATTTTGGAGTCTCTTCCAATCGCATGGACAAACCCCATTCTCCATCAAACGAAATCAATAAAGGCACCTTGCTTTTTTGTTGGTACAAATTCGTATTCCTGGCCTGATCGGCAACAGTTCCTTTAGAATAGAGAATACCTCCGATTTTTTGATCGGTAATATTTTTAATAATCGCCTGAGTATTGGCGGTATTCCCATTAGGATCGGCTACAATCATGAATAATTGCCCGATCCGTTCGTCAAGCGTCATTTTGTCAAAAACGGAATCAACCCATTGCTGCATTTGAGCATCATTAGCCTGCAGATACAAATTAGGCAGATTTTGGGCGGAAGAGAATTCTGTAAAAAATAAAAAAAGTGCTGCAAAGCAGCTATATCGTATTCTTTTAAGCATAAAATTCATTGTCTGGTACAAGGGTGGGCAAAATTACAAAAAAAATCCTACATTTGTTTTCTCAATTGAAATGGCAGATGCAACTAATATATGCTTAATAATTTTTTCCTCGAACAAATAAAAAAGAATTTCCCTCATTATCCAACCGGAGAGCAAACAGAAGCATTGGAAAAATTAAGTGAATTTTTATTATCCAGGCATACCGAATCATTGTTTGTATTGAAAGGTTATGCCGGGACGGGAAAATCGTCGTTGATGGGCGCTCTGGTAAAAACCATGAGCCAATTGCAGCAAAAAACCGTCTTATTGGCGCCTACCGGACGGGCGGCCAAAGTTTTTGCATCGTACGCAGGGCAAAATGCCTATACGATTCATAAAAAAATATACAGGCAAAAAATCTTTTCCAACGAACCAACCGGATTTGTTCCTGCTGATAATTTGCACAAGCATACACTGTTTATTGTGGACGAAGCATCGATGATTTCCAACGATGGATTTGATTCTTTTTCGTTTGGTTCCGGACGTTTGCTCGACGATTTGGTGCATTATGTATATTCAGGCGAAGGTTGCCGGTTGCTTTTATTGGGAGATTCCGCTCAGTTGCCTCCGGTCGGACAACTCGATAGTCCGGTCTTAAATACGGATATTCTTGCCGGGTATAGCCTCGAAGTATCATCTTTCGTTCTCACACAAGTTGTAAGACAAACGGAAATGTCGGGAATATTGAAGAATGCGACTTTGTTGCGAACGAATATTACCCGGGGAGAAGTCGAATTGTTTCCTCAGCTCATTACGCAAGGATATCCGGATGTAACGACGCTTGGGGGAGATGAACTGATCGACGCCATTAATCAGGCATACGATCGTGATGGCATGTCCGAAACCATTCTCATTTCGCGTTCCAATAAGCGGGCTAACGTTTTTAATAATGGCATCAGGAATCGGATCCTGTACAGGGAAGATATATTATCGTCAGGGGATATGCTGATTGTTGCCAAAAACAATTATTATTTCGGAAAAGATAATCCTGCCATGGAGTTTATTGCCAATGGCGACCTGATGGAAGTAAAACGGATCAGGAAAATGCAAGAATTATACGGCTTTCATTTTTACGATCTCACCGTGTTTTTTCCGGATTACGACTTGGAGATGGATGTAAAAGTATTGATGGAAACCCTCTCGACCGATGCTCCGGCGCTTCCGAAAGAAATGAACGACCGGCTCTTTTATGCTATTTTGGAAGATTATGAAGCGATTCCGGGCAAACGCGAAAAAATGAAAAAAATAAAAGAAGACCCCTTTTATAATGCCATCCAGATTAAATACGCCTATTCTGTTACCTGCCACAAGGCGCAAGGCGGTCAATGGAAAAATGTGTTCATCGACCTCTCCTATATTCCTGAAGACCACCTGGGGTTAGATTTTTACCGGTGGCTATACACAGCGTTTACACGGGCTACTGAACGAATTTTCCTGATCAATCCTCCGGCCGGCCTGCATCGCGTTTCCCATACTTAAATCTAAAAAGATGTTGAAGGTAACATGTAAAATCATTACCTTTGCCACCCAATGAAAATGAATATTCCTGAAAATATACTACATTCTCCCGAACGATACACACTGACTATCAGGGTGCATCCGGTGCAATATTCTTTTTCGTTACACAATCCGCTGGAAGATGGATCTTTTTTTTACCAAGTATTCCCTTTGGGAAAAAATACAGATCCGTTTGGTTCTTTTCAACAATTTTTTTTTGAAAACGATTGTTTTTCACAGCCTTTCCGGCAAATAAAAATGATTAATCATACGCCGGTGTTTACTTTTGTTCCGTCCTTAATTTTCAACGAACAAGACAAACAAAGTTATTTCGATTTTAATTTTTCAGAATATTCAGGAAAAATATTAACCCAGTCGCTCCATTCTCCGGCGCTCACGTTGCTGCATGTACTGCCCCAGGCAGTGTACGATTTTTTTCAACGCTCTTTTGTAGGAGTGGAGTATATCCACCATTTAGCTCCTCAAATTGCCTATTGCGGAGGAAAAAGCCGGATCGTCAATGCCAATAAAATTTATGCCAACGTGCAAGCCGCCAGCCTGGATGTCCTGGTGTTTTCCCACAATCAGTTTCTCATGGGAAATTCGTTTGAAATAAAAGACAACGGAGAATATTTGTATTACCTGTTGCTTATTTGGCAACAATTTGAATTAGATCAAACACGCGATTTTTTGTACATTACCGGAGATGCAGGATTACGAGCTTCTCTTCTTCGAAGATTGCAGGATTTTATACGGAATGTAGTGCCGTTGAATCTTGTTCCCGAAGGACATTTTCTTCACGTTGCCACATCCTCCGTTCCATTTGAAATGACAAGTCTTACCTTATGCGAATTATAAGCGGAAAATACAAAAGCCGTCGGTTTACCGTGCCGGGCAATTTCAAAGCTCGCCCTACCACCGATTTTGCTAAAGAAAATATCTTCAATGTCATTCGCAACCTCATGGATCTGGAGGGAGCAACGGCGCTTGATTTATTTGCCGGTACCGGAAGCATCAGTTTTGAATTAATTTCCCGTGGATGCGAAGAAGTGACTTGTGTCGAACAGGATTATACCCATCTATCCTTTATTAAAAAGGTAGAATCCGAACTGAAAAGTGGAGCATTAAAACCAGTAAAAGCCAATGTCTTTTCTTTCCTGGAGCATTGTACGGCGCAATACGATCTTATTTTTGCAGATCCTCCTTATGCTTTAAAAGAATTGGGGACAATACCTGCATTGATTTTGTCCAAAGGATTATTAAAACCTGATGGCTTATTTATTATGGAACATCCTAAAGAATATGATTTTTCAGCATTGCCCGGATTTAATGGGCGACGGATATATGGTTCGGTGAATTTCAGTCTGTTTACAACCGCTACTTAATAACAACTTTCCGGATAGTATCTTCGATCTTCAGGATATAAAGCCCCTTCGGTACATGCAAGGTGCATTCTTCTGTAGAACTTTTGATTTCAACCGATTCGATTTTTTTACCCACAACACTGTAAACATCCAAAAATTTTCCGACTGTTGCATTTTTGATTTTTACAATATTTCCGGTAACCGTAATTTCTATATCTGCCGCATTATCATCTTGCGTATTAACTCCCTTCTTCTCTTGCGCATACAAAGAAGTCGAAAGCAACGTAAACAGCGAAAATAAAAATACAGATAAAAATTTCTTCATGATTCGATTGTACAATACAAAGCGTTGGCAAAGTTACAATTAAAACAGGAAAGGAACAATAACTTTAAGAAAAATATAGGGTTTTATTGTAGGGATATTTTTTTTAATTACATTTGCGACAAATCATCAATAAATAAAACAACCTATGAAGAGAACTTGCTTATTCTTAGCCTTAATATTTATAATGGCGTCTTGTACAAAAGAGTATTATACAGAACCGGATACTTTTACGCTGGAATGTACCATCTATCCGGAAAACTGGGAATTGATGGATACGCCTCCTACACCTTCAGACCCGGCGGAGTCTTCGATTTATACTTATTTTTTTTGTGATGTGGATATGCCGGAATTAACGCCTTACATATTGGAGCATGGCACAACAACCGCTTATTTAGTTTATTGGGACAATTCAACAAAAGTTCTTGCGCCGTTGCCGTTGGATGATTTTTATATGGATAATTACATGTGGACACAACAGGCTACGTGCGAATTCTCTCCAGGATCAGTGCGGTTTATTGTTAAGTATAGCGATTTTGCAATGGGCGTGGATCCCGCGGAATATTCATTTAAAGTAAAATTGATGTGGTAATTATTTTATTGATTATTTAAATATGTAGAAACCATTTGCTTATGAAAACACTTAAATTGTTCGTTGTTTTATTGACATTTACCATGATCGGTATTGCTTGTAAAGACAAAGACCCAATGCCTGATTATGCAGGCGATCAGTATGCCAATCATTGGATCTATGAAAACATGTCCAACTTTTATTTATGGAATGAGCATTTGCCCGCAAAACCGGCTTATAATGTAAGACCTGACGCCTTTTTCCAATCGCTTCTTTATAAATATAACGAACAGACCAATCCTGAAAGAGACCGCTTTTCCTGGATTGTGGAAAACTATACCGATCTGATTAATTATCTTAATGGTATCAGCAACGATGAAATAGGTTTTGAATATTTATTATTCCCTGTAAAAAACAGCGATAAACTTCTTGGGGAAATTCAATATGTCAAACAGAACACTCCTGCTGCTCAGGCCGGCTTAAAGCGCGGACAGTTTTTTTCGCAAATCAATGGCGTTACATTAGATGGAAATAATTATCAGACACTATTGAGAAATATGAGTGGAAATTATCATCTCACAGTGCATGATTTGGGTTTGAAAAACGATACTTTAATCGTTCTGTCTGAAGAAACAAAATACCTGCAAACGCTGAGCCAGTATTCCGAACACCCTGTTTACCTCGATACCATATATACTATTGGTAATTCTAAAATCGGTTATTTAGTGTATAATTTTTTTGCTGATGACGAAAATGATAAAAGCTGGAATTATTTGACGGAATTACAACAAGCGCTGTCCCGTTTTTATCATCAGAATATTACCGATATCGTATTGGATTTGAGATATAACCAAGGTGGTTCGATGCATGCTGCACAGTGGCTCGCCAGCATGTTGGTGCATGAAACGGATGTCGATCAGATTTTTTTAAGTGGTAAATACAATCAACTATTAGAATCTGCCATTCTCAAACAACGCGGACCGGATGCGCTTAATGTGCGCTTTCTCGCTCAAGACCAAAATAAATACAACAAGCCGGCCATTCAATTTTCACTGCCGAAATTAGGAAGCAAACTAAACCATTTAATTGTATTGACCGGTTCATATACAGCTTCGGCCAGCGAATTATTAATTTGCGGCTTACGCCCGTATAAAGATGTCACCCTGTTGGGCATGACCACTTATGGCAAAAGCGTTGGTTCTACGACCTTCTATGATGAAGACCATCCTGAGAATAAGTGGGGAATGCAGCCCATCATCACTCGTTTCTACAATGCAAGGACGGAAACTTTTAATGTAGGATTAGATCCTGATTATGTGAATGCCGATGAAGAAACATTTCCAAAGTTGGAGTTAGGAGATACCAATGAAAACATGCTCAATCAAGCCATCAACATCATTATTACGGGTAATTCATTTTTACGAAGCAGCAAGAAACCGGAAGCCTCATTTTATACCAGCAAAGCCTATTCCTCTTTCGCTACAAAACGTGGAGCGAATCAAGCAATTGTGGATTTGCCGCCAATTTCTTTTTAGTATTTTCATAACCAATCGCCACAATCTCTTTCATTTTGATAAAATCAAACATATTGTATTGATCTAAATTGCTATGTTCCAAAAAGAAATTACATAACGTCTCATCAATCAGTACATTACCCAGCATAGCCAAGTGAAATGTTCGTTCGGCTATTTGCGCCAATCCCTTTACATTCCCTTTGTGTAATCCCAATGTGTGCGGATTCACATGAAGACCGACAATAAACTCACAGTCGGGCCGGATATGGCGCACAGGCAGATTGTTGAGTACGCCGCCATCTACATGCAGGCAATCGTTTATTTTTACCGGAGCGAAAATAACAGGAATACTGGCTGAAGCGATTACCGCTTCAATAACATCGCCACGGTCAAAATATTCGGTTTCTCCTTTGTGCAGATTAGTCGTCGTTGCAACAAACGGAATTTTCAGATCTTCGATTTTTTTTGCTCGCAGCAATGTCTTTAAAAATTGCTGAGCGCCTTTCATCGTCATCACATTATCCATCGTAATCTCTGCTTTTACAAAAGATTTCAACCGTTCACGAGTTAATAACGGCAACAACTCGTCAGGATGGTATCCATCGGCCAACAGGCATCCGATGATCGCGCCCATACTGGTTCCTGCAATAATATCGAACTTAAATCCGGCTTCCATTAATGCTTTGGCAGCTCCAAGATGGGAAAATCCGCGGGCGCCGCCTCCGCTCAACACCAAACCGCATTTGTATTTCTTATTCTTTGTATTGTTAGTTTGCATAAACTGATAGTGTTTGATAAAATCGTAACAAACGTACAAAACTACATAAAAAGGATTTCCCGTGCAATACCTGTACCTTTGCGTTTTTCAGTTTTATCATTTCAGGATTTCCTTTTTCGATTTTCGCATATTTTTCACGAAAAGTTTCTTATTCTAAATCTTTGGTTTACTGGCGATTGATTTTTGTCGGAATAAAATTCGAAAAAAAAAAGGAAAAAAGATTTGGACGGAAAGGATATAGGTTCTATCTTTGCATCCGCTTTCCGGGAAAAGGGAGTTGTGCCGGGTTCACCGGTTGAATTTTAGAAGGGATGGTCGAACGGGCAGATACTGGTGAGTTGAGGCTTCGGGAGTAGCCTGACCGGATTAACAGGGGAG
>JAVBKX010000027.1:0-34332 GCA_031553835.1 Bacteroidales bacterium
CTGTTCCAAGATGGTTTGTTTATGTTCGGCTTCTTTCGCTTCTTGCTTTTTCTCTTTACCTGATTTATTTGCACAATAAGTACTGCAAAAACGAGTAGTAACGGTTTTTGCCTCGAAAGGCTTTCCGCAATGCTCGCAAATCTTCGGTATTTTTAGTTTACTAATTCCCATATCGTTTTCTTACATCCGTTACTTTATCATCAATTAAGGTATGTTAAGACATAATAAGCATGAATAAGGCGCACATTATCGCCAATTAACGCGCGGCACAAATATGGTACAAATATACGATAAAAATCGATAACCAAACATCAGCATCAATAATTTTGCAAAAATAAAAACCGCAGTAAATCAATTGTTTACTGCGGTTTCGCTATTTTTAATTATCGAATTTTATCGGAATTATTTCACTTCTTCAAAGTCCACATCAGTCACTCCTCCATCATTGCCCTGACTGCCTCCTTGATTCGGATTCTGTTGTTGTCCGAAATCTTGAGGATTTGCCCCACCGGCTTGCTGTTGAGCATTGTACATTTCCTGACTAACAGCTTGAAATGCATTGTTGACTTCGGTCATGGCAGCATCAACTCCAGCCAGATCCTGAGCTTTATGCGCATCTTTCAATTTGTTCAATGCCGCTTCAATCGGAGCCTTTTTATCTCCCGGCAATTTATCTCCCAATTCTTTCAATTGTTTTTCCGTTTGGAAAATTACGCTGTCAGCCTGATTCAATTTGTCGATTTTTTCCTTTTCTTGTTTGTCAGACTCTGCATTAGCTGCAGCTTCATCTTTCATTCGTTTGATTTCGGCATCGCTCAAACCGCTGGAAGCTTCGATACGGATACTTTGTTGTTTTCCGGTTGCTTTATCTTTTGCCGAAACGTTCAGAATACCATTGGCATCGATATCGAATGTAACTTCGATCTGGGGTTCTCCACGACGGGCCGGCATAATTCCGTCCAGGTGGAAACGACCGATAGTTTTATTATCCCTTGCCATAGGACGTTCTCCCTGCAACACATGAATTTCTACCGAAGGCTGATTATCAGCGGCAGTGGTAAAAGTTTCCGATTTTTTAGTCGGAATCGTCGTATTGGATTCGATCAATTTTGTCATCACGCTACCCATCGTTTCAATGCCCAATGACAGCGGAGTTACATCCAACAACAACACATCTTTCACATCTCCGGAAAGTACAGCGCCCTGGATTGCAGCTCCTACCGCTACCACTTCATCGGGATTCACTCCTTTTGACGGAGTTTTTCCAAAGAATTTTTCCACGACATCCTGAATTGCAGGAATACGGGTTGAACCACCTACTAAGATGACTTCGTCAATATCGGAAGCCTTCATTCCGGCATCAGCCAATGATTTCCGGCAAGGTTCAATACATGCCTGAATCAATTTATCTGCCAATTGCTCAAATTTAGCGCGGGTCAATGTTTTTACCAAGTGTTTCGGCATACCATCCACCGGCATAATATAAGGCAAATTGATTTCAGTTGATGTTGAGCTGGACAATTCTATTTTAGCTTTTTCTGCTGCTTCTTTCAGACGTTGCAAAGCCATTGCATCCTTGCGTAAATCCAAGCCTTCTTCTTTCAAGAATTCTTCGGCCAACCAGTCGATGATCACATGGTCAAAATCATCTCCACCCAAGTGAGTATCGCCATTAGTAGATTTTACTTCGAATACACCGTCGCCCAATTCAAGGATAGAAATATCAAATGTACCTCCACCCAAGTCAAAGACAGCAATTTTCATATCTTTATGTGCCTTATCCAAACCATAAGCCAATGAAGCAGCTGTTGGTTCGTTGATAATCCGTTTCACTGTCAGCCCGGCAATCTCTCCGGCTTCTTTCGTTGCCTGACGTTGCGAATCGCTAAAGTAAGCGGGCACAGTGATCACTGCTTCTGTAACTTCCTGACCCAAATAATCTTCTGCCGTTTTTTTCATTTTTTGCAGGATCATGGCAGAAATTTCCTGCGGAGTATATAACCGTCCGTCAATATCAACACGTGGAGTATTATTATCGCCTTTTGCCACATGATATGGCACACGGTTGATTTCTTTTTGCACCTGATCGTAGGTTTCCCCCATAAACCGTTTGATGGAGAAAATCGTTTTCGTCGGATTGGTAATCGCCTGCCGTTTAGCCGGATCTCCTACTTTCCGTTCTCCACCTTCAACAAAAGCTACAATAGAAGGAGTCGTCCTTTTCCCTTCACTATTGGTAATCACTACCGGCTCGTTACCTTCCATCACAGCAACGCAGGAGTTTGTCGTCCCCAAGTCAATTCCAATTATTTTTCCCATATTCTATGATTGTTTTTAATATTAATAAACTCTTTCAACACCCACATATTCACAAACCGTATGCCAAACAAAGATTGGCAGGATTTTTATGACAAGATGACAGAAGAATGAGGCATAAAAAACGAGGAAGTAAAATGACAAATAAAGAAGAAATGCAGTCAAAAGTCGTAGAAATTATGCCGTAATTTTTCATTTTTTCATTTTTAATTCTTCATTTTTAATTTCTCTTTCTACCTTTGCATCCTGATAAAAAATAAGCAATGAACAATACAAAAAATTTCAATAGAACGTTAATCACATCTGCGTTACCTTATGCCAACGGCCCTGTTCATATCGGACACTTAGCCGGAGTTTATATCCCTGCTGATATTTATGCCCGTTATTTGCGACTTAAAGGAGAAGAAGTTTTATTTGTAGGCGGATCGGACGAACATGGCGTGCCGATTGCGTTAAAAGCGAAAGCCGAAGGCATTACCCCGCAAGAAGTGGTGGACAGATACCATTATATAATCAAAAAATCATTCGAAGACTTTGGAATTACATTTGATGTATATTCCCGGACATCTTCTAAAACGCACTATAAAACAGCTTCCGATTTTTTCCGGAAACTCTATGACAAAGGAGAATTTCTAGAAAAAACATCTGAACAATACTATGATGAAGAAGCGAAACAATTTTTGGCAGATCGTTATATTACC
Source organism: Bacteroidales bacterium (assembly GCA_031553835.1). Lineage (GTDB taxonomy): Bacteria > Bacteroidota > Bacteroidia > Bacteroidales > Azobacteroidaceae > JAVBKX01. Next base: position 3,018 of record JAVBKX010000027.1, read on the forward strand.
GGAGAATGCCCGCATTGCCATAATGAGCGCGCCTATGGAGATCAATGCGAATCATGCGGCACATCTTTAAGTCCATTGGATTTAATTAATCCCAAATCAGCCATCTCGGGCAGCGTTCCCGTTTTAAAAGAAACAACTCACTGGTATTTGCCTTTAGACAAACACGAAGCCTGGCTAAAACAATGGATACTGGAAGATCATAAAGAATGGAAATCCAACGTATATGGGCAATGCAAATCCTGGCTCGACATGGGGTTGCAACCGCGCGCGGTAAGCCGCGACCTGGATTGGGGAATTCCGGTTCCGGTAGAAGGCGCAGAGGGAAAAGTACTTTATGTTTGGTTTGATGCGCCTATCGGTTACATCTCCAATACCATCGAACATTCTCCCAGCGATTGGGAAAAATGGTGGAAACAAGACGATTCCAAAATAGTATGTTTCATCGGCAAAGACAACATTGTATTCCACTGCATCGTCTTCCCGGCGATGTTAAAAGCAGAAGGCTCTTACCAATTACCTGAAAATGTACCGGCCAACGAATTTTTAAATCTGGAAAATGACAAAATTTCCACTTCGCGCAACTGGGCGGTCTGGCTGCATGAATATTTGGAAGATTTTCCCGGAAAGCAAGATGTATTGCGCTATGTATTAACCGCCAACGCTCCGGAAACAAAAGACAACGATTTCACCTGGAAAGATTTTCAAGCACGGAATAATAATGAGTTGGTGGCTGTATTCGGAAACTTTGTAAACCGGGCAATGGTATTGACTCACAAGTATTTTGACGGAAAAATTCCAAGCCGTTCCGAATTGACGGAATACGACAGCAATACGCTCAACGAATTTTCAGAAGTAAAATCCGCTTTAGAAAATTACTTAAACAACTACCGTTTCCGAGATGCATTGAAAGAAGCTCTGAATTTAGCTCGCATCGGCAACAAATACCTGGCAGATACAGAACCATGGAAGTTGGCTAAAACAGATATGGAACGGACGGCCACCATATTAAATATCAGTATGCAAATCACTGCGAATCTGGCAATTGCTTTCGAACCTTTTCTGCCGTTTTCTACAGAAAAAATCGTTCGCATGATTAATAAAACCGATTTGAAATGGAATATGCTGGGATCCGTAAAACTGCTTCCCGATCAACATCCGATCAATCCGGCCGAATTATTATTCGAAAAAATCGAAGACGAAACAGTGGCCGCACAAATTCAAAAATTATTGGACACAAAAAAAGCCAACGAACTGAAAAATTATCAAGCCACTCCGCAAAAACCGAATATTGCTTTTGATGATTTTACCAAATTAGACATCCGGGCAGGGAAAGTATTAGAATGTCAAAAAGTTCCGAAAGCCGACAAACTCTTGCAATTTAAAATAGATGACGGACTGGGAGGACGAACTATTGTGTCGGGAATCGCTCAACATTATCAACCAGAAGAACTTATTGGCAAAAATATTTGTTTCATTGCAAATCTGGAACCGCGCAAATTGAAAGGGATTGATTCGCAGGGCATGATTCTTTCCGCCGAAAACGCCGATGGGAGTTTAATTCTCATCCAACCCGGCAAAGATGTGCTTCCGGGCAGTCCGGTAATGTAATATTAAATTTTTTTTACAAATTGTTATAATTTATTAAAACAAAATCTTACTTTTACCGTTTAAATAATGAGACAATTTGGACGACATGAAAATCAAACTCTTATTTAGCATCTTTCTCGTATCTTACTTCTTTTTCTCATGCCAGGAAGAAGAAAAAAATTATTATATACTTAAGGGAAAAATCAACGGACTAAACAACAATAAAATAATCATTGCCTCATCCGACACAATACTCGGAGAGATCCACATCGATACTATCACATGTTCTGCAAAAGGACAGTTTGAATATAAAAATTCTTCAGACTCCTTAGTTCCCATCATCGTTTATTTAGAAGAAGGAACAATATGGACTACTGTTTGGGCGCAAAACGGTGATAAAATAGACTTAGGAGGCAATGTAATGTATCCCGAACTACTCATTGCGAAAGGCGGAGAAGTCAATAATGCATTAGCGCGATTCAAAGAAGCACAACGGACATTATTGATAGAAAAACGGGATTTATTGAATAAAGCGGAATCGTTAGAAACCGTCGATTCTGTTATGCCGGAATCATCCAAACACGAATATGCTGCTAAAATCTCCAACATCGACAATCAATTACGTAACGAGGCCGGCATTTTCATCAAAGACCACCCAACATCCATTGCAAGCCTGGTACTGTTTCAGGATTATTTGTTTGATGCAGAAGCTCCGCGCAGGAATCAAGAATATTTAGACATATTTTCGGGCGCCGCCACAACCAACGAACTGTATTTCAAATTTTCAGACATCAACAAGACGCTATTAAAAACAGTGACAGGAGCCAAAGCTCCTGATTTCAAAATTGTAGAAATGACCAGTAAAGATACGCTTAGTCTAAGCTCTTTCAACAACCAATACCTGTTGCTCGCTTTTTCCGCATCCTGGTGCGAATCCTGCACCCAGGAACTGGACAGTTTGCTCAGACTAAGAAAAATAATAAATAAAAAAGAATTAGCCATATTAACCGTCACATTAGATAACAGACAAGCGGATTGGGAAGAAATCGTCAAAAACAAAAAAATGGATTGGTATCAAGCTATCGATTCATTAGGCTGGGACAAAGGCATTTCTAATCTGTACAATATACAATCCATTCCCGCGAATTTTCTCATCAATAAAGATAAAATCATTGTCGGCAAAGATTTACTGCCGGATAGCATTATAAGCAAATTAAAATGAACAAACAGATTCTATTAGTTGTGACATTTGCACTCACAACCATTTGCTCATTGCAGGCGCAAACATTTGTACAAAAATTTTATATAGATTTCGGTCAGGACAATGCAGGCGAAGGGCGGCATATCACCACAGTAGATGACAATGGTAATCACTGGAACAATATGATTGCACCTAACGGTTCACCATCTACACTCACTCCTGCTTTCATTAGTTTGAACAATGCAGAAAATACGCCAACAAGCTATATGTTGGAAATAGTCCGTGCAATACGCTCCAATGGAGGTGCAAACGGTGGTTTAATCACTCCCGATCCGGCCTTATTAGGAGATTTGGCAGTTGGCTCTGCGACTGAAGACTATTTTTTTCTTGATGGCAACATGGGAAAAGGTTTGTTTTTGTTCAAAAATCTGGATACAAACAAAGCATACAAATTTCACATTTACGGTTGCCGAACGGTAGCTGGTGACCAACGTGGAATTATTTATTCACTCAGCGGGAAAAATGGGAGCCATGGCAAGCAACTGAATACCGGTACCGGTATCGGTGCAGACGGCTATAACGGGAATAACAATAATGTCTGGGAATCCGACCTGATTGTACCAAAAGACAATGGAGAAATTATGCTCGAACTGGGCCGTCTTTTCAACAACCAGATGGCTTATATCAGCGCCATGAAAATAGAAGAAGTATCCGGTTATGAAATTCCTGCTGCTGACAATAAATTTTATATCGATTTCGGAAAAAATAACGGCGGAGTTGATGGCACACCTACATTAGGTGCTGATGCGAATGGTAATTACTGGAACAATATGTACAGCAACGGTGATGGACCTACCAATACTGTGAGCGATAATACAGGTACATTGACCCTCAAAAATTCAGCTAACGAAACTTCTGATTATGTGCTGGAATTGGCAAGCGGAGCTGAGTGGAACGGTGTTCGCAATGGTGCTTTAACGAATCCGGATGCTGTGTTGTTAGGCGACTTGGCAGTCGCTACGGCTACACACGACTATTTGTTTGTCAATAATGCAACAGCTATTTTGAAATTCAAGAATCTGAAAAAGAACAAACTGTATCGTTTTAATATCTTTGGAAGCAGAATCGATGATGGATCGGAAGGTCGTATCGGACGAATCGAATTGGCAGGTAACAGCACGGTTATGGGTATTCATCAAATGGGTGGCGCCGGTGTTGGAACAAATGGTTATAACGGCAACAACAAGAATATTTTTGTTTCCGACCCGATGGCTCCCGATGCAGAAGGTAAAATTGTTCTTACCTTGACCTGCTGGGTAGGTTTTTCACATATCAACTGTATCAAACTCGAAGAGATTAAAGGAGACGGATTGCCTTCAGCTACAAGCATTGAAGTGGCAGGTAACAACATCACACAATGCGGTCGCACTTCGCAAATGAGTATTGTGACTACCCCTAAGGGTTCCTTGTCTCCGCTTGTCAAATGGAGTATTGATAATGAAGATGTTGCCTATATTTCCGAAAACGGAAAACTGTATGCCAAAACAAACGGTACGGTTATGGTTACCGCTACCGCCACACTCGAAGATGAAACTGTTCTTTCCGACACAAAAGAAATCACGATCAGCGGTCAGAGTATTGACGATTATTCGTTTACCGTAATGGGATCGTCTGTTCCATGGGGACAAGGAGCTGATCCGCGCGATCAAAAAGGATATGCATGGCTGTGGACCAACTATCTTTCGAAAAATGCAGTAAATACCTGGACTACCAACAACATCTCGATAGGCGGTAACAATACGCAAAATATTATCGACCGTTGGGACAACGACCTGTTGCCTTCATGCAGCCGTTATGTGTATTACGGTTTGTCGTTGGGTAACGAAGGTATCCACGAACGTGGTGAATCGGCCTTTATTTCATGGCGTGACAATATGCAGAAAATTATTGCCCGCACGCGTGAAATGGGCAAAATTCCTGTTGTTGGCAACAACTATCCTCGTGGCGACTTCAATGCGACCGATTATAATTTTGTAAAAAAACTTAACTTACTCATTCATGAATGGGATGTACCGAGCATCAATTTACTCGGTTCAATAGACAATGGAGCCGGACAGTGGGCTTCGGGCTACGTTGCCGACAATGCACATCCAAACACGGCCGGACATGCCGAAATGTTTTACTCCATTGTGCCGAGTCTATTAGATGCATTGGCTGCCGAAAAACCACAACCGGTACGTGACCAAAACGCTTCGCTGGTTTTGAATAAAACAAATACAGCAAAACGCGTGGTCTTTACGCCGGAAGGTACATTGCATTCGTTTACGCTCTCTTTCTCATTCAAAACTACCGGTACCGGCGTACTCGCCTCTTTTATCACAGCGAAAGGTGTTACCGAAAACCTGACACTGGGTAATGACGGAAAGCTGGCTTACAAAACGCAAATTTCCACACAGGAACTGAACGACGGAGAATGGCATACAGTCAGTTTAACACATTACTACGCCTGGGGAAAAACGATGCTTTATATCGACGGCGCACGTGTTTCGCAGACAAGCAACAATGAAAGACTTGTTCCTGTGAAATTTCATCTCAATGATCTTGAACAGGCTCCACAAACGGTTGAATACCGTGAGTTATTTTTCTTCCGTGCCGGAATGTCCGCCGAAGAAATAAGCGCACTTAACAAAGGTAAAATGCTGAAATCAAGCCTCGAAATTTATGCTCCAATGCTTATAAGCGATACAGATCCTGCGGAGTTAGTCAATCTGGCTCAAAGTCTAAATCGCCTGCAGTTGGAAGAAGAGGAAATCAAAACAGGATTGAACGAAACTTTCACGGATAAAAATATTGAAATCAAAGAAATCTCCGTTTATTCGATTACCGGAAAAAAATTATTTGGCACAACGGAAAATCATACGGATTACGATAAAAACCTGCCGGCAGGAGTTTACATTGCAAAAATAAGAACAATGAAGGAGCTGGTTTTCATTCAGAAAATGCTGGTCGGATCAACCAAATAAATTTCAGGCATCCTATTTAGATAGAATCAGAGCAGAGGCTGTCCCAAAAGCAGATCGAGACAGCCTCTTGCATAAAATACAACAATTATTAACCAATTTACCTTTAACTACGAATTTTATGTTAGTAAAAGTTTATGCAGCCGCATTGCAAGGCGTCAACGCCACCATTATCACCATCGAAGTCAATTGTTCCAAAGGAGTACGATTTTTCTTAGTCGGCCTTCCCGATGTCAGTATCAAAGAATCGCATGAGCGCATTACTTCCGCCTTGTCGCAAACCGGATATAAATTCCCTCGCAATCAGATTTTGGTCAATATGGCTCCCGCCGACATTCGGAAAGAAGGTTCCGCCTACGATTTGCCATTAGCCATCGGCATTTTGGCCGGAGCAGAAAAAATTAAAGCCGATCGTGTCGGGGAATATATGATGATCGGAGAACTATCTTTAGACGGATCGCTCAACCCCGTCAAAGGCATCTTACCCATTGCAATTAAAGCTCAGGAAAAAGGTTTCAAAGGCCTGATCCTTCCACGGAAAAATGCAGCAGAAGCCGCCATTGTACATGATCTGACCGTCTATGGTGTAGATAATATCGGTGAAGTGATCGGTTTTTTCAATGAAGAAATAGAATTGGAACGAACTGTCATCAATTGTGTCGAAGAATTTCATGCCAATCAACATGATTTTGGCCTTGATTTTTCAGAAGTAAAAGGTCAGGAAAATGTAAAACGAGCCATGGAAGTAGCATCTGCCGGCGGTCACAATTTACTATTCATCGGAGCGCCCGGAGCCGGAAAATCCATGTTAGCCAAACGTTTACCTTCAATTTTGCCACCTATGACATTGGAAGAAAGTCTGGAGACCACAAAAATTCATTCCGTCGCCGGAAAATTAAATTCCCACACATCCTTAATCGCAGTACGCCCTTTCAGAAGTCCGCACCATTCCATTTCAATCGCAGCCATGGTGGGCGGCGGCTCTTACCCTCAACCGGGAGAAATCAGCCTGTCTCACCATGGAGTTCTTTTCCTGGATGAATTACCCGAATTTCCCCGTGCTGTATTAGAAGTATTGCGCCAGCCATTGGAAGACCGGAAAATTACCATATCCAGGGCAAAATATGTAGTCGATTATCCGGCCAGTTTCATGATGGTCAGTTCGATGAATCCCTGCCCTTGCGGTTTCTACAACCATCCGGACAAAGCATGTGTATGCGCTCCGGGACAAGTTCAAAAATATTTGAACAGAATATCGGGACCATTGTTAGACCGCATCGATATTCAAATAGAAATCATTCCGGTTCCTTTTGAAAAAATTTCAGACATACGTCCTGCCGAATCCAGTGCAAAAATACGCGAACGGGTTATATCTGCACGGCAAATCCAGGAAAACCGATTTCGCAACGAACATGGCATTTATTGCAACTCTCAAATGAATACACGTTTACTGCATCAACATGCTCAACCGGATAAAGAAGGCTTGTCTCTTTTGAAAAATGCCATGCAGCGACTGAATCTATCCGCTCGTGCGTACGACAGGATACTTCGCGTGGCCAGAACCATTGCCGATCTCGAAAATTCACCCGTAGTGCTTTCTCATCATTTAGCCGAAGCAATCAGTTACAGAAATTTAGACAGAGCAAATTGGGCAGGATAGAAAATACATTAAACTTTTCTTAATAAGTCGGTGTTTTAATTAACAAATAACGACAGATGTCATTGAAGCATATTTCACTGCATGGCTATTTTCTCTTGTTGACGATACTCTTGCCCTTCGAAAGAGTTCAAGGGCAATGGTATATTACAAACGACAGTCTGCCGCAACACAATATTGATGCTTCCGATACTTTAACTCAGGATATTCCTCAATTTTATAAAAATATTCAGGAAGACGCAAAGCACTCCTGGAGTAAAACCTTGCTGAATGCTTTACTTGATGACTCTCAAAAAAACGTTGATTCCGGAGAAAAAATGCCGATCAATCAATCGTATCTGCCATTTAAGGGAAAAATCATTCATGAAATCAAAATCATAGTACTCGATCCTTTTGGTACAGATATTAATCATCCCGATTCTTTAATACAACAAAACTATTGGCAAAGAGCAGGCAACAAACTGCATGCATCCACCAAATCATACATTATCAGTCAAAATCTTCAATTTAAAAAAGGCGACATTGTCAAACCTGCGCAAGTGGAAGAAAGCGAAACTTATTTACGAAACACCGGCTATATTCAAGATGCCAGGATTTGGATGGATAGCATCCCCAATACCAATGAAGTGAATGTTTTGGTCGCAGTACGGGATGTTTTTCCGATCGGCGTCGAGATACACTCCCTTTCGGGCACCTCTGTAGATGTTGAACTGACGGATAAAAATTTCCTCGGCATCGGAAATGAACTGGGTATTGAAGGCATTTACAAAACAAAATATGCCGACCATTGGGGTTATGGCATCCATTATGCTTACAAAAATATTTTGCAGACTTTTACCAATCTGAATGTATCGTATTTGGATAATATTGCACAAAAACAATTCAATTTTTCGGCAGAAAGGCCTTTGCTCAGTTCTTTTAGCCTGTTTGGAGAAGCCGGTTATATGCGGACTTTCGGCAGACCGGAAGTGGCCGGATGGGATTCGATTACGCCTGACTATATCGACCAGCTTTCTGTCAGTTTCGGCAAAGCGTTTGATCTTCCATGTGATTATTCCACCCGAAGAATTGTACTTGCAGCACATTATGAGCAAAAATTCCCATCATACCGAAAAGTTGCACTTTCCAACAATCGACAAACACCTTACCAATACGCACAAAACCGGCTGTGGTTATTCCAGGCAAGCATTTATCAACAAGCATATTATCGCGAATACTTAGTCAACAATTTCGGCATTACGGAAGACATTGCCCATGGATATAATTTTTCGGCTCAAATCGGATACAATCAATTTACACAATATGAAGACGGCATGTATGCCTCGCTTAGCGCGGCAGGAAGTCATGAATTTAAAACCGGAAACTATTATGCAAATGCATCTGTCTCCTCCTTTTTCAATGACCAACACGCATACGAAGGAATCCTGAAATTACATGTCCGGTACTATACATTACTCTCTAAGTGGGGAGAAAACCGCTTCAGACAATTTGTAAATATTAACTATGCTAAATTATTAAATCCGATTCCCTTTTTCGACAATACAATATATTTCAGTCAACTCACCAATTTACATACGAATGCATTTCGCGACGAAGCAAAAGGGAATGAACGGTTAGTCATCAACCTCGAGAATGATTGGTTTTCGTCCTGGAATCTCATCGGATTTCGATTCGTCTTTTTCAACTTTGTTGATCTCGGCTGGATTGCTCCCGACAATAATTTATTCGACAGCAGCAATTTTTGCTGGGGAATCGGATTGGGCGTCCGGATCCGAAATGAACTACTGGCCTTCAAGACCATCAACATCAAAATAGGATTCTATCCTCGCTTTCAACAGCAAAACACAATCGATTTTTTGGAAATCGGCACCTCCTACCCCAAAGTGTCCCCCAATTTCATACCTGGATACCCTCAGGAAATACCGTTGGATTAAAAGTTTACAATTCTCGACTTACAATAAAAAAAAATTGTAGAAAATCACATCTGAGAACCGACTTTTTTTCTTTCCTTTGCATGCAAAAATACAATATGGAGAAACTATTATCAAAAGGCTGTTATGCAAAATAATAACAAAGCGATTGTTTATGGCAGCATTGCCGTACTCAGCTGGTCCACCGTTGCCACTTCATTTAAAATTGCATTAAGCCATTTCAATTATTTTGAAATGCTATTGATCGCCTGTTTTTCCGCTCTATTTGTTTTTGCCATAGCCATGACCATTCAAAAAAAATGGAAACTCATAAAAAATATTTCGCAAAAACAATGGCTCTGGTTCGGCTTGATCGGATTCTTAAATCCTGTAGTATATTATCTGCTTTTGTTTAAAGCGTATGAACTACTCCCCGCCCAAATAGCCCAACCCGTCAATTATTGCTGGCCGATCATCCTGCTGGTTTTGCTTGCCCTTTTTGCCCGGCAATCCATTCCAAAAGCAAAATACATCGGCATGGCGCTCTCCCTGACCGGAGTAACCGTTATTTCATTAGGATCAGGTCAGGTATCCGGTCATTCCCTTTCTTTAACAGGAATTACATTGACCATACTCAGTGCATGTCTCTGGGCAACCTATTGGATTGTAAACCGATTGCATCATACCACCGATAACACGGTCGTTCTTTTTGCCGGATTTTTGTTCGGGTCAATTTATCTGCTGATCGCCTCCTGTTTTATCGAAACCCACTTGAATTCCCTTCCGGGAATGTTGTCGGCCTCTTATATCGGTTTATTTGAAATGGGCATTCCATTTTTATGCTTCAGTCTGGCCATCAAAAAAACAAATAACCCTGCATTGATCAACCAAATGTGCTATTTAGCGCCTTTCATTTCCCTATTATTTATTCACCTGATCCTCAAAGAGCAAATATATACGACAACTTACATCGGTTTAATTCTTATTATCACCGGTATTATTTTCAATGAATATTTAGCAAAATCTTTTAATAAATTTCTATTTCCCCGAAATAACATTTTCCGTGAAAAAACCTAACTTTGCATGCAAATTTCAAAACAAACAGACTTGTTATGTATCGTCTTCGTTTTAATGCAGTAGAAAGAGCTGCCAACCGGATTCCCAAAGAACCGGTAGCGCCGGATGCCAAAACATCCGAATATTTTGGTATTGACGTTTTCAACACCGTTGCCATGCAAAAATATTTAGCAAAAGATACTTTTGCCAAAATAACGTCAGCTATAGAACAGGGAACCGCTATCGACCGGTCATTAGCCGATCATATCGCAGCGGGGCTTCGCATGTGGGCAATGGAAAAAGGCGCCACTCACTATACGCATTGGTTTCACCCGTTAACCGACGGAACTGCCGAAAAGCACGATGCTTTTATCGAATCGGACGGACAGGGCGGTTTGATTGAAGAATTGAGCGGCAAACTGTTAGCACAACAAGAACCGGATGCTTCCAGTTTTCCAAGCGGAGGATTGCGCAACACATTTGAAGCCCGTGGCTATTCTGCCTGGGATCCGGCCTCTCCCGCATTTATCATCGACAATACATTGTGTATTCCTACCGTATTCATCTCTTATACCGGAGAAGCGTTGGACTACAAAACGCCATTGCTAAAAGCCATCCATACAATCAATATTGCGGCAACTGCGGTATGTCAATATTTCTCAGACGATGTAAACAAAGTCACCACTAATTTAGGATGGGAACAAGAATATTTTCTCGTTGACGATGCATTGTATGAAGCGCGTCCTGACCTTGCCCTGACCGAACGCACCCTTATGGGACACGAATCTGCCAAAAATCAGCAGTTAGAAGACCATTATTTTGGATCTATTCCTCCCCGGGTACAAGCTTTTATGAAGGATTTGGAATATGCCTGTTATCGATTGGGGATCCCTGTCAAAACCCGGCATAATGAAGCGGCTCCCAGCCAATTTGAATTAGCTCCGATTTATGAAGAAGCCAATTTGGCTGTTGACCACAATTTATTATTAATGTCCATCATGAAAAAAGTTGCCCGGAAGCACGATTTCAGGGTTTTGTTGCATGAAAAACCATTCAAAGGAATCAACGGCTCCGGCAAACATTGTAACTGGTCGTTATCTACCGATACCGGTATCAATCTCATATCTCCGGGAAAAGATTCGGCAGCCAATTTGCGATTTATTTGCTTTATGGCCAATGTATTAATGGCAGTATATAAAAATAATGCATTACTCAAAGCCAGCATTTCTTCGGCAACCAATCTTCATCGTTTGGGCGCACACGAAGCGCCTCCGGCCATTATTTCCACCTTTTTAGGCTCACAGATCAGTGAAATCCTGAATAAATTTGAAAACAGTTCCATTCGTGATGCTGTCATTGTTGACGATAAAAAGAAACTGAAGTTAGGCGTCGGGCAGATTCCGGAATTACTGATCGACAATACCGACCGGAACCGCACCTCCGCTTTTGCTTTTACGGGAAACCGTTTTGAATTCAGGGCAGTAGGAGCTTCCGCCAACTGCGCTTCGGCCATTATTGCCTTAAATACTGCTGTGGCCTATCAGTTAATCGAGTTCAAAAAAGAAGTGGATGGCTTGATCAATTCAGGAATATCCAAAGAAGAAGCTTTATTTGACGTAATGCGGCAATACATCAAAGACTCCAAACCAATTTGTTTCGATGGAAACGGATACAGCAATGAATGGAGAGAAGAAGCTTTGTGCCGCGGATTAGATTGTGAAACATGCGTTCCGCTGATCTACGATGCTTATACCACTCCTCAATCCATTCAAATGTTCAAATCGACCGGAGTTTTTTCCAATGTCGAAGTACATGCCCGCAATGAAGTCAAGTGGGAAATTTTCACCAAAAAAGTACAAATAGAATCGCGCGTATTGGGTGATTTGGCTATGAACCATATCATTCCGGTAGGCACTCGCTATCAAACATTATTAATGGATAATGTATTGAAGCATCAACAGCTATTTCCCAACGATGAAAACAACGAAAACATTTCCCTGATTGGAGAAATAAAACAACATCTTTCGGCGGTACGCGCCAAAGTCAAAGCTATGGAAGAAGCACGGAAAAACGCCAATGTCATTGACGACGGAAAAGAAAAAGCGCTGGCTTATCATCGCACAGTACTGCCATTTTTAGATGAAATCCGCTATCATATCGACAAATTGGAATTGATTGTAGATAACGAAATGTGGCCATTGCCGAAATATAGGGAATTGCTCTTCATTCGTTGATTACGAATTAAAAATTACGAATTGGCGTACGAATTAATCACCATATTAGGTCCAACTGCCTCCGGTAAAACTACTTTTGCCGCTCAACTGGCAGATCGGCTCAACACTGAAATCATCAGTGCCGACTCGAGGCAGATCTATAAAGGCATGACTATCGGCACCGGAAAAGATTTGGAAGATTATGTAATAAACGGCCGGAGCATTCCTTATCATTTGATCGACATTCAGGAGGCCGGATACAGATACAATGTATTCGAATATCAACATGATTTTTTCGAGGCGTTTACCGACATTCAGCGAAAAGGCAAAACTCCCATTTTATGCGGTGGCACCGGCCTTTATATAGAATCTGTACTTAAAGCCTATCCGCTGTTGGCCGTTCCGGAAAACACAGAACTCCGGAAACGACTGCTGGAAAAATCATTAGAAGAATTAGAAGCCATCCTCCGTTCATACAAACAATTACACAACATTACCGACCTCGATTCTCCCAAACGAGCAATCCGGGCTATCGAGATTGAAGAATATTATTTGAAGCAACCTCCGGAAAGCAATCAGTATAAGCCATTAAACAGCTTGATCATCGGCATTGATATTGACCGAGACCTTCGCCGAAAAAAAATTACCGCCCGATTGAAGAAACGGTTAGAAGAAGGAATGATAGAGGAAGTACACACATTATTGGACAATGGCATTCTTCCTGAAGACTTAATTTATTATGGATTGGAATACAAATATCTCACCCTGTTTCTTACAAAACAATTGACATTTGACGCCATGTTCTGTCAATTAGAAACCGCAATCCATCAATTTGCAAAACGGCAAATGACTTGGTTTAGGGGAATGGAACGACGAGGGTTTCAAATTCATTGGCTGGATGCCAACATGCCAACGGAAGAAAAAATTGAAGCCGCACTTAACCTAATCGGCTGATTTTTCGCAAACGATCTTCATCAATCACTTTTATTTTTCGTCCATCCAAAGCGATCACCCGCTCATTGACAAAATTGGAAAGAGTGCGAATTGCATTGGAAGATGTCATATTCGAAAGGCTGGCCAAATCTTCCCGGGCCAAATAGATATTGATCGTATTATCTTCCTCCAATCCATAGCTATCGATCAAAAAAACCAGGGAATCGGCCAAACGACCGCGAATATGTTTTTGTGTCAAATTAACAGTCCGTTCATCAGCAATACCCAAATCAATCGATAACCGGCGGATAAAAAACATGGACAGATCGTTATTATGCTTCAAAAGTTTAGTTATTACCCGCATCGGTATTGAGCAAACAGTGGAACTTTCAAATGCTGCAGCAGCTGTGAGGTACCTTTCTCCTGCAAAATAGGCCCGGTAAGCAAAATATTGCACCGGAATAATCATCCGGATAATCTGACTCCTTCCTCCTACCCCGTCTTTATAGATCTTCACTCGACCTTTCAGAAGACACATCATATCCGTTGGAACATCCCCTTCGCAATAAATCTGTTGATGCTTCCTAAAATGCTGGATTGTAGCGCTTTCTTTCAAGGTAAGCCATTCATTGGGGCTCAACAAACTCTTCAGGTCGGACAAACTGCTATCTAAATCTATAATTTCTCTGCGCATATTTTCCCGTAACGACGCTTCCTATTTTCATGTTGTATAACACTGTTATTAAACACAAAAGTATAAAGAATTCTTGACACTTACCCAAAAAACAGGGATTTTTTCGTGTTCTCAACTTTAGCTTCAATGAAAATGATTATTTTTACACCTAACTTATGGAGAAACAGACACGACATCCTGATTTGAAACGATCACTGCCTGTTCTTACAAACCGGCTTCAGATTATTTTTTGGATAGGAATAGCGGCATTATTGTATTTTCCGGTATTTGCCCAGAATTCGAGGGACGTTTATGGCGACAGCATTATGTCGTTGGTACTCGACCGTGCCGGCATGTACCAAGAATATATTCGTACTTACGAAGCAAACCTCTATATAAAAGGGACTTCCGACGTTTTAAAGAAAAATATATTATTACGATTTGCACCTAATTTTCTGACTATTGACAAAAAAAATGATCATACCTTGCTGGAAGTACTTGTGGATCTATCCTATAAAGAACCCAATCATTTTAAACAAAAAATCACGGCTTTAAACGGAACCACGCTGGATCCTGATTTCATACAGCATCAAGCCATGCAATTTCTCAATATCAATATTTACAATCCGACTTCGTTCAGTAATGAAATCTTAATGCCGGTTGCAAATCATGCCTTCAAATATTATTATTTTTTCCATGAAGGATGTATGGATACACTTAACCAATCCATCCATAAAATTCGTATAGAACCGAAAATATTCAGCCAAAAACTCATTTCCGGATATTTATTTATAGTGGATCAAACATATAATATTGCAAAAGCAGATATGCAAGGAAAATTTGATTTTGCAACCTTTCATGTCATAACTGATTTTGGTACAGATCCTCAAAACTTCCTTTTACCTGCGAAAACGGAATTAAATTTGCAACTCAAACTCCTCGGCAACCATATAAACAATCATTATTTTTCTGCTTATCAATACACAACAATTGAAAAATACATTGAACCCAACACTCATAAAATGCCTGTAAATTATGACTTAACGGATCATTACAACGTAGAAATGGATTCGCTGCCTATTGTTACTGATTCTCTTTACTGGAAAGAGCACAGGCCATTCCCTTTAACAATAGCAGAACAAAATATTTATCAAAAAAGCAGGGAACAAAAACAAACGGCCATCGACAGTCTTAATCCTCTGATGGAAAAACTTTCCTGGAACTTTGCCAAAGGCATTATTGCACCGAAACGATTTGGATACAAATCTTCCGACATGCGTTATTCGGGACTGATTAACCCATTCAAATTAGCTTATTCCAAACAAGATGGATTTGTTTACTGGCAGCAGTTAAAAATACAGCGAAAAGCCCAACGGAGCGGGCGCGAAATGTCATTTAATCCAAGCGTCGGATTTGTATTCAGCCGAAAAGAAATGTATGGAAAACTGCCTGTTTCATGGTTATATAATCCCGGACACATGGGCGCTCTTACCGCATCAATTGGCAATGGAAACCAGGCATACAGTTCGAAAGCTATTCAGGAAATCAATGAGCAGCTACGCGATTCATCATTCTCTTTTGAAGATTTGAACCTCCAGTATTATAAACATTACTATCTATCCTTAAGCAATCAAAATGAATTAGCAAATGGTTTATTATGCAATTTTGGCATCGATTATCATTTATACGATCCGGTACAAAATAGCGTCGATATAAATACCGGTCAGCGACTGAGGTTAGATGACGGTATTTCCGATTTAGTGACTGAAAATTACAGTTCGCTCACTCCTGTAATAAATTTAACCTGGACTCCAAATCAATATTATCGTTACAACGGAAAACGGAAAGAATATGTCGGCTCTCAGTGGCCAACCCTATCGATCGAATATGCCCGGGGTATTCCCAATATATTCGGCAGCAATAGCAAATATGAAAGAATTGAAGGCGACATACAACAACGAATACAATTAGAAATGCTCCGTTCTTTCCAGTATTATTGCGGAGGAGGCGTTTTCACTAATACCTCATCAGTATATTTCGCAGACTTCCACAAGTTTGCACGACGTAATTTCCCTCAATCGTGGGATGATAAAATCGGAGGCGTTTTTCAATTATTGGATGGAAACTGGTACAATGCATCAAACAGTTACGCACAATTTCACGCCATGTACGAATCGCCGCTAATGATCCTCCGCATCTTCAAACGTCTTACCAAAGACATTGTAAAAGAACGTTTTTATTTTAGCCAGCTTTACACTCCCGCCCTTCCTTCCTATACCGAATTTGGATATGGCGCCGGCAACTTTCTGTTCAATGCGGGAATCTTCGTTAGTTTCAACAAAGGCGCCTACGAATCTTTCGGATTCAAATTTGCATTCGAACTATAATTCCTATTCACCTTTCACCCCGCACCCTGTACCCTGTACCTTTCGCCCTTCACCTTTCACCTTTCGCCCAGAAAAAAACAAGCCAATGAGCGACTACAAAATCCCTCATTGGCTTGTTTTAAGTTATCAATCTGTTTTCTTATTTTTCCACTGTAAACTTATAGATACAACGACTGGCATAAGTATCTCCGGCTTTCAGCACTGTGCTGGGGAATTCCGGACGATTAGGCGTATCGGGAAAATGTTGAGTTTCCATGCAAAAACCAACACGACGATTATATACAATACCTTTTTTACCGGTCACAGTACCATCCAGGAAATTGCCGGTATAAAACTGAACTCCCGGTTCAATCGTATAAACTTCCAATGCAATACCGGTGGACGGACAAACTGCCTTACAAGCCAAATTATTCACATCGCCGGGTTTATTCAACACATAGTTATGATCATACCCCCTGCCATATTTTATAGCCACAAAAGAACTGTCGTCAATCCGCGCTCCAATAGCGGCAGGTGTTGTAAAATCAAGCGGAGTGCCTTTAATCGATTCAATTTTTCCGGTCGGAATTAATTCATTATTGGTTGGAGTATATTTATCCGCATCGATATAAACGATATGATCTAAAATGGTATTATTCGGATCTCCCGACAAGTTGAAATAAGAATGATTAGTTAAGTTCACATGATTAGCGAAATTGGTTTCGGCAGAATAAGAAATATCCAATGCATTATCTGCAGTCAAAGTATAAGTTACCGTAACTTTCAATTCTCCGGGGAAACCTTCCTCCATATCTTTGGAGAAATAAAAGCAGGTCAGTTGAGTAGAATCGGTTTGTTCAATTTGAAACCATTGATATTGAAAACCGCGCGGGCCACCATGCAAGGTATTATTCCCATCATTTTGGCGAAGCCGGTAAGTCACGTAATTTAATTCAAATTGACCATTAGAAATACGGTTGGCATAACGACCAATAACAGCGCCAAAATCAGTACGGTTTTGTTGATAACTCTCAATATTATCGAATCCCAACACAACATCCTGCATATTTCCATTTTTATCCGGCACCATCAACGATACTACGCGGGCACCAAAATTGGTAATACAGGCTTCCATACCATTTTTGTTTTTCAACGTATATAAAGCATTCTGATGATCATCGATCACCGCACTAAATTTTGAAGGCAACAAGCCTGATGCTGTAGTTTGTTCCTTCTGTTCTTGTTTACAAGCTGGCAACAAGACCAACAATGCAGCCATAGCAATTAACATTTTCCTCATAACATTGTATTTTTTTAATAAGTAAACGCAAATGTAATTACTTTTTTAGAATGATACAAAAAAATTGAGAATGGGGAGTGGAGAATGGAGAGTTAGTCTCCGAATTCTTTCATTCTCAATACTCAATTCTCTACTGAATCAAAACCGGGCAGACAAACTCAAACCTCCTCCATTTACGGATGCAAACGGAACAATCATGGCATGATCCAACTTCGTTCCTTTATACCATTTCCGGATTTCCGGATACAACCAGTAGGCTGCTTTTGTACTTAAAATTCCAATACCTGCACCTGCCAGTACATCCGAAAACCAATGTTTGTTATTGTATATCCTCAACGCCCCGGTACAAGTAGCGATGGCATAACCTCCCACTCCATACCAAATCGATTGATCTTTATATTCCTGATACATAAATTCAGCTCCAACAAATGCTAAAGCGGTATGCATAGATGGAAAAGACTGGTCATTACTTCCATCCGGACGTTCCACGCCGGTAACTGATTTCAACGTATATGTTGTACCGGCAGCTAAAATTCCGGCAGTACCCAAAATAACGGAACGATCCACGAAATTATGTTTTCCTCTTATACCACACCAATTAAAGACATAAACAGAAGCCGGCGGTAATGCCCACAAATAATCATCGGCAGAAGTATGAACATCTTTTTTTACTGCGGCATCCCGGATTTTTTCGTCCAACCGGCCATCCACCGTGCCATAAATACCGGCAGCCAATAATACTCCGGGAAGTATCAATTGTTGAGGAGAGAACGAAATGCCTGAAGTTGTTTCCGGATATGCACTTTTTATGCGCAACGAATTAGACACAATCGAATCGTTTTGAGCAACCATTCCTATCGGCAATAGGATCAACCAACAAAGCAAATTTCTCATACGTGAAATTTTATTAAATCGATAATGTGAGGAATAAAAATGATACAACCCACAATAACAGCAATCACAGCAGACAATAATACTGCTGCTGCTGCCACATCTTTAATGCGCTTGATCCGCAGATCATATTCAGGTAAAATAAGATCACAAATGTATTCAATTCCGGTATTCAGGGCTTCTGCACAAAGTACTACGGCAATCATAATCAACACGGCAATCCATTCGATCGTGGTGACCTGAAAAAAAACGCACGCCACAATAGCCAGGATTGTCACAAACAAATGAAAGCGAAAATTTCGCTCCTGGCAAAACAACACCTTCAATCCATGAAAGGCGACAGCAAAACTGCTAAGTTGAGATTGTTTTTTAGGTGAATCTGGAGTCATTCCTCTTTCTTTTCGGCAAAAATACCGCATTTATTTTGAAAATCAATGAAGATACATCAAAAGGTTTCTTCCTAAATTTAAAAAGAATAAGGGTATTCTCACGAACACCCTAATCCAATCTTTGTTAACCTTAAATCTAATACTATTATGAAAAAACCACGATGCAAAGATACTGCGTTACAGGTAGCTTCACCAAGTTTTTTTTCGTAATTAGTGTTAATTTTCCCGGATAGTTTTACTAATAATCCATAACATGATTAAAGCAAAGCCTTGATCTTATCTTCTATCACACTTTTTTGCGCTGCTCCTACATGCTTATCCACTAATTCTCCATTTTTAAAAAATAAAATGGTCGGAATATTACGAATGCCAAATTGTCCGACAACTTCATCATTTTCGTCCACATTCATTTTGCCGACATTTATTTTTCCTGCATACTCTTCCGCCAATTCGGAAATAATCGGCGCTATCATCATACATGGGCCACACCATGATGCCCAAAAATCAACCACTAAGGGTTTGTCCCCTTTCACCAATCCTGCAAAATTTGCATCTGTTACTTCTAAAGCCATGATTCTATTATTTAATTTATTCTGTCATTTTATTTTACGCACAATTTATAACATAAAATGTACGCCATTAGTTTATCGTAAATTTCATCTCTCGTTCTTCCAAATATTGTACCAAAGATCGCGACACTGAAAATTTGGATTGGCCGGCTTTCATGACAACCACCCGGTTTTCGTCTAACACCGAAAAATACAACGATGTTTCCCCCGGACAGCCTTTGATCAAGGACGACAATCCTGCAGTTAAATCGCCATCAATTGAAAGCAGCGGCAAGTGTACCGTAAACTTCTCAATTAAGCGGTCTTTTACAGCCGGCAATTGTTCGACAGAAGCAATCTTCAAATCCAGATTATCTTCATTTCCCCAACGTCCCTGCACTTTTCCACGAATCAACAAATACATATTGGGTATGCCATATTTTCCAAAGTTAATGTAATCATCCCCAAATAGAAAAATTTCGGCGCTTCCCGAATAATCTTCAATTTTCATTACTCCGAAGTGTTGTCCTTTCTTACTAATACCTTGTCGAAAATTAGTAACAAGCCCTCCCATAATTAAATTCTTTCCTTTGAGAGATTCTTTATCTTCGGAAAGTTCTTTCATGGTAGCATTGCAAACATGATTCAGTATGATATAGTAATCATCCAACGGATGTGATGACAAATAAATGCCTACCAGGTCTTTTTCTTTATTTAACCGCTCCAATGTACCCCAGGTTTCGGCGAAAGGGATTTCCGGCTTACTGATTTCTACAGAATCAAAGCCACCGAACAACGAATTTGTCGCTTCGCTTTTGTCTGACTGATACCGGCTTCCATACCGGATTAATGTTTCTAAAAAAAGTTCCCCCTTACTGTTATCTGAAAAATATTGCTCCCGTTTCACTTCCTGAAAATTATCAAATGCCCCTGACAAAGCAAGCGCTTCGAGGCATCGTTTATTACAGGCAGTCAAATTGACCCGTTCCACAAAATCGAAAATCCCTTTGAAGGGGCCATTCATTTCCCGTTCCAGGATAATCGTTTCCACAGCGCCGGTACCCACGCCTTTCACACCACCAAGTCCAAACCGGATATCACCATCTTTATTAACCGTAAAAGTCAAATCCGACTCATTCACATCCGGACCTTTTACCCCAATACCCATGGAACGGCATTCGTCCATAAATTTGGTAATTTCACCAATATCATCCTTATTGCGCGTTAAGTTCGCCGCCATAAATTCGGCGGGATAATGCGCTTTCAGGTAAGCGGTTTGATACGACACCCACGAATAACAGGTAGCATGAGATTTATTAAAAGCATATTTAGCAAATTCCGCCCAATCGCTCCATATTTTTTCCAATTTATTTTGTGGGCCAAAACCGCGTTTAGAAGCGCCATCCAGAAATTTCTCTTTCAGGGCAGCCATTTTGTCAACCATTTTTTTACCCATGGCTTTACGCAATTCATCGGATTGCCCACGGGTAAACCCGGCCAAATCTCGGCTCAATAACATCACCTGTTCCTGATAAACCGTAATTCCATACGTTTCTTTCAACCGGGATTCCATTTTGGGAAAATCGTAAGTGATATCCTTGCGGCCATGTTTTCTTTCCACAAAATCAGGAATATACGCCATGGGGCCTGGGCGGTATAGCGCATTCATCGCTATCAAATCTTCGAATTTGGTCGGCTTCAATTCCCGCAAATATTTTTGCATTCCGGCCGATTCAAACTGAAAAGTCCCCACAGTCTGTCCTTTACTATACAACTCATACGTTTTTTCATCATCAATCGGAATCTTATCAATCTCAATACTAATTCCTTTCGATTTTTTGATATTTGATAAAGCCTCATTAATAATGGAAAGGGTCTTCAAACCAAGGAAGTCCATCTTGATTAATCCGACTGACTCAATGACCGATCCTTCGTATTGTGTAACAAGAACATCTTCATTACTGCCTTTTTCTTTCGCAGTACTCAACGGAACAAAATTAGTAAGGTCTTCGGCTCCAATAATAACGCCACAGGCATGCACCCCAATTTGCCTGACCGTACCTTCCAACATTTCCGCATACTTCAATGTATCCGAAAGATTCTGATCATAAGAATGCCGGGCTTCCTGTAATTCAGGTACATATCGTAAACAATTCTTAATGTTGACTTTCGGCGCTTTCCCTGAATCATCTTCGGGGAAACGATCCGGAATTAGTTTGGTAAGTCGTTCTGCTTCTGAAAGTGGTAACCGTTGAACACGGGCGACATCTTTGATCGACGATTTAGTGGCCATTGTTCCATACGTAATAATATGGGCCACCTTTTCCTTCCCATATTTATCTGTCACCCAACGTAATACTTTTTCCCGGCCATCGTCATCAAAATCAATATCAATATCAGGCATGGAAATCCGGTCAGGATTGAGAAAACGTTCAAACAGCAAATCATATTTCAACGGATCAATATCCGTAATGCCCAAACAATAAGCCACAGCCGATCCGGCAGCCGATCCACGTCCGGGGCCTACAGAAACGCCCATATCGCGTGCGGCTTGAATAAAATCCTGCACAATAAGAAAATATCCCGGAAAACCCATCGTTTTCATGGTTTCCAGCTCAAATTCGATCCGTTCAGCGACATCCGGCGGAATCGGATCTCCATAGCGCTCTTTTGCTTTTTCAAAGGTCAAAGCTTTCAAATAATCCGCTTCAAACTTGATGCGAATTACTTTATCATAACCTCCCAATTTATCGAAACGCTGCCCGTCTTCTTTGTTAAATTCGGAACGAAGTTCTTCTTCCGTATATTTTGCACGATAATCCAATTCGCTGCCAAAGGCATCCGGAATAGGGAACACCGGCATAATCGCATCAGAATTGATGTCATAAAATTCCACCTTAGCAGCAATTTCCAAGGTATTTTGGAGCGCTTCCGGAATATCCTGAAAAATGAGCGACATTTCTTCCGGCGTTTTCAACCATTCCTGCTTGGTATAACGCATCCGTTCCGGATCATCCAAATCTTTTCCTGTACTCAGGCAGATCAATCGATCATGCGCCTCAGCGTGTTCTTCCTCTACAAAATGCACGTCATTAGTAGCCACTACTTTTGTATTGGTTTCTTTCGCCAATTCAATGATCTGATTATAAACCGCCATCTGCTTGGGGTAAGTCGTCAGATCGGCTCCGGATTTGTCGGTTTGATGCCGTTGTATTTCGAGATAAAAATCATCTCCGAATAAGTCCTTGAACCAGGCAATGGCTTCGCGTGCCGCATCTATATTGCCGGCATCTATTTTTCGGGGGATTTCTCCTCCCAGACATGCCGAACAAACGATCAAACCCTCATGATATTCTTTCAAAACATCTTTATCAATCCGGGGGCGATAATAATACCCGTCAATCCAGGAAGTAGAAACTAACTTGCAAAGATTTTGATAACCCTTTTTATTCTTGGCCAACAGCAACAAATGCCATCCGCTACCATCTTCTTTCAGACTTTTGTCAAAACGGGTACGCCGGGCACAATAGGCCTCAACACCCAATATTGGTTTAATTTTTTCTTCATCAGCTTTTCCTTTATTTATTTTCTCTACATAATCATAAAATTCTTTCACTCCAAACATATTCCCATGATCGGTCAAAGCCAAGGATTTCATTCCCGATCCGATGACTTTATTTACCAAACCGGGAATGGTGGACATTCCGTCCAGCAACGAATAATGGGAGTGAACATGTAGATGCACAAAGGAATTAGCAGTATTATCAGTTGTCATAAAAGGCATTTTGAAGATATAAAATTACAAATTTCCCGGGAAAACGGACACAAACAGCAACATTTTATCTCATTACTATTTTGCCAATTTGCACTTTTCCATTCACCAGCCGCACTTTCACCAGATAAATTCCAGGAGTCAAAGACAATTCACGCCGGTAAGTATTGGTCGAAACGTTATTGTCGGAAAAATATTGTATCCCTTGAATATTAAGCACTTGAACCGCATCAATCTCACTACCTGCATCTACATACAGTAACTTCCTCACTGTATAAATTTTGATCGAAGAGGCTTTAATTTGCTCAATATCAGATAAAACAGAGCGACCCACGGAGAGTTCGAATCGATTTTTCATATCTTCCGTACCCTCAAATGTGTACATTGGTGTATGCAATAAATCCACCGATTTGCCTAAAACCTTATCAAGCAATGTCAACGATTCCACATAAAATCCATCCACATTATCAAACTTTAAGGTTATTGTACCGCCATGCTCGCATTTGATACCCAGCGGAATCGTTGAAGATTCCTGAATAAACTGTACAGAATTTTTCTTCTTCGCATCAATCGCAAACACCTGAGGCACATTGGTGTACAACGGATCAAAATTAAATAACCGGCGAACATCCTTACCATCCCGCAAACTTAATGTCAACCAACTGTTACCCGACTGGTTCGATGCTTGTATGTACAATACTTCATCCACATGATTCTCTCTGCGGCTTGACCGTAATTTAGTAGAAGGATGTGTAACGGAGACTACATCCGGAGGAAATACTAATTTAATCGTTCCCGAACCTGCAGTCTGTACAAAAAACGCCTGCAACGGAGCTATGTATTTGGTCAGAGAACCTCCGCTTCCATACGTATATTCTTGTCCCCAATTATTATCCACATACAAACGATAAGTGCCGTTCTGTAAATAATCATGATTCAATTCGTAAAATGCATCAAAATCTAAATGAGACAAAAACGGATTACCGATCATCACTTCTTTGCCGGCCGGAACTTCTATCCGGAAAGTCTCCATCACTGTACCCGGATCCGAAGGATTCTGGATCGTATTTTTAATAAGGATGTTTTCCAATAAATCGTCGAAGGCAAACCGGTAACCCTCGCCGTCGCGAGCTATTTCATCATAAATCGTAGAGATGGTTTGAGACGGACTTTCATTATAATAATAGTAAAACCGGCTCTTTCCGCCCACATACTCATGAATCCGGTGAGATCCGCCCAAATTAGGTTCTTCCATATAAAAAGGCAATTGGACAACTCCTTGCAATGCATTTAAATTGGTCTGGTACGCTTCATCTTCTCCGATACTACCCTGTTCGACTTGCGCCATCCAAATACTGATACCATGAGCTTGTTGCGCTCCAACATCCACGGCATTCGGATTATCCGGGACCTTCCATGCTCCCGCAAAATCGCCGTCAACCGTACTTTGCACAAATCCCTGTTGCCAGACGTCCGGCTTACCACCAAAAGAAAAATCGCCGGAAGCTATATTTTTTAATGGAGTAGCCAACGCATACCATTGACCCCGTTTCATCGGAGTGGCTGAAAAACCGGCGTCGCCATCCGTCATGTAAGTTGAACCGTTATAATAGCCGAAATTATACTGAACATAAGCCTTCTCGTATGTCAGGTAATGAGGCTTAGCCACTTCGCCGCCAAAATGGAAGTAAATATTACGACAAACAGGATCTGTCAATTCCGTCAGGACAGGATAAATAGTGGCATTGCCCGGAATGTGTACATCTACACAGGCGCTCGGTATCCCATACAATTTATTGCCAGAAGCATCCTCCCAGTTATTTTTATTATTCCAGTCTGCATCTGCAGCGTTACGACTCCAATACATCGTCCCAAAAGACGCATAGTAAGGAGAGCTAAACTCGGAAACACAACCGCCGGATGAAATGGCTACAACCGTATAATTACCAGGCTGAACCGCTTCATAAGTAGAAGCGTTGGCATTGACAATCAGAACATCATCACGGTACCAGCGATAGGACGCTGCATCATTAGCAGTAGCGGTCAACTGAACACTATTACTGTAGCAGACCCCGCTGATAACCGGTTTAGCAGGAGTCACAATTACCTGCGTAATATCCACTGAATTTTCCAGATCACAGAAACCATTATTGATAATAATAGAATAAGTGCCAATATCGGCGGCTGTTGTATTTTCTATCACATACGAAGGCCCATTCTCCCCGGGAATCAGGACTCCGTCTTTATACCATTTATAATATTGTACCGGACCGACCGACATCACCGAAAATACCGTCGATTTTCCGGCACAAACTACGCCCGGATTTACTTCTCCAATGATATAAAGGAACTGGTCGAGACCATAAAAAACACGCAATTCCTGAGTTGTGGCCGAACCACAATCATCCTTAACCTGTACAGTATATTTCGCCGGAATAAGATTTGGAAAAATATTTTCCGATTGCCAGGCTGTATATTGCGAATCGTCGGCATTCAAAGGTTTCATCCGGTAGGTAAAAGGAGGGCGGTCTCCTGCTGCCACTACCGTCAATGATGCAGTATTCTGATCCTGACAGGTAATCCCGCCGGACAAAGGTACATTAACCACCGGAGGACTATAGGAGGGCAAGGAAAATTCATACGTACCCAAAACACAATCTTTATCTCTGTAGGGATGAGTATAAGAGTCATTCTGTGAATAATATGGATGCACTTCCAATATATAATCGGATCCACCCGGCAGATTCGGCATATCAAAAGACCCTCCTCCAAACTGAATACTAGTATAAAGTGATTTAGTATTGTCCGAATTTTTCCTGTAGAGATTAACGAAAACCGGACCTTCAACCAACTGATCATTGAAATCTATAAATTTGGGCGATAGGAGTACATTGAAAGCTCCACAAACAGTACCATTTGTTGGAGCGCCAATGGTTATTTCTCCAAAACTTTTATAAGGAGGCCTTGACATTGGTGCAACAAAATCAACATATTCTTCTCTTCCACAATCGTAAGCGAGTTTGAATGTATAATCTCCATAAGGCAAATCGGTCCAAAGATAGTAATTCCAAGGCTCATCAAAATTCACCACAAAAGGCTCTATACCTAATCCCGGACCCGACACAACAGAAATTGTTACTTTGCCTGAATTAAAAAAATTTCCTGGCACACAATCCAAAAAATGAAAACTCCATTGCAATATCATTGCATCTATATTACATGTAGCCCAATAACCATATTCATAAAAGGACAACAGATCTATACTAACCATAGGCTGAGTGGGTGGGTCGATCGTGGTTTCAAACCAATCCGTTTTAACTATAGTATTAGATACATCTTTAATCGTAATCTTATAGTTAGTTCCATAATCCAACCCTTTACACTCTATCTCTGTTGCATTTGTCCATGTGTATTGTTTCGTTTGTGTTCCCAATCCACTCTGTGGTTCAAACGTTACTGTCAAAGGAAAGTTTGCACAAGTATAGTTGGCTATTCCATTCGCTTGCATTTGGATATAAATGGCAGCGCTTTCAGGAATATCACAAAAATTTTGATTAGGACTCTTACAGTTACGGGCAATCAAATACTCCACACTGGCTGCAGGCAAAAGATAAGGAGTTGATGTTATCTCTCCCGTACACGGATGTTTTACTTGAAAATTATAATTTAACACATTCGGATTGTAATTATCAAGATAAATGTACATATATGATGAATGCATATTGGTCCACTCTGTATATTGTCCAGAACCGGCCGGATACTCTACCCTGTATTCCAGCACATAATTAAAAATATGTGGATAATTATAACTATTATTAATTTTGATTTGGTTATTATTAATATAAGCCCAAAAATAGATCTTGGAGCATCCTCCATTGCCATAAAGATAAGGAGTCCACTCCAAACTGGTAAATGGCACATCATTCAAATTATCAGAAGTGGCAACTTGAACAGGAGACACCGTTGACCGGTATTCTCCACAATTATCTGTCACTTCCACCATATAACTACCCGCTTGCAACCGTGTAAGTGTAAATCCCTGATTATCCGTCTGCTCTGTCCAAACCTGAGAGGTATTAGTATTGGTTATTTTAATATTAAACGGAGCACGACCTCCTGTATAATTAATATACAGAAGTCCATTATCACCACACACATCCGATGAATCGTAACTGGAACCTATTCCATTCAGGATAAAGTCAGGATAAGTTGATGTCAGGGTAACTTGTTCGATTACGGGGGTAGCTCCTGTGGTTCCGTCGTACACTGCCACTGTATAATTACCAGCCGGAAGTCCTGAAAAATACGAATCGGCTTGAGGTGGCGTAGTTACTTCAGATGGCGCTATCAACTGATAAGATGCTGCACCTTGAATATTAGTAGCAACGATTTCCAATGTACCATTACTTCTACAAGTTCCATGAGTCACTTTCACTTCCTGAATCACCGGAATAGAAAATCCGGATATAGGCATACTTGCTAAGATCAACAAATAAATATATTGTTGAAGTATATTTTTTTTCATAATTGTTAGAATTATAGATTTTTTCTGGATGATTGTTCTTGCATAAATTGCTTTTTCTTCATTTCAATCGGATATTGATAGAGCAGAAAAAATGCGGCCAATCGCTTATTTACAATTTTCCCAACTTGCAGCAATGCGCGACCGGCTCCATCCATCACCAAACCGGATGGATTGATCTGATAAACGATTTGACATTTCTTGTCCAGCACATTGCCTAAGGATGGATTATATAACCCTAACGTATCCAGTCGCATCCCCGACGGATCTTCCATAATGTATAATACAACATCGTTCTCAGCCGGCAGCTTCACCATCAACTGTTCTGCCGGATGAACTTTGTTTACAAACCAAATCGAATTGCCATTACGCAATTCAAAACCATAATTGTCGAGCAGTCCCAATAATAATTTGGAATCGTTTTGTTGCATCGCCCATACAAATTGAGGGTTTTCTACATCAAGAATAGCTTTTTGAGCAAGCAATGTGTCTTGTCTTTCCACTTGTGCATTTAAGGTAAAAGTCGTCAATAAAAATGCACCGACTAATTGAAGATAAATAAGTTTCATAACGTGTGTAAATAATATTCATACTAAAAAGTTTGAAATTTATATCCCTAAAAATTACAAACCTTGATCAAGGAACAGAGAGAATTTACCTCTTGAGCAAAGAGATACACCAGAAGAACCTGAATGCAAATTAATGCACCCAATATGGTATTAACAACAATAATATGGAAAGAAAATCCCATAGATGATGATAGAATGTGTGAAATGTGTGAACTTACAGGCTACAAATATATGAAAATTATTGGTTGTTTTTACAATAACAGCAAAAAAAAGCGGATATCGTAATTGATATCCGCTTTTTACAAAAAAATCGTATGTTACTCGGCAGCGACTTCCGGTTCTACTGCGGGAGCTTCCGGTTCAGCAACAGATTCTTCAGCTTCTGTTACTACTTTTTCTGCTTTTTTCTTAGCTAAAGCTTCTGCTCTGGCTTTATTTATTTCTTTTTCGGCCTCCAATTTAGCTTTAGCATCTGCTCTTGCCGATTCATTTTTCTTAGATTGAGCGGTTTGTTTAGCCGTTTGTTTTGAATCCACCCAAGCCTGGAATTTTTTTTCCGCTTCCGCTTCGTTAAATGCTCCTTTAGCTACACCACCTAATAAATGTTTTTTCAACAAAACGCCTTCATCCGAAAGGATATTGCGAGTAGTATCTGTAGGTTGAGCCCCTACTTGCAGCCAATACAAAGCTCTATCGAAGTCCAAATTTATCGTAGCAGGATGGGTATTCGGGTTATAAGAACCAATCCTTTCAATAAACTTTCCATCACGTGGAGCCCTGCTATCTGCGATCACGATGTGGTAAAACGCGTACCCTTTGCGACCATGTCTTTGCAATCTGATTTTAGTTGCCATTAATAATTTGTTTTTGAATTTATAAATTTTGCATTAGCGGCTGCAAAGGTACAGAATAAAATTAAGACTGAAAAATTAATAACAAAAAATCAAAAGGTTAATTTCGATCTGTATAAATCCAGGCATCGGAATATTTTGGATAGGTAGAACGGAACGAAGATAAGAAACGTTCGGCAGACGATTTATCCTGGAAACTTCGAATATAGACGCGGTATCTTCCATCTTTATTTAGAATCGCAGGCGTATATCTGGATTTGAATGTCATCGCTGGCAACTTGGCTTTCGCGGTTGCTCGCGAGGGAAAACTTCCGACGATAATATAATGTTTTTGCCGGGCATTATTGTACTCTACGACAACCTGTTCGACAGGAGAAATCTCGGGAAGAGGCCGCACAACCGGTGGCTGATAAATATCTAAAGGAATTGCACTGACAGACAAAGTTGGAACATATTCCGACATATTTCCTGTCACAAATAAACCGGCTTCATGTACATCATTGTCCCGGCCAATAGGGGTGGCAAAAAACAGAAAAACAGCCGCACTGGCGGCAATCACCCGCACAGCATGAGTCCAGCGTTCGCCCAATGAATGAACCACATCTTCTGAATGTTCTTTCTCGCGAACAGGAGCCATCCGACGATCAAGCGCCGGCAAACGAACAGGATCGAGTCCGTAATTACATGCATTAGCCACAGAATCCCAAGCCGGAGTAAATAAAACATGTCCCAAATCAGACAATCTAAACATACCGACCATCGACAAGTTGTATTCGCCTTCCTGTTGAACAGCACTCCGAATGCCTTCACAAAAACGGGTTACAATAATAGCAGCTTCTTCATAGGAAACACCCAGACTTCTCATCACTAATCCCGACAGTAAGCCATCATTATGCTTTAATCCGGGATTAAAGCCGATCAAACGCACCGGAGGCAAAACACAACCGCTTTCTTCCGTCTCGCCGGCTTTAGTATCGTATGCAACAAATGCTCCAATACCGGGCAGTATCACACAATCGTGGGATATTAACAAATAAGCGATATAGGGGGACAAGTTTTGCATAAGGAGACAAAGGTAGAAGTTTTTTTCTAATTTTGCAATCTGAAAAATGCAACAAAATGGTAATCAAAGAATTTTTCTATGGAAATACAAATCACATCCGACGGCTCACATACCTTGTATATTCCGGAATTAGATGAGCACTATCATTCGATCAATGGAGCCATACAGGAATCCCGGCATGTCTTCATAGAAGCCGGATTAAATCAATGCAAAAAGGACACGATAAACATATTGGAATTAGGATTCGGCACGGGACTGAATGCTTTTCTCTCTGCTATGGAAGCCGAAAAACAAGGTAAGATCATTATTTATACAACGCTTGAAAAATTTCCCTTGCCACAATCCGTTGCCGCGCAATTAAATTACGCTTCTTATCAGCGCCCTTCTTTATTTTCCGAATTGCACCGATGCGAATGGGATAAGCCGGCGATTATTACGCCTTTCTTTTCCCTGCATAAAATTCAAACTGATTTTGCAGATTATGATTATCCGGGGCCATACGATGTTGTTTACTATGATGCTTTCGCTCCGGATAAACAAGCCAATGTCTGGACTCCTGAGATTTTTAGACGCATTTTCCAAGGCATGACCGAAGACGGGATTCTCACTACCTATTGTGCTAAAGGAGAAGTACGAAGAATGATGCTCACTGAAGGCTTTCAGGTAGAACGTATTCCAGGGCCTCCGGGAAAACGGCAAATGTTGAGAGGGAGAAAGGAGTTGAGAATTGTGAAGTGATATTGGTGTATGGGTTTGAAATAATTGTACACGAACAATTAGAAATTAGAAACTAA